>JANNVI010000075.1:0-66536 GCA_031414335.1 Gammaproteobacteria bacterium | reverse complement strand
CGACCGGCCCTTCCTGACATTGGCTGGGGGACTAGGATTCGAACCTAGGTAAACGGAGTCAGAGTCCGTTGTCCTACCGCTAGACGATCCCCCAAAAAGAATCGCGCAACAGGTTAGCCGAAGTCCGGCCCGGATTCCGCTTAGCGCTTCGAGTACTGCGGACCGCGGCGTGCCTTGCGGCGGCCGACCTTCTTGCGTTCGACTTCGCGCGCATCGCGCGTGACGAAACCGGCGACGCGCAGCTGCTTGCGCAGGTTTTCGTCGTACTTGATCAGTGCCCGGGTGATGCCGTGGCGAATCGCGCCGGCCTGGCCGGTGATACCGCCGCCCGCGACATTGGCGACGACGTCGAATCGGCCGACCAGCTGCGTGACTTCCAGCGGCTGCATGACAATCATCTGGCCGGTCTTGCGGCCGAAGAATTCGTTGATCGGGCGGTCGTTGACGGTGATCTTGCCCGTGCCGGGCTTCAGAATGACGCGCGCGGTCGAGGTCTTGCGGCGACCGGTGGACAGTTGAGTGACTGGCATCTGCTTCAATTCCTTGTTCGGTATCTTGTTAGGTATCAGCCGGCAAGCGCCAGCGGCTTGGGCTGCTGGGCAGCATGCGGGTGCTTGGTGCCGGCGAAAACATGCAGCTTGCGGAACATGTCGCGACCTAACACGGTCTTCGGCAGCATGCCCTTGACTGCGATCTGGATCACGCGCTCCGGATGTTCCTGCAGCAGCTTGTCGAGCGCGATGGACTTGATGCCACCGATGGCGCCGGTGTGGTGGTAATAGATCTTGTCCTTGAGCTTGCGGCCCGTGACTTTCACTTTCTCGGCGTTGATCACGACGATGTGATCGCCCATGTTCACGTGCGGCGAGTAGTCGGCCTTGTGCTTGCCCTTGAGACGCAGGGCAATTTCCGAACAGAGGCGGCCGAGGGTGCGGCCTTCGGCGTCAATAACGAACCAATCGCAGCGGACGTTTCCGGGTTTGGCAAATTTCGTGGTCATCTTGAATATGCTCCGCCCGTACGCTCTTATAGGCTTTGGTTGTCACGCTGGTCGAACAAGGGGGCCGCGCGCCGGGCTCATGTAAAAAGGCGCGCAAGTGTAATGGAGCGGTCCGGGCTTTGCAAAGAAGCCTCCGGATAATACTTAACTCATTGTTTCGATTGATATTTTTGTGGCATTATAGCGGTCATGCCGGACTCCAATCCACTCGAGCCTTTTCTGATCGCCGCGGACCGTGCTTTGCGCTCCGTGTTCGCGCCAGCCCAGGCCGGGCGGGCCACGCCCACGCATGACGCCCCGGGCCCGGGCACGTTAACAGAGAGCGACAGACGCGAATCCGCCGCGCTGATGCGGGTCAACCACGCTGGCGAAGTGGCTGCCCAGGCGCTTTATCACGGCCAGGCGCTGCTGGCGCGCGATCCCGGGATCCGCGACATGCTGCTCAAGGCGGCGCGCGAAGAAGCCGATCATCTGGCCTGGTGCGAGCAGCGCATCCACGAACTCGGCGGCCGCACCAGCATGCTGAATCCGCTGTTTTATGCGGGTTCCTTCGCCATCGGCGCATTGGCCGCGGCCGTCAACGACAAGCTCAGCCTCGGTTTTGTCAGCGAAACCGAGCGCCAGGTCGAACAGCATCTGGAAGATCACCTGGAGAAACTACCGGCGGCCGACAAGGGCAGTCGCGCCGTGCTGGAATCGATGAAACACGACGAGGTTCACCACGGAGCTGCGGCCCGCGCCGCGGGCGGCGCCGAGCTTCCCGAACCCGTGAAGGCGATCATGTTCGCGACTTCACGTGTGATGACCGTCACAAGTTATTGGATTTGATTGTGAAATGCCTTGCGCCTTTGGTGCGTTATGGTTAAAAAAACATCCGACGACACGCTTGTCACCACTTGTGAGGGGAGATTCGGATGGATGATTCAGTAAAACCGCTCAGCGACATACCGGCGATTAACCGCTTTTTAAGCTATTGCCGTATCCGTACGGTACCGTCGAAGACGGTCATTATTCACGCCGGCGATCTGCCGGATGTTCTCTACTACATCATCTCGGGTTCGGTCGAAGTCATGATCGAAGACGAGGAAGGCAACGAGATGGTGCTGGCCTATCTGAACAAAGGTCAGTTCTTCGGCGAGATGGGACTGTTCTACGAACAGCCGACCCGCACCGCCTGGGTCCGCACCCGCGGCCAGTGCGAACTTGCTGAAATGACCTATCCGCGCTTCCGGCAGATTGCCGCCGAAAGCCCGGGCCTGATCTTCGAACTGGCGACGCAGCTGGCCAGCCGCCTCGACCGGACTAACAAGAAGCTCGGTGACCTGGCGTTTGTCGATGTCACGGGCCGTGTTGCTCACGCGATCATGGATCTGTGCGGCGAACCCGATGCGATGACGCATCCGGAAGGCATGCAGATCAAGGTCTCGCGCCAGGAACTCTCAAGACTGGTCGGCTGCTCGCGCGAAATGGCGGGCCGCGTATTGAAGGTGCTGGAAGACCAGGGCCTGCTGCGCGCCACCGGCAAGACGATTGTGGTATTTAACGCGCGTCCCAAGATGAAGACCCGTCCGGTCGTGGTGCCTGTCAGGGGCACGATGGCCAAGGGCCCGGTCAGCGTCGGCAATACCGCGCTGGCGCAGAATCTGGAAGAAGACGCCGACGAAGATGACGATTGGGACGAAGAAAAAGCGTAGTCGTTAGCTCGCCGAAATGAATTGGCAGGCGTCCCCTGCCCCTCACTGAAAAAGCCCGCGCCAGTCGCGGGCTTTTTTTATGCCGTCGGCGGCACCCGCCCCTGCTGCATCTCCTGCTCCCAGCGCTGTCCGTCAAACGGCGCGATCACCAGCTCCTCGATGCTGCCCGGATCGATACAGCGCGCATTGATGCTGAACCCGTCGGGATGCGAGCGCGGCACATAGAACGACTTGATGCCGCAAACTGAACAGAACAGGTGCTGCGACGTGCCGGTGTTGAACCGGTAGCTTGTCAGCACATCGGCGCCCGACAGCAGCTTGAACTGCGGCGCGCTCACGATCAGGTGCAGGTAGCCGGACTTGGCGCAGATGCTGCAATTGCACTCGGACACGGTGACCCGTGCCGGGGCCTGAACTTCGAACCGCACCCGGCCGCAGTGGCATCCGCCGGCATGGGTCGCCATCGCCGGGCCTCAGGCGCCGCGCAGCGCCGCGACTTCGCGCCGCAGCGCCTCGAGTTCCCGCTCGAGCGTCGCGACACGCGCCGCCAGGTCCGGATCAGCGTGCGCAACAGCGGCTGGCATTGTTTCCTGCTCGGGTGCCGACTCGATGGCGCCCGACAGCAGATGCATGTAACGGGATTCGCGCTCGCCTCTGCTGCGCGGCAGCCGCGCGACCAGCGCGCCGTTGTCGCGCGCCATCATCTCGTTGAGAGCCGTCTCAACCTCGGCGAGGTCCGCAAATTCACACAGCCGATTGGTGCGGGTACGCAGCTCGGAGATGGTCTGCGGCCCACGCAGCAGCATGACGCAGAGGATGCCGCGCTCCTGCGGCGTTGCCTTGATCTCGCTGAATTCGGTGCCCACCAGGCGATGCTGGTATTTCATGACGCGGCTGCCAAAGCCGCTTTTTTCGTAGACCAGGTGTTTTTTCTGCAGGCCATCGAGAACCGCAACGACCTCCGCCTCCGCAAGGTCCATGATCGGGTCCCGGTTAGTCTTCTGATTGACGGCCGCGGTCAGCGAATTGAGCGACAGCGGATACTGATCCGGCGTGGTCAGTTCTTTCTCGATCAGGCAGCCGATGAGCCGCGCTTCCAGCGCTGTCAGCTCGACCTTCATCGGGCCCTCTTCATCGACCAATGGCCTTGCGCATGGCGGCGATGGTGCCCGCGTAGTCGGTTGTGCTGAAAATCGCCGAGCCGGCGACGAAGGTATCGGCACCGGCCGCGGCGATCGCCGCAATGTTGTCGAGCTTGACGCCGCCATCGATCTCGAGGCGCACCGCGCGCCCGCTGGCATCGATGCGCCGGCGCGCATCGCGCAATTTATCTAACACGCTGGGGATGAACTTCTGGCCACCGAAGCCCGGGTTCACCGACATCAGCAGCACCATGTCGATCTGGCCCAGCGTGTAATCGAGAAAATCGAGCGGCGTGGCGGGATTGAACACCAGCCCCGGTTTGCAGCCGCACTCGCGAATCAGCGCGATGCTGCGGTCGACATGTTCGCTCGCCTCAGGGTGAAAGGTGATGTAGGTGGCGCCGGCCTTGGCGAAGTCCGGCACGATGCGATCCACGGGCCGCACCATCAGGTGCACATCGATCGGCGCCTTGACACCATGCTTGCGCAGCGCCTCGCAAACCAGCGGCCCGATTGTCAGGTTGGGCACGTAGTGATTGTCCATGACATCGAAGTGCACGATGTCGGCACCGGCCGCGAGCACCGCGTCGACTTCAGCGCCGAGGCGCGCAAAATCCGCGGACAAGATGGAGGGCGCGATCCAGGGGGTTTGCATGGCGCAGGAAGTATAGCCTGCCGTCAGTTGGCAATGCCGCGCCGGGCGCGTATCACATCCCAGGCCTCGATGATCTGCTGCGTGCGCTGCTTGGCGTGTTCCAGCATCGACTCGGGCAGGCCATTGGCCTTGAGCTTGTCCGGATGATGACGGCTCAACTGACGGCGATAGGCTGTCTCGACGTCAGCGTCCGTGGCGGTCGGTCCCACTTCCAGCACGCGGTACGCATCCGCCAGCTTCTCGCTGTCGTTAGCCTGGCGGGCGGCGCCGCCGCGTGCGCCCTGGCCGGCGCGCAGCCGCAGCACCGCCTCGAGGTGCGCGAACTCAATGGTGCCAATACCAAACAACGTGGCAATGCGCCCGAGCCGCTGCCGCGCCACGCCGCGCATGTCGCTGCCCTGCAGCGAGGCGCGCACCTGGATTTCCAGGAACGCCAGCAGCAGGTCGGGCCTGCCAGCGCAGGCTTTGCGCAACGCCAGCATCACCGCCTCGAGATTGAAATCCGGCTCCTTGCCGCGCCGATAAGCCACAATCGCCGCCTCGGTCTGCGGCGCATCGAGCCGCAGTTCCGCCATCACCGCCCTGGCCGCGGCGATTTCCGCTTCGGACACACGGCCATCCGCCTTGGCGACATGGCCCATGACTTCAAAGGTGTTGCGGAAAAATCGCTCGGCGATCGCGTTGGCGTCGCCGGGCTCAGCCGCGGCACGCTGGACTTCAGGATCGCGCGACGCGTCGCTCGAGGACTTCTGGCGATCGAACAAGTGGCCGACGATGACGCCAATCACCGCGCCCAGCGGCTGGCGCGTTGCCAACAGCCCGATAAGTCCACCCAGCAGTTTCCCGGTCCAATTCATCCTGCAATACTAGCCGAATGCAATCTGACACCAGGCCCGTGCACACCACCAATCTGCACGGACTCGAAAAAATCCACACCGGCAAGGTGCGCGACATCTACGCGGTCGACGCCGGCACCATGCTGATCGTGACCACCGACCGGCTGTCCGCCTTCGACGTCGTCATGCCCGACCCGATCCCGGGCAAGGGCCGGGTGCTGAATGAAATCAGCCTGTTCTGGTTTGCGCGGACCGCACACCTGGTGGCCAACCACCTAACACATCGGACCCTGGACAGCCTGCCGCTGAGCGCCGAGGAACGCGCCATGCTAACAGGACGAGCGGTGCTGGTACGGCGCCTCAAGGCATTGCCGCTGGAAGCCGTGGTGCGCGGCTACCTGATCGGCTCGGGCTGGAAGGACTATCAGCAAACCGGCGCCATCTGTGGCATCCCGCTGCCGGCCGGGCTGGTACAGGCCGCCAGGCTGCCGCAACCGATTTTCACGCCGGCGACCAAGGCGGCCGCCGGCGAGCACGACGAGAATGTGTCCTTCGAGGTCATCGCCGGCGTGATCGGCGCGGCGCGGGCAGCGGAGGTGCGCGCAGCCGCGCTACGGTTGTACGAATTTGCCCGCGACCATGCCGCCGCGCGCGGCATCATCATCGCCGACACCAAGTTTGAATTTGGCGTCGACGACGCGGGCCAGCTGACGCTGATTGATGAAGTCCTGACGCCGGACTCCTCGCGTTTCTGGCCGGCGGATACCTACCGGACCGGCATCAGTCCGCCGTCCTTCGACAAGCAGTTTGTGCGCGACTACCTGGAAACGCTGGACTGGAACAAGAAAGCGCCGGGACCGAAACTGCCGCCAGAAATAATTGCCAAAACCAGTGCCAATTACCAGGAAGCCCTGCGCCGCCTGACCGCCTGAGCGCAGCGCCTAACGCCGCGCCCAGGCTGCGATGATGCGATGCATGGCGCGCACGCCGTCGGTCAGCGCCGCCGGACCCGGCTGCAGGATGATCGACGACTTGATCTCGTGCAGTTCGCCGTCGCGCACCGCCGGCACGTCCTGCCAGCCCGGCCGCGCGGCCACCAGCTCGGGCCGGAATTTCTTGCCACACCAGGAACCGAACACGATATCCGGCGCGCGCCGCGGCACCTCGAGCGGATCGGCGATGATGCGATTCTTGCCTAACGACTCGCGCGCCAGCTCCGGAAAACAATCATCCCCGCCAGCGCGTGTCACCAGCTCGGAGACCCATTGGATGCCGGAAAACTGCGGCTCATCCCATTCCTCGAAATAGACCCGCGGCCGGCGCGGCAATGCGCGCGCCGCGGCGGCGATGTCATCGAGCCCGGACTGCAATTGCGCGGCGAGATCGCGCGCCCTGGCCTCGCAACCCAGCAGCCCGCCGATGGTCAGGATGGTGCGAAAAATGCCCGCCACGCTGCGGTGGTTGAATACGTGCACGTCGATACCGAGGCGCACCAGGCTGGCCGCAATATCCGCCTGCAGGTCGGAGAAAGCTAACACCAGGTCCGGCTGCAAGGCGACAATCTTGTCGATCCTGGCCGACGTGAACGCCGAGACGCGCGGCTTGTCGCGCCGCGCCTGCGGCGGGCGCACGGTAAAACCGGAAATGCCGACGATCCGGCGCTCTTCGCCCAGCAGATAGATTGTCTCGGTGGTCTCCTCGGTCAGGCAGACGATACGTTGCGGGTAATGATCCGGAGCAGTCATTTTCCGAGTATGTCATGCTTGCCAACGCATGTTCGAACCGCTCTGGACGCTCCTGGATCGCGTGCTTTTTGGCCCCCTGTCCGCGGACCACAGAGTGCCTGCGCAGCGCGCGCTCGCGGTGTTATTGCGCATCCTGCGCTACCCGTTCGCGCTGCTGCGCGACCTGTCGCGCGGGCAGATCAACCTGCATGCGATGGGCCTGGTCTACACCACCCTGCTGTCCATCATTCCGCTGATCGCCTTCACGTTCGCGATCCTCAAACTGTTTGGCACGCATCGCGAACTCGAACCCGTGATATTCGAATTTTTCCGGCCGCTGGGCGCGGACGCCGGACGGGTAACGGCCAACATCATGCGGTTCGCTGAAGGCGTGTCCAGCGGCCTGTTAGGTTCGGTGGGCCTCGCGCTGTTGCTGTGGACCCTCATCGGCACCATCCAGCGGATCGAAAACAGTTTCAATTTCCTGTGGCGCGTGCAGAAACCGCGCAGTATTGGCCGGCGGGTCGCCGAATATGTCGGCCTGATCGTGCTCGGTCCGTTGTTGCTGGTCACGTTCATCGCGCTGGCGCACGCGGCGATCCAGACCGAGGCCGCGCAGCGCATTGCCAACCTGCCGGTCATCGACCAGCTCTGGGCGCTGGGCCTGAGCCTGTCGCCGTACCTGATGGTCACGGCGATCTTTAGCGGGCTTTATCACTACATACCTAACACTCAGGTGCGCTGGATCCCGGCGCTCGCGGGTGGCCTGGGGGCCGGCGTCCTGTGGGCCGCGGTCGGCAAGGTATTCACCGCACTGGTGATCTATACGTCGCGCCTGACGCTGGTGTACGCCGGTCTTGCGGTGGTCAGCGCGGCGCTGATCTGGACCTATCTGGGCTGGCTCATCCTGCTGGTCGGTGTGCAGCTGAGTTTCTACCTGCAGAACCCCAACTACCTGCGACTCGGCCTGGTGCCGCTGCGCCTGTCCAACGTTGAACGCGAGGAACTCGCGGTGCGGATGATGTTCCTGATCGCCAAGGCACACCACGAGGGCGCGCGGCGCTGGACGGTTGCCGGACTGGCAAGCCGCCTTGGTCTGCCAGCGATCGCGATCGCCGACGTCGCCGGCAGCCTCGAATCCAGCGGCCTGCTGACCCAGAATGACCAGGACGAATTCCTGCCAGGGCGTGACAGCGCCGATATCAGGCTGGCGGAAGTGCTGGACGTCGCGCGTAACCAGCGCGGCGGCCATCTGGTGCCGAAGGACGTTGTTATTCCGGAAGTCGATGGCATTCTCAGGGCTTCAAGTGCCAGCTGGCACGCCAGCGTCGGCACGCGAACCTTGCGCGACCTGGTCGCGAGCGACGGCTAACGGACGAGACGCCGGCCTATTCGCCGGCGATCGTCATTTCGCTGATGAGGATCGAGCCGGTCTGCAGCGCGCCGCGCCGGTCAACATCATCGCCGACTGCAGCAATCGCGCGGTACATGTCCTTCAGATTGCCGGCAATCGTGATCTCGTGCACCGGATAGCTGACCACGCCGTTCTCAACCCAGAAACCGCTGGCGCCGCGCGAGTAATCGCCGGTGACGCCGTTGACCCCCTGTCCCATCATCTCGGTAACCAGCAGGCCGGTGCCCATTTCCCGCAGCAGCGCCTGACTGCCGAGCGTGCGTGCCCCCGCATCGACATACAGGTTGTAATTACCGCCGGCGTTGCCCGTGGTCTTGAGCCGGAGCTTGCGCGCGGAATAACTGCCCATGACATAGCCATCCAGCACACCGTTGTGGACCAGCTCCCGATCCCGGGTCGCAACGCCTTCGCTGTCGTACGGCGCGCTGCCGAGCGCCTTTTTGACATGCGGGCGCTCATGGATGCTGAAAAACTCCGGCAACACCTGCTGCCCGGCGGCGCCCAGCAGGAAAGTCGATTTGCGGTACTGCGCGCCGCCGCGGATCGCACCTAACAAGGAACCAACCAGGCCGCGCGCCAGTTCCGCCGCGAACAGCACCGGCGCCTTGCGCGTACTGAGCTTGGTGGCGCCGAGGCGGCGCAGCGCGCGCTGCCCGGCCTGCCGGCCGATGCTTTCGGCGTCTTCGATGTCGGATGGATCGCGCGCGGTTGAATACCAGTAGTCGCGCTGCATGTCGTCGCCGTCGACCGCGAGCAGGACGCAGCTGATCGAATGATTGGACGAGGCGATGCCATCGAGAAACCCATGGCTGTTGCCGTACACCCGCACGCCGCGATGCGTGCTAACAGATGCGCCCTCGGAATTGCTGAGGCGCGCATCCAGCACCCGGCCGGCCGCCTCGCACTTGCGCGCCAGCTCGACCGCCGCGTCAGGTTCGATATCCCATGGATGATCGAGATCCAGTTGCGGTAATTCGCGCGCCATGTCCGCGGCATCGGCGAGGCCTGCGCATTCATCCTCAGCGGTGTAACGGGCGATCGCCGCGGCCTTGCCAACGGACTCGCGAATGGCGGCCGCGGAAAAATCCCCGGTGCTGGCGGACCCTTTGCGGTGACCCAGATAGACCGTGACGCTCATGCCCCGATCACGCTGGTATTCGACGGTTTCCACCTCGCCGAGACGCACCGTGACATTCAGGCCCTTCTGCACGCTGGCGTCGGCATCGGCCTGCGTCGCGCCGAGGCGGCGCGCCTCCGCGAGCGCGATCGAGACGACTTCCTTCAGTTCAGGAATGCGCGAGGCATCAACAGTTTGCGACATGACAGAATTGTAGCAGTGCGCTCTAATGCGGCTGCCCGCGATATGCCCCGACATCGAAACAAAAGCCCGGTTCCCAACAGCGAAGCTCCCGTCTATGACGGCCCGAGCAAGAGCGCGCGCAAGCGCGCGGCGCAGGACGCGCAGGCCCTGGGCACTGAACTGGTCAATCTGACTGAGACACGGCTGCGGGAATTGCCGCTGGAGGAGTCGCTGCTGGAGGCCATTCTCGCGGCACGTGCCATCAAGGCACACGGCGGGCGCGCCCGGCAGTTGCAGTTTATCGGCAAACTGATGCGCAACATCGATGTGACGCCGATTCTTGCCGCCCTGGAGGCACCCGCCAGGTTGCGTGCGCTCGAGACCGAGCGCGACAAGCGCATAACCCGCTGGCGCGACCGGCTGGTCACCGAGGGCGCTGTGGCGCTGCAGGAGCTGCGGGCCTTGCTGCCGAACGCCAACCTCGACTTGTTAGCGCAGACGCTGGGGCGCGCCCGCGACCCGCGCCTGCCCGAAGCGCAGCAGCTGGGCGCCAGGAGAGAGCTGTTCCGGGCCTTGCGAGCCCTGTTGCAGGGCTAGCAGCACGCTCTGGGTTACAATGCCGCGATGACGCAACTGGTCGGTATCATCATGGGTTCGCAGTCCGATTGGGACACGATGCGCCACGCGGCGGAAACGCTAACAGAGTTCGGCGTACCGCATGAAGTGCGGGTGGTGTCGGCGCACCGCACGCCGGACCTGCTGTTCGAATACGCCGCTACGGCCGAGGCGCGTGGCCTCGAGGTCATCATCGCGGGCGCCGGCGGCGCCGCCCACCTGCCGGGCATGACTGCCGCCAAGACCACGCTGCCGGTGCTTGGTGTACCGGTGCAATCCGCGGCGCTCTCGGGGCTGGACTCGCTGCTGTCGATCGTGCAGATGCCCGCCGGGATCCCGGTTGCCACCTTCGCCATTGGCAAGGCCGGCGCGACCAACGCGGCGCTCGCCGCCGTTGCCATCCTGGCTAACAAGCATGCCGGGTACCGCGAAAAACTTCGGGATTTTCGCGCCCGCCAGACTGCCAGGGTCCTGGCGGAATCCGATCCGCGCAAATGACCGTCGGCATCGTGGGTGCGGGCCAGCTGGGCCGCATGCTGGCGCTGGCCGGCTATCCGTTAGGCATTGACTGCCTGTTTCTGGACCGCGCCGCGGACACCCCGGGCGGCCAGGTCGGCCCGATACTGACTGGCAAATTCACCGACCGGAAACTGCTGCGCGAGCTCGCCCGGCGCAGCGAGGTCGTGACCTTCGACTGGGAAAACATCCCGGTCGACGCGCTGCGAGCGCACTGCGCCCGGACCCGCATCGCACCGCCGCTGGCGGCGCTCGCCACCGGCCAGGACCGCCTGGCGGAAAAACGCCTGTTCGAGACCCTGGGCATCCCGACCACGCGCTATCGGGCTGTCAGCTCGAAAAGCGAACTTGCGCGCGCCGTGCAACAGCTCGGCCTGCCCGCGGTACTCAAGACGCGGCGCATGGGCTATGACGGCAAGGGCCAGGCGCTGTTGAAATCCCTCGCCGACATTGACCGGGCCTGGTCGGCGTTAAGCGGGCAGGAACTGTTGTGCGAGGAATTCATTGCGTTCGATTTTGAAGTGTCGATCATCGGCGCGCGCTCGACGCGCGGCGAGATTGCGATCTATCCGCTCAATCGCAACGTACACCAGGACGGCATCCTGCGACTGACGCGGGCGCCTGCCGCGAGCCCCCTGTTAGCCAGGGCGGCGGCCCGCTATCTGCGAACGATGCTGCGGCATTTCAACTACACCGGCATCCTGACCATCGAGTTCTTTGTGCAGGGCGGGCGCCTGGTCGCCAACGAAATCGCGCCGCGCGTGCACAACTCCGGCCATTGGACCATCGAGGGGGCGGTCACCTCGCAGTTCGAGAATCACCTGCGCGCGATCCTCGGGCTACCGCTGGGCAGCACCGCTGCGCGCGGCCACAGCGCCATGATCAACCTGATAGGCGCGATGCCCGACCGGACCGCGTTCCTCGGTATCCCGGACCTGCACTGGCACGACTACGGCAAGGCCCCCCGCCCGGGGCGGAAACTTGGGCATATCACGCTGCTGGCCAGCAATGCGGCCGCGCGCGACCGGCTTGCCCAAAGGGTGCTGCGGGCCGCCACCGGCCGGGGAATCGCCGTTTAACGTAATATCGGCGCTGGGATTTCCGGGGCAACTCACACCTGGCGGGCCGAGCAGCCCGCATAATTCGCGAACCGCATGTATCTCGAGCATTTCAACCTCAAGGAACTTCCGTTCCGGCTGAGCCCGGATCCGGAATTCCTGTACCTGTCGAAAAACCATTCGCGCGCCAAGGCTTACATGGAGTCGACCATCTGGTTCACCGACGGCTTCGTGGTGATCACCGGCGAGATCGGCTCGGGCAAGACCACGCTGATCGAGAGTTTTCTGCGCGATGTCGACAAGGACATCGTGGTCGCGCAGATCAACCAGACGCAGATTACCGCGATCGAGTTCCTGCAATCGGTGCTGGTGCAATTCGGTTTCGCGCCATTCAAGATGCGCAAGGCTGAGCTGTTAGCGACCTTCAATCAGTTCCTGGTCGAGCAGTACTCGGCCGGCCGCAAAGTACTGCTGATCGTCGATGAAGCGCAAAACCTGGCGGCGCGCGTGCTGGAGGAAGTGCGCATGCTGTCCGGGGTGGAGACCACCAAGGAGAAGGTGCTGCGCATCATCCTCGCGGGCCAGCCGGAACTGAATGAGAAGCTCGACGCGCCGGAGCTGAAACAGCTCGCGCAGCGGGTGCGCCTGCGCTTTCATCTGACGGCGCTGTCGCAGAACGACACGCAAAACTATATCCGCCATCGCCTCGAGGTGGCTGGCGCGGCCGGTCGCGAGCTGTTCACGGCCGACACTTTTGACAAGATATTCCGCTATACCGGCGGCACGCCGCGACTGATCAACACGCTGTGCGATACCGCGCTGATGGCCGCCTACGCGACCGGCAAGACCACGGTCGATTTGGCGCTGCTCGAGGCGGCGATCGAGGAACTGCAATGGGTGGAGCCCAGCGCGCATACCCACAACCAGCCAAGACCGAACTTCGAGCAGAAGAAATCGCCGGACGCGGATCCTAACGCACCGATCATCGGACGCCTGATCCTGACCAGCGAAGGACAGTTCATCGGCGAAGTTTCCTTGCGCCGCGGCCGCAAGATCATCGGCCGCACGACCGACAACGATCTGCAGATCGAGAGCCGCTTCGTCAGTCGCCATCACTGCCAGGTGATCAGTTCAGATCTGGGCTGCGTCATTGAAGACCTGAACAGCACCAATGGCATTTACGTCAAACGCCGTCGGGTGCGCCGCCACAGCCTGAAGGACGGCGATATCGTGACCATTGGCACGCACGAACTGACCTACGCCGACGAACGGCTTGCGAAGGCGCGCAATTTGAGTGACACGCTGCCCGGTGTTGAGACAACCGTACTGGCCCGCGACGTCGAGCACTGAGCCGCGAAAGCGGCCGGCTCAGCCGGTCCCGCCCACCGTCAGGGTGTCGATCAGCAGCGTCGGTTGACCCACGCCCACCGGTACGCTCTGCCCGTCCTTGCCACAGGTACCCACGCCCTGATCGAGCGCGAGATCGTTGCCAATCATGCTGACTTTAGTCAGCACGTCCGGGCCATTGCCGATCAGGGTCGCGCCGCGTATCGGCGCACCGATACGGCCGTCCTCGATCAGGTACGCCTCGGCAGCGGTAAACACGAACTTGCCGGAGGTGATGTCGACCTGGCCACCGCCGAAATGCGGCGCGTACACGCCTTTCTTGACCGAGCGGATGATTTCACCCGGATCGTACTTGCCGGGGCGCATGTAGGTGTTGGTCATGCGCGGCAGCGTCATGTGCGCGAATGACTCGCGCCGGCCATTGCCGGTGGGCGCCATGCCCATGAGCCGCGCGTTGAGTTTGTCCTGCAGATAGCCTTTCAGGATGCCGTTCTCGATCAGCGTCGTGCACTGCGTCGGCGTGCCTTCATCGTCGACATTGAGCGAACCGCGGCGATTCGCGAGCGTGCCATCGTCCACGACCGTGCAATCGGGCGCGGCGACGCGCTCGCCGATGCGGCCGGAGAAGGCCGACGTGCCCTTGCGATTGAAGTCGCCCTCCAGCCCATGACCGATCGCCTCGTGCAGCAGCACCCCGGGCCAGCCCGGACCTAACACCACGGGCATCGCACCGGCTGGCGCAGGAATGGCTTCCAGGTTCACCAGCGCCTGGCGCACCGCCTCGCGGCCTAACGCGAACGGCCGATCGCCGGATACCAGTTCCGACAGCGAGTAGCGGCCGCCGGCACCGGCATAGCCGGTTTCACGGCGGCCGTTCTGCTCGGCGATCACCGTGACGTTGAAGCGCACCAGCGGGCGTACGTCGGCGGCGAGCGTGCCGTCCGAGGCGGCCACCAGCACCACTTCGTAGGCCGCGACCACGCTGGCCATGACCTGCAGGATGCGTGGATCGAGCGCCCGCGTCGCCTTGTCGACTTTCTCGAGCCAGCTGACCTTGTCGTCGTCGGACAAGGTGCCGACCGGATCGATGGGCGCGTACAGCTGATGACCGGTGGCGGCCCGCAGCGCCAGCGGCTTGTTAGCACCGCCAGCGGCGGCAATGGCACGCGCCGCGCGCGAGGCCTCTTCCAGGGCCGGCAGCACGATTTCGTCGGAGTACGCAAAGCCGGTCTTCTCACCCGCCAGGGCGCGCACGCCCACGCCCTGCTCGATGTTGCTGCTGCCTTCCTTGACGATGCCGTCTTCCAGCGACCAGGACTCATCGCGGGAGATCTGGAAATAGATGTCGGCCGAATCGACCGCCGAACCTAACACCGTGGCCAGCGCGCGATCGATGCGTGCCAGGTCGAGCCCGGAAGGCTCGAGTATCAGTCGCTGCGCGATGGCCAGTTGATCGGAAGATACACTCATGAGGTTTCAGTCCAGTCGTCGATGTTGCAGCGCCGGAAACTTTTCCCGCGCCAGTTGCTGTTCCGTCAAATCCACATCCGCGACCACGACGCCGGTACCGCGCGGCAATCGCGCCAGCACCCGGCCCCAGTGATCGATGATCATGCTGTCGCCGTAGGTCTCGCGGCCATTGGCATGAAATCCAGACTGCGCCGGCGCCACCACCCAGCACTGGTTTTCAATAGCCCGCGCCCGCAGCAGAGTTTCCCAGTGCGCGCGCCCGGTGGGCGCGGTAAACGCTGACGGCAGGATAAGTCCGTCCATGCCCTGGCGCGCCAGCTGTCGAAACAGTTCCGGAAAGCGCACATCGTAACAAACTGACAGGCCCACCCGGCCCGCCGCCGTGGCTACGACCACGGGTTTGGCGCCGGGCGCGATATAGCGCGATTCGCGATGGCTCTCGTTCTTGCCCGGCACATCGACATCGAACAGGTGGATCTTGTCGTAGCGGGCCACCAGGGCGCCATCAGGTCCGTACAGCAATGAGGCCGCAGCGACTTTGTTAGGCGCCGGGCCCTTGATGGGCATGGTACCGCCCACCAGCCAGACGCGGCCCTCGCGCGCCATCGCCGCCAGGGCCTCCTGGATGGGTCCCTGGCCCTGCGTCTCGCCCACCGCCAGCTTGTCCGCATCGCCAAGCCCCATGAACGCAAAGTTCTCGGGCAAGGCAACCAGTACCGCGCCACGTTGCGCCGCTTCCAGTACCAGCTCGCGCGCCACACGCAGATTGGCCGGCACATCGGCCGAGGAGGTCATCTGCAAGGCGGCTAGCTTCACGGCAGGGCTCTAATGGACCACCAGATCGAACTGGTCCGGCGCGTACAAGGCTTCCACCTGCAGGCGCAGCGGCCGGCCGATCGCGGCTTCGAGGTCCCGGACTGCCGTGGCGTCCTCCTCCAGCAGCCGATCGAGCACGTCCTGGTGCGCCAGGATCAGGATTTCGCGGCCCTGCGACTGCCGGCCCTGGCGCAGCACTTCACGAAAAATATCCTGGCAGACTGTTTCCACGCTGCGCACGAACCCGCGCCCTTCGCAGCTCGGACAGGGATCGCAAAGCTGGCGCTGCAGGGATTCACGCGTGCGTTTGCGCGACATCTCCACCAGACCTAACGGCGACAGGCCCGTGACGCGGCAGCGCGCGCGGTCGCCCGCCATCGCGGCGGATAACGCCTCCAGCACATTCTGCCGATGCATCTCTTCCTGCATGTCGATGAAGTCGACGATGATGATGCCACCCAGGTTGCGCAGCCTGATCTGGCGCGCCACCGCCGCGGCGGCTTCGATATTGGTCTTGTAGATCGTGTCTTCGAGATCGCGGTGCCCGGTGAAGCCGCCGGTATTGACGTCGATCGTCGACATGGCCTCCAGCTGGTCGATCACCAGGTAACCACCCGAGCGCAGTGGCACCTGCCTCTCGAGCGCGCGCGCGATCTCCTCTTCGACCTGGTGCACGGCAAACAGCGGCCGCGGATCGCTGTAGTACTCGACCTTGCCGGCATCCGCCGGCATGAAGGCGCGCAGGAATTCGCTGACACGGGCAAATTCGGCTTCGTTGTCGACGATCACCCTGCTGACACCATGGGCGCATTCGTCGCGCAGCACCCGCACACCTAACGACGGTTCGCCATGCAGCAACTGGCCGGGTTGCGCGGCCGGAATCGCCGCCGCCAGCTGCTGCCACAGGCGATCGAGATAGCGAATGTCATCGCGGATCGCCTGGCCGTCCGCGCCCTCGGCCGCAGTACGCACGATGAAGCCTCCAGCATGACCCGCAGCGATGCTCGGCAGCAGGATTTCCCGCAGCCGCTCGCGCTCCGCCTCATCGGCAATGCGCGCCGAAATCCCGATGCCCGAACTGTTAGGCATGAATACCAGGTAGCGCGACGGCAAGGACAGGCTGGTCGTCAGGCGTGCGCCCTTGGTGCCGATCGGATCCTTCGCCACCTGCACGACAATGTCGTCGCCCCCGCTGATCAGGCGGCGAATGTCGGTTTCATTGCTGTCCGGGTGCTGCTGTATGTCATCGATATGCAGGAAGCCGGTGCGCGCGAGGCCGATGTCGACGAACGCGGCCTGCATGCCCGGCAGGACGCGCTGCACATTGCCGCGGTAAACGCGGCCGACCAGCGTGCGATCGTCCGGGCGCTCGACAAACAATTCCTGGACCGCGCCATCCTCCAGCAATGCCACGCGGGTTTCGCTGAAGCCGACGTTGATCATGATTTCCGGTTTCACAACTGCCTCGCGGATTGTGCGGCGATGCCCGCACCAGCTAACAACAATGAGGTCTCGTAGAGCGGCAGGCCCATGACGCCCGAGTAACTGCCGGCCAGGTGCTCGATAAACGCGGCCGCGAGCCCCTGGATCGCATAACCGCCGGCCTTGCCGAAAGGCTCGCCGCTCGCGACATAGCGGTCCATGTCGACAGCCGACAGTGCCGCAAATCGCACTTGCGACACCGACAAACGCGCCTCACAACGGTTGCGGTACGCCAGCGCGACCGCCGACAACACCTCGTGCTGCCGGCCGGCCAGCAGCGACAGCATACGCCGGGCATCGGCGGCATCCACGGGTTTACCCAGAATGACCCCATCGAGGATCACGGCGGTGTCGGCGCCTAACACAGGCAGGCCCCGGGCCGCCGGGTCCATGGCCTTGGCTTCGGCCTTGGTCCGCGCCAGCCGCAGCACATAGTCGCGTGGCGCCTCGCCCGGCCGCTCGGCTTCGTCGACGTCGCCCGGTACGACGCAGTGGGCAATGCCAATCTGCTGCAGCAGTGCGCTGCGCCGCGGCGAAGCGGAGGCGAGGCAGATGAGCGGCGCTGTTGCTGTGGTTTCAGTCACGGTGATAAGGGTGTCCCGACATCAAAGTCACGGCCCGATACAGCTGCTCGGCCAGCAGCACGCGCACCAGCGCGTGCGGCAGCGTCAGTCGCGACAAGGACCAGCGTTCGGTCGCGCGGGCCAGGACCTCTGGCGCGAAGCCGTCCGGCCCGCCGACCAGCAGCGCGACGCTGCCGCTCTGCAACCAGCGTGGCAGCTGCGCGGCCAGCTCCCGCGACGAGTGCTCGCGCCCGCGCTCATCGAGCGCCACGACGCAGTCGTCCGGGCCTAACACAGACAGCATGCGTCGTCCTTCGTCAGCCACCAGGCGTTCCACCCTGGCCGGGCTGTCGGCGGCGCTGCGCCGCGCCACCGGGATTTCGGTGAGCTCGAGGCGATGACTGCCGCGCAGCCGGCGTGCGTAGTCGCTGTATGCCTGATCGACCCAGTCGGGCATGCGCGTACCCACCGCGATGAGCCGCAGCGGCATGGCTCAATCCGCCTTGCGCCGCCTCACTGGCGGGCGGCGCCTGACCGCTGCAGCTGCCGGCGCTGCGGCGGCTGGCATGCTAACAAGATTGGCGCCGCGGTCCCACAGCTCCTCGAGGGCATAGAACTCGCGGACCCGCGGCAGCATCACATGTACCATGACGTCCGGCAGGTCGATCAGCACCCATTCGCCGTCGCGCGCGCCCTCGACGCCTAACGGGCGCAGGCCGTTGCCCTTGGCCAGTTGCTGCACGCGATCCGCGATCGAGCGGACATGACGATCCGAATTGCCGCTGGCGATCACCATGTAATCGGTTATATCGGTCAGGCCGCGCACATCGAGCATGCGCACCTCCACGGCCTTGAGATCCTGCAGCGCGGTGTTCACCAGCGTCAGGCACGGCGGGGCCGCGGACTTGTCTTTGTTCGGTTTGGGGGTTTTTTTCTTGCTCATTGCTTTTGCCGTGAATAACAACCTGTTTCGATAATGATGTCGCGGACCGCGTCGGGCACCAGGAAGCGCGGGTCGCGCCCCGTGGTGATGATGTTGCGCAGGTCGGTGGATGAAATTTCGAGCTGGGTCACGCCATGCACGTGAATATGTCCGGCCGGCTTCTGGTGCAGGTCGCGCACCGAGCCCGTGCCCCGGTCGACCATGATCTCACCTAACGGGCCGCTGGTGGGCGCCTTCCACCCGGGGCGGTGCGCGACGATGACGTGCGCCAGATCGACGATTTCACGCCAGCGGTGCCAGTTCGGCAGCCCCAGAAACGCATCCATGCCCAGAATCAGGCACAGGGGCAGGTTCGGGTTCTCGTGGCGCAACTCGGCCAGGGTATCGACCGAATAGGTCACGCCGGTGCGGCGCACTTCCCGGTCGTCGACGACAAAACCGGGCTGGTCGGCCACTGCGGCCCGCACCATCGCCAGGCGCAGTCCGGCGTCCGCGATCGGCTCGTCGCGGTGCCCGGGATTGCCGGTCGGGATGAAACGCAGCTCGGACAGGCCCAGCACCTGCCACATCTCAAAAGCAGTTCGCAGGTGCCCAAAATGGATCGGGTCGAAGGCCCCGCCAAAAATGCCGATCGGATTCATCCGGCTATTGTGCCAGCCGCTCAGCGGCGCACCAAAGGCATTCGCACTCCGCAAAATTCGGCGGCCAATTGCGACAGCTCATCCCAGGGATCGCCGGGCATACGACCCTTGATCATCCGGTCGACGCGCATCGCACGAAACGACAGGCGCGCCAGGGGTATGCGCGCCAGGCGCCGCAGCGCCGCTTCAAACGCCTGGGTCAAAGCCGGGGGCCGCCAGCCGCGCTTGCTGTTGCCCGCGCGCTCGTTGACCAGCGCTTCGATTTCGCGCGCCAGGCTCCACAGCACCAGCGTCGATTCCGTGCCTTCGGCGCGCAATCCGGACAGCGTGCGCAGCGCCCGCGCCGCATCGCCGCGCAACGCCGCTTCTGCCAGCTGCGAGATGTCAAAACGGGCGCTGTCGGTCACCGCTGCCTGCATCGCCTCGGCGGTGATGCGCTCCGCGCCATGCAACAACGCGAGCTTGTCGATCTCCTGTTGCGCAGCTAACAAATTGCCTTCCACGCGCGACGCCAGCCATTGCAACGCGTCGTCGTCCATATTGAGACCGGCGCGCTGGCACCGGCCGGCCAGCCACTGCGCCAGCCGCGCCCCCTCCGGCGGATAGACGGTGACATAGACGCCATGGGCTTCGATTGCGCTCACCCATTGGCCGACCGGCGCGCTGAGCCGCTCGGTGAGGATCAGCAGGAACAGGTCCTGATCGGCGCGGCCAGCGACCTCGGCAAGCAGCCTGCTGCCCTGGTCGCCGGGCTTGCCCGTCGGCATGCGCAGTTCAACCAGGCGTTTGTCCGAGAACAGCGAACGCGAGTCCAGGGCCTGGCGGAACTCCGACCAGTCGAAACCGCGTTCGACAAAATGTACTTCGCGCTCCGCACAGCCGGCGCGGCGTGCCGCGGCGCGAATGGCGTCCGCGCACTCGGCCACCTGCAACGGCTCGTCACCTGAGACCAGCCAGATGCCGCATTCCGCGGTTGCCAGCGTCGCGGCCAGTTTGTCGGGATAAATCTTCATGGCTGGGGATTTGTTACCATTCTGCCATGCATCGACAGCGCCCGGCGACGCTCATGACCGCGCTGGCAATCAGCTGGGCCGCGCTGGCGCACGGCGACGATTTTCGGCAGCTGGGCACCCATGAGCATGGCCATCTCACGCTCAATGTCGTGGTCGAGGGCACGCTGCTGAGCGTGGAGCTGGAAGCACCGGGCATGAACGTACTGGGCTACGAGCACCGCCCCCGCACGCACGCCGAGCAAGGCCAGTTCGATGTGCAGGACCGCTGGCTAAGGTCCGGGCGTGAGGCAGTGGGCGCCCCGCCTGCGGCCGCTTGCCGCCTCGAGAAAGTTACTGTTAGCTCGCCGGACTGGTCGGCGGCCCAGCCCGGTGATGATCATGGTGATTACCGGATCAACTGGCGATTTCGTTGCGCCAATGCCGGCGCGCTTGCCTGGCTTGAGCCCTGGATGCTGGAAAAACTGCTGGGCGTGAACCAGGTCGAAGTCAACCTCATCAACGGCAACCTGCAGACCCGGCTGGCAGCCGGCGGGCCGCGGCAACGCCTGCCACTGCGTTAGCACATGAGCGCACCCGCCATCGAACTGCGCGACCTGGTTTTTAGCTGGCCCACCGGCCCAACGGTACTGGATATCGCCCGGCTCGACGTCGCGCGCGGCGAAAAAGTCTTTCTACGTGGCGCCAGCGGCAGCGGCAAGAGCACCTTGTTAGGTATCGTCGGCGGCGTGCTGCGGCCCAGCCAGGGCTCGATACGGGTGCTCGGCACCGAACTCGCCAACCTGCGGCCGGGCGCCCGCGACCGCTTCCGCGGCGATCACATCGGTTTCATCTTCCAGATGTTCAACCTGATTCCGTACCTGTCGGTGCTCGACAACGTGCTGCTGCCGGTGCGTTTCACGCCGCGGCGCGGCGCGGCCTTCGCCGCCGCTGGCGCGTTGCCGGATGAAGCGCGCCGGCTGCTCGTGGCGCTCGGGCTGCATGACCCGGCGCTGCAGAATCGCGCCGTGACCGAGCTCTCGATCGGCCAGCAGCAGCGTGTCGCCGCCGCGCGCGCACTGCTGGGATCGCCGGAACTGATCATTGCCGACGAACCAACTTCGTCGCTCGATTACGACGCGCGCGCCGATTTCCTGCAACTCCTGATGCAGGAATGCGCGCGCAGCTCGGCCACCCTGCTGTTCGTCAGCCACGACACCTCGTTAGGCAGCCTGTTCGACCGCAGCGTCTCGCTGCGCGAGATCAACCGTGCGGCCCCGCCGGCCGGGGTGGCCGCATGAGCGTCCTGCCGCTGGCAATGCGTTCGCTGTGGAACCGCCGCGGCACCGCGCTGCTGACGATCTTCTCGATCGCGGTCAGCGTGTCGTTGTTGTTAGGCGTGCAGAAGATGCGGGTCGCCGCCCGCGACAGCTTTGCCAATACCGTTTCCGGCGTGCACCTGATCGTCGGCGCGCGCTCCGGGCCGCTGAACCTGCTGCTGTATTCGATTTTCCGGGTCGGCGACGCGACCGCCAATGTCAGCTGGGCCAGCTACCAGAAGATCGCCAGGCATCCGGACGTGGAATGGACCATCCCGATTTCACTCGGCGATTCGCATCGCGGCTTCCGGGTGGTCGGCAGCAACGCCGACTATTTCGCGCACTACCAGTATGGCGGTGATCGCACCCTGGCGTTTGCGCAGGGCAAGCCCTTTGGGGACCTGTTCGACGTGGTGTTAGGCGCCGAGGTCGCGCGGCAACTCGGCTACCAGCTCGGCGATGAGATCATCGTCGCCCACGGGCTCGGGCGTGTCAGCTTCAGCCAGCACAAGGACAAGCCGTTTCGTGTCGCCGGCATTCTCGCGGCGACCGGCACACCGGTCGACCGCAGCGTGCATGTCAGCCTGGAGGCGATCAGCGCCATTCATCTTGACTGGCAGAACGGCGCGCAACCCGCGCCCTGGGCGCGCATCGGCGCCGCGCAGGCACGCCAGGCCAACCTGACACCGGACAGCATCACGGCATTTCTGGTGCGCATGAAGGAGCCCGCGCTGATATTCACCATGGAACGCAGCATCAACCAGTATCGCGGCGAGCCTTTGTCGGCGGTCATACCGGGGGTAGCACTCACACAGCTGTGGGATCTGGTTGGCATCGCAGACACGGCCCTGACGATCGTCGCGGGTTTCGTGGTGCTGGCCGGGCTGCTCGGCATGCTAACAGCCATCCTGACCACGCTGAACGAGCGGCGCCGCGAGATGGCGATCATGCGTTCCATGGGCGCGCGCCCCGCCCATATCTTTTCCCTGCTGATGGCCGAAGCCGGCACGCTGGCCCTGCTCGGGGTCCTGGCGGGTGTTGCGCTGACATTCGCTTTGTTGGCGATTGCCGCGCCGCTGATCGCCCAGCGCTATGGAATTTTCATCCAGCCGGGCGGTCTCAGTGGCATGGATCTGTCACTGTTGGCCGGTATCGTGGTTGTGGCGCTGCTGCTGGGCGCGTACCCAGCGTGGCGGGGCTATCGAAACACCCTGAGCGATGGCCTGAGCATGCGCGTCTGAGCCAGCCGCGTAGAATGACCGCCATGAAGACCACGCTTGCGTTAAGCGGCTTGACCGCCACGCTGCTGCTCACCGCGAGCCCCGCATGGACGATCGATGCCAAGCCCAAGGCCAGGCCCGCAACGGCGGCTACCGCACCCGCAGCCACACCAGCGGCGACCCCGGGCAGCGCGTCCTCAGCGGGCGCACAGACGCCTGTAGCGCCTGCGGCGGCGGGCAGCGCCGCGGTGCGTGAACTCGATTGGGAAGACCTCGTGCCTGCCGAATCAAAGGACCGCCCGCCCTCGGGCACGCCCCCACCGATGCACGATTATCTGGGCGAGGGCGGCCTGGCAGCGCAGCAGGTGATGGATTTTTCGGTCAACAAGGCACTGGACGGCAACACCGTCAGGCTGCCGGGTTTCATCGTGCCGCTGGAAGTCAGCAAGGAAGGCAAGGTGACGGAGTTCTTCCTGGTGCCGTATGTCGGCGCCTGTATCCACGTGCCGCCACCGCCGCCAAACCAGCTGATCTACGTGCGCGCCGAACAAGGCCTCGCGCTGGAGAGCATCTGGGAGGCCTACTGGGTGACCGGCAAGCTGTCGATCACCAATCGCAGCACGCGCCTCGGCGCCGCGGCCTATCAGCTGGCAGCCGACAAGGTCGAAATCTACAAATTCTGAAACTAACGCCGCGCTAACACGGAATCGATGGCCTGGAAATGGGCCTCGATGATCGGCGCGCTGTAGCGGCCAACCGGCAGGCCGTTATAGATGATGTGGGTGCCGCCCTCCAGGAATTCCCGCGTGTAGGGCACCGACCAGTCGCGGTAATCGATCGGCGCGTAGCGGTCGAAATCCCGGAAGCCCTCGAAGTTGAACATCGCATGCGAGAACATCGTATCGGTGTTTTCGACAAAAAACTCGATCGGCAGGTTGATCACATAGTCAAACTTGTCGCGGATACCGTCCCTGAATGCCTTGTTGGTCGAGAGGTAAGTGCCGCGGGGATTGTTGACCGGATCCGCGAAATGATCCTGCGCCAGCACCACCTGCTTGCGGCCGAAGTCGTAACGATCTAACAAGGCAGCAACGTCCCTGAGCATCGCGTCGCGATACGGCGGCGCCAGTTTCAGCCAGGCTTCCTCGGGCACGAAATCCCAGGGCAAGCCGTGCACCGACACGGCGACCTTGACATCGACGTCCCTGCCGCGCGGCAGCGTATCGAGCCGGTCCCTGAGCATGTCGAGATAGGCCTGCCGCAACACCGGAAAATCGCCCAGCTGCGGCGCGAGGATCACCTTGATTTTCCTGCCATGCGTTTTTTCCCAGGCCTCGATGTCTTCGAAGGCGTGGCGGAACGAGCCGTTGAATTCCTCGTGGTGCGAATAGATCGGCACCGAGGGCGCAATCAGCAGCGTATCGATGCCGATGTCCAGCAACTCATCGATCGCATCCTGCAGGATGCCGAAATTGTCCGAAGTCGCGACGCGCCACGGAATCTCGCCATACTTTTCCTGGATCCGCGCCATGGTACTGGCGGCGATGAGTTTCATGCCCGCCTCGTGCGGCAGCTTGTGATTCACGAAGCCATGGCCGTAGTAATAAACCGTGGCCTTGGTCATCAACTTCGACGCGATGGTGGGAATACCCTGCTTGCGGGTGGTCAGCAGAAAATAGCCATGATCGAGGTGCAGGCGCGGGTCGGGCGGCACCCAGCGTACTTCGCCGCGCTGGTATTTCTCCAGGTAGCGCAGGCCGTCGACGTCGCGCTCGCTGCCATGCAGGTCCACGAGCTGCGTCGGCTTGAATTCCTGGAACTCGTAGAATCTGGTCTTGTCCAGCAGCACCACGCCGCGATCCGCGGTGGCGAATATCCGGAACGGCCAGGGGATGTACTGCGGCGATTTCAGCGCAATGTTGTAGTAATCGGCGCGCCGGTTGTCTTCCGGCATGATCAGTTCCGTCACCAGGACGCCGACCTTGCCGACCGGTTTCCTGTCCTGCGACAGGTAATAGCTGTAGTAGTTCGGTTCGCGCAGCTGCGGTGGCGGATTCTGGTACTTGAAGAGTGCGTAGCCGGCGCCAACCAGCAACAGCAGCGCTACTGCGACCCGCGTTGTCCATTTGCGATACTTGCCCGCCATGTTGGATCCCCTAGAACTGGTAACGCAACTTCACCACGAACTGGTCCTGGTTCGGATTGCCGTTGACGCCGGACCAGAGATCCCGAAAGCCGTCATCGGCAGTGCTGCCATAGATCCCGCCGCGCGTATACACCACGAAAAGATCTGACAAGGTTTTCAGCTCGTAGCGATAGCGCAGCTGAAAACCGAGTTCGCTACGCTGAAAAGAAGTTGCCGGGCTGGAGCGCGGCAGCAACTGTCCGTTAGCTGCGCTGTCATAGGCTTGGCGGCCGTCAGCCTGCAGTCCAACCCACTGCAGGCGCACCCGCAGTTCCTGCTTTTGCGACGGAAACCAGCTGACGCCCTGGCGCAGGATCCACTGGCGCTTGCGATACGTGGCCAGTTCGTTGATGCCGGGCACGAAAGCAAGCCAGTCGGGGCTATCGAGCCAGGTCGCCTGCGTGTTGGCGCTGAATTGCGGCGTAAAGTAATACGTCAGAAACAAATAACTCTGCACGGCCGCCTTGCCGCGCACACCCTCCTCGAACACCTTGAATTCGGCTTCGGCGCGCAGCCGCGTCGAGGTCTGCTCGGTCGCAAACAGGCTGGCCGCGTAGCGCGCCGGAATGCGTACCGCGGCACCGCCGCGCGTGATCAGGTCGTCGAACCCGGACGTGTCGTACTCGAACTTGAAGTTGACGCCGTGCGGTTTGCGAAAGCGCCATTCGCGCTCAAGCTTGAAGACTGCCGGCAGATTCTGCCCGAAATCGTTTTGCGCCAGCCTGGCGGTCAGTTCCCAGCGCGTGAACGCGAGCCTGCTGGAGTCGGGCAACTTGCGCCGGTATATGTCCCACTGGCCGCGCAATTGCCGCAGGCTGCGGCGCGGCTGATAGCCGAGATCATTGAGGTCGAGATTGCGGTCGTACCACAACAGTTCATATTCCTGACCAAAGCGCAGCTGCGGATCGTTGCGATAGTTGAGCCACATGCCGAGGCCGTCGTGCGCGCCCGGCGCGTCGATGAGGCTCGCCAGCGCCTGGCCTCGCAGGCTGACGCTGCTCTGCGGATTGAATTCAAAGTCGAGCGACTGCACGGTCGCGGTTCGATCACGCGTCGGCCGGTCGGTGACGCTGCCCAGCCAGCCTAACGACAGCTTCTCGCCGCGATAGTTGCCCCGTCCCACGAAGTAGTGCCGGCCTTTGGCCAGGTCGCTGTCATCTTCCAGCGCCGCGAATGCACCGAGTTCGAGTTTGTTGATGATGCCGGTGTATTTCGCGGCGGTGATGATTTCGCTCGCGCCTAACGGGCCGGCATCGGCATTGCCGCCGATGCGTCGCGTGTTGATAAGACGCCCTTCGTCGGGCAGACGCAGGTCGAAGACCGCCTGGTTCTCGGTGAAGAATGGCCGTTTCTCGGAAAAGAAGGTTTCGATCGCGGAGAAATTGACCACCAGATCATCGGTCTCAACCTGGCCAAAATCGGGGTTTACAGTCGCTGTCAGCTGATGCGGGCCTTCCGGCTTCCAGGCGATATCGAGCCCGGCCCGACCTAACACACGGTCTTTGAGCCGGTCGGAGTTGACCGACGCGTACGGGAACCAGTCGAGCCGCGCGGTGGAATAGCGTGGCACCGTGATCTTGTGCATGCTGGCGATGAAATTGGGGCTGGCGCTGCTGATGGCGGGATATCCATAGCCATGCGCCATGCGCTTGATGAATTGCGCGAACCACACGCCGATGACGCGATGATCGCCCTGGCCACTGCTCATCGGGACACTCGACCAGGGAATCAGCCACTCGGCGCTCCAGCCCCGCTCATCCTCATGCGCGCCGTGAAACCAGATGCCGTCCCAATCGTACACGGGCGCGGTGCGGCCCTTGGTCAGCACACCGTCGCGGACCGAATTGGCCATCGAGATCGTGAATTCGTAGGCGGTGTGCCCCTCGCCCTCGAAGTCGACCACGAGCCGGATCGGGTCGGCGTCCATGCGCGCCGCGTCCCGCTGTGAGCGCCCGTGACTGCGGATTTCCGGCGGTACTTCGGCGCGCGCCCACACGGCCAGTCCCTCGGGCGTGGCCAGCACCAGGGCAACCACGGGATACGGGGCCGGCTCACCGGTGAACGGATCTACCGAGGTAAAGCCCGTGATGACCTCCGCCTGCCGCCATTCCGGCTCATCAGCGACACCGTCCGTGGTGATAGCCGCCAAGCTAACACGACTTAGAATCGATCCAAGCAAAAAAACCGTTAAGCTGCGGCCCAGAACATTCTTGAGAATTTGCGACAAGTGCAGGCTGATCCGTAACTGAGTCCCCGCTTCCAATCTTCCATTATTCGCAGGCAACACACCCGTGAAAAGCTCTCGCAAGGCCAGACTACGGATTCGTACCCCGGCCACCGAACTCTATCCGCCCATCCGGGTCCGGCGCAGCGGCCACCTGCGCGTCTCCAAATTGCACGAGATTTACTGGGAGGAATCCGGGAATCCCGCCGGCAAACCGGTGGTCTTCCTGCACGGCGGTCCGGGCGGCGGCACCACCCCGCGCATGCGGCAGTTCTTCAATCCGCGCAAGTACCGGATTGTGCTCTTTGATCAACGTGGCTGCGGCAAGAGTCGGCCGCATTCCAGCCTCGTGGACAACACGACCTGGCACCTGGTCAGCGACATGGAGCGGCTGCGCGAACATCTCGGCATCGAGCGCTGGCAGGTGTTCGGCGGCTCCTGGGGCTCGACCCTGGCGCTGGCCTATGCGCAAACACACCCGGAGCGCGTCAGCGAACTGGTGCTGCGCGGTATTTTCCTGCTGCGGCCCTGGGAACTGCACTGGTTCTACGGCGCGCCAGATGGCACCGGCGCGCTGTATCCGGATCTCTATGAGGAATACGTCCGGCCGATACCGCCAGCCGAACGCGCCGACATGATCAAGGCGTATTACAAGCGCCTCACCAGTCCTAACAGGAAGACCCTGTTGCAGGCGGCGCGCGCCTGGGCGATCTGGGAAGGCGCGACCAGTTTTTTGTTAGGCGATCCGGACTACGTTGCCAAGTTCAAGGATGCCGCCTATGCCGCGGCTTTTGCGCGCATCGAATGCCATTACTTCATCAATGGTGGTTTCCTGCGCACGCCTACGCAATTGCTGGATGATGTGGCGCGCATCCGCCACCTTCCCTGCGTCATCGTGCAGGGCCGTTATGACGTCGTCTGCCCGATGCGCAGCGCCTGGGACCTGCACCGCGCCTGGCCGGAAGCGGATCTGCGGATTGTCGGCGACGCGGGCCACTCGGCTTTTGAACCCGGCATCTCGCGCGAGCTGGTGCGCGCGTCGGCTCAGTTCGCCGACCAGCGCTGAACGAAGGCGACTGTTTCGTCCAGCACGGGCGCGCGCCGCCGCAGCGGCACCGAGAAAGCGGCAATGGTGTCCGAATGGCTGAGTCGCGGCATCATCCGCAACGTTACATCCACACCCCGGGCGCGCAGCGCTGCCGCCAGCGTTTCACTGTTGCGCGGATCGACCGTCTGATCTGCCTGGCCGTGTATCAGCAACGCCGGTGGCGCGGCGGAACCGGCGAAATTCACCGGCTGCCAGTCCGCCATGGTCCAGGGCGGGCCGAAGATGATATTCAGCACCCGCGTGTTAGGCACCAGCACATGCGGCGCCGACAAGGCGATCAGGCCGCGCAACTTGACATCGCCGGCACCGGCGCCGGCCAGATAGCGCCGATCCAGCGCGACCATGCTGGCGATATAGCCGCCGGCGGAATGGCCCATCACGAACAGGCGCGTTGGATCGCCACCGTACTCGGCCGCATGGTCATGCACCCATTTGACGGCCTGCGCGGCGTCGTTGACGAATTCAGGAAAAACCGTCGGCGGATAGACCTGGTAGTCGGGCAGAACCGCAACGAGGCCACGCTGCGCCAGCGCGGCGCCCACGAAGCGGTAGTTCTCACGACGCCCATACTGAAACGAGCCGCCGTACCAGAAGATCACGACTGGCGCCGCCCTGGCATCGCGCGGCACGTAGACATCGAGTGTGCGGCGCGCGCCTTCGCCGTAGCGCAGCGCCGCATGACGGTGATAGTCGCCGAGCAGCGCAGGTGCGTTCGCGGCCGCCAGCTTGAGATTGGTGCAGGACGCTAACAGCAAGGTCGCGCCGAGCAGCACAAGACGTCTCAGCATCGCAATGCACCGGTGGGATGGCCCAAGGCGTCAACAACGCCCTGCTGCTGCAGCCAGTAGAGAGCGTCGGCGGCGTCATCCCGATACCAGGCGCCGGCCGAGCCGAGGCGAAACGTATAACCCCAGGCGTCCATGTCCTGCATGAGGCGCTCGCTGCCCACGCCGGCGATCCCCGCGGCTAACAAGATCTGCAGGAAGCAGACCGCGTTTTCCTCGGCATCGTCGCCGCCGGCATCGCGGACCAGGGCGGCCCGGCGTTCGGGCGCGGCGCAGATGTAATGACAGGCTTCATGCAGCACGGAATGCAGCGGCGTGTCGGGCCGTGCCAGCAAGCGGTTGCCGAGCAAGCCGGCCTCCGCATCGCCCCAGTAGGAGCCGGGAATGACCGCGTCCCGGGCTAACAACTCAAGCAGAATGCCGTAGCCCGCCAGCAACGTGGCTACGCGGGGCAATTCGATCTCAGCCATCCTGAGCACGGGAGGCCTGGTTCAACGCGCGCGCAGGCGCCTGAGAAGGGTGGCGGCCAGCGCGCGCGCCAGCTCGCCACGCAACTGCTCGCGCTCGTGCTCCTTGGCCAGTACTTCCCGCTCGGCAAACGTGAAGTTGCGCGACAGTTCCAGATCCTGCCGTTCGAGCAGCACGCGTTCGCCGGCATCGGCGTGCGCACTGACGCGGTAGGTCAATTCATATTCGCGCGGCAGATTGCTGCTCGACACCGCCAGAACCTTTTGCGTAAGCTCATCCTTGTCGATACGCAGCACCGCAGTTGCGGCCTTTTCGTCGGTGACGATGGTCGCGCCGGAGGCCTGGAGATTGCGGCGCAAGGCGTCGACGAAATCGCTCTGGCGGTCGGCGGCAACGATGCAGACGCGTTGCAGGTCGGGCGGCAACGGCTGCCGGCCCTGCAAATGGAATCCGCAGGAGGCCAGGCCGAACCCGGCTAACAGAGTGATTGCAACTGGCCTAAACGACGACACTGATGAGCTTCCTGGGCACGATCTTCACCAGCCGGGGCTCCTTGCCGGCGACAAACTTCTGCACATTGGGATCGGCGAGTGCTGCCGCGCGGATCGTCTCATCCCCCGCGTCCGCCGGAACCATGATGTTAGCCCGCACCTTGCCGTTGACCTGCACGACCATGTTGATTGCATCGCGCACCAGCGCCTGCGCATCCGGTGCGGGCCAGTGCGTCTCGATCAGGGCCCGGTCATGCCCCAGCGCCTGCCAGCACGCGTGGCTGATATGCGGCACGATCGGCGACAGACCGACGACGGCGATTTCCAAGGCCTGCTGCATGACGGCCCGCCCCGCCGGTGTGCGATCCGCAAACTTCGCCAGCGCATTGAGCAACTCCATGACCGCGGCAATCGCAGTATTGAAGGTGCGGCGGCGCCCGATGTCGTCGGTGACCTTGGCCAGCGTCTGATGCGCGAGGCGCCGCAACTCCTTTTGTGGGCCGTCCAGCGAGCTGACATCCAGCGTCGCTACCGGGCCGGCGGACACGTGCTCGTGCACAGCAGTCCAGACGCGGCGCAGGAAACGGAACGACCCCTGCACGCCTTCGTCCGACCATTCCAGCGTCTGCTCGGGCGGTGAGGTGAACATCATGAACAGGCGCGCCGTGTCGGCGCCGTATTTTTCCACCAGACCCTGTGGGTCGACGCCATTACCCTTGGATTTCGACATGGTACCGAGACCATCGTGGATCACCGGCGTGCGCCGGCCCTGATCGTCCTCGTGGTACCACTGCTTCGCGCCGTTAACTTCTTCAGGCACGACGTCGGCCGGATTGAAAAAGATGCGGCGACCTTCGGCGGGTTGGGTGTAGAAGATGTCGTTGAGCACCATGCCCTGCGTGAGCAAGCGCGCAAACGGCTCGGCAAAATCCAGCAGCTTGAGATCGCGCATCACTCGCGTCCAGAAGCGCGAGTACAGCAAATGCAGGATCGCGTGTTCGATGCCACCGATGTATTGGTCGACCGGCAGCCAGTACTTCACGCGCTCATCGACCATCTTCGTAGCGTTGTCGGCGCAGGTAAAACGCAGGAAGTACCAGGATGAGTCGACAAACGTGTCCATGGTGTCGGTTTCACGCCGCGCCGCTGCGCCGCACTTCGGGCAACGGCACTGGTAGAAGCCCGGCGTCTTGGCTAACGGATTGCCGCTGCCATCCGGCACCAGGTTTTCCGGCAATACCACCGGCAGATCCTGCTCGGGCACCGGCACTACGCCGCAGGACTTGCAGTGTATCAACGGGATCGGGCAGCCCCAGTAGCGCTGCCGCGAAATGCCCCAGTCGCGCAGACGGAACTGCGTACGCTTGCGCCCGAGACCGCGCTTGTCTAACGCCGTGGCGATCGCATCGACCGCCGCCTGCGAATTCAAGCCGTCGAATTCGCCGGAATTGACCGTGACACCGTAGTCGGTATAGGCGTCGATCCAGGGCGCCACGACCTTGTCGTAGGCTCCAGTGGTTGACTTGATCACGCCGACGATTGAGATGTTGTTCTGGCTGGCGAAGGCGAAATCGCGTTCATCGTGCGCGGGCACGCCCATGACCGCGCCTTCGCCGTAGCCCATGAGCACGTAGTTCGCGACCCAGATCTCGACCTGCGCACCGGTGAACGGATGCAGGACATGAAATCCGGTCGGGCGGCCTTTCTTCTCCATGGTGGCGACATCCGCCTCCATGACGCTGCCACGACGACACTCATCGACAAACTGTTGCAGCGCCGGACTGCGCGCGGCCGCGGCCAGAGCCAGCGGATGTTCGGCTGCGACCGCCATGAAAGTCACGCCGAACAGCGTGTCGGCGCGCGTCGTGAAAACCTTGAGCGCGCCGTCCACGCCGGCCAGTTGCCGCGTATCCGGCGCATACGGAAATGCGATCTCGCAGCCCGTGCTCTTGCCGATCCAGTTCGCCTGCATGGTACGGACGCGTTCCGGCCATTCCGGCAGGCCGTCCAGGGCACCTAACAACTCATCCGCATAGCGGGTGATATTGAGGTAGTACATCGGGATTTCGCGTTTCTCGATCACCGCTCCGGTGCGCCAGCCCTTGCCATCTATGACCTGCTCGTTAGCCAGCACCGTCTGGTCGACCGGATCCCAGTTGACAACACCGGTCTTCAGGTAGGCAACACCCTGCTCCAGCATCCGCAGGAACAGCCACTGGTTCCACTTGTAGTACGAAGGGTCGCAGGTCGCGATTTCGCGCCGCCAGTCGATTGCAAAACCCAGCGCCTGCAACTGCTTTTTCATGTACGCGATGTTTTCACGCGTCCACCTGGCCGGCGGCACGCCGTTAGCCATCGCGGCATTCTCCGCCGGCAGCCCAAAGGCATCCCAGCCCATCGGCTGCAGCACATTGCGGCCGTTCATGTGCGCAAAACGCGTCAGCACATCGCCAATGGTGTAGTTGCGGACATGGCCCATGTGCAGCCGGCCGGACGGATAGGGAAACATCGACAGGCAATAGAACTTGTCCTGCCCCGGCACCTCTTTGGCGTCGAAGCTGCCGTGGCTGTTCCAATAGTCTCGGGCGGCCTGCTCGACAGCGGCCGGATCGTAGCGTTCCTGCATCATGATTGCGCCCAAGGATACACGAGGCGTGATCCTCAGCCGCGCAGCGCCAGCACCGCTCCGTTGGCATCGTGACTACGGATACGCAACTCGTCGCCGACACGGTTTACCGCAACACCGGCCGATTGCAGGTATTTCTGCGCCAGCGCCAGATCGGCGACGCGCAGGACCACCGCGGCCAGGCCGCCTCCCACCCAGCGGGGCCCGACAAACCTCTCGCCCCAGCGCATGCCGGCGGCCGCCGCAGTGAGCAATGACAAGCGGCCCACCTGCAATGGAATCTCGCAGCCATCCTCCTGAACCAGATCTGCCTCACCCAGCCAGCTCAACTGCCTGGCCAGCGTACGCGCCGGATTGCTAACGACAATGGCCACTTCCTCGAGCGCAACGGGGCGCAGCGGATGTTCCATGACGTCAACCTGATACACGAGTGACGGCGTACGGTTGCGCACCACGCATAACAACGCCGCCGAAAATACCGTCGCCGGCAGCATGAACCAGTCGAACTCGGCATCTCCGTGGGTAGCGCCGTAGCGGATCGGGCGGCTGGCCCGCGCGATCGCCGTCGGCCGCAGCCCGGCCAGTGCGCATTGCTGCCACACGCCCTCGAGATCAACCGTACCTAACGCAAGGATATGCGCGCCTGTGCCACGCGAACGCCAGGCGGCCAGATGATGCGCGGGATCTTCGCTCGCGACCGCGGTCAGCTCGAGGTAGCTCGCCGGCATGACTACATGACAGCTTTGTTGCTGCAGTGAGTCCCCTTTCCCGGTGGCGGTACTCCTGGTCAGCAGGCCCTCGGGTTCGGTAGCCATCAACCCGAGGCGCCGCGCACTGCGGACCAACTCGGCCAGGTCAGCGCCAACGTAGCCAACATGATCCAGCGACACGCTCAAGCTTCGCCACCCACCGGCGTGTCCCGGGTCAGTTCCAGCGGCAATATCTGACCGGACTTGATGCTCGAGAGCGAAATTGTCGAGCGAATGTCCCGCACACCTGGCAGCACAGCGAGTGTGTTGCGCAGGAAGCGCTCATAGGACTCGACGTCGTGAGTCACGATGCGCAACAGAAAATCGACATCCCCCATCAACATGTGGCACTCCACGACCTCCGGTGCGGACCGGACCGCCGCCTCGAACTTGGTCAGGGTATCGGACTGTTCCCGGGAAAAACGCACGTGCGCGAAGACTTCGAGATTGAGGCCCAGCTTGCGCCGGTCCAATACTGCAACACGCTCGCGCACGAAGCCATCCTTCTCCAGCCGCTGAATCCGCCGCCAGCAGGGGGACTGCGACAAGCCCACCTGGTCGGCGATTTCCGCGACCGAGACGGAGGCGTTACGTTGCAGCAAATTCAGGATTGCAATATCCGTTGCGTCCAGCCGAGCAGGCATGAGTTACCCCAAAATTAACTGATTTAGAAATTATCTTGCGTCTGCTATATGGCAGACGCAAGAACATTTTTCGATCGAGGTTGACCGCGGCGACAAATGCCTCTAAAAACATCGCATGGCACGCCCTCACACCTGTTTCGTACAAGCGCAAATGATCCCCTGGTCACCCGGCCTGTACGGCGGGGCGCGCAACGACCTGTCGCACAAGATCCTGAGCATCGACGATACCGATGGCAGCTCGAGTTGCATCGTCCGCTATCCCGCCGGCTGGTGCCGCAGCGGCGCGGAAGTGCTGGACGTGCACGAAGAATTCCTGGTGCTGGACGGCAGCCTTGAAATCAACGACCGCCTGTATGAACGGCACAGCTACGGCTTCCTGCCAGCGGGGTTTACACGCCGCTCAGCACGCAGCACCCAGGGCGCGATACTCCTGAATCTTTTCTATGGCGAGCCGCGGCTGCGCACCAGCGGCCTGGCTAACGGCTTCGATCCCAGGCTGCTGGTCGAATACGTCAACCCACTGGCGATGGATTGGGACGCGGGCCTGGTCGACCCGCAGCTTTCCAAGGGCGTCGCGATCAAGCCCCTGCGCACCGACCCATACACCGGCGAACTGAGTTTTTTGTACTGCTCGCCGCCGCATCGCGTTCCACCTAACATGTCGAAGCCGCAGTGGACCCACCCGATGGTGGAGGAAATCTACGCGCTGGAGGGCGATTACGTGTGGGCCGATCTCGGCCGCATGGGCCCGGGCGGTTACTGCTGGTGGCGTGAGCATGTCTACCACGGCCCGTCAGGCACCGACACCGGCTACAACCTGTTCGTGCGCACCATTGGCGGCCCGCTGGTGAATATATTTGCCACCGAGAAGAAGCCGTTCAGCTGGGAACCGGCGCACCGCCCGGTGCTGCCGCCTGCGCTGCAGCCCTACGGCCAGCCGCTCGGCAAGCGCGTCAATTACTGACCGTGGCAGCCCGCGAGTCCGCGACCGGCAACGAATGGCCCGCGCCCAGGCTGGCCTGGTATGCGGTCGTGGTGCTGATGTGCGCCTACGTGCTGTCCTACGTCGACCGGCAGATCCTGTCGATGCTGGTCGGCCCGATCAAGGCGGATCTTGGCCTGAACGATTTCCAGGTCAGCCTGTTGCATGGCCTCGCCTTCGCGATCTGCTTCACCGTGATAGGAATCTGGCCGGTTGGTCACTGGGCCGACACCAGCAATCGCCGCAACGTCATCGCAGGCGGCGTAGCACTGTGGAGCCTGATGACGGCGCTGTGCGGTCGCGCCGCGGGTTTCGGCAGCCTGTTCCTGGCGCGCGTCGGCGTCGGCGTGGGTGAAGCGGCACTCGCGCCGTCGGCCTATTCGATGCTGGCGGATTACTTTCCGCCGCACAAGCGCGGCCGCGCGCTCGGGCTTTTTACCATGGGCGTCTACATCGGCATTGGCACCGCCATCATGATCACGGGCCTGCTGCTGCAGAAAATCGCCGCGGCACCCACGCTGGATCTGCCTCTGTTAGGTACGGTGCGGTCCTGGCAGGCCGCCTTCCTGCTGGTAGGTCCGCCCGGACTCCTGGTCGCGCTCTGGATGCTGAGCGTGCGCGAACCCAGGCGCCTCGGCGTTGCGGCACGCAGCCCAAGATTCGGCGCAGTTCTGGATTTCGTTTTCAAGCCAGGCAATGCACGGTTCTACATCGGCATCACAGTGGGTGTTTCGCTGCTGACGATGCTGTTCAACGCAGCGGCGTTCTGGACGCCGGCGCACCTGATGCGTGTGCACAAGTTCACGCCAGCCGAAGTCGCTGCAACCTATGGACCGCTGATGATGATTTTCGGTGCCACCGGCGTGCTGTCAGGCGGCGCCCTCGCCGACCGCTGGCGCAGGCTGGGTCAAGGCGACGCCGAGTTGCGGGTCGGTATCCTGAGCGCGCTGCTGCTGTGGCCCATCGCCATCTGGACCTTTCGCAGTGCCGACAGCGGCACCATGCTCTGGCTGTTAGGTCCGATGCTGTTCCTGAGCAGCTTCCCATTCGCGGCCACCTCGGCAGCCATCCAGCTCGCCACGCCTAACGAGTTCCGGGCACGCACCTCGGCCATGTACCTTATGGTGCTGAACCTGACCGGCATCGGTTTCGGTTCGACCGCCGCCGCATTGGTATCGGACTACTGGCTGCATGACGAGCAACGCATCGGCGATGGCGTCGCCGTGGTTGCGGCGCTCGCTGCGCCGCTCGCCGCACTGTCATTTTACTGGGCGCGCGCCGGCTTCAAACAGCTGCAGGCTAGCCGGGCCTGACCGACACGTAGAACTGGTTGCCCTCGCGCTGAATGAGCAGCGCCACCGAGCCTTTGGCCGCGCGACTCAAATCGCGCCATTCCTTGATGCTACCGACGCGGCGATTGTTAACACCTAACAAAATGTCGCCCTGCTGCAGATTGGCCGCGGCCGCGGGGCCGCCGACGTCCTCGATCAGCAGCGAGCCCGTGGTCTCAGCCTGCCGTTGTTCCTCGGGCGTCAGCTCGCGCAGCGCCAGGCCAAACCGGTCCGGCTCCCCGGCGGCATCGCCCGGTGCCGAACGGCTGGCGGTTTGTGCGCCACGCTCCGGCACTTCGCCGACGGTCACCATGAAAGACTTGCTGGCGCGCTCGCGCCACACATCAATACTGGCTTTGGTTCCAGGCAGGATCCCGGAAACCACCACCGGCAGCTCATTGGAACGTTCGATTGCACGGCCGTTGACCGACAGAATGATGTCGCCTTCCTTGATGCCGACCTTGGCGGCCGGACCGTCGGCTTCGACCGAGCCGACCAGCGCGCCGCGCGGACGGTCGAGGCCGAAACTCTCGGCAAACTGCGCCGTCACGTCCGTGATGCCAATGCCGATGCGTCCACGGCGCACGCGGCCGTTCTTGACCAGCTGGTCGCGCACGCTGTTAGCAATGTCGATCGGAATGGCGAACGACAGGCCCATGTAGCCGCCGCTTTGCGAGTAGATCTGCGAATTGATGCCGACCACCTCGCCGCTCATGTTGAACAGCGGGCCGCCGGAATTACCGGGGTTGACAGCGACGTCGGTCTGGATAAAGGGCACATAGTTGCTGTCGCCGCTTGGCAGGCTGCGCGACACGCCACTGACGATGCCGGCCGTGACACTGTTTTCAAAGCCGAACGGCGAGCCAATCGCGACCACCCACTCGCCCGGACGCAGCTGCGCCGGGTTGCCGATCCTGACCGTCGGCAGGTTCTGCGCGTTGATCTTGAGCACCGCGACATCGGACCGCGTATCGATACCGACGACCTTGGCGGAATACTCGCGCCGGTTGGTCATGCGTACAGTGACTTCCGACGCATCATCGACGACGTGGGCATTGGTCAGCACGTAGCCATCCGAAGTGACGATGAACCCGGATCCCTGGCCGCGCGTGGGCGGAGTCGAACGGGGACTGCGCGGCTGCTGCCCGCCAAAACGGCGAAAGAACTCGTAGAACGGATCGTCCGGCGACAGGCCGGGAACGCCGCTGACCCGCTGCTGCTTGCCGACCACATCGACATTCACGACCGCCGCGCCGGCCTGCTCGACCAGTGCGCTGAAGTCCGGCAAACCACGCACAAGCGGGGCGGCCGGCGCGGTGCCCGTGGTCGCGGCGGGCGCGGCCGCGACCAGCGGCGCGGCCTGCGTGTTAGCAGGCGCTGCCGCCGTGGATTCCCTGGGGGTGCAGGCGGTAAATGCCGCGACCAGCAGCACCGTGCCAAAAGCACGACTGATTAACGGATCTCGCAACATGGAAAATGACTCCATCCAAAGGCTATTTCGACCGTGCATCGCTAGACTCCCTGATCCTGCAAAAGTTCACGCCTTCGCCACCAGCCGCCAGCCAGCAGCATGGCGGCGCATAAACCCAGGGGCCCAAAATTCCCGCTGCGCGCGAATGGCGTCAAGCCCTTGAGCGGCGTCAGTTTCGACCTCAGCACCGCGGGTTGAAACTCCGGGGCCCGCGCGACCACCGTTCCAAACGGATCGACCACCACGGACACGCCATCGTTGGCAGCCCGCACCAGGAAGCGCCGGGCCTCCATGGCGCGCAGTCGCGAGATCTGCAAGTGCTGATAACGGGCGCTGGAGGCGCCGAACCACGCATCGTTAGTAACATTAATGAGCGCGGTGGCCGTTGTCAGGGCTGGCAGCTGGGTCGAGGCATAGGCATCTTCATAACAGACGCTGGCCGAAATCAACAGCCCGGCAGCCGGCAGCGGCGCCTGCTGCGCCGCGCCGTGGGTAAAGTCGGAATAAGGCAGACTCATCAGCCGCAGCCAGCTGCGTACAAACTTCGGCACTGGAAAAAATTCAGCAAACGGCACCAGATGGTGCTTGTCATACCAGCGCACGCCGTTGTCCAGCGCCAGCACCGAGTTGTAATAGTTCTTTTCCTGGTCGTCGGCACGCAGCGCGCCCATCACGATCGCGGACCCGCGCGCCTGGGCTTCGTCGTAGAGCGCGCCAAAATAACCGCCGAGATTGTTCACCAGGTCGGGCGCCGCGGCTTCGGGCCAGACGATGAGTGGCGTGCCAAAGGCGCTGACTGTGAGGTCGCGATAGCGTTTGAGAGTTGCGTCGTGGTTTTCCGCCAGCCATTTCTCATCCTGCGGGATTGCACCCTGAATAATGGCCACGCCAACCTCACGGCCTGCAACCGTGGACCAGCGGATCGGCGCCAGGAATTTCCCGGCCAGGACGATTGCTAACAAAAGGACCAGGGCTGCGATGCGGTGCTGCAGCACTGGCCGCCCGACCACAACCACCAGCGCGCCTGCGATGACCAGGCACGCGAGCGTGATCCCATACATGCCGGCAACCGGCGCCAGGCCCGCGAGCGGCGAATCGGTCTGTGAATACCCGAGTGACAGCCACGAAAAGCCCGACAGCAACCAGCCACGTAACCATTCGACCACGGTCCAGAGCGCCGGCACCCACAGCAGCGCGAACATCGGCAGCGAGCGGACGCGCCAGCGGACCGCCACCCAACCTAACAAAGCCTGGTAGAGGCTCATGATGGCGACCAGCGCCAGCATCAGCATGAGGGCGAGCCAGACCGGCGCCTGGCCGAAACCGTGGATGCTGATATAGAGCCAGTAGGTGCCAACGCCGAACTGGCCCGCGGCAAACCAGAAACCGCGCCATGCCGCAACACGTGGCGCACAGTCGAGCCACAACGCCACTTGCACCGCAGGCAGCACGCCGGCCAGCCACCAATAATTGAACGGCGCAAACGCCAGCGGCATCGCTGCGCCTGCGATCAGCGCCAGCAAACCGGCGCGCCAGCCCGTGAGGCGCCCCATCCTGCTCAGCCGGCAGACTCGCTGTCTTTGGGCAGCGAGATATCACGCGGTGCGAACAGGCGCAACGTATCGACGCGCCGGCGATCGGCGCGCGCAACCTTGAATTCGAATCCCTCGATGGTCACGGCTTCGCCGCGGCGCGGCAGCCGGCCCAGCTGCTTGATGACCAGGCCGGCAATCGTGTCGAACTCGTCGTCCGCCAGCCTGGTCGAGAAATACTGGTTGAATTCCTCGATCGGGGTCGCGCCCCGCACCGAGAAATTCCGGGCGTCCTCGCGCCGGATGTTGGTCTCGTCTTCCTCATCGAATTCGTCGTCGATTTCGCCGACGATCTGCTCCAGCGCATCCTCGATCGTGACCAGGCCGGAAACGCCGCCGTATTCATCCACCACGATCGCCATGTGATTGCGATTGCGGCGGAATTCCTTCAGCAGCACATTGACGCGCTTGGACTCCGGCACGAACACCGCCGGTCGCATGCACTCGCGGATGTCAAACCGGTTCTCCGAATCCTCGTCGCCTGCGAACACGCGCAACAGGTCCTTGGCTAACAAAATGCCGACGACGTCGTCGCGATCCGCATCCATGACCGGGAAACGCGAATGCCCGGATTCCAGCACGGCCGGCACCAGCTTCCCGGGCGGATCGTTGCGACGCACGAAGATCATCTGCGCGCGCGGCACCATGATGTCGCGCACCTGGATATCCGCGACTTCCAGCACGCCGAGCAGCATCTGCAGCGCTTCCGAATCGACCAGGCCGCGCTCATGCGCATCGCGCAAATGCTCGACCAGCTCGGCGCGATCCTGCGGTTCGCCGGACAGCGCCTGCGATACCCGTCGCAACCAGGTGCCGGTTCGTGAATTATCGGTCGACATCGGGTTCGCCATAGGGATTCTGGTAACCGAGCGTGCGCAGCAGCCGCACCTCGCGCCGCTCCATGCGCTGCGCATCGCGCGCGCGCTGATGGTCAAAACCTAACAAATGCAGCGTACCGTGGATGACCAGGTGCGCCCAGTGCGCGCGCAGGGTCTTGCCCTGCTGGCGCGCCTCGCGCGCAACGACCGGCGCGCAGATCACCAGATCTCCAAGCTGGCGGTCGCGCAGGCGTGCGGCGCGTGGCGCCGCGAATGACAGCACGTTGGTCGGGTAATCGCAGCCGCGATAGCGGCGGTTCAGGGCGCGGCCCTCGCTGCTGCCGACTACGCGCAGTGAAAGGTCCATGGCCTTGCGCACGCGACCCGCCGCGCCGAGCTGCACCCATTGGCTGATGGTACGAGCGCTGGGTACACTGCCGGGCACGCTGCTGCGCACACCGTTCGAGACGGCAACACGCACTGGCGCCCGGCGCGGCGCGGCCGCGGCGTCAGCTGCCATTGCTCTGTCCCTCATAGGCTTCGACGATGCGCTGCACCAGCGGATGACGCACGACATCGCGGGTTTCAAACCACGTGAAGGCGCAGCCATTGACGCCGCGCAGCACATCGACCACGTGGCGCAAACCCGACATCCGGCCTGGAGGCAGATCGGTCTGGGTCACATCGCCGGTGACGACCGCCTTGGAACCGAAACCGATGCGCGTCAGGAACATCTTCATCTGCTCGACCGTGGTGTTCTGTGCCTCGTCGAGCAGGATGAACGAATCGTTGAGCGAGCGGCCACGCATGAAAGCGAGCGGCGCCACTTCGATGATGCCGCGTTCGATGAACTTGCCGACGCGCTCGAAACCTAACATCTCAAACAGCGCGTCGTACATGGGCCGCAGGTACGGATCCACTTTCTGCGTCAGATCGCCCGGCAGGAACCCGAGGCGCTCACCCGCCTCGACCGCCGGTCGCACCAGTACCAGGCGCCGCACTTTCTCCGCCTGCAAGGCTTCGACCGCGCAGGCGACCGCCAGAAACGTCTTGCCAGTACCCGCAGGGCCGATGCCAAAGCACAGATCGTGCTTGCGAATGTTGTCCAGGTACTGCTTCTGGTTGGCGCCGCGCGCCCGGATCGAGCCGCGGGCCGTGCGTACCGTCGGAAAGTCGGCGCTGGCGTCGTCCGGCCGCGCGCTGTCAATCTCGCCGAGCGCCAGGTGCACATGCTCCGGCGTCAGCTGCTCGCGCGACGTCAGCGCAAACAGTCGTCGCAGCAGCGATTCCGCGCCGGCGGTGTTAGCTCCTGATACCTGGAACAGGCCGCCGCGGCGCTTCAGTTCGACTGCGAGGCGCGCTTCGATCAGCCGCAGATGTTCTTCCAGCGGGCCGCACAGATTGGCCAGGCGCTGGTTATCGGCGGGTTCGAGCGCGAACTCCCGTGCGGCGCTCATCCGTTGGCTACCATCGCGTCCTGCGCCAGCCTGCCGCGCAGCGTATGCGCCATGGCGGTCGTGATATCCACGTCGACAAATTGATGCAGCAAAGTCGCTGGCCCCGGGAAGTTGACCCAGCGGCCGTTTTCGGTCTTGCCGGCGAGCTCGCGCACATTCTTGCGGGCATGGCGCTCGACCAGCACGAGCTGGCGGGTTCCGACCATGCGTTCGCTGCGCACGCGCGCCTGGTCCTCGAGCTGCTGCTGCAGGCGCGCGAGGCGCTCTTTTTTGACATCCAGCGGCACATCGTCCGGCAGATTCGCGGCCGGCGTCCCCGGGCGGCGGCTGTAAATGAAGCTGAAAGACTGATCGAAATCCGCGTCACGCACCAGCTGCAGCGTTGCGGCGAAATCACGCTCGGTTTCGCCTGGAAAGCCGACGATGATATCGCTCGACACGGAGATGTCGGGCCGCACCGCGCGCAGCCGGCGCAACTTGTCCTTGTATTCCAGCGTCGTGTAACCGCGCTTCATCAAAGCTAACACACGATCCGAGCCCGACTGCACCGGCAGGTGCAGCTGGTTCGCCAGCTTGGGCACCGAGGCAAAGGCCTCGATCAGGCTGTCGTTGAACTCGACCGGGTGCGAAGTCGTAAAGCGGATCCGTTGCACGCCCTGGATCGCGGCAACATGGTGAATCAACGTGGCCAGGTCGGCAACCGTGCCGTCCGCCATCGGACCGGCATAGGCGTTGACGTTCTGACCTAACAAGGTGATTTCCCGTACGCCGCGCTCGGCCAGCTGGCGGATTTCGCTCAGCGTGCTGTCGAACGGGCGGCTGATTTCATCGCCGCGTGTATAGGGCACCACGCAGAAGCTGCAATACTTGCTGCAGCCCTCCATGATCGACACAAACGCCGACGCGCCCTGCGCGCGCGGCGCCGGCAGCGCATCGAATTTTTCAATTTCCGGAAAACTGATGTCAACGACCGCGCGGCCAGACTGGCGCTGCTGGTCGATCATGGCTGGCAGGCGATGCAGGGTCTGCGGCCCGAAGACCAGGTCAACGTAGGGCGCGCGCGCGGCAATGGCATCGCCTTCCTGGCTGGCCACACAGCCGCCGACGCCAATCAGCAGCTGCGGCCGCAGCTCCTTGAGCTGGCGCCATTCGCCCAGCAGCGAAAACACTTTGTCCTGTGCCTTCTCGCGCACCGAGCAGGTATTCATCAGCAGCAAGTCGGCTTCCCTGGGGTCCGACGTGGGTTCATAACCGCCAGCCGCGCGCAGTACGTCCACCATCTTGGCGGAGTCGTACTCATTCATCTGGCAGCCGAAAGTTTTGACGAATACGCGGCGGGACATAAGGGGGCGCGACTGGGGGCGCGATTAAAGCGCGAGCTTACCGTTTTCGGCGCTCGTCGGGTACCGCCAGCGGCCCAATCAAGGGCCGCCGGACGGCTTATTTTTCTTTATAAATCAGCGAGTTACTTAGAATGGGATATCGTCATCGAAATCGGCTTTCTCGGTGCTCGATTTGACCGGTTCGCCATACTCGCCGCCGCTGTCGCGGGGTGCCGCGCCGGCCCGCTCGCCGCCGCCGCTGCTCGAACTGGCCATGCCACCGCCACCGCCACCGCCGCCGCTGCGGCTGCCGAGCATTTGCATTTCGTTGGCCACGATTTCAGTGGTGTAGCGATCATTACCGGATTTGTCCTGCCATTTGCGGGTGCGCAGGCGGCCTTCGATGTAGACCTGCGAGCCCTTGCGCAGGTATTCGCCGGCGATTTCCGCCAAGCGGCCGAACATCGCGACGCTGTGCCACTCCGTCTGTTCCTTCATCTCGCCGCTGGTCTTGTCTTTCCAGCTCTCGCTGGTTGCGATCCGCAGGTTCGTGACCGACATGCCCGAGGGCATGGCCTTGGTGTCCGGGTCCTGACCCAGGTTGCCAACGATGATGACTTTGTTTACGCCTCTTGCCATGGTTCTTTCCTTTATTGACTTGCTTGGACCGCCACTCGACGTAGCGGCAACTGTTGAAACGAAGCCTAGTTTAATCGCAAGCGCGCATCGTGCGGGCCCAGAAATTGACGCGAGCAGCCACTTATTCAGCAGCTGGCTTAAAATAACCGACTGCCCTTTGGTAACGCCTCGTTTTGCATATGGCTTCAATCCGGATTCGCGGCGCACGCACGCATAACCTGCGTAATCTCGACATCGATTTGCCGCGCGACCGGTTGATCGTTATCACGGGTTTGTCGGGTTCGGGAAAGTCCTCTCTGGCCTTCGATACCCTGTATGCCGAGGGCCAGCGCCGCTACGTCGAATCGCTGTCGTCGTACGCGCGCCAGTTCCTGTCAGTCATGGACAAGCCCGACGTCGACAGCATCGAGGGCCTGTCGCCGGCGATTGCCATCGAGCAGAAAGCCGCATCGCACAACCCGCGCTCCACGGTGGGCACGGTGACCGAGATCAACGACTACCTGCGCCTGCTGTACGCCCGCATCGGGATGCCGCGTTGCCCGGATCACGGCATCGACCTCGCGGCCCAGACCGTCAGCCAGATGGTGGACCAGGCGCTCGCGCTGCCGGAAGGTGCGTCGGCACTATTGTTGGCTCCGATGATCGAGGGTCGCAAGGGCGAGCATCAGGAGGTGCTGGACAGCCTGCGCGCGCAAGGCTATGTGCGCGCGCGCATCGACGGCCGCGTGCATGAATTTGACGCGCTGCCGGCGCTCGATCCCAGGAAAAAGCACAGCATTGCCGTCGTGGTCGATCGTTTCCGCGTGCGGCCGGACACGGCACAGCGGCTCGCGGAGAGTTTCGAAACCGCGCTGCGCCTTGCCAACGGCACCGCAGTGGTCGCGCCTGCCGCTGACGCCGCCTTCGAGGAACAGCTGTTTTCGAATCAGCACGCCTGCCCCAGCTGCGGTTACAGCCTGCCGCTGCTGGAGCCAAAGATGTTTTCGTTCAACAGCCCGGCCGGCGCCTGCGCGAGTTGCGATGGGCTCGGTTTCCAGGATTTCTTCGATCCGCAGCGCGTGGTCAGCCAGCCGCAGTTGTCGCTGGCCGATGGCGCGATCCGCGGCTGGGACCGGCATAACAGCCATTATTTTCATTTGTTAGTGTCGTTGGCGAAGCACTACAAATTCGACCTGGAAAAGCCGTGGGAAAAGCTGCCGGATCAGGCGCGCCAGGTGCTGCTGCACGGCAGTGGCGAGGAAATCATCGAGTTCCGTTATCCCGAAGCCGGCGGACGGGCAGCGCGGCGCAATCATCGTTTTGAGGGCGTGCTGCCGAATCTGGAGCGGCGTTATGCGGAAAGCCAGTCACCGACCGTGCGCGAGGAACTGGCCAAATTTCTCGGTCGCCGGCCCTGCAGCGACTGCGGCGGTGCGCGGCTCAACAAGGCCGCCCGCCACGTGTTTGTCGGCGAGCGTGCCCTGCACGACATTTCCCACCTGGCGGTGGGCGATGCGCAGGCATTTGTCGCGCAGCTGGCGCCGCCGGGCTGGCGCGGTGAAGTCGCGAGCCGGGTCCTGCGCGAGGTTGCTAACAGGCTGCGGTTCCTCGCCGACGTCGGGCTGGATTACCTGACGCTGGATCGCAGCGCGGAAACACTCTCGGGCGGCGAAGCACAGCGCATCCGGCTCGCGAGCCAGATCGGCTCGGGCCTGACGGGCGTCATGTACATCCTCGACGAACCCTCGATCGGGCTGCACCAGCGCGACAATCAACGATTGTTAGGTACGCTGCATGCGCTGCGCGACCTGGGCAACACGGTCATCATGGTCGAGCACGATACCGAGGCCATCCAGAGCGCGGACCAGGTGATTGACCTCGGCCCGGGCGCCGGCGTGCACGGCGGCGCGCTGGTCGCACAGGGCACGCCCGCCGAAATCGCCGCGCATCCGCATTCCATCACCGGGCAGTACCTGTCCGGCCGGAAGTCCATTCCACTGCCGTTGCTGCGTACGCGGCGCAATCCGCAGCGCGAGCTGGGCATCCGTGGCGCCAGAGCTAACAACCTGCACGATGTCGACGCGGCAATCCCGCTCGGGCTGCTTACCTGCGTCACCGGCGTGTCCGGATCCGGCAAATCCACGCTGATCGTCGACACCCTGCTGCGCACAGTCGAGGCGAAACTCAATGGCAATCCGGTGGACCACAGCCTGGCCACTGAAATAACCGGACTGCAATACATCGATCGCGTCATCGACATCGATCAGAGCCCCATTGGCCGCACGCCGCGCTCAAACCCGGCGACCTACACGGGTATTTTCGGTCCGCTTCGCGAACTGTTCGCCGCAAGCTCCGAGGCGCGCGCCCGCGGCTACGACCCGGGACGATTCAGTTTCAACGTCAAGGGCGGCCGCTGCGAGGCCTGCCAGGGCGATGGCGTCATCAAGGTGGAGCTGCACTTCCTGCCCGATGTCTACGTGCCCTGCGATGTCTGTAAAGGCAAACGCTACAACCGCGAAACACTGGAGATTCGCTGGCGCGGCCTCAGCATCCAGGACGCGCTCGAGCTGACGGTCGAAGATGCGCTGCGACTGTTCGCAGCGGTACCGGCGTTGCAGTCGCGCCTGCAGACGCTGATGGATGTTGGCCTGTCCTACATGCGCCTGGGCCAGAACGCGACCACGCTGTCCGGCGGCGAAGCACAGCGCATCAAGCTGGCGCGCGAGCTGGCAAAGCGCGCCACCGGCCGGACACTGTATGTGCTGGACGAACCGACCACGGGCCTGCATTTTCACGATGTCGCGCAGTTGCTGACCGTGCTGCACCGTTTACGCGACGAGGGCAATACCGTGCTCATCATCGAGCACAACCTGGATGTCATCAAGACCGCGGACTGGATCATCGAGATGGGCCCGGAAGGCGGGGCCAGGGGCGGCAGGCTGGTATTTTCCGGCACGCCGGAGGAGCTCGCGAAGCACTCCAGTGCCTACACCGCGCCCTACCTGGCGCCGTTGTTAGCCACGCGCAAGCGCTGACCGGGACGACTGTCCGTCAGTACCCGGCCGCCTGCCCGTCCTTGCGGCTTTCCGATGCGCCGATCCAGACTCCGGAATTCACGTCGCGCCCGATCGCCTGATAGCCGCCGTAACCACCGTCGTTGTCGACCTTGACCTTGTGCCCGCGCCGCTCGAGCTCGGCCACGACGGCGGGCGCAAACCCATGCTCTAACATGACTTCGCCGCCACCCGGCGTGGCCGGGATGCCATCCGGTTCGCTCGAGCCTTCGTGCCGCAGGCGCGGGGCATCGCCGGCCTCCTGCAGATTCATGCCGAAGTCGATGTGGTTGACGATGATCTGGACGTGACCCTGCGGCTGCATCGCGCCGCCCATGACTCCGAAACTCATGTACGGCTTGCCATCGCGGGTCACAAACGCCGGGATGATGGTATGAAACGGCCGCTTGCCGGGCGCATAGCTGTTAGGCCTGCCGGGCGTCACATCGAACTGCTCGCCGCGGTCCTGCAGGATGAATCCCAGTCCCGGCGTCATGCCCGAACCCATGCCGCGATAATTGCTCTGGATCAGCGACACCATGTTGCCGTCCGGGTCCGCGACGGTCATATAAATGGTATCGCCGCGCAGACTGGTCGGGTCGCCCGGCCTCACCTGGGTGGCGGCGTGTTGCAGGTCGATCAATTTGCGGCGCTCGGCAGCGTAGGCCTTGGACAGCAATTGCGCCGGCGTCACGGTCATCGCCGCAGGCTCGCCGTAAAAGCGCGCGCGGTCTTCGAAGGCAAGTTTCTTGGCCTCGGCCAGTACATGCAGATAGTCGGCGCTGCCCGCACCCATGCCCTTCAGGTCATAGCCTTCGAGAATATTGAGCATCTGCAGCGCCACCATGCCCTGGCCATTCGGCGGCAACTCCCAGACGTCGTAGCCGCGATAGTTCACCGCAACCGGCGCGACCCACTCGCTGCGATGCGCTGCAAAATCCGCGGCGCCGAGGTATCCGCCCTGCGCCTTCAGGTAGGCACCGATCCTGGCGGGGATCTCGCCCCTGTAGAACGCGTCGCGTCCACCACGGGCAATTTTCGTCAATGTGTCTGCTAACAGCGGATTGCGAAAAAGTTCGCCCTTGCGTGGCGCCCGGCCACCGGGCATGTAGGTTTCGCGAAAGCCCGGATATTTTTCCAGGGCCCGGGCGTTCCCCTGCCAGTAGTAGGCAATGATTTCCGACACCGGAAAGCCTTCGCGCGCATAGCGGATCGCAGGCGCCAGCACGTCGGTCATCGGCAGGCGGCCGTAGCGGCCGTGCAGCTGGAACCAGCCATCGACGGCACCCGGAACCGTGACCGGCAGCGGTCCGAAGGGCGGAATGCGCTCGAGACCCTGGCGCTGCAACTCGGTGCGCAACTGCTCCAGGGTCAGGCCCAGCGGTGCGCGGCCGCTGGCGTTTAAGCCCTGCAATTTGCCGGCTTTGGCGTCCCAGACGATTGCGAACAGGTCGCCGCCGATACCATTGCTGACCGGCTCCATCAATCCGAGGGTCGCGTTAGCAGCAATGGCCGCATCGATTGCATTGCCGCCCTTTTTCATGATCTCCAGTGCGACCTGGGTCGCCAATGGCTGACTGGTTGCCGCCATCGCGTGGGGCGCGAAAACTTCCGAGCGGGTCGCAAACTCAAGCCCTACCGGCCTGTCTGCCAGCGCTACGCGACCGCCGCAAATAAGCGTTACCATGAGTAATCCCTGACCTAACAGAACTGCTTTTCGATTGTGCATGCCGTGACCTTTCCTCAAACCGGCTGCCGCGCCGGGCCGGTGCTGAAGCGCTGGCGAACCTCGCCGTTGATGACCCGCTCTTCGAACTTGCCGTGCGTATATTCGGCGACGACCCGCCGCCAGAAACCGACCGCAATTCGATTGCTCTGATGCTCGAGAATCTCCCAGCGCCCCGCAAAGCGGTCAAATATCAGCGGCGCTGCCGCCGCACCCACACCGCCACGGCGCGCCTGGCGGCTAACAAAGAATTCCGCCATGCGGTAGTCCGGACGCGGTATCGCGCCCACTGTTTCACCGGGCGCAACCACCGCGAAACCTGCCGGGCGGTCGCCGCGCAGAATTGTCAGCACATGAACCTTGCGGTCGGCAAACCAGCGCGTGAAATGATCCGCTGCGCCGTGGCCAATCTCGCCGAGGGCTGGAAAAAGGCCGGTATGCGGTGCCGACAGGTCATCGAGATACTCGCGGTAGATGCCTTCGATCCAGGCACGATCAGTTGCCAGGCCGCGCGCGTCACGTACTGCAACGGTCATGAGCTAAATGTGCGTATCGGCAAGCCCAATAAAAAAGCCCGGGCGAATGGCATCCCATTGCACCCGGGCTTCGTAATTTCCCTGGAAGGAATATTACTGTTTCGGCGCTTCCGCCGGAGCCGGAGCAGCGGCAGCAGCAGCGTCCGCAGCCGGAGCGGCAGCGGCATCAGCAGCCGGAGCGGCCATCGCGTCAGCAGCCGGAGCCGGAGCGGCTTCAGCAGCCGGAGCAGCCATGGCATCAGCAGCAGGAGCAGCAGCTTCCTGTTTGCTGCAAGCGACCAAAGCGAGGGCCGCAATGGCGGCTGCGAGTGCAAGTTTCGTCTTCATTTTCTCAGTTCCCCGAAAAGTTAATGGATTGATCGTAAATCAAACAACCTAGCTAGTTTGTCTGGCAATCGAAGGATCGCGAGCGGATTCTAAGGATAGTCGATCCGGTTGAAAACCCGTCCAGTGAAAAATGTCTGTATCGGGCGACAAAGATTCCAATTCGATGCGTCCACGCGACAGCTGTCAAGGCTGGCCCCGGCTGGGTAGAATGTTGGCGACGGCTGCCGCCGTTCCAAACATCGGAAAAACAGGGTCTTTATGGAATCCCAACCAGCGGCGGGCCAGACCGCGCCCTTTGCTGACCACCTGTCGGTCGTTACTGCCCATACTGCCAGGGCACTGGCGGCCAGCCGCTACGACTCCCTGTTGCTGTTCTCTGGGAGCCGCAGGCTGGTCTTCCGCGACGACTGTCACTACCCATTCCGGGCCAATGCGCCCTTCAAGGCCTTCCTGCCCCTCAGCGATGCGCCGGAATCTTTTGTTTATGTCGCGCCGGGCGCAAAACCACTGCTGATTTTCCATCGCGACGATGACTACTGGCACAAACCTGCCAGCCTGCCCGAGCAGGACTGGGTCGCGTCTTTCGAGGTCCGCGTTGTTAGCAGCCGCGCCGCCGCCCGCGCGGCCCTGCCCAGGGACCTGAGCCGCTGTGCGTTCGTCGGTGAAGCTTTCCCCGAGCTAACAAGCTTCGGAGTTGGCGCGGTCAATCCGGAACATCTGCTGGTCCGGCTGGAGTTCCCGCGGGCCGTCAAGACGCCTTATGAACTGGCAGCGATGCGCACCGCCAACCTGTTGGGAGTGCGTGGTCACCTGGCCGCTGCCAAGGCCTTTGCGGCTGGCGGCTCTGAGTTCGACATCTCACTGGCGTTCCTGCGCGGCACCGGATTGCGCGAACAGGAATTACCGTACAACCCGATCATCGCCCTCAACGAAGGTGCGGCGGTGCTGCACTACCAGGTGCAGGAACGCGCGCCCCCGGCGGTCCGGCATTCCCTGCTGATCGACGCCGGCGCTGAATTCGCCGGCTACGCCAGCGACATCACTCGTACCCATGCCGCAGCGCCGGGCGACTTCGCGGACCTGATCGTCGCCATGGACAAGCTGCAGTTCCAGCTCTGCGGCCGCACTCGCGCCGGTGTCGATTGGCGCGATATTCACCTGTCGTCCTACCGGGGCATCGGCCAGGTGCTGATCGATGCGGGCGTGCTGCGTTGCAGCCTCGATGAAGCCCAGGATCGCGGCCTGATCCGCATTTTCTACCCTCACGGCATCGGTCATTTGTTAGGTCTGCAGGTACATGACGCAGGCGGCCTGTGGGCCGACGACAGTGGCGGGACGATCGCGCGGCCGGACGGTCATCCGTTCCTGCGCCTGACGCGCGTGCTCGAGCCTGGTTTTGTGGTCACCATGGAGCCCGGCCTGTATTTCATAGACGCGTTGCTAGCCGAAGCGCGCGCGGACGGGCGCGGCCAGGCCATCGATTGGTCACGAGTGGCGGCGCTCAAGCCCTTTGGCGGCATCCGGATCGAGGACAACCTCGCTGTGCAGGCCGATGGTCCGCCCGAAAACCTCACTCGCAACGCATTCCAGGCAGCGGCCTGACGCCGCGGCCTGGAATGACTGGCTAACAACTTGCGCGGTTGACTATTTCTTCAACAGATCGCGGATCTCGCCGAGCAGCACTTCGGTCGCCGCCGGCGGCGGCGGCGGTGCGCCGGGAGCGGGCTTCTTCAACCTGTTCATCGCCTTGATGGCCATGAATATTGCGACAGCAACAATCAGGAAGTCGAAAATCGTCTGCAGAAAGATGCCGTACTTCAGCATGATTTCGGTCTTGCCGTCGGCGGCCATGCCGAGGCTGGCGCCCAGGCTCGAAAAATCCACTCCGCCAACGATTTTGCCCAGCAAGGGCATGACGATATCGCCAACGAATGAGGACACGATCTTTCCGAATGCGCCACCGATGATGACGCCGACCGCGAGATCGACCACGTTGCCTTTCATGGCAAACTCTTTGAACTCAGATGCGAAACTCATTCGAGATCTCCCCGTTTTAAGATGATTTTTTGGAAAAACCCTGTCGCCGCACAGGAACAGAAAGGCTAGCACAGAAATGCAAAATGCAGATTACGTCAGGCTGGTTGAGGACCGGTACTTCGGCAACGTTAGCCAGAACAGACAGGCGGACGTGTTGGCCTGCTTCACGCCGGATGCCGAGATACTGATCCGTCATGGCGACAACCCGACGCGAATCCTCAAGGGTCAGCCCGGCCCCGGCGAGTCTCACCTCAGTGAATTCTGGCGGCACCTGAACGGCAATTTCGAGGCGGTTTTCAGTGATTTCACGCACTTCGTGGATATCGGTCAGCATCGCTGCGCGGCAACTTTCCAGGTTACGCTAACACCGAGGGCCGGCTCGGCCTACGAATCCCAGGGCACACAGACGCTGCAGAACTGCAATTTTTTCTGGCTGTGTGGCCCACTCATTGAACGGATGATTGTCTATTACGCCAACCCGCGCATGGCCGGTGGCGAGCCCACAAAAGCAAACCGGCCGACGGGATACCCGCCGGCCGGCCATGGTGGCTAACAAACTAGCGGATCGCGCGAACGATCAGCGTTTTGACTTGGTCTTGGCCTTGGCCTTGCTCTTCGCTTTGGCTTTCGCTTTGACCTTGGCTTTCGTTTTGGCTTTCGGCTTGGCCGCTGCTTCGGTCTTGGCGGCAGTCGCCTTGGGTGCAGCGCCTTCGGCCTTGGGTTTGGCAGCGTCGTCCGCGGCCGGAACGCTGACCGGGCCGGAGCGCTCGACCAGCTGCATCAGCGCCATCGATGCATTGTCGCCCGGACGCGGCACCATGTGCAGGATGCGCGTGTAGCCACCAGGGCGGCCGCTGAATCGACGGCCGAGATCGCTGAACAGCTTGGCCACGACTTCGGCGTCGCGCAAACGCGCAAACGCCAGGCGGCGACGCGATTCAGTGTCAGTCTTCGCAAGCGTGATCAGCGGCTCAACCACACGACGCAGCTCCTTGGCCTTGGCCAAGGTGGTCTGGATGGACTCGTAGCGCAACAAGGCAACGCTCAAGTTGCGCATCAACGCGTGTCGATGCGGTGCCTTGCGCGAAAGCTGACGCCCGGAAAGTCTGTGTCGCATGATCTAACAACCTCTACTTTGATACAGCCCGCAATCAGGCAGTCCTGAACCAGTCTGCGCCTAGGCCAGACTGCGGGGCTCGTCGTGCCGCAATCCCGTCGGCGGCCAGCCGTCGAGCCGCATACCCAGCATCAGGCCGTGGCTCTGCAGGACTTCCTTTATTTCGGTGAGCGACTTCTTGCCAAGGTTCGGCGTGCGCAGTAATTCGACTTCGGTGCGCTGCACGAGATCGCCGATGTAATGGATATTTTCCGCCTTGAGGCAGTTCGCGCTGCGCACGGTGAGCTCGAGCTCGTCCACGGGACGCAGCAGGATCGGATCGAACTGCATTTCGGTGGTTTTCGGGCTGGCTTCGTCTTCACCCTGCAGATCGACAAATACCGACAACTGATCCTTGAGGATGCTGCCAGCGCGACGGATGGCCTCTTCCGCATCGATCGTGCCGTTGGTCTCGATGTCGATGACCAGCTTGTCGAGGTCGGTGCGCTGCTCGACGCGGGCCGACTCGACCGTATAGGTCACGCGCCGGACCGGGCTGAACGAGGCATCGAGCTGCAGACGGCCGATCGGGCGTGACGCGGTCTCGTCGAAGTTCGCGCGCAGCGTGGCCGGACGATAGCCGCGGCCGCGCTCGATCTTGAGCGTCATGTTGAGTTCGCCCGCCTTGGTCAGGTTCGCGATCACCAGCTCGGGATTCACGACTTCGATGTCATGGTCCGTCTGGATGTCGCCGGCCGTGACCGGACCCGGACCCTTCTTCGAGAGCCGCAACTCCGCGACGTCGCGCGAATGCGCGCGCAGCGCCAGCAGCTTGAGATTCAGGAGCACGTCGACGACGTCTTCCTGGACCCCTTCGATGGATGTGTACTCGTGCAGAACGCCTTCGATCTCCACCTCGGTAACGGCGGCGCCCGGCATGGACGACAGCAGCACGCGCCGCAGCGCATTGCCGAGCGTATGTCCGAAGCCGCGTTCAAATGGCTCGATGACAACGCGCGCCTGGCGCGGGCCGATCGGAGTCACTTTGACAACGCGGGGCTTCAGGAACTCAGTAACGGATCCTTGCATGGCCGATTCCTTAACTAACAAACTTGAACGGTAAAAAAATTACTTCGAATACAACTCGACGACCAGATTCTCATTGATGTCCGGGAGAATGTCGTCCCGCGCCGGTACCTGCCTGAGGACCCCGCGCATTTCCTTGTCATTCACGTCGACCCAATCAGCAAATCCGACCTGCCCGGCGATCTGCATCGCACTCTGGATGCGCAGCTGCTTGCGGGCTTTTTCCCGCACCTGCACCACATCGCCGGCCTTGCACTGGTAGGACGCGATGGTCACCACCTCGCCGTTGACGTCGATGGACTTGTGGCTGACCAGCTGGCGCGCTTCGGCGCGCGTGGACGCAAAACCCATGCGATACACCACGTTGTCGAGCCGGCACTCGAGCAGCTTCAACAGGTTCTCACCTGTCGAGCCCGAGCGGCGCGCAGCTTCCGTGTAGTAGTTCGAGAACTGACGCTCGAGCACGCCATACATGCGGCGCAGCTTCTGCTTCTCGCGCAGCTGCAGACCGTAGTCCGACAGGCGCTGCTTGCGCTCGCCCTTGATGCCACCCGGCGGCACCTGCAGCTTGCACTTGCTCTCCAGCGGCTTGACGCCACTCTTGAGAAACAGATCTGTGCCCTCGCGGCGCGAGAGTTTGCACTTGGGACCTATGTATCGAGCCATCTTACTTAACCTTTAAAATTAGACGCGTAAATTAGACGCGGCGCTTCTTGGGCGGACGGCAGCCGTTATGCGGGATTGGCGTGACGTCCAAAATGCTGGTGACTTTCAATCCGCAGCCATTCAGGGCGCGCACTGCCGATTCACGGCCGGGGCCTGGGCCACCGACACGAACTTCGACGTTCTTGACGCCGTGCTCCTGCGCAGCAATGCCGGCCTTCTCGGCGGCAACCTGCGCAGCAAATGGCGTGCTCTTGCGCGAACCACGGAAGCCGCAGCCGCCCGAGGTCGCCCAGGAAAGCGTATTGCCCTGCCGGTCGGTGATCGTGATGATCGTGTTATTGAACGACGCATGCACATGGGCAATGCCGTCCAGCACGTTCTTGCGTGCTTTCTTCGGCTTCTTGGTGCCGCCGGCCGCTGCCGCTGCGCTGTCCGTTGCCGGTGTCTTCTGCTCTGCCATAAATCTCCTGTCAACCCTGCTGTCAGCTTCCTGTCAGCTAACGTGATCTCTGATCCCTGCGCCTAGACCTTGCCCGGAGGCGCGTTCAACTTGACTGCCTGGCGACGCGGACCCTTGCGGGTGCGCGCATTGGTGCGCGTACGCTGTCCGCGGACCGGCAAACCCTTGCGATGGCGCATGCCGCGGTAGGTGCCAAGGTCCATCAATCGCTTGATGTTCATGGACACCTCGCGGCGCAGATCGCCTTCCACCAGGCCCTTGGCGATCTGCGAACGCAGCGCATTCACTTCCGGCTCGGTCAGGTCCTTGACCTTGGTGTGCGGATCGACGCCGGCAAGCGCGCAGACGGTGCGCGCGCGCGTGCGGCCGACGCCATAGATATGGGTCAAGCCGATCCAGATGTGCTTGTTCATCGGAATGTTGATGCCAGCGATACGTGCCATGTTAGCTTCCTGTTAGCCTTGCCGCTGCTTGTGGCGCGGGTCTTTGCAAATCACATAGATCACGCGTCGGCGACGCACGATCCTGCAGTCTTTGCAGATTTTCTTGACGGACGGACGGACCTTCATTTTGCGTTCCTCTTAACCCTTGCCCTTGCCATCGTCCCTGCCGGTGCCAAGCAGGTTGGCCTTGTTCAGCAGGTTGCCGTACTGGTGCGACATCATTTGCGCCTGCAGCTGCGCCATGAAATCCATCGCGACGACGACGACAATCATCAATGACGTGCCGCCGAACTGGAACGGCACACCACCCTTGGAAAACATGAACTCGGGCAGCAGGCACACGCCCACGACATAGAGCGCGCCCCACAGCGTCAGCCGCGTCAGCACCTTGTCGATATAGTCACCGGTGTGCTGACCGGGACGGATACCCGGCACAAATGCGCCCTGCTTCTTGAGGTTGTCGGCGGTCTCACGCGCATTGAAGACCAGCGCCGTATAGAAGAAGCAGAAAAACAGGATCAGGCTGGCGTACAGGACCAGATGCAGGGGCTGGCCATAACCCAGCGCGTTAGCCAGGTTCTGCATGAAATCCGCAACGGGCCCTTCCCTGCCGGTGGCAAAGAAGCTGGCGATGGTCGCCGGAAACAGCAGCAGGCTGGATGCGAAAATCGGCGGAATTACGCCCGACATGTTGAGCTTGAACGGCAGGTGCGTGGTCTGGCCGCCCATCATCCGCCGGCCCACCTGGCGCTTGGCGAAATTCACGGCAATGCGGCGCTGCGCACGTTCCACGTAGACGCAGAAGGCCGTTACCAGCAGCACCATCAGGATCAGCATCAGGGCAAAACCCGGGCCCATCTGCCCGCTCGAGATCTGCTCGAGTGTCTGGCCCAGGGCGCCCGGCAGGCCCGAGACGATGCCGGCGAGGATGATCATGGAAATACCGTTGCCGATGCCGCGCTCGGTGATCTGCTCGCCCAGCCACATCAGGAACATCGTGCCGGTGGTCATGGTCAGCGTCGCGACGAACAGGAAGTTCCATCCCGACACGATCGTGAAGGCGTTGTTCTGCAACGCGAGCGCCGCGCTCAGGGACTGCACGACTGCGAGCCCGAGCGTGCCATAGCGCGTGATCTGCGTGAGCTTGCGGCGGCCTGATTCGCCTTCCTTGCGAAACTCCTCCCAGGGTGGATAAACCATCGACACCATCTGCACGATGATCGAGGCGGAGATGTAAGGCATCACGCCCATCGCGAAAATCGACAGGCGCGCCAGCGCGCCGCCCGAGAACAGGTTCGCGATGCCGAGGATCGTGCCCTGATTGTCGCGGAAGAAGTTAGCGACCTGTTCCGGGTTGATACCCGGCACCGGGATGAAGCTGCCAATGCGGTAAACGATCAACGCCCCGACCAGGAAGATGAGGCGCGTGCGAATCTCGCTGAAGCGCGACGCATCTGCCAGCAAAGCCGTCGGATTGTTAGGATTGTTAGCCATTACTAAGCAATGCTGCCGCCCGCAGCTTCGATCGCCGCGCGCGCACCCTTGGTCGCAGCCACACCCTGCAGGGTATAGGCGCGGTCGGCCTTGCCCGAGAGCACCACTTTGGCCTGCTCGGCGCCGGGCGAAATCACGTTGGCCGCCTTCAAAGCCGCCAGGTCAACCGTCGTGCCCGCGAGTTTCGCCAGTTCGCTCAGGCGCACTTCGGCGCGGGTCGCCTTGATCTTGGAACGGAAGCCGACCTTGGGCATGCGGCGCTGCAGCGGCATCTGGCCGCCTTCGAAGCCGACCTTGTGATAGCCGCCTTTGCGCGCGCGCTGACCCTTGACGCCGCGGCCGCAGGTCTTGCCCTGGCCGGCGGAAGCGCCACGTCCGACACGCAGCCGGTTACGGCGCGCGCCAGGCGCGGGTTTCATTGTATTCAGACGCATGTCAGGTTTTCTCCACTTTCAGCATGTGGGTCGCGGCATTGATCATGCCGAGATTCTCCGGCGTTCCCGCCACCACCACGCTCTGATGGATGCGGCGCAGGCCCAGGCCGCGCACACTCGAGCGGATGGCCTTGAGCTGCCCGGCGAGACTGCGCTTCAGCGTGATTTTCAGTTTTGCTGCGGTCGCCATATCGTTAGCCTGTAATTTCATCGACCGTCTTGCCACGCTTCGCCGCGATGTCGTCGGGCGAACGCAACAGCGCCAGCGCATTCATGGTGGCGCGCACGACGTTGATCGGGTTGCGCGAGCCGTAGCTCTTGGCCAGCACGTTGCGGATCCCGGCGCACTCCATCACCGCGCGCATGCCGCCACCGGCGATGACGCCGGTACCTTCGCTGGCCGGCTGCATGTAGACGCGGGTTGCGCCATGCGTGCCGTTGACCGCGTAGTACAGTGTGTCCTTGCGCAGCGCGACATTGATCATGCTCTTGCGTGCCGCGGACATCGCCTTGGAAATTGCGACCGGCACTTCACGCGCCTTGCCGAACCCAAAACCGACTTTGCCGGCGCCGTCGCCCACGACCGTCAGTGCGGTAAAGCCGAATTGACGGCCACCCTTGACGACCTTGGCAGTGCGATTGACCGCGACGAGTTTCTCCATGAACTCGTCTTGCGACTGGGTCTTGTTATCCATTCTTGCCATGTGTTAGATCCTAAAACTCAAGGCCGGCTTCACGCGCGGCATCCGCCAGCGCCTGAACCCGACCGTGGTACATGAAACCCGAACGATCGAATGCGACCTTGGAAATGCCAGCGGCCTTGGCCCGTTCGGCAATCATTCGGCCGACGGCCTTCGCGGCCTCGACATTGCCTGTGCTCTTGAGATCCTTGGCGACGGCTTCCTGCACGGTCGACGCTGCCACCAGCACCTTGCCGCCCGCGTCGTCCACGACCTGCGCATACATATGCTGCGGCGTGCGATGCACGGTCAGGCGCGGCACGCCGAGCCGACGGATGTGCGCCCGGGTCTTGGTTGCGCGACGCTTGCGCCGCTGTTTCTTGGTGATCTGCATGGCTACTTCTTCTTGCCTTCTTTGAGCGCGATCTTCTCGCCTGCGTAGCGCACACCCTTGCCCTTGTAAGGCTCGGGCGGGCGAATGCTGCGAATTTCGGCGGCAACCTGACCCACTTTCTGCCGATCGGAACCCTTGATCAGGATTTCGGTCTGGCTGGGCGCTTCGATGGTGATGCCATCCGGCGCCGGGAAATTCACCGGGTGCGAAAAACCCAAGGTCAGGTTCAACGTCTTCCCTGTCACAGCTGCACGGTAACCTACACCCTGCAGCTCGAGCTTGCGCTCGTAACCCTTGGTGACACCGGTCACGGTGTTAGCCAGGTGGGCGCGCAACGCACCGGCCTGCATGCGATTGGTGGCGTCGAACTGCACGACCAGCGTCTTTTCCTGCTGCACGACCGTAAGACCGTTGCTGAGCGCCACGGACATGGTGCCCCTGGCGCCCTTGAGCGCTACGGCATCGGTACTGATGGTGGCGGTCACGCCTTGCGGCAAATCAACCGGCTTTTTGGCTACACGACTCACGGTAATTATCCTTTAGGAAACCCTTTAGGCCACGATGCAGAGCACTTCGCCGCCCTGACCGATGGCGCGCGCCTGCTTGTCTGTCATCACACCGCGCGGTGTCGACACAATCACTGTGCCCATGCCACCTAACACCTTGGGCAATTCGTCCTTGCCACGATAGATGCGTAGTCCCGGGCGACTGATACGTTCGAGACGGTCGATAACCGGCCGGCCTTCGTAATACTTCAGGTCGATGGTCAATGTCGGCTTGCCCGAATCGCCTGCGATCCGGTAGTCGGCGACATAGCCTTCGTCTTTCAACACTTTGACAACCGCCTGCTTCAGCTTGGATGAACCAAGCGACACCTGCTCCTTGCGCGCGGTCTGCGCGTTGCGGATGCGGGTCAACAGGTCGGCGATGGGATCGGTCATGCTCATTGTTGCGCGCTCCTCACCAGCTGGCCTTGGCGAGACCCGGAATCTCGCCACGGCTGGCTGTCTCGCGAAGCTTCACGCGCGAGAGTCCAAACTTGCGGTACACACCACGCGAACGCCCGGTGATCGCGCAGCGGCGACGGCCACGCGACGGACTCGCGTCACGCGGCAGCTTTTGCAGCGCTACCTGAGCCGCGGCACGATCGTCCTGAGACGTCTTCGGGCTACGAATCGCTTCCTTGAGCTTCGCGCGCTTGACCGCATATTTGCGGACAATTTCTGCGCGGCGTTTCTCACGCTCGACCATGTTTGTCTTGGCCATTAGTTACTCTCGCCTCTGCCCTTAACGACGGAACGGGAAACTGAACGCGTCGAGCAATGCCCGGCCCGCTTTGTCATCCCGCGCGTTGGTGGTGAATGTGATGTCCATGCCACGAACCTGATCGATCTGGTCGTACTGGATCTCGGGGAAAATGATCTGCTCCTTGATGCCAAAGCTGAAGTTGCCCTGGCCGTCAAACGAGCGCGCCGAAATACCGCGGAAGTCACGAATACGCGGGATCGCGATGCTGATCAGACGATCGAGGAATTCGTACATGCGGTCGCCGCGCAGCGTGACCTTGCAGCCGATCGCCTGGTTTTCGCGCAGCTTGAACGATGCAATCGATTTGGTCGATTTGCACAGCAGCGGCTTCTGACCGGTGATCTTGGTCATGTCCGCGACGGCCGCGTCCATGATTTTCTTGTCCGCAACCGCCTCGCCTACGCCCATGTTGACCGTGATCTTGACGAGCTTCGGGATCTGCATGGGATTTGCAAGCCCCAGCTCTTTCTGGAGCCTGGGCATGATTTCCTTGCGGTAATGTTCCTTGAGTCTGGCCATGTCTTCTATAACCTTGTTAGGCGTCAACCACTTCGCCGGTTGACTTGAAAAAACGCACGAGCTTGCCGTCAGTCAACGCCTTGATGCCAACGCGATCGCCCTTCTTGGTCGCCGGGTTGAACAACGCGATCTTGGAAATCGGCAACGGCATTTCCTTTTCGATGATGCCGCCCGGGCGGTCCTGGCGTTGCGGATTGGCGCGCGTATGGCGCTTGACCCGATTGACAGCCTCGACCAGCACCATGTTGCCCGGCAGCACCTGTGTGACAGCGCCCTTGCTGCCCTTGTGCTTGCCAGCCATCACGATCACGTTGTCGCCTTTGCGAATCTTTTTCATGTCACTTGTCTCTTAAGGCACTGATCAAAGTACTTCTGGCGCCAGCGAGATGATCTTCATGAACTGCGCATTGCGCAGCTCGCGCGTCACGGGCCCGAAAATACGCGTGCCGATCGGCTCCAGCTTGTTGGTCAGCAGCACCGCGGCATTGCCGTCGAACTTGATCAGCGAGCCGTCGGCACGGCGCACGCCGCGGCGCGTACGCACCACCACCGCGTCGTAAACCTCGCCCTTCTTGACCTTGCCACGCGGGATCGCATCCTTGATGCTGACCTTGATGACATCACCGACCTGGGCGTAGCGGCGGCGCGTGCCGCCCAGCACCTTGATGCACATCAGCGTGCGCGCGCCGCTGTTATCAGCGGCATGGAGCAGGGTCTGTAGTTGAATCATGGCTGCGTATTCCTTGCGTGCTGCATTGCCTTACTGCGCGGCCTTGTTCCCGATCGACGCCCTGTCGATCGACGATTTGTCGATCGAAACAAGGCGCCAGTGCTTGCGGCGCGACAACGGGCGGCACTCGGCGATCGTGACCTGGTCACCGGGGCGCGACTCGTTCTTTTCGTCGTGCGCCAGCAACTTCATGGTGCGGCGGATGAACTTGCCATACTGCGGGTGTTTGACGAGACGCTCGATCTCGACCGCAATGGTCTTGTTCATCGCGTTGCTGACAACTTTACCCGAGAGGGTGTTGGCGGATTTTTCGGTCATTATTTTTTCTCACTCACAAGCTTCTCGCCCATGACGGTCTTCAGACGCGCAATGCTCTTGCGCACCCGTCCATATTCGCTGGGCTTGACCGTCTGACCGGTGGCCGCCTGCATGCGAATCGAAAACTGTTCCTTACGCAGCTTCAGCAATTCGTCCTGAAGGTCCGCGGCCGACTTGGCCCTTAATTCCTTGGGGTTCATGGTTAGCGCACCATCCGCTTGACGAACGAGGTCTTGACCGAGAGCTTGGCCGCGCCGAGGCGGAATGCTTCGCGTGCCGCCGCCTCTTCAACGCCGTCGAGCTCGAACAGGACCTTGCCCGGCTTCACCTTGGCGATCCAGTACTCGACGTTGCCCTTGCCGGAGCCCATGCGAACTTCGAGCGGCTTCTTGCTGATCGGCACGTCCGGGAACAGGCGGATGAACAACTCGCCGCCGCGTTTGATGGAGCGGGAAATCGCACGGCGTGCCGCTTCGATCTCGCGGGCCGTCATGCGCGCGCGTTCCTGCGCCTTGAGGCCGAATTCGCCGAAGGCAACAAAGTTGCCCGCGGTCGCGTAACCGGCGTTGCGGCCCTTAAACTGTTTGCGAAACTTGGTTCGCTTCGGTTGCATCATGGCTGTTAGCTCTCAATCAGGCCGTGGCGGGCGCCGCAACATCGGGTGCCGGAGCAACGGGTCTGTCGTCGGCCTTGGGCGCCGCTTCAACTTCCACCGCCTTGCCCAGCTCTTCCTTCTCGAACACTTCGCCCTTGAATACCCAAACCTTGACGCCGATGATCCCGTAGGTCGTCAACGCTTCGGACAATCCATAGTCGATATCGGCGCGGAACGTGTGCAACGGTACGCGGCCTTCGCGCGACCACTCGGTACGGGCGATTTCCGAGCCATTCAGACGGCCGGATACGCGCACCTTGACGCCCAGGGCGCCACTGCGCATCACGCTCATCACCGCGCGCTTGATCGCGCGGCGGAACATCACGCGCTTTTCGATCTGCTGCGCAATGCCATCGGCAACCAGCTTCGCATCGAGCTCCGGCTTGCGGATCTCGGCAATGTTCAGGCGCACGTCATTCTGGTTCATGCCGAGCATCTTCGAAGTCTCGGCGCGCAGCTTGTCGATGTCCTCGCCCTTCTTGCCGATGACGATGCCGGGACGGGCGGTGTGGATGGTGATGTTGACTTTGTTAGCTGCGCGCTCGATCGTGATGCGCGAAACCGAAGCCTCGGCGAGTTTCTTGCCCAGGAACTCGCGGACGCGGAAATCCGTGTGCACATGGCGCGCGAAATGCTTCTTGCCCGCATACCACTTGGACACCCAGTCGCGGGTGATGCCAAGACGAATACCGACCGGATTGACCTTTTGACCCATGCTGTTTTCCTATTCTCTGGCCTTAAGACCCTGGCCCTAGGCTTTCTGGCCGTCGCTGACGACGACCGTGATATGCGAATTACGCTTGACGATGCGCGCGCCGCGGCCCTTGGCACGCGACGAGGAACGCTTCAGCACCGGTGCCGCATCGATATAGATCGTCTGCACCTTCAGCTCGTCGATATCCGCGCCGTTGTTGTTCTCGGCGTTCATGACGGCCGAGTACAGCGCCTTGTGCACGAACTTCGCGCCTTTCTTCGGCAGAATCTTGAGCGTGTTCAACGCCAGATTGACTGACTGACCACGAACCATGTCCGCCACCAGCCGGCATTTCTGCGGCGAGATGCGGGCGTATTTGATTTTTGCGCTGACTTCCATAAATTAAGCTGCTGCTGCCACTTTCTTGTCGCCCGAGTGCGCCTTGAATGTGCGGGTCGGCGCGAATTCGCCGAGCTTGTGACCGACCATGTTCTCGGTGACCAGCACCGGCATGTGCTGCTTGCCGTTGTGCACGGCGATGGTGAGACCGACCATGTCAGGAATGACCATCGAGCGTCGCGACCAGGTCTTGATCGGACGGCGGTCGTTCTTCGACATGGCAACCTGCACCTTCTTCGCGAGGTGCAGATCGACGAACGGTCCCTTTTTAAGTGAACGTGGCACTGTGGTGCTCCTAGCTATCGCTTCCTGAACTTATCGGATCTTGTTCTGACGGCGCTGCACGATCATGTGATTCGTGCGCTTGTTAGAACGGGTTTTCTTGCCCTTGGTATGCCAGCCCCACGGCGACACCGGATGCGGATTACCCTGGCCTGACTTACCTTCGCCGCCGCCGTGCGGGTGATCGACCGGGTTCATCGCGAGGCCGCGAACCGTCGGACGAATGCCCAGCCAGCGCTTGGCGCCGGCCTTGCCGTACTGGCGCAGGTTGTGTTCGTCGTTGCTCACTTCGCCGATGGTCGCGCGGCAATCGATATGCACCTTGCGCGTCTCGCCGGACTTCAAGCGGATGTAGGCGTAAACGCCTTCGCGCGCGGTGAACTGCACCGAGCCGCCGGCGCTGCGGGCCAGCTGGCCGCCGCGGCCTGGCTTCAACTCGACGTTATGCACGGTCGAGCCAATGGGCACGTGACGCAGCTGCATCGCGTTGCCCGACTTGATCGGCGAATCCGCGCCGGATCGCACTTCGTCGCCCGGTTTCACGCCCTTCGGCGCGATGATGTAGCGACGCTCGCCGTCCGAGTACTTGATGAGCGCGATATGACCGGTGCGGTTCGGATCGTACTCGATGCGCTCGACTACGCCCTTGATGCCGTCCTTGTCGCGACGAAAATCGATCAGGCGATATTTCTGACGCGAGCCACCGCCCTTGTGGCGCACCGTGATGCGGCCATAGCTGTTGCGGCCGCTGTTCTTGGCCTGGCTGGTTGTCAGGCTCGCGACCGGATCGCCCTTCCACAGGTGCGCCTTGCTGATGCGGACCTGGAAGCGGGTGCCGGGAGAAGTCGGTTTGAATTTGATGAGTGACATTTTTTTCAGACTTCGGGGTGTTAGACCTTTGCCTTGGCTTCGTAATCAATCGTCTGGCCCTGTGCGAGGCGCACATAGGCCTTCTTGGCATCCGAGGTGCGGCCCGGAGTCTTGCCGTAGCGAGCCCGTACCTTGCCGTTGGTGTTCACCAGGTGCACCGACTGCACGTCCACGCCGAACATCGCCTCGACCGCGGCCTTGACGTCCGGCTTGGTGGCTTTGCGCTGCACCTTGAACGTGTAGGAGTTGCTGTTCTGCATCGCCAGCGAGGTCTTCTCGGTGATGTGCGGGCCGATCAGCACGCCTAACAATTTCTCGTTCAGTTTCTTTTCTGTTGCCTGGGCGCTCACTGCAGACGCTCCTCGATCATTTTTACGGCGCCCACGGTCATCAGCACCTTGTCGTAGCTGACCAGCGCGAGCGGGTTGAGTGCAGCGGCCGGCAGCACCTCGACATGCGGCAGGTTGCGGGCCGCAAGCATCAGCTTTTCGTCCATGGCTTCGACCACGATCAGCACGCTCGACAGCGACCAGCCCTTGAGCTTGTCAACCAGCTGCCGGGTCTTCGCGGCTTCCAGTGACAGCGCGTCCGTGACTATCAGGCGATCCGTGCGGGCCAGCTCCGACAGCATCGAGGCCACCGCGCCGCGATACATCTTGCGATTGACCTTCGGTGCAAAATCGCGCGGCTTGGCTGCAAACGTGCGGCCGCCGCCCACCCAGATCGGACTGCGGGTCGAACCGGCGCGCGCAACGCCGCCACCCTTCTGGGCATGCGGCTTGCGGCCACCGCCACGCACTTCGGCGCGGGTTTTCTGCGCCTTGGTGCCGGCCCGGCCCGCATTGCGATACGCGGTCACGACCTGGTGCACCAGTGACTCGTTGAATTCACGGCCGAATGCAGCGTCCGAGACCTGCAATTCGTTAGCGCCGCCTGCATATTTGAGTTTCATTTGCTCTCAACTCATTCTTGATAGCTGGGCTTACTTCTTGGCTTTGCCGGCAGCCGCGGCCGCAGGGGCAGCCACCTTGGCGCCAGGCTTGGCGGCCACCTTGTTAGGCGCCACGTACTTGCGCCTGGTCTGGAGCGCGGCCTTGACCGACGGCCGTACCACAACCTGGCCGCCCGGCGAACCCGGCACTGCGCCACTGATCAGCAGCACGTTGCGCTCGAGATCCACCTCGATGACCCGCAGGTTTTCGATGGTGCGATTGACGGCGCCCATGTGACCCGACATGCGCTTGCCCTGGAACACGCGGCCCGGCGTCTGCCGCTGGCCGATGGAGCCGGGGGTGCGATGTGCCAGCGACACACCGTGCGTTGCATGGTGGCCGGCGAAATTGTGGCGCTTCATCACGCCCGCGAAGCCCTTGCCGATGGTCGTGCCCGTGACATCGACCAGCTGGCCGGCCTTGAAATGATCGGCCTTGATTTCGGCGCCGACTGCCAGCTCGCCGTCGCTCTTGCCGATGCGAAACTCGACCAGCGCCTTGCCGGGCGCGCTGTTAGCTTTGCGATAGTGACCGGCGACCGCCTTGGTCAGCAACTGCGGGCGACGCGCGCCGTAAGTTACCTGGATCGCCTGATAGCCGTCCTTTTCGGTCGACTTCACCTGGGTGACACGATTGGGCAGCACCTCGATGACCGTTACCGGCACCGACTCGCCCGCGTCCGTGAACACCCGCGTCATGCCGCATTTGCGGCCGACCAGACCAATAGCCATTTCAGTTCCTTAAAATCTAAACTCTTGTTAGACAACAAGAGAACCACGCGAGCAGAGGCCCGTCGTGAATCTCGAGTGGTCTTGGCGTCATTGCATCGGCAATGGCGCCAACCTCGCTCGATGCCGCAAGCCCCTGATTACTGAGGAGTTTTACGGCCGCGCCCAAGAGGCTTGTGGCGCAAAAGGGCGCGCAGTTTAAGCCCAGCGGCATGCCGCTTGCAAGCGCCGTCGGGAAGCCGCTCGGCCAGTGCCGAGGGCTACCCTAAGTTATTGATTTAATTAAGTTTAATTTGCACGTCGACGCCTGCCGGCAATTCCAGCTTCATCAACGCATCCACGGTCTTGTCGGTCGGGTTCAGGATATCCATGAGCCGCTTGTGGGTCCGGATCTCGAACTGGTCGCGCGCATCCTTGTCGCCATGCGGGCTGACCAGCACCGTGAAGCGCTCCATTTTGGTCGGCAGCGGTATCGGGCCCTTTACGGTTGCACCGGTACGTTTCGCCGTTTCCACGATTTCCTTCGCCGATGTATCGATCAGCCGGTGATCGAAAGCCTTCAAGCGAATCCGAATATTTTGATTAGCCATAAATTTCTCACTGTTGGGCACCAAGATTCAGAGCGGCCGGCGTTGTTGGCCGCAAGAGTCTTCGTACCTAACGTTTTGTAAACCTTTCCAGGATCTAACTAACAGACTGGCAGAAAGCCCGCCGGGAAGTTTTCAATGTCGAATCGACCAAGCGCGTAACGTGGCGCGACTCGATTCGATATTGAAAACTCAACCGGCGGGCGTCCTGACAATCTCCTAATTCTTTGCTTGTAAATCGTTACTTCAAAATCTTGGCAACGACGCCGGCGCCCACGGTCCTGCCACCCTCGCGGATCGCAAACCGCAGCCCGTCTTCCATCGCGATCGGCGCAATCAGCTCCACCGTCATCTTGATGTTGTCACCCGGCATCACCATCTCGGTGTTCCCCGGCAACTCGATCAGT
>JANNVI010000074.1:0-102966 GCA_031414335.1 Gammaproteobacteria bacterium | reverse complement strand
GCCTAGGCGCTCGACATTTTCTTTAGATCTTCTGAGTAATGAACCCGAAAATCTCATACCTTCTGCTACTTGCAGCTCCCTCCTTATTACTTTATCTCGCGTTTTTGTATTTCCTTTTACTAATATTTTGCCAAAGTAGGCTATCTGTCCTTTTTCAAAAGCGAAGACGACATCTACTTTATTTTCTCCGGGAACAATATTAAGCGTTCTTAAAACGTTGGCAAAAGCATAACCCTCATCTTGATATATTTCAGTCAAGGTCTGGATATCTTTTCTAAGAGTTTCCTCGGAATAAATATCTTCTTCTTTAATCTCAATTTTCTCTTTAAATTCATTTTCAGATAGTAGCAATTCACCTTCAAATTGGACTTTATTGACTGAAAACTTAGGTCCTTCAGTTACACTAAAAGTAATAAATAACCACTTTTTGTCCTCTGAGACAGTCACCTGAGGTTTGCCAATATTAATTTGCAGCGCTAGCGGCACTCTGTCCGCGAGCGCATGTCCGACGTGCTGGCCAGCGTCCAGAAGAGCGCCTTCGTGGAATTCCAGCACCTGTTCAAGGTGGAGGAAGGCCGGATGGGCGTCACGGTGACCTTCGTGGCGCTGCTGGAGTTGCTGCGGGAGGGTATGATTGAGCTGGTGCAGGCCGAGGCCTTTGGCCCGCTGCATGTACGCGCGGCCGGGCCGCAACATGGGTTGCGGCTGGTCAGCGACACCGAAATGCAACCAACCTATGTAGCCCCATCCTCTGTGGCCGAAGAATGAAAGATTCGATCAATAATCCGGATGCGTCCGATTCCGCGCATGCCGTTGAGGCCAAAGCCCTCGAACTCCAGGCGGTTCTGGAGGCTGCGCTGTTTGCGGCGGGCCGGCCGCTCAGCATCGCCGAGCTGGCGCAGTTGTTCGATGAGCCGGCGCCGCCGACGACCGCGCAATTGCGCGCCGCGCTCAAGTCGCTGTCGGCGGTGTACGAAACCCGCGCGATCGAGCTGCTGGAAACAGCCTCTGGTTTTCGCATGCAGGTGCGTGCCCGTTACGCCGGCGACGTGTCACGGCTCTGGCCGGAGCGCCCGCAGCGTTACTCACGCGCCTTGCTCGAGACCCTGGCCCTGATCGCCTATCGCCAGCCGATCACGCGCGCCGAGATCGAAGGCGTGCGTGGCGTTGCCGTCAATCCGAACATCATCAAGACGCTGATCGATCGCAACTGGATCCGCGTTGTCGGTCACCGCGACGTGCCAGGGCATCCCGAGTTGTTAGGTACGACGCGGGAATTCCTCGATCACTTCGGCCTCAGGAGCGTCGACGAACTGCCGCCGCTGGCGGAGATCCGCGCCATGACGGATATCAATCCGCAGCTGGATTTGCCGGGCACGTCGGAAGACGTCACCGGATTGCCCATCAGTGACGATCCGATCGAGAGTTCCGAGGTCAGGATCGGCCCGTCAGCCGCGGCGCAGTCGCTCGACGACGAACTCGCGGAAGACATGCTGAGTGACGAAGACCCTGAGCACCATGCGGATGCTGAGTCCGCGCCCGGCCTGGTTGCGGCGGGGCCGGAGCACGACCGTTAGGCCCGGAAAAAATCGCGGCGCTCGCCCAGCAGGCGCACGTCGCAGCCAAGGTCCCAGGCCCTCGAGGCCGCCAGTCAAGCAAGCCCCGGCAACCGCCGAGCGGATTCAGAAAGTACTGGCCCGCGCAGGGCTGGGTTCGCGCCGGCAGGTCGAGTCATGGATTGCGGCCGGGCGGCTGCAGATCAACGGGCAGCCGGCCACGCCCGGCAGCAAGATCACCTTTGACGACAAGGTGCAGTTAGACGGGCGGCCGGTGCGGCTGCGCGAGTCGCACGAACCCTCGACCCTGTTCCTGTGTCACCGCTCGCCCGGTGACCCGTTGCGTCCCGGCGACGATCCTAACGAACGCAAGTCCTTGTTAGACAAACTGCCGCGCGGCGCCGGCAAGCGGTTCCTGCTGATCAGTCCAATGCCACGCATCGACGGCGGGCTCGAGCTGGCGACCGCGGATGGTGAACTCAGCAGCCGGCTGCAGCGGCTGGTGCGTAGCGTGGAAGTGGAGTTTTCAGCGCGTGTTCGCGGCAACCTGATTCCGCCGCAAGTCGCGGCAATCCTGCGTGGCGAGCGCGATTCGGGAACGCCGCTGACGGTGCGGGTCTGTGAACCCGCGGATGAAGAAGCGCGGGAAGCCGGTAATCGCTGGTATCGCATCGTTACGCTGGGCGCCAGCGGCAGCGATATGCGCCACGTGCTCGAGCGCTGCGGCGCCGTTGTCAGCCGGATCTTGCGGACCCGCGTGGGTGGCATCGAACTGCCCCGCGATCTGCCGCGCGGCGCGCATCGTCCGGTGCCGGCCGCCGAGGCCGAGCAGCTGTTACTGCGCGTCGCAGCTCAGGCCGGTGACGCCTGAGCTCGCGGCTGAGAGCAGCCACAGGTAGGGGCCGACGAGGCTTGATGGTTCCGGCAGTGTCGCCAGATCCTCCGACGGAAAGGCCTGCCGGCGCATTGCGGTCCTGGCTTTCCCCGGGTTGACCGCGTTCACCCGGATGCGGGTGTTAGACAGTTCGTCCGCCAGCGACTGCATCAGTCCTTCAGTCGCGAACTTGGAAGCGGCATAGCCGGTCCAGTAGGCCTTGCCGCGGCGGCCGGCGCCACTGCTGGTAAAAACGATGCTGGCGTCCGCGGACTGTTCCAGCGCCGGTTGCAACACCTGGGTCAACGCAAAGGCGGCCGTGACATTCACGTGCATGACCCGGTAAAAGGTTGGCACGTCGTAGTGCATCAGTGGCGCCAGCACGCCTAACAGGCCGGCGCAGTGCACCAGGCCATCGAGTTTTTCATAGCGTTTCAGGATGGCAACCGCAAGCTCGTCATATTGCGGCGCGAGCGCCTTTTCCAGGTCAAGCGGTGCAATGCTGGGCTCGGGTCCGCCGGCCTGCACGATTTCCTCGAAACTGGTCTCCAGGCGTTTGACACTGCGGCCACTCAGTATCACCTGCGCGCCCGCAGCTGCGCTGGCCAGCGCGACGGCCTTGCCGATGCCGCTGCCAGCGCCAGTAACCAGTACCGTGCGGCCGGCGAGGCTGTTAGCTTCGGCGGCAAATTTAAGCGCGCGCTCGAGGCGCTCTGCGGTCAGGTCTGGAGTCGACATTGGGAGAATTTCCTGCTCAATCGGGCCAGCTCAGTCAGGCGCGTCGCTCTGGGTAACGGCGCCGGGTTCGCGCGCCAGTTTCTCAACGGCGTCGGGACCCGTGAGCGCCGCGTCGGGCGTTACACCGAGTTCCGTAAAGCGGCGCGCCTGCGGCAATACCATGCGTTCGAGCGAGCCGATTGCGGCGTTGTACGAATCGACCGCGGCATTGAGACTTCTGCCGACCTTGCCGAGGTTGCCGGTGAAGGTGCTCAGGCGGCGGTGCAGTTCCTGGCCTAACGAATGGATGATTGCCGCGTGCTCGGCCACCTGCTCCTGCCGCCAGCCGTGCGCCACGACTTTCAGCAGCGCAATCAGCGACGTGGGCGTGGCGATAATGACGTTGCGCCGCAGTGCATCGTCCAGCAGGTCGGGCTGCTGGCTGAGCGCCGCCGACAGGAACTGATCGCCCGGCAGGAACAGCACCGCGAAATCGGGGCTGCGTTCAAATTGCTGCCAGTAGGCCTTGGATGACAGTTCCCGGACGCGCGCGGCGACCTGGCTGGTGTGGCGTCGCAGCGCGCTGTCCCGCGCCTCGTCGTTGTCGGCATCCAGCGCATCGAGATAGGCGTCGAGCGGCGTTTTCGCATCGATGACCAGGTCGCGCCCCTGCGGCAGGTGCACGACCATGTCCGGGCGTTGCGCGCCGCCTTCGGTGTTCATATGCAGCTGCTCGGTGAAATCGCAGTGCTCGGCCAGGCCGGCCAGCTCCACCAGGCGCCGCAGAGTCATTTCACCCCAGCGGCCGCGTACCTCGGGGCGGCGCAGCGCCGTCACGAGATTGCGGGTCTCGCGGGTCAGGGACTGCTGACCGGTGGTCAGCGACTCGACCTGCGTGCGCAGGCCCGCGTAAGCCTCGTGACGTTCCTTTTCCAGCGCCGCAATCTGTGCCTCGGATTTTTGCAGTGCCGCCTGCAAGGGCGCGAGCAGGGCCGCCATCGCGGCCTCGCGTTCCTTGAGTTGGCCCGAGGCCTCGGTTTGATCGCGCGCCAGCGATTCGCGCGCCATGGTCAGAAACAGTTCGCTGTTGCCCCGCAGCGTGTCACCCGCGAGTTGCTGAAACGATGCGCGCAATTGCTGCTCGCTGCGCGTCAGCAACTCCATCTGTTCGCGTTGGCGGTCCGCTTCGGTCGCGAGCCGCGCCTGGGCTCCCTGCAGCGCGGCGCGCAGGTCTTCCAGTCGGCGGCTGGCCTGCAGGCGCCCGAGCAGGTAGCCGAGTGCCAGCAGCAGCGCGCTCAGCACCAGGCCGGCGGCCAGCCACGTGGCATTGCTCATGGGCTGGTCTCGAAATGTGCGAGGTAGTTGACCCGCGGATCGCGATCCAGGCTGGCGATGCCAGATACCGGATCGTATTGCAGCCCCGACACGTCACGCAGCAGCAGTCCCGACTGGCGCCCCCAGGCAGCGAGCTCCGATGGCTTGATCAGGCGCTCGAATTCGTGCGTGCCGCGCGGCACCAGACCTAACAAGTATTCGGCGGCGACAATGGCGCCGGCAAAGGCGCGGGTGGTGCGATTGATGGTCGAGACGAACACCGCGCCGCCCGGGCGTGTCACCTGCGCCAGCGTGCGCAGGATCTGCAGGGGCTCAGGGACGTGCTCCAGCATCTCCATGCAGCTGACGACGTCGAATTGAGCCGGATCCGTGGCCGCCAGTTGCGCCGCATCCACGCAGCGATAGTCGATGTCGAGGCCTGACTCGAGGGCATGCAGCCTTGCGACCTCGATCATGCCGGGCGCCAGGTCGACGGCCGTGACCTGCGCGCCGGCGCGCGCCAGCACCTCGGCTAACAGACCGCCACCACAGCCCACGTCGAGCACGCGGGCGCCGCGCAGCTTGCAGCGCGCCTGCATGTAGTCGGCGCGGACCGGGTTGAGCGCATGCAATGGCTTGAATTCGCCGCCCGAGTCCCAGAAACGGTGCGCGAGCCGGTCGAACTTGCCGATTTCCGCCGGATCGTGCTGCGGGGCCGTGCTCATGCCGCGCTCCGGCATGCCGTAATCGGGCTGTGCATGACGACCCCGGAGACAGCCCCGGAATTGTCACGCGCAACGGTCCGGGCAGGCTCAATTGGCAGCACCCAAAGGGCGTCAAAAATCAAGTCAAAGGAGAGCATTTTTTAGGCCGCAATTCCGCTTTGTGAAGGGCTCTGGCGTGGTAAAATTCCGCCTCTATTTTAGCGTTGATTTCGCCCTGCCAGAATGACTCAATTCGCCCGTGAAGTACTGACCGTAAACCTCGAAGACGAGATGCGGCAGTCCTACCTAGACTATGCCATGAGTGTGATCGTTGGGCGTGCCCTTCCGGACGTCCGCGATGGCCTCAAGCCCGTGCATCGACGCGTCCTGTTCGCGATGCGCGAGCTTGGCAACGAGTACAACAAGTCCTACAAAAAATCCGCCCGCGTCGTCGGCGACGTGATCGGCAAGTACCACCCGCACGGCGATACCGCGGTCTATGACGCCATCGTGCGCATGGCGCAGCCATTTTCGATGCGCTACCTGCTGGTCGACGGGCAGGGCAATTTTGGTTCGGTCGATGGCGATGCACCGGCGGCCATGCGTTACACCGAAGTGCGCATGTCGAAAATCGCCGGCGAACTGCTGGCCGACCTCGACAAGGAAACGGTCAATTTCGTTCCCAATTACGACGAGTCGCTGTCCGAGCCGACCGTCCTGCCGTCCAGGATCCCTAATCTGCTGGTGAACGGCTCCTCGGGTATCGCGGTCGGCATGGCGACCAATATCCCGCCGCACAACCTCACGGAAATCGTCAACGCCTGCCTGGCGGTGATCGAACAGCCGGACATCGGCCTCGCCGGACTGATGCAGCATGTGCCGGGCCCCGATTTTCCGACCGCCGGCATCATCAACGGCGCCCAGGAAATTGCGCAGGCTTACAAGACTGGCCGCGGCCGTCTGTCCATACGTGCGCGCTGCACGATCGAAGACAACGCCAAGGGCGACCGGCAGACGATCATTGTCACCGAGCTGCCCTACCAGGTTAACAAGGCGCGCCTGTTGGAGCGCATCGCCGACCTGGTGCGCGACAAGCAGATCGAGGGCATCGCCTCCGACGGCTTGCGTGACGAGTCCGACAAGGACGGCATGCGTGTCGTCATTGAAGTGCGCCGCGGCGAAAACGCCGAGGTGCTGCTCAACAAGCTGTACGCGTTGACGCCGCTCGAGACGGTTTTCGGCATCAACATGGTGGCGCTGGTCGACGGCCAGCCCCGATTGCTCGGGCTCAAGGAAATGCTGGATGCATTTCTTCGGCACCGGCGCGAGGTGGTCACGCGGCGCACCATTTACGATCTGGCGCGGGCGCGCGAGCGCGCGCATATTCTCGAGGGCCTGGCGATCGCGCTGGCTAACATCGATGAGGTCATCGCGCTCATCAAGGCATCGCCGGCGGCGCCCGAGGCGAAGCTTGCGTTGATGGGCCGCAGCTGGCCTTCCGGCGCGGTGCCCGAAATGGTCCAGCGCGCGGGCGGCATCGTCACGCGCCCCGATGGCCTCGCGGCCGAGCTGGGTTTGCAGCATGACGGCGTGGGCTACCGCATGTCGGAGGCGCAGGCGCAGGCGATACTGGAGATGCGCCTGCAGCGCCTCACCGGCCTCGAGCAGGACAAGATTCTCGGCGAGTTCCGTGAATTGTTAGCCGAGATCGTGGATCTCACCGACATCCTCGCCCGTCCCGAGCGGCTGACCCAGGTGGTGCGCGATGAACTGCTGGCGGTGCGCGAGATGTACGGCGACAAGCGCCGTACGGAAATCAGCCTCGAGCACATCAACCTCGCGACCGAGGACCTGATCGAGCCGCAGGACGTGGTGGTCACGATTTCCCATTCGGGCTACGCGAAGTCCCAGCCGCTGACCGAATACCAGGTGCAGCGGCGCGGCGGCCGCGGCAAGGCCGCCACGTCCGTCAAGGACGAGGATTTCATCGACAAGTTGTTCATTGCGCACACGCACGACTGGCTGCTGTGCTTTTCAAATCGCGGCAAGGTCTACTGGCTGCGCGTGTTCGAACTGCCGCAGGCAGGCCGCAATGCGCGCGGCAAGCCGCTGGTCAACCTGATGCCTCTGGAAGACGGTGAAAAAATCACCGCGGTCCTGCCAATCAAGCAGTACGACGATCAGCACTTCGTGTTCATGGCGACGCGCCATGGCATCGTCAAGAAGACGCCTTTGTCGGCCTATTCGCGCCCCAGGCCGTCCGGCATCATCGCGGTGGACTTGCGCGATGGCGACCAGCTGGTCGGCGTGGCGCTCACCGATGGCCAGCGTGACATCCTGTTATGTGCCAGCAATGGCAAGGCGATCCGGTTCAAGGAATCCGAAGTCCGCGCGATGGGTCGCGACGCAACCGGCGTGCGCGGCATCCGTCTCGGCGACAACGGCGACGCCAATGTCGACGACACCGGGATAATGCCAATCGTCCCGAGCGGCGCGGTGCTGATTTCCCTGGTGGTTGTCGGCGAAGGCCTGATTCTGACGGCCTCGGAAAACGGTTACGGCAAGCTGACGCCACTGGATGATTTTCCGTTGCAGGGCCGTGGCGGACAGGGCGTGATCGCACTGCAGACGTCCGAGCGAAACGGCGCGATGGTAGCGGCCTTGCAGGTGGAACTGGCGCAGGAACTCATGCTGATCAGTTCCTCCGGCACGCTGGTGCGCACGCCGGTTGCAGATATTTCGATTGTCGGCCGCAACACTCAGGGCGTACGCCTGATTCGTCTCGATGAAGGCGAGCGGCTCGCCGGCGTGGAGAGCCTGGATGCGCTCGCGACCGATGACCTGCCAGCAAGTAGTGTCGATCCTGCTAACGAGCTGGCGGACGAAAAATGATGCAATTCAGTTTTTTTTGAGGAATCAAGTTGCGCGTATTTAATTTTGCGGCTGGGCCGGCCACGCTGCCACTCGCCGTTCTGGAGCAGGCCAGCGCGGAAATGACCGATTGGCAGGGCCTGGGCATGTCGGTGATGGAAGTCAGTCACCGCAGCAAGGCGTTTGTCGCGGTCGCCGAAAGGGCGGAAGCCGATCTGCGCGAGCTGTTGGCGGTGCCAGCCAACTACAAGATTCTGTTCTTGCAGGGCGGCGCCACCGGGCAGTTCGCGGCCATCCCGATGAACCTCACCGCGCCTGGCGCTGCGGTCGACTATGTGCACACCGGCCAGTGGTCCGCCAAGGGCATCGCGGAAGCGAAAAAATACTGCCAGGTCAGGGTGGTTGGCGACCAGGCCGCGAGCAATTACACCACCGTGCCTGCCGCTGCCGACATTCGCCCGCAGGCTGGCGTCGCCTACCTGCACTACACGCCTAACGAAACCATTGGTGGCGTGGAGTTTCCGTACGTGCCAGAAACCGGTGGCGTGCCGCTGGTCGCCGACATGTCGTCAACGATCCTGTCGCGACCGGTCGAGGTCGCGAAGTTCGGCCTGATCTATGCCGGTGCGCAGAAGAACATTGGCCCGTCGGGCCTGGTCGTGGTAATCGTGCGCGATGATCTCATCGGCAAGGCGCGTTCCGACACGCCGTCGGTGTGGAACTACGCGGCAATGGCCAAAGACGGCTCGATGCTCAACACGCCGCCGACCTTCGGCCTTTACTTCGCCGGGCTGGTGTTCGCCTGGTTGAAGGCGCAGGGCGGCTTGAGCGCGATGGCTGCGCGCAACGGCCGCAAGGCCGGCAAGCTGTATGCCGCGATCGACAACTCGGGCTGGTACAAAAACCCGATCGCCAAAGACTGCCGCTCGTGGATGAATGTGCCTTTCACGCTGCCGGATGCCAACCTCGACAAGACTTTCCTCGCTGAAGCTAACAAAGCAGGCCTCGCGAACCTCGAAGGGCATCGCTCGGTCGGGGGCATGCGCGCCAGCATCTACAACGCCATGCCAGAGGAGGGCGTCGATGCCCTGATCACGTTCATGCAGGAGTTCCAACGCCGCCATGGTTGAGTCGAACAGCCGTTTCCGTATCCAGACCCTGAACAATATTTCGGTGCGCGGGCTCGAGCGCCTGCCGCGCGAGCGTTTTGAAGTCGCCTCGGAGCTGGCGCGGCCGGATGCGATCCTGGTGCGCTCGGCCGACATGCACAAGCTGGCGTTGCCGGACTCGGTGCTGGCGGTCGGTCGTGCCGGTGCCGGAGTGAACAATGTTCCGGTCGCTGAGCTGTCCAAGCGTGGTGTGCCAGTGTTCAACGCGCCGGGTGCCAATGCCAATGCGGTCAAGGAGCTCGTGTTAGCCGGCCTGTTCATCTCCGCGCGCAACATCTGCCAGGCTTGGAATTTTGCTCGCGGCCTGAGCGGCGATGACAAAAGCATCGATGAGCAGACCGAGAAGGGTAAGAAGAATTTCGTCGGCTTTGAACTGCCGGGCCGCACGCTCGGCGTGATTGGCCTGGGCGCCATTGGCGTGGAAGTGGCCAATTCGGCGGAAAAACTCGGCATGAAGGTGCTGGGCTATGATCCACAGATCACGGTGCAGCGTGCCTGGCAGCTTTCATCGAGCGTCGAGCAGGCGTTGTCACTCGATGATTTGTTTGCGCGCAGCGACATGGTAACCGTGCATGTGCCGTTGATAGATTCAACCCGCGGTCTGGTCAATGAAGCGCGGCTGAAGTTGCTGCGCAAGCACGGCGTGGTGCTCAATTTCTCGCGCGCGCCGATCGTGGATGATGCCGCGATCATTGGCGCGCTGGATTCCGGACGCCTGCACGCCTACGTCTGCGATTTCCCGTCGAATGCGCTCAAGGATCATGCCAAGGTCATAACGCTGCCGCATCTCGGTGCGTCGACTAACGAGGCGGAGGAAAATTGCGCGGTCATGGTTGCCGATACGGTGCGCGACTACCTGGAAAACGGCAACGTTCGCAACAGCGTCAACTTTCCCGAAGCGGTATTGCCGCGCGCCCCCGATACGACCCGCCTCGCGATCGCCAACAGCAACGTGCCTAACATGGTTGGCCAGATATCGACCTGTCTTGCGGCCGCGGGACTCAATATCGCGGAGCTGCTCAACAAGTCGCGCGGCGGGCTCGCCTACACTCTGATCGACGCCGAAGGCGCCATCTCCACGGAACTGCTGGAAAAACTGCGTGCGATCGATGGCGTCCTGGCTGCCCGGGTGGTCCATGGCCAGCCGGATCGCGGCTGAGAGGGCAGAGTGGCGGTGCGCACAAAAAAGCCCGTTGAGAAAAAGCCGAAACCGGCCGGGGCTGCGGCGCCGTCGAGTCTGCAGAATTTTCGCGCCCGCATCGACGCGGTCGATGCCGAACTGCATCGCCTGATCAACGAGCGCGCAGCGCTGGCGCGCGCGGCAGGCCAGGCCAAGCTGAAGGACAGCAGTAACGTCGATTTTTACCGGCCGGAGCGCGAATCCGAAGTCCTGCGACTGGCGCTGGCGCGCAACAAGTCGCGGCAGGGCGGCTTGCGGGACGAGGAAATCCTGCGGCTGTTCCGCGAGATCATGTCCGCGTGCCTGGCGCAGGAAGAGCCGCTGAAAGTTGGTTATCTCGGGCCGGAAGGCACGTTCACGCAGGCCGCCGTACTCAGGCATTTCGGGCATTCGGTGCATGCGCTGCCGCTGTCGTCGATCGATGAAGTCTTTCACGAAGTGGAATCGGGTCATGCCGACTTTGGCGTCGTGCCGATCGAGAATTCCACCGAAGGCACGGTCAACAACACACTCGACCGTTTTCTGACCTCGCCGCTCAAGATTTGCGGCGAAGTGGAACTGCGGATTCATCAGTTCCTGATGGGTAAGATGGCGGGCCTCGAAGGCGTCAAGCGTGTTTGCTCGCACCCGCAATCGCTGGCGCAGTGCCGCGGCTGGCTGCACGAGCACCTGCTGGGCATCGAGCAGATCCCGGTCGCCAGCAACGCCGAGGCGGCGCGCCGCGCGCGCGATGAGGCCGGCACGGCGGCGATCGCCGGCGACACTGCGGCCGAGGTCTACGGCCTCAATTTGTTAGCTCGCGAAATCGAGGATCGGGCCGATAATTCCACCCGTTTCTTTGTGGTTGGCCGCAAGCTTTTTGCTGCCAGCGGCACCGATCGCACCACCTTGCTGGTGTCGGCCGCGCGCACCGATGCGCCCGGCGCGCTGCACCGGCTGCTGTCGCCGCTGGCGCACGCGGGCCTCAGCCTGACGCGCATCGAATCGCGGCCGTCGCGAAAACGCAAATGGGACTACGTTTTTTTCATTGACCTGGAAGGGCATGTGGATGAACCGAAAGTTGCGCGGGCGCTGGCGCAGCTCAAGAAGCACGCCTCGCTGTTCCGCGTGTTAGGTTCCTATCCGCGCGCCATCGCCTGAGCTTCATTGCCTGAGACGATGATGAATCCAGTCAGCCCTCGCGCGACGGCAGCAGTCCGGACGCTGGCGCCCTACCAGCCCGGCAAGCCGGTCAGCGAGCTTGAACGTGAACTCGGCCTGAGCGACATCATCAAGCTCGCATCCAACGAGAATCCACTCGGCCCCAGCGCCGCTGCCGTGACGGCCATCCGGGCCGCTGCCGCCGATTCGTGGATTTACCCGGACGGCAGCGGCTTCGAATTGAAGGCGCTGCTCGCGGGATCCCTCGGCGTGCAGGCGGCGCAGCTGACGCTGGGCAACGGCTCCAATGATTTGCTGGTCATGCTGGCCGAAACGTTTCTTGAGCAAGGCGCCTCGGCGGTTGTTTCGCAGTATGCGTTTGCCGTATATCCGACCGCGGTCACGGCCACCGGCGCGCAATTGCGCACCGCGCCGGCCTTGCCACGTGCGCATCCGACCATGCCGTTGGGCCACGACCTCGCCGCGATGGCAGCGCTGATTGATGCGACGACCCGTCTCGTGTTTATCGCCAATCCTAACAACCCCACCGGCACCCTGTTGCCGCGCGATGAATTGCGGCGTTTCCTGGCAAGCGTGCCGGCGGATTGCGGCGTCGTCCTGGACGAAGCCTATTTCGAATATGCGCGTAGCAACGGCGGCAGCGACGGCGTTGCCTGGCTGACCGAGTTTCCCAATCTGGTCGCGGTGCGGACCTTCTCCAAGGCATTCGGCCTGGCGGGGCTGCGCATCGGCTATGCGGTCAGCGATCCCGCGATCGCCGGCATGCTGAACCGTGTGCGGCAAGCCTTCAATGTGTCGCACGTGGGCCTGGCGGCGGCGGCGGCGGCCTGGCAGGACCGCTCGCATCTCGAGCGCTCGGTTGCCGCGATAACGGCCGGCGCTTTGCAGTTGCAGGACGGCTTCGCCCAACTTGGTCTCGCGGTCATCCCGTCCTCGGGTAATTTCTTGCTGGTGGAATTTGGCCCGGCCGCGATGGCTGTCTATCAAGGCTTATTGCGCGAAGGCGTCATCGTGCGGCCGGTCGGCAACTACGGGCTGCCGGACTTCCTGCGCATCACCATCGGCAAAGAAGCGCAGAATGCGCGTTTGTTAGCAGGGCTGGCCAGGGTGCTGGCATCGTTGCGCCGATGAGCGGCAGCGTCGGTCCGCAGCGCTGGAGTGTCGAGCCCGCGGCGGCCGTGAACGGCGATTTCAGGGTCCCGGGCGACAAGTCGATTTCCCACCGCGCCTTGATGTTAGGCGGTTGCGCCGCAGGCGTGACTGACGTGCGCGATTTCCTGGCCGGCGACGATTGCCTCGCAACCCTGGCCGCGTTGCGCGCCATGGGCGTGCAGATCGACGGCCCCGATCATGGCCGCGTCCGCATTCATGGCGCGGGCGCCGAGGCCTGGCAGGCTGCCGCCACGCCGCTCGACATGGGCAATTCAGGGACGGCGCTGCGGCTCATGATGGGGCTGCTGGCAGCGCGTTCCTTCGACAGCGTACTGGTTGGCGATGCGTCACTGATGAAGCGGCCGATGGAACGGGTGGCGGCACCCTTGCGCCGCATGGGCGCGCGAATCGACACCGCGGCCGGCCGGCCGCCGGTACGAATTCACGGCGTCCAGGCCCTGCAGGCCATCGATTTCGACATGCCGGTCGCCAGCGCCCAGGTCAAGTCGGCCGTTTTGTTAGCGGCCCTGTATGCGCACGGCCGCACCCGGGTGCGCGAGCCGGCGCCGACACGCGATCACACTGAGCGCATGTTCGCGGCCTTCGGCGTTGAAGTGCTGCGGCAAGGGGCGAGTGTGGCGCTGGAGGGTGGCCAGATTCTGCGCGCGACCGAAATCACGGTGCCGGGCGACTTTTCTTCCGCAGCTTTTTTCCTGGTGGCGGGCAGCATCGCGGGACACGGTGAGTTGGCGATCCGGAATGTCGGCGTCAACCCGACGCGCACTGGCCTGCTCGACATCCTGGTGAAGATGGGCGCAGACATACGGATCCAGAACCGGCGTGATATCGGCGGCGAACCGGTCGCGGACCTGGTGGTGCGGCCGGCGCGACTCCGGGGCATCGCGGTGCCGGTCGAGCTCGTGCCGCTGGCCATCGATGAATTTCCGGTGTTCTTTATTGCCGCGGCCTGCGCCGAAGGCGCTTCGACCCTGCGCGGTGCCGAAGAGTTGCGGGTCAAGGAGAGCGATCGCCTGGCCGTGATGTCCGAGGGACTCACGAACCTCAAGGTGCCGCACGAGTTGTTAGCTGATGGCATGTGGCTCGCGGGCCGGCCGGCAGCCAGTCAGGGCGCGGCCGTGTTTTCCGGCGGCCGGATCGATAGCCACGGCGACCATCGCATCGCGATGGCGTTTGCGGTCGCCAGCCTGGCGGCGTCCGCAGTCATAGACATAGACGACGTTGCTAACGTCGCCACGTCGTTTCCGGGCTTCGCCAGCCTGGCGCGCGATCTGGGCCTCGGACTGTGAAACCGGCTTCCGGCCAGGTACCGATCGTGACCATTGACGGTCCCTCAGGGTCTGGCAAGGGGACGATCAGCCGCGAGGTGGCGAGGCGCCTCGGGTGGCAGCTGCTCGACAGTGGCGCGCTATATCGGCTGGTGGCACTGGCCGGCCAGCTCGCGGGCCTGGACCCGGAGGATCGCGCCGGACATGCGCAGATTGCATCTGCCATGCGGGTCGAATTCGGCGCTGACGCCTCCGGAGGCGAGCAGATCCACCTGAACGGAGCCGACGTTTCGCAGGCCCTGCGCAGCGAAACCGCTGGTCAGGGGGCGTCCCGGGTCGCGGCCTGGCCCGAGGTCCGGGCGGCCCTGGTGGTGCGACAGAGGGGCTTTGCCGGACCGCCCGGCCTGGTTGCGGATGGCCGGGACATGGGTACGGTCATATTTCCCCAGGCCACACTCAAGATTTACCTCACAGCCAGCGCCGAAGAACGGGCCCTGAGGCGCTATAAGCAGTTGAAAGACAAGGGATTCGCTGCTAGTCTTGCCGCCCTTTCGCGGGAGATCGCCGAGCGAGACCAGCGTGACACAACACGTGCGGTTTCGCCTTTGCGGCCGGCCGACGATGCTGTAGTCCTCGATTCCACGGGCCTCGGCATAGAAGCGGTCATCGCGAGAGTCATGGCTTTGGGGCGCGATCGCCAACTCTGGCGTTAGCTTCCCGCGCCCGGTCGACAGGTGGCCTTTGCCAGGACGGCGAGGGTCGTGTTTTAACCCGCCTCTGGCTGACACGATGTCGGCCGGCAGCCTTACCAAAAAATTACCGGCATCTTTGCCGTCTAAGCTACCAACCTCAACATGACTGAATCTTTTGCCCAGCTCTTTGAACAGAGCCTTGCCAATCAACGCATTCGCCCCGGCATGATCCTCGAAGGCCTCGTTATCGAGGTCAATTCGGACATGGTCGTCGTCAACGTCGGACTGAAATCGGAAGCTGTCATTCCGGTCGAACAGTTCAAGAACGAACGCGGGGAAATCGAAGTCAAACCCGGCGACCGCGTTGAAGTCGCACTGGATGCGGTTGAAGACGGCACCGGCGAGACCCGCCTGTCGCGCGAAAAGGCCAAGCGCGCCCGCACTTGGACCCGCCTCGAAGGCGCATTCACGAATTCAGAAATCGTCGTCGGCACCATCACTGGTCGCGTCAAGGGCGGCTTTACGGTCGAAATCGACCATGTGCGCGCGTTCCTGCCCGGTTCGCTGGTCGATGTCCGCCCGGTGCGTGACACCGCCTATCTCGAAGGCAAGTCGCTCGAGTTCAAGGTCATCAAGCTCGATCAGAAGCGCAACAACGTCGTCGTGTCACGTCGTGCGGTCGTCGAGCAGGAATTCTCCGCCGAGCGCAGCGCGCTGATGGACAACCTGGCCGAAGGCTCGGTCGTTCGTGGCACGGTCAAGAATCTTACCGACTACGGTGCGTTCGTCGATCTCGGCGGCATCGATGGCTTGCTGCACATCACCGACATGGCGTGGAAACGCGTCAAGCACCCGTCGGAAGTCGTCAAGGTAGGCGACGAAGTCGAAGTGCGCATCCTGAAGTTCGACCGCGAACGTTCGCGCGTCAGCCTCGGACTCAAACAGCTGGGCGCTGATCCCTGGGAAAATATCGCGCGCCGATACCCGCCAAACACCCGCGTGTTCGGCAAGGTCACCAACATCGCTGACTACGGCGCCTTCGTCGAAATCGAAGACGGCGTCGAGGGCCTGGTGCACGTCTCGGAAATGGACTGGACCAACAAGAACGTCAACCCGGCCAAGGTCGTTAACTCGGGCCAGGAAGTCGAGGTCATGGTGCTGGATTGCGACGAAGAGCGTCGCCGTATCAGTCTCGGCCTCAAGCAGTGCGTGCCGAATCCGTGGAAAGAATTCGCGGAGAACTACAACCGCGGCGACAAGGTCGGCGGCCTGATCAAATCGATCACCGACTTTGGCCTGTTCATTGGCCTGTCGGGCAACATCGATGGCCTGGTGCACATGTCGGATATCTCCTGGGATGTGCCTGGCGAAGAAGCCGTGCGCGGCTACCAGAAGGGCCAGCAGGTCGAAGCGATGGTGCTGTCGATCGATCCGGAGCGCGAACGCATTTCGCTCGGCGTCAAGCAGCTCGCCAAGGACCCGTTCTCGAGCTACGTGGGCGACAATCCGAAGGGCAGCATCGTCCGGGGTGTCGTCAAGGAAGTGGACGCGCGCGGCGCGATCGTCGACCTGGGCAACGGCATCGAGGGCCAGTTGCGGTCTTCCGAGCTGGCGCGCGACCGCATCGAAGATGCGCGCACCATTCTCAAGGTTGGCGACGAGATCGAGGCCAAGTTTGTCGGCGTTGATCGCAAGAGTCGTTCTATCTCCCTGTCAGTCAAGGCGCGTGAAGTGCACGAAGAAGCCGAAGCCGTCCAGAACTACCGTTCTGAGCAGGGCGCGGGCAGCAGCGGCACAAGTCTCGGCGACCTGCTGAAGGCGAAGATCGGCGGCGGCGATCGCGACCAGGACTGATAGAAGCTAACGGCTGTTTCCGGAAACCGCGGCATGACCAAGTCGGAATTGATAGAGCTGATTGCGGCCAAGCAGAAGCACCTGCCCGCAAAGGACGTCGAGCTGGCGTTGAAGCAGATGCTGGAAATCATGAGCGATGCGCTGGCCGCAGGCGAGCGCATCGAGATTCGTGGTTTTGGCAGCTTCAGCCTGCATTTCCGCCCGCCGCGCCAGGGCCGCAACCCGAAGACCGGCGAGCCGGTCGCACTCGCCGGCAAATACGTGCCGCACTTCAAACCCGGCAAAGACCTGCGTGAGCGGGTCACTGCCGGGATCTCCAATCCCATTCGCGACTAGCACCCATGGATGATCCGTCACTGGTCTGGTTGTTGCTTGCCGCAGCAACCGGTATCGGCGGCTGGTTGTTAGGTCGCCAGGCGGGGCGGCACGAACGTCCGCCCGGGTCGCGCGATTACCAGCTCGGACTGGATCACCTGCTGCACGGTCGCCTGGACGCGGCGCTCAAGGTGCTGGACGGTGTCGCCGCCGGCGACGACGATGCGCTCGAACTTCAATTCGCGCTTGGCAGCCTGTTCCGCAAGCGTGGCGAAGTGGATCGCGCCACCGGCTTGCACGAGCTGCTGGTCAATCACCAGTCCGGGTCGGTGCGTGAACGGGCGCGTTTCGAATTGGCGCTGGACTTTGTCGCCGCCGGATTGTTCGACCGCGCCGAGCAGCGCCTGCAGCAGCTGGCCGCGGCGGGGCCTTATCGCGTCAGTGCCCAGCTACAGCTGCTGCGTCTGTGCGAGATCCAGTCGGACTGGCTGGGTGCCCTGCGGCTCCACCAGGAGCTGCCTGCGGCTGTGCAGCGCGAGCGCTCGGCGATCGCCGCGCATTACCTGTGCGAACTCGTCGACCAGGCCTTGCTGACCGGCGAAGCCGGTCGCGCCGGTGATCTGCTCGACGAAGCGGGGCGTTACGCTGCCGACAGCCCGCGCATCGCGTTTCTGCGCGCGCGTCTCGCCGACAAAGCGGGTTCCCGGACCGCCGCCCAGGGTTTCTACCAGCAGGCGGGTGAACTGCGACCCGCGCTGCGGGCGAGCCTCGAGGAAGTGGCCGCGCAATTTCGTTGTGAAGAATGCGGATTCGATTCCGGCGCCTGGCTCTGGCGCTGCCCGCGATGCTACAGCTGGGACCGGTTCGCAAAACGAGGCTAACGCACTCGTTTCGTTGCGCCCGGTCTAGTCGCCGACGCTTAAGATTTCCGGCAGCGGCCAATCCGGTCGCGACTGCAAGGAAGCAATATCATGCGTCGTTTGTTAGCAATCATCCTGCCGCTGCTGGTGGCCCCGGTGCTGTTGAGCCCGGTTCTGGGCTGGGCCGATCCGGTCAACATCAATTCCGCAGATGCCGCCACGCTCGCCCGCGAGTTGAAGGGCGTCGGACCTGCCAAGGCGGAAGCCATCATCCAATACCGTCAGCAGCACGGGGCATTCCGCTCGGCCGACGAGTTGGCGCTGGTCAAGGGCATCGGGCCGAAGTTCATTGAGAAGAACCGGGCCCAAATCCGGGTAGACCAGATGCGGGTCGATGCGGTGCGCCGGCCGGCTGTCGCGGCAGGCGGTGGCAAGCCCGTGCCCGCGGTTCCGGCCGCGCGCCCGGCCCGTTAGTCGGCGCCGATCCTGCTGGCGCGCCGGGGTCTTTCCCGGGCGCCAGCGGGCGGAATTCTGCGTAATGCTCGGCACATTTGCGCTGCCGCGCGGTCTAAACTCCCGGTTTGGCTTGTGTCGGGGTTCGCATGCGCAGTCTGATTCGAACGGCGGTGTTTCCGGTGGCGGGACGAGGCACGCGCTTCCTGCCCGCGACCAAAGCCAGTCCCAAGGAGATGTTGCCGATCGTCGACAAGCCGCTGATTCAATATGCGGTCGAAGAGGCGCTGGCAGCTGGTGCGCGCCGCCTGGTGTTCGTCACCGGTTCGTCCAAGCGCGCCATCGAGGATCATTTCGATTCCGACCTGGAACTCGAGCGCCTGCTGCATTCGCAGGGCAAAAGCGAACTTGCGCAACGGATCAAGAGCGTGCTGCCCAGTTATGCGACCTGCATTTACATCCGCCAGTCCGCCCCCCTGGGTCTTGGACACGCGGTCTTGTGCGCGCAGCCTGCGGTGGGCGACGAGCCGTTTTTCGTGCACCTCGCCGACGACCTGATCACCGCCGAGGTTCCGGTTCTCAAGCAGATGGCGCAGGTATTCGCCAGTCGCGGCACCAGCGTGTTAGGTGTCGAAGATGTGCCGCCGCTGGAGACCGACAAGTACGGCATCGTGGCCACGGACGACCTGCGCGCACAGGTCAGCAAGGTGCAACGAATCGTCGAAAAACCGAAACCGGCCGTGGCCCCGTCCACGCTTGCGGTTGTCGGCCGCTATGTGCTGACACCGGGGATCTTCGAGCGGCTGGCGACCATTGGCAAAGGCGCGGGCGGCGAGATCCAGCTGACCGATGGCATCGCGGACCTGATGCGCGAAGAAATGGTGCTGGCGTATCGCTTCGAAGGCAAGCGCTTCGACTGTGGCAGCAAACAGGGCTATCTGCAGGCGACGGTCGAGCACGCGCTGGCCGATCCTGCGCTGGGGCCGGAATTTTCCGATTACCTGGTCAGGCTCGCCCACGATTTGCCGCGGGCACGGGGTTCGCGCAAGACGCAATCACAGAAGCGCAAAAAGAAGAGCAAGAAGAAGTCCAGGCGCTGAGCGTTTGCTGCTGATGACTGGCGGCGCCCAGCTACCGATCAGCCGGCCTTTCGCACGGTAAGATTGATCCTGGCTGAGCCTGTCAGTTCCTGGCTGCCGGCCGCAACCGGCAGGATGCCGTGAAATCGCAGCCGCGCCGGTCCGCCCCAGACCAGCACGTCGCCGTGCGACAGCGGCAGCCGCTGCGGCCGCTCCGGCCGTTCGAGGCCGCCAAACAAGAACGTAGCCGGCAGGCCTAACGACATGGACACGATGGGCGCATTGAAATCCTGTTCATTCTTGTCCTGGTGCAGGCTCATGCGCGCGCCCGGCAGGTAACGGTTGATCAGGCAGGCATCCGGCGCAAATTGCGCGAATCCGGCAGCCCGCGCAGCTTCCATGCTCCAGCGCCGGATTGGCTCTGGCAGCGCCGGCCAGGTCCGGTTCGTCAGCGGATCGACCGCAGCGTAGCGGTAGCCGCGCGGGTCCGAGATCCAGCCGAGATCGCCGCAGTTGCTCATATCGACGGACATCGGGCGTCCTCCCGGTGTCTGCATGCGTCGCCAGGGCGCCGACTGCGTAACCAGGGAGACTGCCTGCAGCAGCTCCGGCGCCGCCTTTCTAACAAAGCCGGCGAGATACCAGGCGCCCGGCGCAAACTGTTCGGCGGCGATGAAGGGCAGTCCCATTGAGGTCTTGAAGCCTAGCAGAGGCATTGCGCCGTGTTGCCGGTCGACTGCGCTAAAATGGCCCTACATGAGCGTATCCGACAATTTCGAAGAAATCCGTTCCGGCGTTCGAGCCTTGTGCGCTGAATTCCCCGACCAGTATTTCCGCAGGATCGACTCCGAGCGAGGGTATCCGGCTGAATTCGTTGCTGCGCTCACCAAGGCTGGGTGGCTCGCCGCGCTCATTCCGCAGGAATATGGTGGTTCGGGGCTGTCGCTGGCGGAGGCCTCGGTCATCATGGAGGAAATTAATCGCTCAGGCGGCAACTCCGGCGCCTGCCATGGCCAGATGTATGTGATGAATGTGCTGGTGCGCCACGGCAGCGAGCGGCAGCGGCGCGAATTTCTGCCCAAGATCGCCAGCGGCGAATTGCGCATGCAGTCGATGGCGGTGACCGAACCAACGACCGGAACCGATACCACCAGGCTCAAGACTACTGCGACGCGCAAGGGTGACCGTTATGTGATCAACGGCCAGAAGGACTGGATTTCGCGGGTGCGACACTCCGAATTGCTGATTTTGTTAGCAAGGACCACGCCGCTGGCCGAGGTGCAGAAGAAATCGGACGGCCTGTCGGTGTTCCTGGTCGATCTGCGTACGGCGATCGGCAACGGGCTCACGCTGCGCTCCATCCCTAACATGGTCAATCATGAGACCAACGAGCTGTTCTTCGACAATCTGGAAATTCCAGCCGACAACCTGATCGGCGAAGAAGGCAGGGGGTTCAGGTACATACTCGACGGCCTCAACGCCGAACGCGTGCTGATCGCCGCCGAATGTATTGGCGATGCCTACTGGTTCGTCAATCGCGCCAGCAAGTACGCCGGCGAACGCCGCGTCTTCGACCGCCCCATCGGCCAGAACCAGGGTGTGCAGTTCCCGATAGCCGAAGCGTATATCGAAACCGAAGCCGCGAACCTGATGCGCTTCCGGGCCTGTGAGTTGTACGATGCGCTCAAGCCCTGTGGCGCCGAAGCTAACATGGCGAAGCTGTTAGCTGCCAAGGCCTCCTGGGAGGCAGCTAACATGTGCATCCAGACGCATGGCGGCTATGGATTTGCCGCGGAATACGATATCGAAAGAAAGTTCCGCGAAACGCGCCTGTACCAGGTCGCACCCATATCGACGAACCTGATCCTGTCCTTTATCGCCGAGCACGAACTCGGCTTGCCACGGTCTTTCTAGATAAGTCGTGCTAACAAGCCAGGCGCCTGCGATTGCCGAGATTGTTGCGATTGCGCGCGCGGCCGGTGAAGTCATTCTCGAGGTCTATCATTCCGGATCGGTCGCAGCCGCCAGCAAGAGCGACAGTTCGCCCTTGACCGAAGCGGATTTGCGCGCGCATCACCTGATCGTGTCGCGGCTCTCAACGCTGCAACCAGCTTTGCCGGTGTTGTCGGAAGAGGCGAGCGAGCTCAGCTACGCAACCCGCGCTGCCTGGCCGCGCTATTGGCTCATAGACCCGCTCGATGGCACCCGGGAGTTCCTGTCGCGCAACGGCGAATTCACGGTCAATATCGCATTGATCGACGGCAGCCGCGTGGTGCTGGGCATCGTGCATGTGCCGGTCAGTGGCATTACCTACTGGGGCAGTGTCGGGCAGGGCGCGTGGCGTGCTGAAGCCGGCGACGAACCGCAGCGCATCCATGTTCAGGCCGAACTCGGCGCGAGCATCAGGGTCGCCGGCAGCCGCTCGCACCGCGGCGACTCGCTGGACCGATTTCTGAGTGAAATCGGCGCTCACGATTTCGTCTCGATGGGCAGTTCGCTCAAATTCTGCCTGGTGGCCGAAGGCCAGGCGGATGTGTATCCGCGACTGGGACCGACCTCGGAATGGGACACGGCCGCGGCACAGGCGGTGGTGGAGGCAGCAGGCGGAGCGGTCTTGACGCTGGACGGCACGCCGCTGCGCTATAACACCAAGGCCGAGTACCTGAACCCGCACTTTGTCGCGTTCGGCAGCCGTCAACGCGACTGGATTACCTTGCTTCGTTAGCAGCGTGCTGTTAGCCAGCTGGCGCCGTTACAGCATTTCGGCGGCCAGCAATTCCATATTACTGACGGTTTCCTCAAAGGTGCTGCTGATGCCCATGCACAGGGTCGTGATCGGCGACTTGCGCCAGCGCTGCAGGTTTTCGCGGATGTGTTCGCGCGGACCGACCAGCGCCAGCGCATCCGCGAGTTCATCCGGCACCGCCGCGACGGCTTCCATCTGCCGGCCCGCGAGCCACAGGTCCTGCACGCGCTGCGCAGCCTCGGCGAAGCCGCTGCGCTCCACGATGCGCTTGTGGAAATTTTCTTCCTTGGAGCCCATGCCGCCAACATAGAGAGCCAGGTGCTTCTTCACCGGGATCAGTGCCTTGGCCAGATCGTCGCTCTGGCTGACACTCACGGTACCGACGATTTCAAAACCCGGCTTCATCAGCTGCATCTGGTCGGCGAACAGGTCAAAGCGTTCCGGCGGCATCAGGATCGGCAGCCAGCCATCGAATTGCGTCGCCGCGAGTTCCACGTTCTTGGGTCCTTCGGCGCCTACCAAGACCGGAATGTGCTTGCGCAGCGGGTGCGTGATCGTGGTCAGGGCCTTGCCCTGGCCGGTGCTGCCCGGCCCGACATAGGGCAGTTGGTACTGGTTGCCGGCGAAGGTCAGCGGCGCCTCGCGCGCCAGGATGGCGCGGAATATCGCCAGCCACTCGCGGGTGCGTTCCAGCGGCTTCTTGAACGGCTGCCCATACCAGCCTTCGACGACCTTCGGGCCGCTCACACCAACGCCCAGGACCAGTCGGCCGTTGGAGATGTGGTCCAGCGTCATCGCAGCCATCGCGGAGGCGGCGGGCGTGCGCGCCGAAATCTGCATGATTGCGGTACCGAGCCGGATGCGCTTGGTGTGGGCCGCAATCGCCGCCAGCGGCACGAATACGTCCGAGCCATAAGCTTCGGCCGTCGTAACCAGGTCGAAACCCAGGGCTTCGGCCCGTTGCGCCAGCTCGATGAATCGATCGATCGGTTTTGAGCCCCAGTACCCCAGCTGCAGTCCGAGTTTCATGCCATGCCTCTGCCTGTTCCAATGACCAGGTTGTTATTATGAACGAGTAGCAGGATTGCGGCGCAGATAACCGGCGACGACCATGAATTCTCAAAATTCCGGCACCAGGCCGACTGTTTTTGTTAGCCGGCGCTGGCCCGCAAGCGTCGAAAAGTTGCTCACCGGACGGTTTGACGCGCGGCTCAATGCCGCGGATGCGCCATTGTCGCCACGCGACTGGCTGGCGGCTGTGCGTGACAGCGATGCCATCTGCCCAACCGTCACCGATCGCATCGGCGGCGACATCATCGCTGCAGCCGGGCCGCGCCTGCGCCTGATCGCGAATTTTGGTGTCGGGTTTGAGCACATCGATCTTGCCGCCGCCCATGCTCGCGGCCTCGTGGTAACCAACACCCCCGATGTGCTCACCGATGCTACGGCGGACCTGACAGTCGCCCTGATGCTGGCGGTGGCGCGGCGCCTGGTCGAAGGGGACGCCGAGTTGCGCCGCGGTGACTGGAGCGGCTGGCGCCCGACGCATATGTTAGGCAGACAGGTGTCTGGCAAAGTCCTCGGGCTGGTCGGTTTTGGCAGGATTGCCCGCGCTGTTGCGCAGCGCGCGCATTTTGGCTTTGGCATGCGGGTACAGACCTACAGCCCACGCCTGACCGACAGTGGATCCGCGACGCCGGTCGGGATCTGCGCGTCACTGGAGCAATTACTGGCAAGCTCGGATTTTGTGTCGTTGCATTGTCCCGCCAATGCGGACACGCGGCACCTCATCAATGCCGCGCGACTGCGGCAGATGAAGCCCGGGGCATTTCTGATCAACACCGCGCGCGGCGTCATCGTCGACGAGCGCGCCCTGGTCGATGCATTGCAGAGCGGCGTCATTGGCGGCGCGGGCCTCGATGTCTACGAACGCGAGCCTGAGATCGCAGCAGGCCTGGTGCAGTTACCTAACACCGTACTGCTGCCGCATCTCGGCAGCGCCACTGAAGAGACGCGAGTCGCGATGGGCATGCGGGTACTCGGCAACCTGGAGACCTTTTTTGGCGGCCGGGAACCGCCGGATCGAATCGCATGAACGGGCGCGAGGCGTTGCGCCAGGTGTTTCATTCCGCGGTCGTTGCGGCCCGCGGTGACCTGCTGTTACGCGCTCACTCTGCGCTGGACGGCGACCGCTGGAGTTACCAGCACGGTCACCTGACGCACAGTGTGTTGTTGCCGTCCGTGACTAGTGGCGGCCGGATCCTGGTGGTCGGCGCTGGCAAAGCCGCTGCTGCGCTGGCGCTGGGCCTGGAGGGCACGCTTGGAGAGCGCATCGACCGTGGCGCGATCGTGGTCAAGACCGGCCATGCGGTTCCACTGCAGCGGATCCGGGTCTTCGAAGCCGCGCACCCCGTCCCGGATCACGAGGGGGTGCAGGCCACGCGGGAAATTCTTGACCTGTGCGGCACGCTGACGCCGCGCGATCTGGTGTTCGTGTTACTGACCGGTGGCGCCTCGGCCTTGCTGGTCGCGCCGGCAGCGGGTCTGACGCTGCTCGACAAGGCGGCAACCCACGCCGCGCTGCTGCGTTCCGGCGCCGACATCGAAGCTATGAATATCGTTCGCAAGCACCTGTCGGCCGTCAAGGGCGGGCAGCTGCTGCGGCACATGGGTGGGGCCAGGGTGGTCACGCTCGCCATCTCGGATGTGCCAGGCGACGATCCGGCAATCATCGCGTCCGGACCAACAGTTGCTGATCCGAGTACCTTTGCCGATGCGCTCGCAGTGCTCGCGCGCCACAGTCTCACTGAGCAGATTCCGCCGGCCGCTGTGGATTACCTGCGGCGCGGCGCAGCGGGTCTTGCGCCCGAAACACCCAAGCCTGATTCACCCAGTTTGTTAGCAGCGCCGTGGATCATCGCCAGCAACCGGCTGGCGCTGAACGCGGCGGCCGAGCGCGGTCGTCAGCTCGGACTGCAGGTGCTGGAATATCCGTCGCCGCTGCAGGGCGCCACGCACGCCGCGGTGCACGATTTTGCCAGCTACCTGCGCACGCGGGTTGGGCAGGGATCGCGCGGCAAGCCGCTGCTGGTGTTGGCAGGCGGGGAAACCACGTTGCGGGTGAGCGGCGCGGGCCTCGGTGGCCGCTGCCAGGAATTTGCGCTGCTCAGCGCGCAGAGTTTGCAGGATCTCGGCGCCTATCAGTTGTTAGCCGCGGGCACCGACGGCACCGATGGCCCGACGCCGGCCGCCGGCGCATTCGTCGATGATCAGACGCTGCGACGCGCGGCGCAACTGGGCCTGGATCCAGCGCAATATCTCGGTCGCAACGACAGCTATCGCTTCTTCGAAGCGTTGCATGACCTGTTCGTGACCGGCCCGACCGGCACCAACGTCATGGACATCGTTGCTGCCGTGATCGAATAGCCGTTCGTTCAGTCGACAGGAAAGCTGACGCCCTGGGCAAGCGGCAATCCGCGGCCGTAATTGATCGTATTGGTGGCGCGGCGCATATAGGCCTTCCAGGAATCGGAGCCCGCCTCGCGACCGCCGCCGGTTTCCTTCTCACCGCCAAACGCACCGCCAATCTCCGCGCCGGACGTTCCGATGTTGACGTTGGCGATGCCACAGTCGGAACCGACTGCGGAAACGAAACGCTCCGCTTCGCGCAGGTCGAGCGTGAAAATCGATGACGACAGGCCGACCGAGACCGCGTTGTTCATCGCGATCGCCGTGTCCAGGTCGTCGTACTTCAGGATGTACAGGATCGGTGCAAACGTCTCACGCAGTACCGGGCCTTCGTGACCGGGCATTTCGACCAGCGCGGGGCGCACATAGAATCCCTGCGGGGCCGCCGCCGCGTGTTGCCGCTCGCCGCCGGTCACGATGCCCCCAAGCTGCCGGGCCTCCTGCAGCGCGGCCTGCATGTTGCGGAAGGCGGCGTCATCGATCAGCGGCCCGACCAGCGTGTTAGCGTCGAGCGGACTGCCGACAACCACGGATCCCACGACGCGCTGCAGCTGCGGCACGAACTGCTGGTAGATGCTCGAGTGCACGAACAGACGCCGCAGGCTGGTGCAACGTTGACCCGCAGTGCCCATGGCGGCAAATGCGACCGCACGCAGCGCCTGCTTGAGATCCGCCGAAGGCGCGACGATTGCCGCATTGTTGCCACCCAACTCCAGCAGGCTGCGGGCAAAGCGCCTGGCTAACAACGGGCCGATCTGCCGGCCCATATTGACCGAGCCCGTGGCCGAAACCAGCGGTACGCGCTGATCCGTTACCAGCGCTTCGCCCACGGCGCGGCCACCGATCAGCAATTGCTGCAATCCGGGTGGCGCATCGGGTCCGAACGCCTGCGCTGCTTTCTGGAACAGGGCGTGCAGGGCGAGCGACACCAGCGGCGACTTTTCCGACGGTTTCCAGGCGATGGCATTGCCACAGACCAGCGACAGCGACGCATTCCACGACCAGACCCCGACCGGAAAGTTGAAGGCCGTGATGACGCCGACCACGCCTAACGGATGCCAGGTTTCCATCATCCGGTGTTCGCCGCGTTCCGACGCGATCGTCAGGCCATACAACTGACGTGACAGCCCGATGGCGAAATCGAAAATATCGATCAGTTCCTGCACCTCGCCGACACCTTCGGACAGGATCTTGCCGGTCTCGATCGAGACCAGCCGTCCGAGCTGGCTCTTGGTGCGACGTACTTCGTCGTTCATCAGGCGCAGCAGTTCGCCGCGTCGTGGCGCGGGCAGGGTGCGCCATTTCAGAAACGCAGCGTGTGCTTCAGTCACGGCGGCGTTAACTTCCGCGGCGCTGTGTTCGCGCAAGCGGCCGATGATCTCGCCATTGATGGGCGAACGTGCGACCAGCACGTCCGGCCCGGCATGGTTCAGGACCTCGCGGGATACGCCGAACTGCGCCAGCAGCCCGGCTGCTTCGGCGGCCAGGCCCGAGCCTGGGACTGAAAATGATTGTGTCGCGCCCATAAAAGGTCTCCGGAATACGAACCCATGCGAAGGGGCGCGGATTATCTAGGGTTATCTGCGGCACGGCAAATCCGGCGGTCAAAAGGAAACGCCGGTTGCAAGCCTGCAACCGGCGCTTTTGGACCGACGGCTACTTCGGGGGTTTTAGCCGTGGAACTGCTGCAATTCCGTCGATCCGGTCAAAGCCGTCGTGGATGAGGTGCCAGCCATGATGGTTTGGGTCACATCGTCGAAATAACCGGCACCCACCTCGCGCTGGTGCCGCGTCGCGGTGTAGCCGTCCTTTTCGGCGCCAAACTCGGCTTCCTGCAGTTTCACGTAGGCCGTCATCTGCGATTCGCGGTAACCGCGCGCCAACTGGAACATCGAGTAGTTGAGCGCGTGGAAGCCGGCCAGCGTAATAAACTGGAACTTGTAGCCCATCGCACCCAGTTCGCGCTGGAATTTCGCGATTGTTAGATCGTCGAGCTTTTTCTTCCAGTTGAAGGATGGCGAGCAGTTGTAAGCCAGCATTTTGCCTGGGAACTGTTTGTGGATCGCTTCGGCGAATTGTCTGGCCTCGCCGAGGTCCGGGTGCCCGGTTTCGCACCAGATGAGATCGGCGTAGGGCGCATAGGACAGGCCGCGCGAGATCGCCTGATCAAGGCTCGCCCGGACATGGAAGAAACCCTCGGCGGTGCGTGCTTCTTTCGTGATGAAGGGACGATCCCGCTCGTCGACGTCCGCAGTCAGCAGGTTCGCGGATTCGGCATCGGTGCGCGCGACCAGGATCGTCGGCGTGTTGCAGACATCGGCCGCCAGGCGCGCGGCCACGAGCTTGTTGATGCCTTCCTGCGTTGGCACCAGGACCTTGCCGCCCATGTGCCCGCACTTCTTGGCCGAGGACAGCTGATCCTCGAAGTGCACGCCGGCGGCGCCCGCATCGATCATTTGCTTCATCAGTTCGAAGGCGTTCAGCACGCCGCCAAAGCCAGCCTCGGCATCAGCGACGATGGGCTTCAGCCAGTCGATGCTGCTGTTACCTTCCGCATGGTGCAGCTCATCAGCGCGGCGCAGCGTGTTGTTGATGCGACGCACGACCGCCGGCACCGAGTCGGCGGGATACAGCGACTGGTCGGGGTACATCTGCCCCGACAGATTCGCATCGCCCGCAACCTGCCAGCCCGACAGGTAAATGGCATCCAGCCCCGCCTTGACCTGTTGCATGGCCTGGTTGCCGGTCAACGCACCTAACGCGTTGACAAAGGGCTTTTCCTGCATGGAGCGCCAGAGCTTGTCCGCGGTGATGCGCGCAATTGAGTAATCGATCGGAATCGAGCCACGCAGGCGTACCACATCCGCGGCGGCGTAACCGCGACTGATACCGGTCCAGCGGGCATCGGTTTTCCAGCTGTTTTCGAGTTCGGCGGCGTCAGGAAGTTGGTACGGCGTGCTCATGTCAGTCTCCTCGGTGTCAGCGTGATCAATTCAGGTATTCGTAGGCGGGCAAGGTCAGGAATTCATCGAAATCATCGCTTTGCGCCATCTGCGAGAACAGGCGGGCGGCGGTCGGGAATACGCCGGCCGCAACGCGCGTGAGGCCGATTTCGCCGTGGATCCGTATCAGCTCCTCGGCTAACAAACGCTCGAAGCGCTCGCTCGTGATGACTTCGCCATCTTCGGTCCGGCAGCCGTGATGGATCCACTGCCACACTTGCGCGCGGCTTATCTCGGCGGTCGCGGCGTCCTCCATCAGGTTGTAAAGCGGCACGCAGCCGTTGCCACGCAGCCAGGACTCGAGGTACTGGACGCCAACGCGAATGTTGTGGCGCAAGCCTGCCTCGGTAATCACGCCCGTCGGGACGCGCAGCAGGTCGTCAGCGGTAATTGTTTCCTGCGGCAGCGGTCGCGCAAGCTGGTTGGGGCCGGTCATCACGGCATCAAATGCAGCACGCGCAATATCCGCCAGCCCCGGATGCGCAATCCAGGTGCCATCGTGGCCGGCGTTAGCTTCACGGGCCTTGTCTGCGGCGACCTTCTTCATCGCCGCGTCGTTGGCAGCGGGATCGTTGCGGATCGGAATCTGCGCCGCCATGCCGCCCATCGCGTGGGCGCCGCGGCGATGGCAGCTCTGGATCAGCAGCGTCACGTAGGACTTCAGGAAGTGGCTTTCCATGGTCACGCTGGCGCGATCCGGCACTACGAACGCGGGGTCGAGCCGGAATTTCTTGATGAAGCTGAAAATATAATCCCAGCGCCCGCAATTCAGGCCAACGATGTGGTCGCGCAATTCGAAGAGGATTTCGTCCATCTCGAACGCCGCAAGAATCGTCTCGATCAGCACCGTGGCCTTGATGGTGCCGCGTGGAATTCCCAGCGCATCCTGCGCCACGTTGAACACGTCATTCCACAGCCGCGCCTCGAGGTGGCTTTCCATTTTCGGCAGGTAGAAATAGGGCCCGGTGCGACGGCGCCGGAGCTGCTCGTGGTTGTTAGCCAGGTAGACGGCAAAATCGAACAGCGCGCCCGAAACCACCGCACCATCGACCAGTACATGCTTTTCGGGCAGGTGCCAGCCGCGCGGGCGGACGATCAGCGTCGCGGAGCGCTCGCCCAACCGGTACTGCTTGCCCGATTCCGGGTCGGTGAAGCTGATGGTCCCGGCAACCGCATCGCGCAGGTTGATCTGGCCGTTAACGACATTGGCCCAGGTTGGCGAGTTTGAGTCTTCAAAATCCGCCATGAAACATTGCACCGGGGCGTTCAGCGCGTTGATGATCATCTTGCGATCGACCGGCCCGGTGATTTCAACCCGGCGGTCCTGAAGGTCCGCTGGCACGGGCGCGATGCGCCAGTCGCCGGAGCGGATCTGGGCAGTTTCCGGCAGAAAATCGGGTCTCACGCCCGCATCGATCTGCGCCTGGCGCTCCTGCCGACGCAGCAGCAGGGCCTGGCGGCGGGCTTCGAACTCGCGGTGCAGTGTCCCAACCAGTTCCAGCGCCAGGGGCGTCAAAACCTTCTCCTGGCCAACGATGGCAGGGCCCGTAAACTTCAGCGACTTGCGTGACATGGCCGCGTTCATGGGCCCAATCTAGCCGCCTTCTACAGGTTTTTTTGACTATAGAAATTTCACAGTGTAAATTTAACAAGAATGGACACGATACGTCGCAAGACACACCTGCTCGGCGTCAAATTGAAACAGCTGCGCAAGCGCAATGGACTGACACTGGACGAAGTCTCGTCCCGGTGCGTGTCCGAGGACGCCGAACTGGCGCCGTCGGTCTCCTACCTCAGCATGATCGAGAGCGGCAAGCGCGTGCCGTCAGAGGAGATGCTCGAGCTGATTGCCAAGGTGTTTCAGCGCGATGTCGCCTGGTTCCTGGATGAGACCACAGCACCCGAATCCGCGCCCGCAGCATCTCGGCGTGGTGGTCAGCCGGCCCTGCCACTGGAACCCGCGTTCCTCTTTTCGCGCGAATTGTTGCAGGTTGCAATTCCGGAACTGTTGCAGCAGACCGGCACGACCGGGCGGCAGTTTGCGCATTTGCTGATCCGTTCGCACCAGGAAATTTCACGCAACGATTTCCCGGAACTGGAGCGTGCTGCTGACAGCGTCGGCATGCGGCGCTTTCCGTTAGGTGTCCACGACCTGCTCGACTTATGTAAAAGGCTGAACCTGGAGATCCGCTGGTTTGACCGCCGCCCGCTGCTGGCGCGCGACAAGGACCGCGAGGTGCGCAGCATGGTGCGCTCGTTTTACGAGCCGCCCGGCACTCTGTATGTGAACAAGGCGCTGCAAAACGATCCAGCGCGCCTGAAATTCGATCTCGCGGCTCACATTGCACACAAGGTCCTGCATGGCGGCGATGGCCTGAAGTCGGCCCATGCCAGTGGCGGCGAGATGGGCGGCAGTCCTGAGGAGAGCGGCGCAGGCGCATCGGCCATCAACCCCAACGATGTGCTGCATGCCTGGCGGGATTTTGAATGCTCGTTTTTTGCCGGCGCTCTGTTAGCGCCGAAAGCGGCGTTCCGGCGTTTCCTGACGCAGCAGCAATACCGTGTGGACGAGACCTGCAAGCTCCTCGAGCTGACACCCGCGGTGGTCATGCGGCGCATGACGAAGGTGTCGCCATACCCTTATTGGCATTTTTTCGATGCCTATCCGCCAGGTTATCTGCGCGCGGTCTACCGGGGCAACGGCATCCCCTTGCCCTGGGGCAACATGGCGCAGGTGTCGGATCCCTGTCCGCAATGGGCGGTGTTTCGCATGCTCGACGACCAGGGCGCAAAATCCGGCGCGCAGATTTCACTGCTGCGCGACGGCGATCGCTCGCTGCTGTATTGCTGTTATTCCACGCGCACCAGCGACATGGCTGGCAATCCACATGTCCTGTCGGTCGGTATCGATTTGCTGCCGGCGCTGGATGCCAATCACGAGGACTCGGCGGCGATACTTGACGCCATATTCGACGAGTGCCGGCGGCGCAAGCGCGATGCGCGAGTGCCGGCGCCTGCTGCGGCGGTGATTGCACGGATCGCGTCGGTCCTGAACATTGCCTGGCTGACCGAGGCGCTCAACGCGCCGGCCCGGATTATCTGCCCGCGCAGCTCGGCCTGTCCGCGCTCGGATCGCTGCGAGGGAGCGAACCTGTCCAGGGCCCGCACCATCACCGATGTCCGGGCCGAGATCCTGGAGGGCGTCAACAAGCGATGACCCTTTGCCGCGCCCTAGAGGTATCGAACCAGGCCAGTCAGGGTGTGCTCGCGGGGCTTGCCGGGCGCCAATTGCCGGCCGACGTATACAAAACCGATGATCTTGTCGTTGGCTGCAAAACCCAGGGCTTGTCTGACGCCGGCATCGTATGCAGGCGCGCCTGTCTTCCACATCGAACCGAAGCCGAGCGACTCAGCCGCTAACAACATGTTCTGGATGGCTGCGCCCACTGCAACGACCTGTTCGATTTCCGGAACTTTGTGTCCGGCGGTGACGTGCGCTGCCACCGCGATGATCATCGGGGCGCGCAAGGCCTTTGCTTGCTCGGTCGCCAGCATCTCGGCGCTGGCATCGGCATATTTGCGCAACAGCAAATCGGTCATGGCATCCGCCAGGATCTGGCGGCTGTCGCCCTGCATGACGGCGAACCGCCATGGTGACAGGCGCCCGTGGTCCGGAGCGTGGGCCGCGGCGCGCATGATCTTTTCGAGCTGCTCCTTGTTAGGCGCGGGTTCGGTCAGGCGCGAGGCCGAAGACCGGTCCTCGATAGCCGCAATAATGTCCATGCCGGGTTCCTTTCGAATGGCGCTAGAATACCCTGTCATGGCACGTCTAACGCATCTGGAGCGGCTCGAAGCCGAGAGCATTCACATCCTGCGCGAGGTGGTGGCCGAGTGCCACCGGCCGGTGATGCTTTATTCCATCGGCAAGGACAGCGCGGTGATGCTGCACCTGGCGCGCAAGGCATTCTACCCGGCGCCGCCGCCGTTCCCGCTGCTGCATATCGATACCACGTGGAAGTTTCAGGCCATGTACGAATTTCGCGACCGCGTGGCGCGCGAGAGTGGCATGGATTTGCTGGTGCACGTGAACAGGGAAGGTCTCGCGCAGGGCATCAACCCGATTACCCACGGCTCGGCCGTCCACACCGACGTCATGAAAACCCAGGGTCTCAAGCAGGCGCTGGACAAGTACGGATTCGATGCGGCCTTCGGCGGCGCACGTCGCGATGAGGAAAAGAGTCGCGCAAAAGAGCGCGTGTTTTCATTTCGCTCGGTGCAACACCGCTGGGACCCGAAGAACCAGCGTCCGGAGCTCTGGTCGCTCTATAACGCGCGCACGCAAAAGGGCGAGAGCATCCGGGTGTTCCCGATCTCGAACTGGACCGAGCTCGATGTCTGGCAATATATTTATCTCGAAAACATCCCCATCGTGCCGCTGTATTTTGCCGCTGAACGGCCGGTGGTCGAGCGCGACGGCGCGCTGATCATGGTCGATGACCAACGCTTGCCCCTGAATCCCGGGGAAGAACCCAGCATGCGATACGTGCGTTTTCGCACGCTCGGCTGTTATCCGCTGTCCGGCGCCGTGGAAAGCCGCGCCGACACGCTGCCCGCAATCATCCAGGAAATGCTGCTGGCCACCACCTCGGAGCGGCAGGGACGCGTCATTGATCATGACTCCGCCGGTTCGATGGAAAAGAAAAAACAGGAAGGTTATTTCTGATGGCGCACCAGTCCGACCTGATTGCCGGCGACATCGGGGCGTATCTGAAGTCGCATCAGTACAAGAGCCTGCTGCGCTTCATTACCTGCGGTTCGGTGGATGATGGCAAATCGACGCTGATCGGCCGGCTGCTCTATGAGTCGAAGATGATCTTCGAGGACCAGTTTTCGGCGCTCGAACGCGATTCGAAGAAAGTCGGCACGCGCGGCGCGGATATCGATTTCGCATTGCTGGTCGATGGCCTGGCGGCCGAGCGCGAGCAGGGCATCACTATCGATGTCGCCTACCGATTCTTTTCCACCGAGAAACGCAAGTTCATCGTGGCGGACACGCCGGGGCATGAGCAGTACACGCGCAACATGGTGACCGGCGCCTCGACCGCCGATCTCGCGGTGGTCCTGATCGATGCGCGCAAGGGCGTGCTGGTCCAGACCCGCCGCCACAGCTATCTTGTGTCTCGGTTAGGCATTCAGCGAGTGGTCCTGGCGATCAACAAGATGGACCTGATGCAATATTCCCAGGCGGTCTACGACCGGATTCTCGCCGACTACCGCGAGTTCGCCGCGCGTATCGGGCTGACGGATATTACGCCGATCCCTATGTCGGCCGTCGCTGGCGACAACATCGTCGAGCACGGCGCCAACATGCCTTGGTATCGCGGGCCGACGCTGATGCAGCATCTCGAGTCCGTCGAGGTCTGCGATGACCAGCGTAGCAAACCGTTCCGGTTGCCGGTGCAGTGGGTCAACCGGCCGAACCTCGATTTTCGCGGGTTTGCCGGGCAGATCGCGAGCGGCATCGTGAAGGTCGGCGACACGTTGCGTGTCCTGCCCTCGGGCCGTGAAAGTGCGGTTGCCCGGATAGTCACCGCAGACGGCGACCTGAAGGAGGCCACTGCGGGCCAGTCGGTGACGCTGACGCTGACCAGCGAAGTCGATGTCAGCCGTGGCGACGTGTTAGCCGAATCGAAGGCCCCGCCCGAGACCGCCGACCAGTTCGAAGCCACCGTGGTCTGGATGCATGAGGATCCGATGCTGCAGGGCCGTGCCTACGTAATGAAGATCGGCGCGCGCACAGTGTCTGCCACCGTGATGCCGCTCAAGTACAAGCTCAACATCAATACGCTCGAGCGCGTTGCCGCGGAGAAACTCGAGCTCAACGACATCGGCGTCTGCGAGCTGGAGCTGGATCGCAGCATTGCCTTCGAGCCTTACGCCCAGGATCGTACCTTAGGCGGCTTTATCCTGATCGATCGGCTGACCAATAACACCGTCGGCGCGGGCATGATCAACTTCTCGCTGCGCCGCGCGCAAAACGTGCATTGGCAGGCGCTCGACGTGAACAAAGCGACGCGCGCGCAACGCAAGGGACAGAAGGCCTGCGTGTTGTGGCTAACTGGCCTGTCAGGCGCCGGCAAGTCGACGATAGCGAACCTGGTCGAGAAGCAACTACTGGCGATGGGCCGGCATACGTATTTGCTGGACGGCGACAATGTCCGCCATGGCCTCAACAAGGATCTTGGCTTCACAGCGCAGGACCGCGTTGAAAATATCCGTCGCGTTGCCGAAGTCGCCAAACTCATGGCCGATGCGGGACTCATCGTGCTGGTGTCCTTCATCTCGCCGTTCCGGTCGGAGCGGCGCATGGCGCGCGATCTGCTGGAGCCCGGCGAGTTTTTCGAGGTCTTTGTCGATACGCCGTTAGCCGAGGCAGAGAAACGCGACGTCAAGGGCCTCTACAAGAAAGCACGCAGTGGTCAGCTCAGGAATTTCACGGGCATCGACTCGCCCTACGAAACGCCTGAGCATCCGGAGCTGCGACTCGACACGACCACGCTCGATCCGGCACAGGCGTCGGACCGTATTGTAGAAATGCTGCGCGGGGCCGGCGCCTTGGATGCCGCTGGCTGAGCCCTGCGTCACGCCCGCAAGATTCACGCCCAGGGCGTCTTCTCAGGCAGCGCCAAGTTCGGTGCGGTTGCGAAACAACTCCAGCGCTTCCGGATTGGCGAGCGCGTCCACATTCTTGACGCGCCGTCCGTGTACGACATCGCGCACCGCGAGCTCGACGATTTTGCCGCTCTTGGTACGCGGAATATCGCCAACCGCGAGTATCTTCGCTGGCACGTGCCGCGGTGTCGCGTTAGCTTTGATGACGGCGCGGATCCGGTCCTGCAGCGCGGCATCCAGCTTCACTCCATCCCGTAATCGTACAAACAGCACGACGCGGACGTCGCCCAGCCAGTCCTGGCCAATGGCAATTGATTCGATGACCTCCGGCAGCTTTTCGACCTGGCGGTAAATCTCGGCCGTGCCGATGCGTACGCCACCGGGATTCAGCACCGCGTCCGAACGCCCATAGATCATGATGCCGTTGTGGCGGGTGATCTCGCTGAAATCCCCGTGGCACCAGATGCCAGAAAAGCGCTCGAAGTACGCGGCTCGATAGCGCTCGCCACTGTCGTCATTCCAAAATCCGAGCGGCATCGCCGGAAAGGATTGCGTGCAGACCAGCTCGCCCTTGGCCTTGCGCACTGGCTTGCCGTCGTCGTCGAACACATCGACTGCCATGCCAAGCCCACGGCACTGGATTTCACCGCGATAGACCGGCAGGTCCGGACTGCCGATGACAAAGCAGGAGCAGATGTCGGTGCCGCCAGACATCGAGACCAGGTGCAGGTCGGCCTTGATGTCGCGGTACACGTAATCAAAGCTCTCCGGCGCCAGCGGGCTGCCGGTCGAACACAGCACGCGCAGTTGACTCAGATTGAAATCCTGGCGCGGTACCAGGCCGTTCTTGGCGATCGCATCGATGTACTTCGCCGATGTACCGAAATGGGTCATGCGCGCGGCTTCGGCAAGCCGGAAAATGATCCGGCCTTCATCGAGCAGCGGCGAGCCGTCATACATCACGACTGTAGCGTCTGAGGCTAACGCCGACACCAGGAGGTTCCACATCATCCACCCGCAGGTGGTGAAGTAATAGTAGCGGTCGCCGGGCTGCACGTCGCAGTGCAAGCGGTGTTCCTTCAGGTGCTGCAGCAGCACGCCACCGGCGCCATGCACGATGCCCTTCGGAACGCCCGTGGTGCCGGACGAATAGAGTACATACACCGGATGATTGAACGGCAGGCGTGCGAATTCGATTTTGCTGGCGGACTCGAAATCCCGGGTGAAGTCTGACAGCAGCACACCGTTCGCAATGCCGGCAAGATCAGGGGCGGGATTCAGATAGGGAACAACGACACATTTTTCGACGCTCGGCAATTGACGCGCGATATCGACGATCTTCGTCAGGCAATCGATACGCTTGCGGTTGTACCAGTAGCCTTCGACGGCGAACAGCAGTTTGGGTTTGGTCTGTCCGAAGCGGTCCAGCACGCCCTGCACGCCGAAATCCGGCGACGTCGACGTGAATACCGCGCCCATGCTGACGGCCGCCAGCATAATGACGAGTGTTGCCGGCATGTTAGGCATGGACGCGGCGACGCAATCGCCAGACTTGAGGCCCGCGGCGCGCATGGCGGCCGCCATCACCGCGACCTGCCGGTACAGCTCGGCGCGTGTCAGATGCTGCTTGACCTGGTCCTCGCCCCAGAAAACGATAGCAGTGCTGGCCGGATCGAAATCCGTGCGCAACAGGTTTTCCGCCAGGTTGAGTCTTGCGTCCGGATACCACTTCGCGCCGGGCATGCGGTCGCGGTCCACCACGGTGCGTGCGCCGCGCTCACCCAGCACGCCGCAGAAGTCCCAGATTGAATTCCAGAACTGCTCCGGCTGTTCGATCGACCAGCGCCACAGCGATTCGTAGTCCGGAAATTGCCGCGCCGACAGGCGTTCCGCGAAGCGCGCGTAGGCGTGCATCGTGCTTTTTTCAATGCGCTGACGCGAGGGCGTCCAGATCGGCAGTTCGTCGGATTTAGTGGTCATGGATTACGGCGAGGGGCAAAGCAAACTACTTTTGTCACGGACGTGCGCATATTATGATTATCCAGCTCAAACGGCACCTCGGATCCTGGTTTGCCATGAATCTCACTGCGTTGACCACTCACAAGTTTCCAACGCAACGCGCCGGCTACGCCGCCAGGGATACGATGCTGTACGCGCTCAGCGTCGGTGCCGGCGCGGACCCGCTGAATGCCAGGGATCTCAAGCTGGTCTACGAGAAGGACTTGTGTGCACTGCCGAGCATGGCGACGGTGCTTGCCTATCCCGGCGATTGGATCAACGAACCGCAATTCGGCGTCGATTACCTGAAATTATTGCACGGCGAACAGGACCTGACGGTTCACAAGACTTTGCCGCCGCAGACCGAGGTGCTGGGCGAGTCCCGCGTAACGGCGGTGGTCGACAAGGGTCCTGACAGGGGGGCGCTGGTGTATTTTTCCAGGGAAATTCGCGCTGCGAGTGACCGGGAGCTTTACTGTACTGTTAGCTCCACGCTGTTCCTGCGCGCTGATGGCGGCTGCGGCAATTACGGCGTGCCACCGGCGCCGCTGCCGTCCGAGTCGGTGGCAGGCGAGAAATTTCATGATCAGTTGCGCACGACTGCGAACATGGCGCTGCTCTACCGGCTCAACGGCGACCTGAACCCGATCCACGCGGATCCCGTGATCGCCGGCCAGGCGGGCTTCGACCGGCCGATCCTCCATGGGCTCTGCAGCTACGGCGTCGCCGGCTACATGCTCGTCCGCTCGGTGTGTGGCTATGATCCTTCGCGCCTGCGTTCGCTCGGCGTGCGTTTCAGCGCGCCGGTGTATCCGGGTGAGACCCTGAGCATCGACGGCACGCGTGTTGCGGGCGGCGTACATTTCCGCGTCACGGCATTGGAACGCAACCAGGTCGTGATAACTAACGGCTACGCGCGCGTCAATTGACTGCCCATGGCCGTGGCGCCGCCGGCCTCGCCGGGATCGTGTATCGTCTGAGAAATGTTACGTGAATAGAGCAGGAGGAGGCGTATGGGCGGACTTTACTTCGAGGAGTTTCGTGTCGGGCAGTCGTTCAAGCATGAGCTGCGCCGTACGCTGACCGAGACGGACAATCTGCTGTTCTCGGCCATGACCCACAATCCGGCCGCACTGCATCTCGATGAGGAGTACTGCCGGGCCAATTCCGAATTCAAGACGCGCATCATGAACAGCTGCTTCACTCTGGGTCTGATGGTAGGCATCTCGGTTGGCGACACGACGCTGGGCACGACGGTCGGTAACCTTGGCTGGGACGAGGTGCGTTTCCCAAGACCACTGTTCGCTGGCGACACGGTGCACGTGGAAAGCGAAGTGCTGGAGTGCCGCGAGAGTAAATCGCGGCCGCAGAATGGCATTATCATCTTTGTGCACCGGATGTTTAATCAGAAAGATGAACTGGTGGCGCACTGCAAGCGTTCGGCGCTCATGTTGCGGAAACCCAGTCAATGATCGCGCGCTCGCTGCTGTTCGTTCCGGGGGACTCGGAGAAGAAACTCGTCAAGGGTGAAGGCGTCGGCGCGGACATCCTGATACTCGATCTCGAAGATGCGGTCGCTCCTGAGCGCAAGTCGACCGCACGTGGCCTGGTGCGCGAATATCTCGCGGCGCGAACCAATCGCAGCGGACCCAAATTGTGGGTGCGCGTAAATCCAATCGGCAGCGAGGAATGTCAGCTGGATCTGGCGGCGCTGGTCGCTGCCCGACTCGATGGCATCATTCAGCCCAAGGCCCGGTCGGTCGACGATGTCATTCGCCTCGGGCAGCACCTGGATCGGCTGGAGGCGTCCAACGGCATGCCCGCTGGCGAAATCAGAATAATGCCGGTCGCCACCGAGACGCCGGAAGCAATATTTGGCTTGGGTAGTTATGCCAGGTCCGTGCCGCGGCTCTATGGATTGACCTGGGGCGCGGAAGACCTGAGTGCTGCCGTGGGGGCGCTGGCTAACAAGGATGCTGCGGGCGCGTGGACGTTTCCATATCAGGTGGCTCGCGCGCTCTGTCTGTTCGCGGCGAGCGCCGCTGGCGTCGCGGCAATCGATACCATATTCGCGGATTTTCGCGATCCGGTCGGCTTGCGCGACGCCTGCGCGGAAGCCCTTCGTGACGGCTTCGCGGGCAAGCTGGCGATCCACCCGGACCAGGTCGCTGTGATCAACGAGTGTTTTGTAGCAAGTGCGCAGGAAATTGCGCGCGCCCAGCGTATTGTGAAACTGTTCGCCGACAATCCGGGTGTCGTCGCGCTGCAGCTTGACGGCAAGATGCTGGACATACCGCATCTGCTGCAGGCTCAAAAAACGCTGGCACGGGCGTCCGGGCGCTAGTCAGCCCGGGGCCCACCGAGCAACGCTCGACGGATCTAACAGCCTCATCAATCGAAATCGATGTACAGGTCGTTGCCCGTGCGCTGCACCGGAAAGGTCCGCAGCGGTTCCGTGCAGGGAGGGGCGCAGGGCTCGCCGGTCCGAATGTCGAACTTGCCGCTGTGTAAACCGCACTCAACGACGTAGCCGGCGAGGTCGCCTTCATCGCTCAGCGATGAACCGCCATGGGTACACGTATCCTCGCTGCAAAAAAACTCATTACCCATCCGGTAGACCGCCAAGCGCGGCAGGCCGTCGATGTCGACGCTTTTCATCGCGCCCGGCTCGAGTTCGTCCGTGGAGCACAATCGTATGCGTCGCCGGTGTTCAGTCATAAGCAAGCATCGCTCCTGATTGTTCTCTGGCTGCATAGTACCGCAGGAACCTTGCTACCGCAGCCGCAGCTCCCGGCCGTTAGTCTGATCGTCGTGCGGCGCGTCAGCGCTGGCGCTGCGATGGCGCTGAAAAGCGCTCGAACCAGTCGAGAATTCTCTGGTCGCGATCCCGTGCGTTGATCATGACGCCGTGCGAATCGCCCTGGTAGATCACGAGTTCGTAGGTCTTTCCGAGCTCACCCAGTCTTGCAGCGAGCTTGATCGAGTTGGCATGCGCGGCAACCAGGGAGTCCGCGCTGCCGGCAATCAGCAGCAGCGGCACATCGATGCGGTCCGCCCAGTAGATGGCGGACCGGGATCTCAGTGTCTCCTCGGGGTTCGATTCAAAGCCAGGAATGAGTTTGCGGAACTGGCCAGCGCTCTGCGGGTTCGACTGGTAGCCCGAGAGCAGGTCCGCCGGCAGGCCGACCGTTGCCGCCGCGCGAAATCCGGCGCCGCGCCCGGCCGCGAGCAGCGTCTCCATGGCACCGCGCGAATATCCGAGGGCAAAAACATTTCCCGGGTCGACACCGTCCAGCGACCTGGCGATTTCCAGCAGCTTCAGCACATCGTTGACATCTGCGCCGCCGAACTCGTCGCGGCCTTCGCCGCCGTCGTTGCCCCGGTACTGGGTGCCAATCACGACATAGCCAGCCTGGACAAAGCGGTAGAAGCCGAATTGCGTGTTAGGCCGCAGCTTGCTGTCCTCCAGCGTGCCACCGCGATTGAAAATCAGAATAGGTTGCGGCGCCTTGGCGCGGCGCTGGCTGCGCCACAAGTAGCCGATCACCTTGAGGCCATCGCTGCGGTAGGTCAGCCTTGCGCAGGAGACCTGGCCGCGACGGTGTCGTTGCGCATATTCAAGCGCGGTCAGCAGGCCCGCGCGCGCGGCGGCTTCGTCGCGCATGATCATGCCCAGTTTGACTGCCGCCGCCGCCTCCTGGCGAAAGGTTGTGAGTTGGCGGTCCAGATACTGCGTGTAGTCGCCATCGGTATCGGAGCAGGGCTCGCTGCCAATAAGATCGCTGGACGGGCCGGCGCGGACGGATCCGGCGGCGAAGCCCAGGACCGCCAGGCTAACAACAACGAGTGATTTCATGGTTGCGAAACCTTGTCGGTTGGGGCAGGGCAGACGCGCACAATAGCAGCTGGCGGACGCCGGCGTTGACTCTGCGTCGAAGTTCAGCGCCCTGATTGCCGGGTGAGGTCACCGCGGCGGGTGATGGCCAAGATTCGCGATTGTCCCGGCGAAATACCGTGCTTTGTGCAAATATCCGGGACAGGCAAGAGGGACGGTCATGAACAGACGAGATCTGATGTTGACGGCGGGAGTGGCCTTATGGTCCGGCCAGGGCGATGCGAAGACGGCAGGCGCCGCTGATCTGTTAGCAGACCGGGTCCTCACCCACGTCCGAATGCGCGCGCATCCGGATGGTCTCCCGTGTCACACCTGGTACCGCGGCACGTTTTATGGACAACGCTCGGGGCTGCGAACCCAGGCCCTGCTGTTCATCGAAGGCGCCAGCACATCGACCACCGAGCGCCAGCCAGATGGCAGCTGGAAATATCGTATGCGCGAAGCGGGCTGGTTCTGCGACCTGCAGACGCACCAGGTATTGAACGAATGGCGCAATCCGCTCAATGAGCGTGTGGTGAAGCCAGCCCATTACAACTCGAAGCAGCAGCTGACGTTTGCGCCCGACGGCAGCGTGACACCGCTCACGGCGACGCCTCCGCCGGGTCTCGAATGGCAGGGCACGCTGAGCGAACCGGCAATCGCGGGTAATGACGTGTGGTCGGCCGAAGAATTGTTGGTGCGGGTGCCGCCGCCGACCGCCGGCGGCAGTGCCCGTGTACAGACCTCGCTTGCGACTCTGCATTCGGATCTGCGCGATCTGCAGAAACCTCAGCGCGCCTGGGTCCCAGCGACGCTTGCCTACCAGACCCTGGGAAGCTGGCAACCGTGGCTGGAGATGGGCGACGCGACCGGGGTCGTGAGCTGGCGACTGGCGGGGCGCAAATGCGCCACGCTGGCGGAAATACCGGATTCGATTCGTGAGCGAATCCAGCGCGAGCATCCGGAGGTATTCCAGTCCGTCGCGTAGCTGGCGCTGCGCGGGTGGCATCGCGCCTGCATGTTAGGATAGAAATAAATCATGGGGGGTTTCCGCGTGAGGACAGCTGTGTCGCCCTGGATCGGTCTCATGATCCTCGTTGTATTGGGTGGCAGCCGGGCGCCGGCCCAGGTTGCGCCATTACCCATCGAGGCCTTTACCCGGTTCGATGAGGTAGGCGATATCCAGCTATCCCCGTCTGGCGAATACGCCGCATACCTCACCGGCGATTTCGGCAGGACCGTCATCGTGTTCATCAAGGTCAGCGACCGCAAAGTCGTTGGCGGTGTGCGGCTGACCGAGGGCCTGCAGGTAGCGGGGTTTGACTGGGTCTCAGATACCCGCATGGTCTATTCGATCGCGGAAAGAATCCCGGGTCGGGAACAACCTGCGGCGACCGGCGAAATGTATGCCGTGGATTACACTGGCAAGAACCACCTCATGATTTACGGCGCGCGCGCACTCGAGGAACGGACTTCGCTGTCACTGCGCCACTCTGCCGAATCCAGCTACGCGTTTGCCGAGATCATCAGTACGCTCGAAGCTGACGACAAGAATGTCCTGATCGCCGAATACGAGTGGAAACGTGGCGCGGCAAGTTACACCAGCGATCCGGACGCGCAACCACAGCTCTATCTGTTAGATGTCAGCACCGGCGCCAAGAGATCCAGAGGCAAGGCGCCGCTGGCGCGCGCCACTGTTCTGGTCGATCAGAATGACCAGCCGCGATTTGCGACCGGCTATAACACGGCGCGCAAGCTGGCGGTCATCTGGAAACCGGATCCCGCGGGCGACTGGAAAGAATTCGCGTTGCCGGGATTCCGCGCCGAGACCGTGTTTCCGTTGGTCTTTTCCGCGGACAACCAGAGTGTCTATATTTACGGCGTCGAGGTAGGGGAGTCGCAGCGCGCTCTCTTCACGGTGAACCTGCAGAGCCAGGAGGTCAGCAAACTCTACGGTTCGCAACAGGCTGATATCAATGACCTGCTTTATGACGTGCGCGGCAAGAAGATTCTGGGCGCGGAAGTCGCGGTCGGCAAACCCGAGATTTTCTGGCTCGACAAAGACGACAACACGGCCAAGATCTACCGCTCGCTGCAGAAGGCGCTGCCCGACCAGCACCTCAGGTTCGTGAGCGCAACCCGGGATGGTCATCTGTTGATTGCGCGCGCAGGATCTGACGTTAACCCGGGTGATTACTACCTGTTTGACACCCAGGCGATGAAAGCTGAATTCCTGGTAGCGAAGAGCCGCTGGATCGACCCGCGGCGCATGCGGCCCAAGGAGCCGTTTACGATCAAGGCTCGTGATGGCCTGGAACTGCACGGCTATCTGACGCGCGCGGAAGGAGAGGGTCCGCACCCGCTGATCGTCCATCCGCATGGTGGGCCACACGGCCCGCGCGATTACTGGGATTACGACTGGGAAGTGCAGCTGTTAGCCAGCCGCGGCTATTCCGTGCTGCAATTGAATTTCCGGGGCAGCGGTGGCTATGGCATGGACTTCGAGGCGAAGGGCTACAAGCAGTGGGGCGCCACGATGCAGGATGACCTGACGGATGCAACGCGTTGGGCCATTGAACAGAAGATTGCGCCCGCGGATCGCATCTGCATTTTCGGCGCGAGCTACGGCGGCTATGCCTCCCTGGCTGGCGTGGTTCGCGAGCCCAGGCTTTATCGCTGCGCCATCGGCTATGCGGGTGTCTATGACCTGGAATTGATGCGTACCACCGGGGACGTGCCGCGAACCCGTTACGGCCAGGATTTTCTGAAGCTGGCGTTAGGCGAGGATGTGGAGTCGATGCGCGCCCGCTCGCCGGCGCGGCATGCGGACCAGATACAGGTGCCGGTGCTGCTCATTCACGGCAAGGCGGACTGGCGCGCTGCTTTCGAACAGGCAGAGGCGATGAAGGCGGCGCTGGATAAGAACAAAAAGTACTACGAATGGATGGCGCTCAGCCGCGAGGGCCATGGTGTCTACAACGAGGCCTCGCGCCGCGAAGTTTACGAGCGGATCCTGGCCTTTCTGGACAAGTATCTGAAGCAGACCCCGTAAGTGCAAGCTGTGGTCGTCACACGTGTTGCAGGGATTTTACTTTCCTTGCTTTGTTAGATTGCGCAGCGCCGCAATGCCATCCGCCGGCACAGCCGGGGGGATGCTGCTCAGGTAGGCCGCAATGTCCGCAACTCCGGCATCGTTCAGCAGCGCCTCGCTGTAGGCCGGCATGTTGGTGCCATTGGCCCGGATTAACTGTGTGATTGCCGCTGCGGGCAGGGGCTTGGGGGCGAGGCGCCGGCCGGCGGCGCTGCCCTGGCCGACAGTGCCATGGCAATGCTTGCAGCCAGCGGTCAAATATAGGGTTTTGCCACGTTCCACCGACGGCGCCGGTTCGGCTGCACTGGCACTCGCCGCAAGACTCGCGGCTAGCAGCAGCAGGAGAGGGGCGAGTGTCGTGGTATTTCGGTTCATCACGGCCGCACCTAACGAGTCTGGGTCACGACATCAACCAGCGCCGGTTGGCCCTGTTTGACGACCTCGATCGCGCGGCGCAGGACGGGCGCCAGTTCCGCCGGGTCGGTTATTGGTCCTGCCGACCATACGCCCATGCCTTCCGCAAGCTTCGCGTAGTTGATCGGTGGGTCGTCGATTTCGGTACCGATGTTGGCGCGCGTCATGCCGCGATTGCGCCGATTCGAGAGTGACTGGATCAGCATGGTCTCCTGGCCGTAGGCCCGGTTGTTATGCATGACGGTCAGCAGCGGAATCCGGTGGTGGGCCGCGGTCCACAGTGCGCCATTGGCGTACATGAAATCACCGTCGCACTGGATATTGACCGAAAGCCGGCCGAGCGCCTTGTTAGCCAGTGCCGCGCCGACCGCGGCTGGCAGACCGTAGCCGACGCCGCCCCCGGCGCCATAACCGAGATAGCGGTAATGCCGGTCGAAGTTCCACAGACGGTGCGGCCAGTTGCTGACGAAGGCTTCAGACGCGCCGACCGATACCAGCGACCAGTCTTCGTTGCGGATGACGTCCCACAGCTCCATGCACATCCTGGCGGTGGAGACGGGGCTCGCGTCCCAGCCGACGGCTGCGGCCTGGCGCGACGCTTCAAAAGCCTGGCGGTGCATGTCACGGAACGACGCGCCGCGGGCCTCGAGTGCGCTGCGGCGTTTGTTAGTCAGGGTGAGATTGACGGCCTCGAGCAGCGACGGCAGAGTGGCCTCGCCATCGCCGGATATCGAGATATCGACCGGCGCATAGCGCTGGAAGTCCTGGTAGTTGGATTTCAGGTAGACGTCGTTCAAGCCGATCGTGATCAGTTTGGCTGCGGGATCGGCTGCGGCATGGCTGATCTTGGTGATGCGATTGAATTGATTGATCTGGCCCCAGAAATCAGTGACCTCGAGCCCGAGTATCAGGTCTGCCTGGCCGATCAGGCTGCGGCCGTCGCTGGTCTGGCACAGAGGGTGCGCGGTCGGCATGTTTTGCCGGCTGCCGAGATCGATGACCGGCGCATTGACCAGCTCCGCGAGCGCCACCAGCTTTTGCATGCCTTCGGCCGAACGCACCAGCCGGTCGACCAGGATCACGGGCCGTTCCGCCGCAGCCAACAAACGCGCCGCTTCGCGCACTGCGCCAGGATCGCCAACTGGCGGCACACTCGGTGTGTAGCGCGGGATCGCGAGTGCGCTGCGGTCCGCGATCTCGAATTCCTGCAATTCGCTGTCCGCAACGATGGCGACGGGCTCCATCGGCGGTGTGCAGGCGATCTTGTATCCATGGACCAGCGATTCCGCAAATCCCTGCAGCGTGGTCGGCTGGTCATCCCACTTGATGAAGTCGCGCACCATTGCTACCGGGTCCTGCGCCGAATGACGCCAGTCGTTGGCGCCGGTGCGCCTGGTCAGGTCAAGCGTGTTGCCGAGGATATTTATGATCGGTACCCGATCGCACCAGGCGTTGTAAAGCGCCATTGCGGCGTGTTGCAGGCCAACCGTGGAATGACAGATCGTCGCGGCCGGCCGGCCCATGGCCTTGTAGTAGCCATTAGCCATTGCGACCGCTGACTCTTCATGCATGCAGGTGATGTATTCCGGTGCTTTGTTAGCGCCGTAGTTGACGATGGACTCGTGCAGCCCGAGAAAGCTCGAGCCCGGATTGGAGAACACATAGTCGATCTGCAGCGACTTGATGACATCCAGCATGAAATCCGAGCCGCAGCCGGCGCTGGTCGTATTGACGTCGGTCGCAGCGGAACCCACATCGGCTGCCAGCATTGCCGCGGATGGCGGCGCTACGGCCCCGACCGCAGGCGCTGCGGGAGCCGGGGCGCTGGCTGCATCGGTGGCGGGTATCGCAGTGGCTGCGCCTGTAACTGCGACAGCCGCAAAAAACTGCCGGCGGTCCAACGGCTTTGCTGATGACTTACGTTGTCTGATAGCCACGCGCTGATAATAGACTGTAAGTCAGCGTTTAGGCATCCCTGCGATCTAGAATGCGTTGATCCCGGTCAGCTCGCGGCCAATGCTGAGCTGGTGGATCGTTTCCGTGCCTTCGTAAGTGATTACGCTCTCGAGGTTGAGCCCGTGCCGGATCGGTACGTACTCGGCGCTGATGCCTGCGCCCCCTAACATGTCACGCGCATCGCGCGCCACTTCGATCGCGGCACGGCAGTTATGCCACTTGGCCAGCGAGACCTGCGTCGGCGTCATCTTGCCGGCTTCTTTCAGGCGTCCAAGACGCAGCGACAGCAGCTGCGAGGTGGTGATCTTGCGGGCCATCTCCGCCAGGCGAATCTGGATCGCCTGGTTGGCCGCCAGCGGCCGATTGAAAAGGATCCGCGTCTTTGTGTATTCAATGAGCTCGGCAAGGCAGGCCTGTGCCGCGCCAATCACGCCCCAGGTGATGCCATAGCGTGCCTGGGTCAGGCAGGACAGTGGCGCCTTGATGCCCACGGTACTTCCCGGAAGCATGTTCTCTTCCGGCAGCACGACGTCTTCGAAGAACAGGGCGCCAGTGGCGGACGCACGCAAACTGAACTTGTTCTGGATCTCCGGCGTTGCGAACCCTTTCGTGCCGCGCTCCACGATGAAACCACGGATGCCTTCGTCGGTGCGCGCCCAGACTACCGCCAGATCCGCGATCGGAGCGTTAGTTATCCACATTTTCGAGCCGTTCAGCACCCAGTCGCGTCCGCGACGCTTGGCGTGGGTTTTCATGTTGCCGGGGTCCGAGCCTCCCTGCGGCTCGGTCAGCCCGAAGCAACCGATCAGTTCGCCCTTGGCCATGCTCGGCAGGAACTGCTGTTTATGCGCCTCGCTGCCATAAGTAAAGATCGGATACATGCACAGCGAGCTCTGCACCGAGACAAAACTGCGCACCGCGGCATCGCCGCGCTCCAGTTCCTGGCAGATAAGGCCGTAGGCAATGGAATTCATGCCGGCGCAGCCGTAGCCGGTCAGTGACGAACCTAACAACCCCAGCTGCGCTAGCTCCGGAACCAGCTCGCGCGGAAAAGTATGATTTTCAAAATGCTGACGAATGATGGGCAGCACCTTGTCGTCCACCATGCGGGCCACGGCGTCCTGGACCATGCATTCCTCTTCGCTGAGCTCGGCGCGGATGTCGAAAAGGTCCAGGGGATTCAGTGACGATTGAGGCACGGCTTGCTCCGCATCTGCGTTCAGTGGTTATTGCACCCCATTATGACCGATCGGCCAGCGCCCGGGCTTATGGTGCTGATTGGTATGATGTCGGCGATGCGTACGACATTGACCAAACTCCTGGAAACCCATCCCGTCCTGCTGGCCGATGGCGCCACGGGCACTAATTATTTTGCCGTGGGCCTGAGCTCGGGCGAACCGCCGGAATTCTGGTCGGTTGACCGGCCCGACCTGGTCGTGGATCTGCACCAGAAGTTTGTCGACGCGGGCGCCGACATCATCCTGACCAACACCTTTGGTTGCAATCGCGAGCGGCTGAAACTGCACAAGGCGGAAGCGCGCGTTTACGAACTCGCCAAGGCCGCTGCCATGCTCGCCCGGCGGGTTGCGGACGCCGCCAGTCGTCCGGTCGTCGTGGCGGGTTCCATCGGCCCGACCGGCGAACTGTTCGAACCCTTGGGCGCGTTGACGCATGAGATTGCAGTGGCGTCCTTTACCGAGGAAATGCGGGGGCTGCGCGACGGCGGGACCGACGTTGCCTGGATAGAGACCATGTCCTCCACCGAAGAGGTGAACGCGGCGGCAGCCGCCGCCATTGCGGTTGGCTTGCCTTACGTGGTGACCTGTTCGTTCGACACGGCCGGCCGCACGATGATGGGACTGGCACCGAGCGCACTCGCCGATAGCGTCGCGGCGCAGCCAACGGCACCTCTCGCCATCGGCCCGAATTGCGGTGTCGGCGCATCTGACACGCTGGTCAGCCTGCTGGAAATGCAAGGCGCGCCCTATGTACTCGTTAGCAAGGGCAATTGCGGCATTCCGCATTTCAAAGGCACGGAGATCGTCTACACGGGTACGCCCGAGCTGATGGCCCGGTACGCGACGCTGGCGATCGATGCCGGTGCACGCATCGTCGGCGGCTGTTGCGGCACCACGCCCGGGCACCTGGCGGCGATGCGGGCCGCCATCGACAGTTACTCGCGTGCGGAGCGCCCAACCCTTGCCAGGATCGTGAGCGACATCGGCCCGCTAACAAATACCTTGCCGTCCAGGACCATCGAGAAGCGTCCGCGACGCGCGCGGTCGGCAGGCTCGGCTGGGGACCCGGCGGCTCGCTGAGTCCGGAGGCCGGATGAGGCTGGTCGCGCTGCCAAAAAAAAGCGGCGCAGTACTGGGCCCTGCGCCGCTTTCGGGGGACATCAACCGGCAGTTTAGTTGCCGCGCGTTTGAGCGTCGTGCTTCTGTCGATAGATACGTGCACTCATGCGATCCGCTTCAGCCTGCAAGCGGGCGCGTTCCCTGTTCGTGACATAGCCATCGGCTTTCGCGCGAGCTTCGTTAGCACGCAACTGTGCTTCACCAGCAACCAACCGGCGTGTTTCCGGCCGGGTCAGCTCGCCGCTTCTTACACCCTGGTGAATGCGTGCGGCCTGGTTGTGTTCGCGTCGGTCAAGACGTGGTGTACCAGCAAACGCGGTCGCGCCGAGCGTCGCAATAACAAGGCCGGAAACGGCCAGAATCGTGGTTCGCCTAAACATGTGAGTCTCCAGCTTCGTCAAGAACCGCACGATTGCGGCTGTTGTGACCCAGAACGAAGCAGGGCGCGAGGCGTTGACAGCGGCCGCGAGAACAGGTTTTTCAGGGATTTTTAGCTGAATGCGAGCTTAACGGCGTTCAAACCTGGAGCCGCTCGCGCCCGCTATATACGTTAAATCCGCCGGCGCGCAGAAAGCCCACCAGCGTGATACCGAGCGATTGCGCGAGCTCAACCGCGAGGCTGGACGGGGCGCCAATCGCAGCGACGATTTCGATGCCCGCCATCGCTGCCTTCTGCAGCAGTTCGAAGCTGGCACGGCCGCTGAGCAGCAATGCACTGTTAGCCGGGCGCTGCATGCCAAGACGCAGCTCGGCGCCAATCAGCTTATCGGTGGCGTTGTGCCGGCCGACATCTTCGTAGACTGCTAACAATTCACCGAGTGGGGACACCAGTGCCGCGGCATGCAGCCCGCCGGTCACCGAAAAGACCGATTGCTGCGCCTGCAACTTCCCGGGTAGTTGCTGCAGAACTTCCGCACCCATGCGCAGCTGGTCGCCGACGCGGCGCCTGGGCACCAGTTTGGTCACGGCGTCGATGGACGATTTACCGCAGACGCCACAGGACGAGGTCGTGTAGAAACTGCGTTGCAGGGCGGGGCGAGGATCCACAACGCCAGCAGCGAGCTGAAGCGCCACCACCTGGCCGGTATTGCCACAAGGACCGATCTGCGCGACGTCCTGCATGGAGTGAATCAGTCCCTCGCCAAAAAGGAAGCCGAGCGCCAGTTCTTCGTCGTTGCCCGGCGTGCGCATGGTGACAGTGACCGGCGTTCCCGGCAGCGGTTCACCGAATGCGCGGATGCGGATCTCCAGCGGCTCCTCGACCGCCAGCGTATCGACTGCAGACGTGGTCGAGCTCGCCTTGACGCGCTCGACCTGGGCGGACACCTGGGCGGGTCTTGGAGCTGTCACGTTGTCTGTCGCGGCGCTGTCAGCGCGTGTTAGCCGACATTGGAGTCGGGGAAGGAGTCTTTGCGACGCCGCATGAAATCGAGCAGGGCTTCATCCACGGCCGGGTCGATTGGCGGCGCAACGTATTCCGCCAGGTTCTTCTTCCACTGCGCGTTGGCGCGCTGCGCCATGTCCTTGCCGCCTTCGGCTTCCCATTGCTCAAAGCTGTTGTTGTCGGCGAGCGGCGAACGATAAAAAGCGCTTTCGAAGTTGGCCTGAGTGTGTGCGCAGCCGAGGAAATGCTTGCCGGGACCGACCTCGCGGATCGCCGACAGCGCCTGGCCGTTTTCCGACATGTCAACGCCGGCGAGCAGCGTATGCATCATGCCGGCCTGATCGACGTCCATCATGAATTTCTCATAGCCCATCGCAAGACCGCCTTCCAGCCAGCCGGCCGTGTGCAGCACAAAGTTGACGCCCGCGAGGCAGGTCGGCAGCAGCGTGTTAGCAGATTCAAACGCAGCCTGGGCGTCTGGGATCTTGGAACCGCAGAGCCCGCCGCCGGAGCGGAACGGCACACCGAGGCGGCGCGCGAGCGCGGCCATGACGTAGAGCACCAGCGCCGGTTCAGGTGTGCCGAAACTGGGCGCTCCCGACTGCATCGATATCGACGAGGCGAAACTGCCCATGACTACGGGCGCGCCCGGATTCACCAGCTGCGCGAGCGCCATGCCCGACAAGGCCTCTGCCAACGTCTGTGCCACGGTGCCGCCGATGGTCACCGGCGACATCGCACCCGAGAGAATAAAGGGCGTGACAATGGTGGCCTGGTTGGCGCGCGCGTAGTGCTTCAGCGCACCTAACATCGTCGCGTCCCAGGTCAGCGGCGAGTTGGCATTAATTAGGCTGATGACAATGGTCTTCGGCCTGCCGGTCGCGGGATCCAGGTAGTCCGCGCCAAACAGTATCTTCGCCATTTCAATCGTATCGAGCGCGCGGTCCGGGTGGGTGACCGAGCCCATGAAGGGCTTGTCGCTGTGCTTGATGTGGCTGTAGACCATGTCGAAATGGCGCTTGTTGACCGGCAGGTCGACCGGCTCGCAAATCGTGCCGCCCGAATGGTGCAGCGAGTTAGCCATGTAGGTCAGCTTTACGAAATTGTGAAAATCCTCGATCGTGCCGTAGCGCCGGCCTTCATCCAGATTGCGAATGAAGGGCGAGCCATAGGCGGGCGCAAACACCGTGTTCTTGCCGCCGATCAGCACGTTGCGCGCGGGATTGCGCGCATGCTGGACGAATTCACGCGGCGCCGAGCGCTGCACGATCTCACGGCACATGCCGCGCGGGAAGCGCACGCGTTCGCCCTGTACGTCGGCGCCGGCGTCGCGATACAACTGCAGTGATTCCGGATCATCGCGCACGTCGACGCCGATCTCCTCGAGAATCGTGTCCGCGTTGTGCTCCAGCAGCTCGAGCCCTTCGGTGCCGAGGACTTCGAATTCCGGGATCTTGCGGGTGATATAGGCGACCGATGCCGCGGCGCGCGCAGTGCGGGCGGCCCGCTTGGCGTCGCGACCGCTGGGCCGACGGTGACTCGTCGCGGCGGCTGATTCATCGCTCATCGCTCTGACCTCTGTCTGCGGGTACGTCAGGACCAAGTATGGTCGGGCAGGGGGCTAACGCATGCCCAACTGCGGCATCGACTTGTCCAGGTGCGTCATCCGGCTGCGCAGTTAACTTGCACTTTACGGTTCTGGCATCGCGTTCTCGCGGTCAGTTCAGTGCTGCACCCGGTCATGTCGCCGATGGATCATTGCGGTATTGACCGCTTGTGCGTCGCGCGTTGAAGATGGGTGCCCGATGCGCGCCTGAGTAAGCGCATTGTAGCGCTAATTATTTAGGTTACATAAGTACTGTAACTAATTGAATTAGTTATATTTTTGTATAGAAAGAGAATCTTGTATTGAATAAGCGTTTGAAACTGAGGCGGCGCCAGTCGAGCGCGCGTTCTGTGGCTGTTAGCAGCGTGCGTGCCGCTCCGCGCCGCGCCAGGCTGGAAAGCTTCAATCCCGCCACCGGCGAGGTGCTGGCCAGTTTTGCGATCAGCGGCCCCGCGGAGGTCGACCGCGCCGTTGCCAAGGCGAGCCGCGCGCAAAAAGCCTGGGCGGCGTTTACTGGGACTGAGCGCGGCCGCGTGCTGCGGCGCGCCGCCGATATCCTGCGGCGGCAGAATGACGAGCTTGCACAGCTCGAGACCCGCGACACTGGCAAGCCGATCCAGGAAACCAGCGTTGTCGATGTCATTTCGGGTGCCGATTGCCTCGAGTATTTTGGCGGGCTCGCGGCCACGATCGCCGGCGAACACCTGGATCTCGGGCCCAGCGCCTTCGGTTACACCCGTCGCGAACCGCTGGGTGTCGTAGCCGGCATTGGCGCCTGGAATTATCCGCTGCAGGTTGCCTGCTGGAAGACCGCGCCGGCGCTGGCCTGCGGTAACGCGATGATCTTCAAGCCTGCGGAGCTAACACCCATGACCGCGCCGCGCCTCGCGCGGGCGCTGAACGAGGCGGGTGCGCCGGACGGTATTTTTCAGGTGGTGCAGGGATCCGCTGCAACCGGGCAACTGCTGACCCGGCATCCGGGCATCCGCAAGGTCTCGCTGACCGGCAGTGTCGCCACCGGCCGCGCGATCATGCGCGATGCCGCCGATACCCTGAAGCAAATTACGCTGGAGCTGGGCGGTAAATCGCCGCTGGTGGTGTTTGCCGATGCCAACCTGGATAACGCCGTGTCCGGCGCCCTGTTAGGTAATTTTTATTCCGCGGGCGAGGTGTGCTCGAATGGCACTCGTGTATTTGTGCAGCGCCCGGTGCTGGCGGAATTCATCGAGCGGCTGGTGGCGCGCACCCGGGCGCTGCGGATTGGCGATCCTCTCGATCCTGCTACCCAGGTGGGTTCGTTGATTTCGCAGGAACACATGGACAAGGTGCTCGGCTATGTCAGGGCGGGCAAGCAGGCGGGCGCGCGCCTGCTGATCGGCGGCCGGCGTCGCACGGAAGGCGCGCTGGCGCAGGGATTTTTTGTCGAGCCCGCAATCTTCGATCGCTGCAACGACAAGATGCGGATCGTGACCGAGGAGATTTTCGGCCCGGTCATGTGTGTGCTGCCATTCGATGATGAAGCGGAGGTGATTCGCCGCGCCAATGCCACGGAATTCGGTCTCTCGGCTGGGGTGTTCACCTCGGACCTGACGCGGGCGCACCGGGTCATTGCCCAGCTGCAGGCGGGCACCTGCTGGATCAATCACTACAACATCACGCCCATCGAGTTGCCTTTCGGTGGCGTCAAGATGTCCGGGCTGGGCCGCGAGAACGGCCGGGCCGCAATCGAGCATTACACGCAGCTGAAGAGCGTCTACGTCGCCATGCAGGATGTGCAGGCGCCTTACTAGCGCGGAGTTGTTCCATGAGCGATGAACATTTCGACTATGTGATCGTGGGCGCCGGATCGGCGGGCTGTGTGCTCGCGAACCGGCTGACCGAGGACGGTCGCCATACCGTGTTGTTGCTGGAGAACGGGGGTTCAGACCGCTCCATCTTCGTGCAGATGCCGACGGCCTTGTCGATTCCGATGAATACCAGCCGCTATAACTGGCGCTACCACACGGAGCCTGAGCCGGGGCTGGGCGGGCGCAGCCTGCATACGCCGCGCGGCAAGGTGTTAGGCGGTTCGTCGTCGATCAATGGGCTGGTCTACATCCGTGGCAATCCGCATGATTTCGATCGCTGGCAGGAAGAGGGCGCGTCCGGCTGGTCGTATGCGCAGGTGCTGCCTTATTTTCGCCGTGCCGAGACCCGGCTCGACGGCGGCGATGCCTATCGCGGCGACTCCGGGCCCCTGCAGACCCGCTATGGCTTGCTGACCAATCCACTGCACGACGCCTGGCTCAAGGCGGGCCAGCAGGCGGGCTATCCCTACACCGCCGATGTGAATGGCCGCCAGCAGGAAGGAGTTGGCCGTTTCGACATGACAGTCGGAGGCGGCCGCCGCTCCAGCACAGCGAACGCCTACCTGCGGCCGGCGCTGCACCGGCGCAACCTGAGCGTGCGTATGCATGCCCTGGTCACGCGCGTGTTGTTCGAGGGCAGGCGCGCCAGCGGCGTTGAATACGAGCGCGGTGGCGCGCTCCACGTCGTCAGTGCGCGCGAAGTGATCGTGTCCGGCGGGCCAATCAACTCACCACAATTATTGAAACTGTCAGGCGTCGGTCCGGCGGACGAATTGCGCAGCCATGGGATTCCGCTGGTGCATGCGCTGGCCGGCGTTGGCGAGAACCTGCAGGATCACCTGGAGTTTTACCTGCAGATGGCCTGCCGCGAGCCTGTTAGCCTGTATTCGGCTTTGAGCCTGTGGAGCAAGGCGGGAATCGGCATTCGCTGGATCCTGCGCAAGGATGGCCTGGGCGCCACCAATCACTTTGAGACCGGCGGCTTCATTCGCAGCCGGGCTGGCGTGCGCTATCCCGACATCCAGGTACATTTCCTGCCGCTGGCCATGAATTACGACGGCTCGTCGCCCGCGAAGGAACATGGCTTTCAGGCACATGTCGGGCCGATGCGCACCAAAAGCCGCGGCTGGGTGCGCCTGCGTTCGCGCGAGCCGCGCGCGGCGCCGTCCATACTCTTCAACTACCTGTCGCATCCCGACGACTGGACCGAGATGCGGGCCTGCGTGCGCCTGGCCCGCGAAATTTTCGCGCAACCTGCCTTTGACCGCTACCGCGGCCGGGAAATCCAGCCGGGTGCGGATGTGACGACCGACGCGGCGATCGATGCCTTTGTGCGTGACAAGACCGAAAGCGCCTACCACCCGTGTGGCAGCTGCAAGATGGGCGCCGCCAGCGATCCAGCCGCCGTGGTCGATTCGCAGCTGCGGGTGTTAGGAGTCGAGGGCTTGCGCGTGGTCGACTCATCGATCATGCCGAGCGTCACCACCGGCAATCTCAACGCGCCGACCATCATGCTGGCGGAAAAAGCGGCCGATCACATCCTGGACCGGCCGCTGCTGGAACCCTCGTCCGCGCCTTACTTCACCGCCGCCAACTGGCGCGACGCCCAGCGCTGAGAAAGGCGCTGAGCGGTGCGCCGGGCATTGCGCGGCAGCTAACGACCGGCGCCGAAGTGGTAGGTCGCGGTCAGGCCATAGGTCCGCGGTTTGGCATAGACGCCCGCGACCACGCCCGAGAACAGCGAGCTGTCGAAGGCGTAGACCCGGTACTGCTCCTCGAGCAGGTTGTCGACATAGGCTGCAATTTCCCAGTCGCCGGAGTCCGGCGCATAGCCAACACGCAGGTTGGTGACAACGTACGCGGCTTCGCGCTCCACCGGCGCGCACAACACCGTGAAGCAGAACTTGTCCGAGTACTGCGCATCAGCCTGCACTGACATCTGGCCGGCGCCGCCCACCGGAAACTCATAACGGATCAGGCCGTTGGCCGAGAACCGCGGCGCCTGCGGTAATTCGTGATCTTCGATGGTTGCGAGATCCGGCAATGGTACGTCCTCAACGGTCGAATCGAGGTAGGACGCGCCCAGCTGCAACGTCAGGCCCGGCGCAGGTCTGGCGTTGAGCTCGGCTTCGAGACCAAACTCCCTCGCATTCAGATTGATGACGGTCTGCACCGGACCAAACTGTGCGAACGCCTGGTAGTCGTCGTACTTGTAATAGAACGCGCTGGCGTTGAAAGTCATCTTGCCATCGGCCAGCGTGGACTTGAAGCCGAGTTCCGCCGCGTTCAGCACTTCGGGATTGAATGGGATGCCTTCCAGGAACGCCTGTTCGTTCGGGTTGTACGGCGTGCCAGTGGAGAAGGTGAATCCGCCGCTCTTGCTGCCGCGATTGAAACTGAGGAACAACAACATATCGTCGTTAGGCTTGTAGTCGAGCTCGAGCCGCGCAGTGATGTCGTCGAAAGATCGGCGCGCATCGGCCGGCCGGATGCGGCTGCCACCGGGGGAAATCTGGTTGCGGTTGAAGATGATGGTGACCGCCGGTGTCAGTCCTGGAACGGCCGGTGCGCTGCCAAAGTACGCGCCTTCGCGCGCGTCAGTCCAGTAACGCAGGCCCGTGATCAGCTTGAACTTGTCGGACATGCTCCATTCGTTTTGCACAAACGCAGCCCACGAGTCCGTGCTCTGGGAAAACGCAACATCCGGATCGTAGCCGTAGAACGGGTCGGCAAACTTGCCGGTATAGCTGCCGTTGACGCTCATCCAATAGGCACCAGCAACCAGTTCGTTAGCTCCGAATTTTCCCGACAGCCGGATTTCCTCGGATATCTGGTTGAGCTTGCTGCCCTGGAAGAAAAACACACCGTCATCGGGCGACGAATCGCCGCCTTCGATATAGAACTTCTCGGAGTGCTGGTAATCGGTGATCGACAGCAGCGTGAAACGCCCGAGGTCGAACTGCGCGTGCACCGTGGTGCCAATGATCTCGCGATCCACATAGGATTCCTGCGTCTCTGCTGTCCTCCAGGGATTGCCGCCGCGAGTCGCGCTGATGGCATCGTTGCGATAGCCGGTGCCTGTTTGTCCAGGGCCGGTGCCCCAGAAGGCACAGGACTGGGTCGGCAGCGTAAATTCACCCTGGAACTGCGCGTTAGGGCAAGCGGCTTCCAGCGAGTAGAGACCCGCCTGGGTTTCCTTGTCCGCGTTCATGTAGCGCACCAGCAGCTTCAATTCCGTCGTGTCGTTAGGTTGCCAGGCAAGACTGCCACGCAGTGCGTAGTGGTCATTGCTGCCGCGGTCCGGCACGCCCGGGATTACCGATTTCATGTAGCCATCGCTGACATTGCTGAAGGCGGCGATGCGGCCTTGCAGCCGATCGGTGATCGGGCCACCGATAGCGCCCTCGACGATGGCCTGGCCGAAGCGGCCGACGGTCGCGGTCGCATAGCCGTCAACTTCCTTGGTCGGTTGACGCGAAATGAACTGGATGGCGCCACCGGTCGCGTTGCGGCCGAACAGCGTTCCCTGCGGTCCGCGCAGCGTTTCGATGCGCGCCAGGTCAAACACCGGAAAACTCGCCAGGTTGATCGAGCTTGAGTAGCTGTCATCCTGGTAGACGGCAACCGGCGGCTCCTGTTGATCGCCGTAGTCGTTCTGTGACACGCCGCGAATATTGAAGACCACCTGTGCACTCGAGTACGCATTCATCTTCAGGCTGGGCACGGCGCGCACGATGTCGGTCGCGGACGTGATATTCAGTTCATCCAGCTTGGCGCCGCTCAGCGCCGTGACCGAAATGCCGACCTCCTGGATATTCTGTTCACGGCGTTGCGCGGTGACGGTGATTTCCTCGACCGCATCGTCAGACGCCGTCGCGGACGGCTGCTGCGCGAACGCCAGCGGCTGGAACGACAGCAAACTTGCAACGCCTGAGGCGAGGGCGATCGCGCAGCGTCGCAGGGTCGCAATGGTGTTTCGGTTGTGTTTCATGGTCTATACCTCTTCGGTTGTTGGTCAGCCGCTCTCAGCAGCGACGTTCAGCAGCGCAATCAGATAATCCGCGAATGAACGCCATACTTCAATTTGAAAGTGCTCGGGCGACTTGCGCCACAGCGTGATCTCAGTCTTCGCAAACACGGTGCGCGTCACCATGCCGACGGGAAACGCCGCGAGGTCCAGGTCGAGCGGGCAGGCGGCATTCAGCAGTGTCGCCGCCTGCGGGCCCGCGAGTTCGATGCCGACCTGGCGATGACTGATATCGACCAGGGAGTGTGGCAGATCGCGCAGCGCGGTCTCGAGCGCAGCTTCGAAGCCCGCCTGCCACTTCACCGGGCCTAACAGCAGTTGTTCGTCGGGGCCCTGCCACAGAGCCGACCAGTCCTGGCCACTGACCGCGCGGCAGGCGACCGCCGACGGCATGGCGCCGATGATGGCGCCGGTTGCCTGCATCACTGCAGCATCGCCGCGCAGCACGAAGCGCGCGGCCGGCGCTAACAAAGTCACAACGTGACCCGGGTCGGCGACTTCGACGGTGCGGCGCTCCAGGACCCTAGTCATTGAGGCGCGCTCCCTCGGTGTCATAGAACACGGGAGCCGTGACCTCTGCCGCAACATCGCCGCCCGGCATCGGTATGTAGACGGTCTGGCCGCGGCGTGCCCGGCCACCCTTGATCATGCCGAGCGCAATCGACCGGTTGAGCGCCGAACTCCAGTACGACGAAGTCACGTAGCCGATCAGTTCCATCGGTGGTTGCTGATTCGGGCGCGGCGCGATCTGTGCGCCCTCTGCAAGCACCTGCTTCGGGTCGGTTGTCAGCAAGCCAATGAATTGTGGCCGGTCGCTGGCGCGCATCGCTGGTCGCTCCAGCGCGCGCTTGCCAACGAAGTCGGGTTTCTTCTTGCCGATCGCCCAGCCGAGACCCGCGTCCAGTGGCGTCACGGTGCCGTCGGTATCCTGGCCGATGATGATGTAGCCTTTTTCGGCACGCATCACGTGCATGGCCTCGGTGCCATAGGGCTCGATGCCATGGGCCTGGCCTGCGGCGTAAATGGCCTCCCAGACCGACTGGCCATAATCGGCGGGCACGTTGACTTCAAAACCGAGTTCGCCGGTGAAGCTGACCCGGAACAGGCGGCACGGTATTCCGCAGATGTGACCCGTGGCAACGCCCATATGTGGAAACTCGGCGGCCGTCAGATCGATGCCTTCCACCAGACCCTCGAGCACCCGCCGGGCGTTAGGTCCCTGCACGGCGACGACCGCCCACTGTTCGGTGGTCGATGTCAGCCAGACCTTGAGGTCCGGCCATTCGGTCTGCAGGTAATCCTCCATCATGCCGAACACACGCGGCGCGCCGCCGGTGGTGGTCGTGACATGAAAGCGATCGCTCGCCATGCGCCCGATGACACCGTCGTCGTAGACGAAACCATCCTCGCGCAACAGGATGCCGTAACGCGACCGGCCAGGCGCGAGCGTGGTCCAGTCGTTCACATAGAGTCTGTTGAGAAATTCAGCTGCGTCGGGGCCGACCACTTCGATCTTGCCTAACGTCGAGGCATCGAACATGCCGCAATGCTGGCGCACAGCCTGGCATTCGATCGCGACCGCCTGGTGCATCGTCTCGGTGCCTCGATGGAAATAACGGGCGCGTTTCCACAGGCCGACATCCTCGAAGATCGCGCCCTGAGCTGCGGCCCAGGCATGGGTCGGCGTTTTGCGCACTGGATCAAACAGGTCGCCGCGCGCGTAGCCGGCCATGCTGCCGAACGTCAGCGGCGTGTAGGGCATGCGAAAGGTCGTCAGACCGACCTTCTCGATTGGCGTCGACAACTGTTTCGACACGATGGCCAGCGCGTTGATGTTGGACGTCTTGCCCTGGTCGGTCGCCATGCCGGTGGTCGTGTAACGCTTGATGTGTTCGATCGACCGGAAGCCCTCACGCGTTGCGAGCGACAGGTCGTTGCTGGTGACATCGTTCTGCCAGTCGACGAATGCTTTGCTGATAAGAGCCTGGGCCTGCGGCAACAGACCCGAGTGCGCGCCGGAGCAGGGTGTCGCACCGTCCACACTCCAGCTCCGCGTTGCCTGGTCGCGGCCGCCGGCGGCGATCGCGGCGGCTGCGCCGGCCTGCGCACCTTCTGTCAGCACGTCGGCGATTTCGTAGCTGCCACGGCATGCGCCGGCCGAGCGCTCGTGTTCCGCCGATTCGCCGGGTACGAAGGTGTTCAGTGCTTCATTCCAGCGCAGCTTGCCGCGCGATTGCGAGAACAGGTGCACCGCCGGCGTAAAGCCGCCGGACATCAGCAGCGCGTCGCAATCCAGCCATTCGCGCTCGACGATGCTCCCGTCGGACTGCGCGCGGCCAATTTCCACGCCACGTACTCGTTTGCTGCCGCGCGTACCGAGCGCGGTGGCGCCGGCGATAATGCGCAGGGCTGCCGATCCAAGCAGCACGCGCGCGGCATCCGGAACGACCGCACGCACATCGCAGATTGCGTTGATCCTGGCACCGGCATCCCACAAATCTCTCGCGATCTTGTAGCTGCTGTCATTGCTGGTCAGCAGGACAACTTCACGACCCGCGATGACACCGTAGCGTGTCAGGTAGGCGTGCGCCGCTGACGCCAGCATGATGCCGGGCCGGTCATTGCCCGGAAATACCAGCGGCCGTTCATGAGCGCCGGTGGCCAGCACGACTTCACGGGCGCGAACCTGCCACAGCCGCTCGCGCGGCGCTCGCGCGTCAGGGCTTGGCATGTGGTCGGTCAGGCGCTGCGCGAGGCCCAGGAAATTGTGCGGAAAATAACCGAAGGCCGTGGTGCGATCGAGCAGCGTGACACGCGGATTGGCGCGCAATGTCGCGAGTGACGCTTCCAGCCATTCACCCGCCGGTTGGCCTTCGATGCGGAGCGCAGCATCGCCGCGCAGGCTGCCGCCTAACGATGCTTGCTCGTCGCAAAGGATCACGCGCACGCCGCTGTCGGCGGCGGCCAGCGCCGCGGCGATGCCCGCGGAACCTGAACCGACAACGAGTACCTCGCAGTGCGCGAAGCGTTGCGCATAGCGATCGGGATCAGGCTCACTCGGCGCAACGCCCAAACCTGCGGCGCGCCTGATGAAAGGTTCATATAACGAATGCCAGGCGCGCGGCGGCCACATGAAGGTCTTGTAGTAAAAACCTGCCGGAATGAAGCGCGACAGCAGATTGTTGATGGCGCCGACATCGAAGCCGAGGCTGGGCCAGCGGTTCTGGCTGCGCGCCTGCAGGCCGTCATAGATCTCCACCTGCGTGGCCAGCAGATTGGGCGTGTAACGCGCGGTGTCGCGCCATACCGTGACCAGTGCGTTAGGTTCGTCGCTGCCGGCGCTCAGCACGCCGCGTGGGCGGTGATATTTGAATGATCGGCCCAGCAGATGCACGCCATTCGCCAGCAGCGCCGACGCCAGCGTGTCGCCGGGGTGCCCGGTATAGGTCTGGCCATCAAAACTGAAGCGCAGGCTGCGGCTCCGATCGATCTGCCCGCCCGATGCAGTACGAAAGGTACTCATGGCCGCGGCATGCCCGACTTGTAGGTCACGACGAACTGGTCCGTGGTCGTGTCGCGCAGCGCATTGAAAAATTTCGCGCAACCGCGCACATGGCGCCAGCGTTCCGCGTGGACACCCTTGACGTTGACCCGTTCGTAGAGAAACGCCGCCAGCTCGGCGTCGGTCTGCGCGGACGGATCGCTGGCGCGGGTCAGGTGCGCCTGCCCGGCATAGGCAAACTCCAGCTCAGGCCGATCTCCGCAATAAGGGCAATGGATTACCAGCATGGTCCTGCTCAGTGCGCCACGGCTGCCGCGGCTGCTTCGTCGATCAGGCGGCCTTCGCTGAAGCGCTCGATCGTAAAGGCTGCGTTGATGGGATGCGGCGCGTTGTTAGCAATGGTGTGTGCAAACACGTGTCCGGAGCCCGGCGTGGCCTTGAAACCGCCGGTACCCCAGCCGCAATTCACGAACAGTCCCGGCACTGGCGTCTTCGCGATGATCGGCGAACGATCGGGCGTGACATCGACTATGCCGCCCCAGTTGCGCAGCATGCGCATGCGCCGGAACATCGGGAACAATTCGCAGACGGCTTCCAGCGTGTGGCTGCTGATATGCAATGCACCGCGCTGCGTGTAAGACGTATAGGCGTCGGTGCCGGCGCCGATCACGAGTTCACCCTTGTCGGACTGGCTGATGTAGGCATGAATCGAATTGGACATCACGACGCAGGGGAATACCGGTTTTACCGGTTCTGATACCAGCGCCTGCAGCGGAAAGCTCTCGATCGGCAGGGCGACGTCCGCCATCTTCATGACCACGCTGCTATGACCGGCTGCCACAACGCCGACGCGCGGTGATTCAATGACACCGCGCGTGGTCTCGACTGCGCTGATCGCGCCATTGGCGTCGCGGCGCATGCCGGTGACTTCGCAATTCTCGATGATATCCACGCCCAGTGCGTCGGCGGCGCGCGCGTAACCCCAGGCCACGGCGTCATGCCGTGCGGTGCCGCCGCGGCGCTGCAATGCACCACCCATGATGGGATAGCGGATGTTAGATCCGGTGTTGGCCGGCGGGCAGAATTCCTTGACCTGCTGCGGAGTCAACCATTCGTTGTCGACGCCGTTGCAGCGATTGGCGTGGATGTGTCGTTGCAGCACCTGCACGTCGTGCACCGTGTGCGCCAATGCCAGCACGCCGCGCGGCGAATACATGACGTTGTAATTGAGATCTTCCGACAGTCCTTCCCACAGCTTGACCGAGTGGTCGTACAATGTGGAACTCTCCTGGAACAGGTAATTCGAGCGGATGACGGTGGTGTTGCGTCCGGTGTTGCCGCCGCCGACCCAGCTTTTTTCCAGCACCGCGATATTGCGCATGCCGTGCAGCTTCGCGAGGTAGTAGGCCGTTGCGAGGCCGTGGCCACCGCCACCGATGATCACCGCATCGTAGGATTGCTTCGGCTCCGCGCGCCGCCACTGCGGCCCCCAGTTCTGCTGGCGCGCAAAACCGGCGCGCAGCAATGCCCAGCCTGAGAAGCGGCTCTGGGTCACGCGCTCAGCCTCAACGTTCCGTCAGGCACGCAGGTCATTATTTTCCGGGTCATAGGGCGAGTCGACCAGCACGGTCGCGCGTTTGCGTTCACCGAGAATCTCGATCTGTAACTGGGTGCCAACTGTAGCAAACGCCGGTTTGACGTAGCCGATGGCGAGGCTCTTCTTCAGCGTATGGCCGTAGTAGCCTGCAGTCGCCCGGCCGATCATCGCGCCCTGCGCATCGAACAAGGGTTCATTACCGAGCGGATCAGCGTCCTTGACATCATGGACTTCCAGCGTGACAAACCGGTTCGGTACCCCGCGTGCCAGCTGCGCCTCGAGCGCCGCCTTGCCGATGAAGTCGCCTTTGTTCATGCGGACGAAGCGATCCAGGCTGGTTTCAAGGGGCGTGTAATCGCGGGTCATGTCGCTGCCCCACATGCGGTAGGATTTTTCCATGCGCAGGGATTCCATCGCGCGCATGCCAACCATGCCGATGCCGAGGTCGTGGCCCGCGCTGAACAGCGCATCGAACAGATGATGGGCGTAGACCATGGGGAAATGCAGTTCCCAGCCCAGCGCACCGACGAAATTCACGCGCAGCATGAACACATCTACTGCGAGACCGACTTCCAGCACCTTGCCGGTCAGCCACGGAAACGAGGCATTGTCGAGCGGCGTGTCGGTGAGCCGGCTGAACAATTCGCGCGAGCGCGGACCCGCGACCACGAAGCAACCGCGCGCCTGCGTGATGTTCTCGAGCTGCACCGAGCCGTCGGCCGGCAGCTTCTTCACCAGGTAGTCGTGATCGTAGCGCTCGGCGGCGCCGGCGCTGACCACGTAGAAACGCTGCTCGGCGAGCTTGGTAATCGTGAACTCGGAACGAATGCCACCCTTGGGGGTCAGCGCATGACAGAGTGCGATGCGGCCGACCTTGGTCGGCACTTTGTTAGCTACCAGATGATCGAGCCAGGCCTCGGCGCCGGGTCCGGTCACCATGTGCTTGGTGAAGGGCGTCAGGTCGATCACGCCGACCTGTTCGCGCATGCGTTTGCATTCCACGCCCACGTGTTCGAAATAGTTGGAACGCCGGAAACTCCAGACATCCTTGCGCTCGACGCCGGGTGGCGCGAACCAGTTGGCGCGTTCCCAGCCAAAGCGCTGACCCCAGACGGCGCCCATCCGGTCGATCTTGTCGTACACCGGGCTGGTTTTCGCCGGCCGCCCAGCAGGGCGTTCTTCATCCGGGAAATGAATGGTGAAGACTTCGCGATAGGTTTCCTCGTTTTTCGCGACCACGTAGCGCTTGCTGGTGTAGTCACCGTAGCGCCGCGGATCGACAGCTAACATGTCGATGCCCGGTTCGCCTTCGACCAGCCACTCGGCCAGCTGCCAGCCGGCGCCGCCCGCGGCCGTGATGCCGAAGCTATGCCCTTCGTTGAGCCACAGGTTACGCACGCCCCAGGCCGGACCGATCAGCGGGCTGCCGTCGGGCGTATAGGAAATCGGGCCGTTGACGATGTCCTTGATGCCGCAGTTCGCGAGCGCGGGCACGCGCCGCATCGCAGCCTCGACATGCGGCAGCAGGCGATCGAGATCGCCCTCGAACAGGCTCTTGCCGAACCATTCGGGTACGCCATCAGCAAAACGCGCCGGCGCGCCGGCTTCGTAGGGTCCGAGGATCCAGCCCAGCCGCTCTTCGCGCAGGTAGTAGGACTGATCGGATTCACGCAGCACCGCGAGCTCGCGCCCGCCCTGGTCGCGATAGGCCTTCAGTTCAGGGGATTGGTCATAGACGATGTACTGGTGTTCGACCGGAATCGCCGGCACATTGAGGCCGAACATCTGGCCGGTCTGTCGTGCGTAGTTGCCGGTGGCGCACACCACGTGCTCGGCGATGATCTCGCCCTTGTTAGTCAGCAGCCGCCACTCGCCCGATGCGGTCCGTTGCACGCCGGTGACTTCGGTCTGCTCATAGATTTCCGCGCCGCCCTGGCGCGCGCCCTTGCGCAGCGCCATCGTAAGGTCAGCCGGGGCAATGTGTCCGTCATCCGGGTGGTAGAGCGCGCCGACGATTTTCGCCTCACTCTTGCCATCGCCGAGATTCACCAGCGGCCAGAGCTTCTTGACCTCGTCTGGCGAAATCACCTGGAAGGGCACGCCGATGGTGTTGGCCGTGCCACAGTACTTCAGGTATTCGTCCATGCGCGCGCGCGAGGTGGCGAGGCGCAGATTACCGGAGACGTGGAAGCTGACCTCCTGCCCGGTTTCCTGGGGCAGGCGCTTGTAGAGGTCGACCGAGTATTTGTGCAGCTGGCCGACGGTGTAACTCATGTTGAAGAGGGGCAGCAGCCCGGCCGCGTGCCAGGTCGATCCTGCGGTCAGTTCCGACCGTTCCAGCAACACAGCGTCCTTGACGCCCTTTTTTGTTAGATGGTAGAGCGTGCTGACGCCGACCGCTCCGCCCCCGATAACCACAACCCGCGCATGTGTCTTCATCTTTGGGAGTTTAGCCACCAGCGCGGGCGGTACAGCTCCAATTGCGACAGTCGCCAGCGCATTTACGCCATATAATCCGGCGGAGCTGGGCGTCATTTGCCCGAAAACGACAGCTTATGGCCCTAATTCGTATACTGGCGCCTGTTGCAGGACGATTCAGCCCATGGTTACGCTCCGCAAAACCCGTTTCGCCTTCCTGACCCTTCAGGACTATTCGTTTATTGCGCTGGCCAACGCGGTTGAGCCGTTGCGCATGGCAAATTCGCTCAGTGGCCAGCTGGCCTATGAATGGGTCGTTGTCAGTCTGGACGGGCAGCCGGTGACCGCCAGCAATGGCTGGCAACTGACACCGACGGTGGCACTGGCCGACATGGGCCGGGTGGACATCCTGTTCGTCTGCGGTGGCACCAACGTGCAGCGTGCGGTCTCGCCGCGTTTGCTGGCGGCGCTGCGCCGCCAGGCTGGCAAGCAGGTCCCGTTGGGCGCCTTGTGCACCGGCGGCTACGCATTGGCGCATGCCGGTCTGTTAGATCGCTACCGGGCGACCATCCACTGGGAAAATCTCTCGGCACTGCGCGAGGAATTCCCGCATGTGCAGCTGAGTGATCAGCTGTTCACCATCGATCGCGATCGCTACACCTGTTCGGGCGGTATCGCGCCGCTCGACCTGATGCTGAATCTGATCCGCGTCAAACTGGGTGCGCGCATCGCCGAGCTGATTTCCGAACAGTTCATTGTCGAGCGCGTACGCGATGACCGCGACAAGCAGTACGTGCCGCTGCGCGCGCAGCTGGGCGTGCCACAGACCCGGCTGATGAAAATCGCGCAGCTGATGGAAGACAATATCGAGCGGCCGCTGGCGCTGGCCGACATTGCGCGCCAGAGCAACCTGTCGCGGCGCCAGATCGAGCGGCTGTTCAAGCGGCACCTGGACTGCGTCCCGAAGCGCTACTACCTGACCGTGCGGTTGCGCCGGGCGCGCGAATTGCTGCTCCACACCAGCATGCGCATCGATGAGATCACCGCTGCCTGTGGCTTTCAGTCACCGCCGCATTTCTCCAAGTGTTACCGGCGCCAGTTCGGCTATCCGCCGAGCATCGAGCGCCGCAATCGCCCGAACGACGGTGGTGCACCGACGACGGTTGCTACCGCGGTCGCAGGCCCGCTCAGCGCTGGCTGAGCCGCAACGATTCCCAGCTCGCATCCGCGGTCCAGCCGCCATCCACCGGCAGGCACACGCCGTTGACGAAACCGCTGTTGTTAGCATCTGCGAGATAGAGGATGGCGGCGGCCACATCTTCGGGACGCGCGAACCGCGCCATTGGAACCCGGTTGATGATGTCCGCATCGCTGTAGCCGGCGGCCGCCTGGTCCGCCACGTCCATTTCCGTCTTGATCCAGCCGGGGCAGACGGCATTGACGCGCACACCGCGGCCGCCCCATTCGGCGGCCAGCGTTCGTGTCAGCCCGATCAGGCCGTGCTTGGATGCGTTGTAGGCCGCCCGCTGGCTGACACCCGCGAGCCCGGCGATCGAGGCGACGTTGACGATCGCGCCACGGCCCTGTTGCAACATGCGGCCGCCGACATGCTTGCAGAGCAGGAACGGGCCCAGCAGGTTGATGTTCATGACCCGCTGCCATTGTTCGATCGTGGTTTGCTCGGCCGGCACGATCAGGCTGACGCCGGCATTGTTGACCAGCACATCCGCCGCGCCGTAGTCGCGCTCGACGCGCTGCGCGAGTTCCCGGACAAACTCCTCGCTGGCGACGTCCCCGATCACAGCCTCGACCTGCAGACCTTCGGTACGCAATTGCGCACGGGCCGGGTCCAGCGATTGCACGTCGGTCATCACGACGCGATAGCCGGCCTGCCCGAGCCTCCGTGACGTTGCCAGCCCCAGCCCTTGCGCCGCACCCGTAACCACAGCAATCTTGTTCATCGGTGTATTTTGGCAGATCCTTGCTGAGGCCGTATCGAGGTGCCGCGCATGCAACAAATCGTCAGTTTTCGCCAGATGAAGGATGGCACCCGGGCCGATTACGAGCTGCTGGACGGCTATGAAAAAAACTACGCGTTAGGTCTGGCCGACCGGGTTCTCGAGGCGCTCAACAAGCTGGGCTCTTCGCTGCAGGGCTATCCTGTCAGCCGGCTCACCCACTCGCTGCAGGCCGCGACCCGCGCGCGCCGCGACGGCGCCGACGACGAGCTGATCGTCGCTGCGCTGCTGCATGACATCGGCGATGAGCTCGCGCCCTACAATCATGCGGAGGTCGCGGCCGCGATCCTGCGGCCCTACGTGCGCGCCGAAGTAAGCTGGATCGTTGAGCAGCACGGACTGTTCCAGAGTCATTACTACGCGCATCATCGCGGCGGCGATCGTCATGCGCGGAACAGATTCAAGGAGCATCCCTGGTTTCATGCCTGCGCACACTTCTGCGCCGCGTGGGACCAGAGTTCCTTCGACCCGGACTTTGAAAACGACGGCCTGGAAACCTTCGAGCCGCTGGTGCGCCAGATTTTCAGCAGGCCGCCGGCGGATCTGTTTGCGCTGCCGCTTGAGCCGCGACCAGCGTGATGCCGCGCCGCGGCGGCACGCAACTCAAGTGCGCATGCGCATGCCCGGCGGGTCGACCGCCGCGGCTGTCAGCCTGACCGCCGCGCGCTTCTCGCCGATCAGCTCCACCGCGAAATCGCTGGTTTCCCCGGCAACCGCGCTCTCGACATAGCCCATCGCAATGGATTTTTGCACGGTGTGGCCATAGCCGCCGGAAGTTACCCAGCCGACGACGCGGTCCCGATGCCAGATGGGCTCATCGCCAATGGCATCCGCATCGCGTGCGTCGATCGCCAGCGTGATCAGCCGTCGCGCGCCGCCCTGTGCCTTTTCCTGCGCTGCCGCGTCGCGGCCAACGAACGCCGGCTTGGTCAGGTCGACGAAGCGGTCGAGCCCGGCTTCGAACGCGCCGTAGATCGGCCGGTACTCACGCGCCCAGGTGCCGAAACTCTTCTCGAGCCGCAGGCTTTGCAGCGCGCGGCCGCCAAAGTGCCGCAGTCCGTGCTTGCGTCCGGCCTGGGTCAGAACATCTAACAAAGCGCGCTGGTATTCGGGCGCGACCCAGATTTCATAGCCCAGTTCGCCGGTGAACGAGACGCGGCCGACGAGGGCAGGGACCATGCCAACGTCGACCTGGCGAAACGACATGAACGGAAATGCCGCGGTGCTGAGATCGACATCGACGACCGACTGCAGCAGCGCGCGCGATTGCGGGCCCGCGACCGACAGGCCGAGATACTCGAGCGCAGCGGCGCGGATGCTGACGCCGGGCGGCGGCGGATAACGCTCGAACCAGCGCTTGTAGAAACGCTCGGCCGCATAGGTGCCCACCAGCACAAAGCGCTCTTCGGTGAGGCGGCTCATGGTGAAATCGCCGATCAGCTTGCCGCGTTCGTTGAGCATGGGCGTCAGCGTCATGCGACCGGCTTTCGGTACTTTGTTAGCCATGACGGAACCGAGCCACTCGGCGGCGCCGGGTCCGATGACATCGAATTTGCCGTAGTTGGAGATTTCCAGCAGTCCGACCGACTCACGCACTGCGCGGCACTCCGCGCCGACGTGCGCATGCGCGTTCGAGCGGTGGAAGGTGATGTCTTCGCGCGCCGGCGTGCCCTTGGGCGCAAACCACAGCGGGTGTTCGAGGCCGCAGTACTCGCCGAACACCGCGTTATCCTGCTGCAGGCGTTCGTAGATCGGCGTGGTCTTGAGCGGCCGCGCCGCGTCCAGTTCCTCGTTAGGAAAGCGGATGCGGAAGCGCCGGGAATAATTCTCGCGCACCTTGGAGTTGGTGTAGGCGCGGGTCGCCCAGCCGCCGTAACGCGCAATGTCCATGGCCCAGACGTCCGCGCCAGGATCGCCTTCGACCATCCAGTTTGCGAGCGACAGACCGACGCCGCCGCCCTGGCTGAAGCCCGCCATGACGCCGCAGGCCACCCAGAAGTTGCGCATCCCGGGCACCGGGCCTACGAGTGGATTGCCGTCGGGCGCAAACGTGAACGGGCCGTTGACGACTTTCTTGATGCCGGCAGTGCCGATGCGCGGAAAATGCTGGAAGCCGACTTCGAGGCTGGGCGCGATGCGATCCAGATCATTCGGCAGCAGGTCCTGGCCAAAGTCCCAGGGCGTCGTGTGCGGCGACCACGGCACACCGGCGCGTTCGTAGGTGCCCATCAGCATGCCGCCGCGTTCCTGGCGCATGTAGATTTCACCTTCAAAATCGATCACATGTAGTTGTTCTTTCTGACCTTTTAGCTCTGGAAGATCTTCGGTAATCAGGTACTGATGTTCCATCGCGAGAATCGGCAGTTCGAGCCCGACCATGCGGCCAACTTCGCGCGCCCACAGGCCGCCGGCGTTGACGACATGCTCCGCATGCACATTGCCGCCGCTGGTGATGACGTCCCAGCTGCCGTCCGCGCGTTGCTTGAGATCGGTGACACGCGTTTGCTTGACGATTTCGGCGCCGCCCAGCTGTGCGGATTTCGCATACGCGTGGGTCACGCCATAGGGATCGACATGTCCCTCGATCGGGTCATAGATCGCGCCGACAAAGTGCGCCGGGTCCATCAGCGGATAGAGCTTGTGCGTTTCTGCCACCGACAGCAGCTCCAGCTCCATGCCGAGGTAGCGCCCACGCGCCTGGGTCATCTTGAGCCAGTCCCAGCGTTCCGCCGTGCCGGCGAGCATCAGTCCGCCGGTGATATGCATGCCGCAGGACTGGCCGGAGATCTTTTCAATCTCATCGTAGAGCTTGATGGTGTACTGCTGCAGCTTGGCGACGTTAGGGTCGCCGTTGACAGTATGCATGCCGCCGGCCGCGTGCCAGGTCGAACCCGAGGTGAGTTCGGCGCGCTCGATGAGCAGCACATCCTTCCAGCCTGCCTTGGTCAGGTGATAAAGAACGCTGACGCCGACGACGCCTCCGCCGATAACCGCGACTTGTACGTGATTGCGCATGATATTTTCGTGAGTAGTCTAGCTAACAGGAGGGGCGCCGCCCGCGGCCGTGCGCCGGGCGACAAAATCGTCGAGTTGTTCGCTGATCGCCGGATCGCGCTGCGGCGGCACATAGCGTTCCAGCGACTGCTGCCACAGCGTTGCCGCGCGATCGGTGGCGGTCCTGGCGCCAGAGTCGGTCCACTGGCCGAAATTCTGCCAGTCGGACACGAGTGGCGCATAAAAAGCCGTGCGATAGCGTGCCATAGTGTGCGCACAGCCGAAGAAGTGGCCGCCGGCGCCGACCTCCGCAATGGCGTCCCTGGCGAGATCCTCCGCCGTGGCGCCCACCGGCTGAAAGGTCTCGGCGAACATCTGCAGCATTTCCAGGTCGATCATGAATTTTTCGTACGAGGTGGTCAGGCCACCCTCGAGCCAGCCGGCCGCATGCAACAAAAAATTGCAGCCACCCATCAGTGCGCCCCACAGGCTCATCTGCGATTCGTAGGCGGCCTGCGCATCGGGGCTGTTAGACGCGGTGGCGTTCGATGATCGCCACGGCACGCCGATGTGCCGCGCCAGCTGTCCGGCGCCAATGGCGGCCTTGGTGTATTCGGGTGTGCCAAAGGCCGGCGAGCCGGATTTCATATCGACGTTGGAAGTGAAACTCCCATAAATGATGGGCGCTCCAGGACGCGCAATCTGTGCCAGCGTCAGGCCGGCGAGTGCTTCGGCGTGCGCCAGCGTCAGCGCGCCGGCGATCGTAACCGGCGCCATCGCGCCCGCCAGCGTAAACGGCGTGATGATCAACACCTGTCCGGCCGCCGCGTAATCCAGGATGCCGTTAGCCATCGGAATGTCGAGCTGCAGTGGCGAATTGGTATTGATGATGGTGCTGGTATAGGGCCGCGAGATGAATTCCTCGTGCGTCAGGCCATAGGCGATGCGCAGCATTTCGAAATTGTCCGCGTTCTGGCCCGGGCCGCGCGCGAACACCAGCGGAATCTTGTCGCTCAGGTTCAGCATCGCGCGGGTCGTCTCCAGGTGCCGAAACTGCACCGGGATGTCCTGCGGTTCCACGCAACCACCCAGCACATGGATGACCTCGTGGTTCTGGCACAGCTTGATGATGTTGCAATAGTCCTCAAAGGTCCCGGCGCGCTTGCCGCGCACCGTGTCCATGATGTTAGGCGGTCCCGAGGTCGGCGCGAACACCACATGCCGGCCGTGCACCGTCATGTCACGATCCCGCGTGCGCCCATGCAGCACCAGTTCCCGTGGCGTCGATGCGAGTGACTGCGCAACCAGCCCGCGATCCAAACGCACCGTTAGCGTTGACTCATCGACCATGGCGCCGCCGCGCCGATAAACCTCGCGGGCCTCCGGCGGCAGGACCCGCATGCCCTGGGTCTCGAGAATCTGCAGCGCCGCCTCATGGATGGCGGCGACCTGATCGTCGGAGAACACCCGCAGCGGTTCGAACGGGTTCGTGAGGTGACGATAACTACGCGAGCGATCCACCACGGGCGCGGCGGCAGCGGCAGACGGCGGGCGCCGGCGCGGGCGCCGGTCGGCAGCGCCGGCTGCAATGGCCGTGGGCTCAGTCATTCGACACCGCGATACGCATGTGTTTCTCGTTGTTGTTAGGTCGCTGGCCCAGATGTTCGATCAGCCAGGAACGGAAAAATGCGATTGCCGGATCGCTGAGTGATTCCGGGTCGGTCACCAGGTAGTAGCCAAACCCGTCATCGAGTACCACATCAAACGGGTTGACGAGTCTGCGCTGCTCGAGATGGTCGCGGAACAGTTTCAGGTCCACGAGCGCCAGGCCTTCGCCACTCAGGGCGTATTGCACTGCCATTAGTTCGGTGTCGAATATCAGGCCGCGTTCCACATTCAACGCGCTCAGGTTGGCTTGCCGCTTGAGCTGCGTCCAGAAATGGTGGCGCGGCATATCGTCGATCCGCATGTGGATCAGCTCATTGTCACGGACGAAATCGGACAATTCCTTGCCGGCGTGGCGGGCCGCGACCTCCGGATGGCAGACGATACCCATGCGCACGGGCCACAGCAGGTCGCTGACCTGCGAGGTCACCGCCGGCCGCGAATACGTGACCGCGACATCGACGTCGGATTGCGGCGGACCCACGGAGTAGGGGCTCACCAGGTTGATTTCGATCTCGCGATTGTTAGCACGGAAGTCGCGCAGCATCGGTGCCGCCAGCTGCACCGCAAAGGTCGCCGGAAACTGCACATTCAGGGTGCGCAGCGTTGGCGCTTCAACGTGGCGAATTTCGTCCATCGCCACTTCGATCCGGTCGAAGGCGCGCGCTACCGTCGGCAACAGGTGCTGCCCCGCGGTCGTCAGACTGAGGGAATGCGGCCGGCGCTCGAACAGTTGCGTACCGAGCAGGCTCTCGAGCGCGATCACGTGCCGCGACAGCGCGCTTTGCGAGCTGCCCAGCGCGTTGGCGGCGGCGGTGAAGCTGCCATGCCGGGCAACCGCTTCGAACGCGCGCAGAGCGTTGAGCGGCAGCCAGCGTCGGTCAATCAATACTCGACTCATAAGTTTGCCCGGGCATCCTGAGGCTTTTGGGGTTGGCGCCGCAAATGCCTTTTTACGATACGCCCATACCTCGCTCACGGCCTGCCATGCTCCGGGACGAAACAAAGCTTTCCTGTCGGGCTATTTTTTTTGCTTGTTCGGGGTATAGGTATGTCGCTAGCCTCTGATTCTCAAGTACCTGGACATTGGGAATAGCAAAAGTGGCAGACACGAAAATTGGTTTTATCGGGCTCGGCAATGTGGGCGGCAAGCTGGCGGGCAACCTGCTGCGCAACGGCGTTGATCTGACGGTACGCGACCTTGACGCGGACCTGGAGGCCGAATTTGTTGCCAAAGGCGCCAAGCGGGGCGCCTCGCCGCGCGACATCGCCAAGTCGGTGGACATCGTCATCACCTGCCTGCCATCGCCCGCGGCGTCGGCTACCGTCATGGAGGCTGCGGACGGCATCCTGGCCGGCCTGACACCCGGCAAGATCTGGCTCGAAATGAGCACCACGGACGCTTCTGAAATCACGCGGCTTGCGGCTAAGGTCGAGGCTTTGGGCGCCACCGCAATGGACTGCCCGGTGTCGGGGGGCTGCCATCGGGCCGCCACCGGCAACATTGCGATTTTTGCCGGCGGCGCGCGCGCGGCTTTCGAACGGGTGCTGCCCGTCCTCACGATCCTCGGTCGCAAGATCCTGCATACCGGCGAACTGGGGACGGCGTCGAAGCTCAAGGTGCTGACAAACTACCTGTGCACCGTGCATCTGGTGGCGCTGGCGGAAGCGCTGACAGTCGCCAAAGTCATCGGTCTCGATCTCAACATGGCTTACGACGGCATCCGGATTTCGTCCGGCAATTCGTTCGTGCACGAGACCGAATCGCAGGTGATCCTGAACGGCAGCCGCGATATCAGCTTCACCATGGATCTGGTCATCAAGGATGTCGGGTTGTTCGACAAGATTGCCCGCGACAACAAGGTGCCGCTCGAGTTGTCGCCGCTGGTCCTCAACATCTTCAAGGACGGCGAGCGCCGCTACGGTTCGCGCGAACTGTCGCCGAATATCATCCGGCGCCTGGAAGATGCCTGCCAGGTGCGTGTGTTAGGCGAGGGGTTCCCGGCGGAGATGCTCGACGATGAGCCCGAAGGCCGGGGCTATGAAGTCGTGCCGCGCGGTCGCGGGAAAACTCCGGTCAGCTGATTTTTGCGTTCGCGGCCAGCCAGTCCATAAAGGCCTTGACGCGCGCGTTGTCGCGCACTTCCTGCTTGCAGATCAGGCCCCAGCCGCCGGGGAAGACGACGTTGTGGCTGACAGGCATGACCAGCCGGCCAGCGGCCAGGTGGTCGGTCGCAAACGGACCATTGACCAGTGCCACGCCCTTGCCCTCGAGCGCGATCTCGAGCGCCACCGCCAGGGTGTCGACCACGATCGGCGGATCGATCTTGAATTCCAGTTGCGCTGATTCGCACCACAGGTCCCAGTGATGCTGTTCGCTGTAAATCGAAACCAGCGGCAGGGTCAGCACGGCTGCCGGAGTGGGCGAAGGGCCCAGTTTTTTCGCAAGCTCCGGGCTGCAAACAGCATGCAACTTGTACTCGAACAGTGGCACCCAGTGGTATTCGGCTCCGGGCAGATTTTCGTAATAGACCAGCCCGACGTCGGCGATGCTGTCGTCGAACGCCCAGTCGTAGGCATACGTGGTCAGCAGAATCTTGATATCGGGGCGGGTTGCGACAAAGTCCGGCAGCCTGCGCGCCAGCCAGCGGATCGACGCCGTCACATAGGTCTGCACGCGCAATGGCGCATTGGCGCGCGTACGGCGTACGGTTTCGGCACCGTCGATCAGGATCTCCAGAGCGTTGCGCACGTATTTGTAAAGCAGCCGGCCTTCGGCGGTCGGGGCCAGCGAACGCCCCTCGCGCGAGAACAATTCGATCCCGAGGTCCCGCTCCAGCACCTGAATTTGATAGCTGACGGCGGGGTGCGTCAGGCACAACTCATCGGCGGCTTCGCGGACACTTTCGCGTCGGGTAGCCGCTTCAAAGCCTTTCAAGGCATTGAGCGGCGGCAGCTTGCGAAGATCAATTTTGGTGGCCAATCACTTCACCCGATCCTGGTTTCGCAGCGGCAGACGTTCCGCAGCAAATATGGTCATGGATATCCGGCGAATGATAACAGGGGGAGGCGGCCTGACCGGCCCGGTGTAGCCGCTTGCGCCCGGACGCGAGCTGCGGCCGTCGCGGCGCTCGCGAGGCCTCGGGCGATTGTCAAAATGCGACAACGCCAGACAGGCGTCCGGGGCCTAACCGGACGCATCCGGTAAGAAGCATCGACGTAGCGAAAAAAGGCATTTGGCTGCCGTTTTTCCTGATGCCAGAATCGCGGGTTGCCAGCTGTTAGCGCCCGCATGGGCTGTCGCGTAGTGACAAGCTAATGTCGTAACTGCGACAATGGCCGCCGCACCGCAGCCTTACGATTAAGGATGCGCATCGATGCGTTGCATGTCGCTCAATAGCACAGACCGTCAAGGAGCTTAGTTTATGGCTGAAGACCAGGAAGAGGCTTTTGATCTCAACAGCCTCAGCGACCAGGAACTGACCGAACAGGTTCATGACGATCTTTACAACGGCCTGCTGAGCGAGGTGGTGCAAGCCACCAACATCTTCCTGGGGCGTGGCTGGGGGCCGGACAAAGTCCTGGCGAATGCCCTGGTCGAGGGCATGCGCATCGTCGGTGTCGATTTCCGCGACGGCATCCTGTTTGTGCCGGAGGTGCTGCTGGCCGCGAACGCGATGAAGGCCGGCATGGAAATCCTGCGCCCGCTGTTAGCCGAGACTGGTGCCGAGCCGATCGGCAAGGTGGTCATCGGCACGGTCAAGGGCGACATCCACGACATCGGCAAGAATCTCGTGTCGATGATGCTCGAGGGCGCCGGTTTCGAGGTCATCAACATCGGCATCAATAATCCGGTCGAGAAATACCTCGCGGCACTCGAAGAGCACCAGCCCGACATCCTGGGCATGTCCGCGCTGCTGACAACGACCATGCCGTATATGAAAGTCGTCATCGACACGCTGAAGCAGAAGGGTCTGCGCGAGAAATACATCGTGCTGGTCGGCGGCGCGCCGCTTAACGAAGAATTTTCCAGGGCAGTTGGGGCCGACGCCTATTGCCGCGACGCTGCCATCGCCGTTGAGACTGCCAAGTCGCTGATTGCGGCACGCCGCGCCGCCAAGCGCTGACGCGGATGGCGTCCGCAAGCGAATCGATTGCGATCATCGCCTGCGGCGCCCTGGCCCGTGAAATTGTTGCGCTCAAGCGCCTGAATGGCTGGTCGACACTCGAGGTCGAGTGCCTGCCGCCCGAGTTGCACAATCGCCCCGAACGCATTCCGGCGGCAGTGCAAACCGCTATTCGCGCCGCGCGTGAGCGCCACGCCAAAGTCTTCGTCGCCTATGCTGACTGCGGCACCGGCGGTTTGTTAGATGCAGTGTTGCGGGCCGAGGGTGTCGAGCGGATCCCGGGCGCGCACTGTTATGAATTCTTTGCGACCGCGGCCGTTTTCAAAGAGCTGAGCGAGGCTGAGCCCGGCACCTTTTACCTGACCGACTTCCTGGTCCGTCACTTCGACCGTCTGGTCATGGAAGGGCTGGGCCTCGATCGCCACCCGCAGCTGCTGCCGGAGTATTTCCGAAATTACCGGCGGCTCGTCTATCTGGTGCAGGTGCCGGATCCCGAGTTGAGCGCGGCGGCCCGGGTGGCCGCGCAGCGCCTCGGTCTCGCTTACGAAGAACGATTCACCGGCTTCGGAACACTCGCCGACACGTTGCAACAGGTTGCGGCGATTCCTGTTAGCAGCATCAAACCATCAAATGCACGCGCGCAGCGCGGGGAGCAGGGCACTTGGCTTCGTTGATTATCATTTCGTGGCGCGATATTCCGTCGCAGGTCATCGTCAAGCGCGGTCGCGAGACCGGCAAGGTGCCACTGTCCGCGCGCTTCCAGGAGGCCATCGACCGTGCAGCCATGCGTGCCGGCAAAGGCAGCTCGGATGCCTATATTGCCGACTGGAAGCGCAGCACACCGGTGCCGTGCGGCGAGGACTTGCAGGCGGAAGCGGCAGCGGCAGCAGCCGCGCTGGAGGCGCGTTATTCCGATGCTGACCTCGAGCGCATGATTCGCGCCAAGGGTAATGATGAACCCAGCGCCGTCAGCAGCGCGCCTGCCAGCGGCGACGACCAGGCGGGCAGCTGACATGTATTCAGTACGCCTCTGGTCCGTGCGGCACGCCCGGGGCTTGTCGCGGTTCTACACACTGTTCGAGAATTTGTTAGTACGCATGGCGCCGGTGTGGCGTGTGCTTGGCTATGAGCGGGTCGAGCGCCCGGTCGCGCTGGTCGAACGGGCGGTCAAGGGATTGATGTTCGACTGCAAGATGTGCGGCAGCTGTGTGCTGAGTTCCACCGGCCTGTCCTGCCCGATGAATTGCCCGAAGCAATTGCGTAATGGTCCCTGTGGCGGCGTGCGTGCCAACGGCAACTGCGAAGTCAAACCGGAAATGCGCTGCGTCTGGGTCGAGGCTTTCGAGGGCGCGGCGCGCATCGAAGGCGGCCTCGCGTTGATTGCTAACGTGCAGGCACCGGTCGACCGGCGGCTCGAAGGCACATCGGCCTGGTTGCGCGTGGCGCGCAAGAGATCGGAGTCGGCGCGTGCAGTTTGACGATGAGCCGGTTCCGGGCTATCCGCTGCCGATTCGGCCGGGCCATACGTCGCCCGGGCGCTTCGAACGCGTATTGCGCTCTGGCGCGTTCGCGGTCACCGCGGAGCTGACGCCGCCGGACTCCGCTGACCCGGAAGACGTGTTCCGTCGTGCCCGCATATTCGAAGGTTATGTCGACGCCATCAACGCGACCGATGGCAGTGGCGCCAACTGCCACATGTCGAGCATGGCGGTCTGCGCGTTACTGACCCGCATCGGGCACGCGCCGGTCATGCAGATCTCCTGCCGCGACCGCAATCGCATCGCGGTGCAGGGCGATATTCTGGGCAGCGCCGCGATGGGCGTCTGCAACATCCTGTGCCTGACCGGTGACGGTGTGCAGGCGGGCGATCACCCGCAGGCCAAGCCGGTGTTTGACCTCGATTCGGTTTCGCTGCTGGACATCGCACGCGAGATGCGCGATGACCACCATTTCCAGAGCGGCCGCAAGATCACTTTCGCACCGCGCGTGTTGTTAGGCGCTGCGGAAAATCCCTGTGGGCCACCGGTCGAACAACGTGCCTTGCGCCTGAAGAAGAAGGTCGCCGCCGGCGCGCAGTTCGTGCAGACCCAGTATTGTTTCGACGTGCCGCTGCTGCGGCAATGGCTGCGCGCGATCGAGGACCTGGATCTGCAGGACAAGGTGTACATCATCGTCGGCGTCGGACCCATTCGCTCGGCCAAGGCGGCCGAGTGGATGCGCACCCACGTGCCCGGCATGCATGTGCCGGACAGCGTCATCGCGCGATTGGAGGGCGCGCAAGACCAGGCCCGCGAGGGGCGCAATTTCTGCGTGGACCTGATCCAGGAAATCCGCGAGATGAAGGGTGCCCATGGCGTCCACGTCATGGCCTATCGCCAGGAAGAGGCGGTGGCCGAGGTTATCGAGCGATCCGGCGTTCTCGCCGGTCGCCAGCCCTGGCGGCCAGATCGAAATTCAGACAATCGTAATTCAGACAATTTGTCAGACAGGAAAGCAATATGACGGATACCGTTATCAGTTCGGCTACCCGCGAAGTTGTCATCGGGTTCAACCGGCCGTTCGTGATCATTGGCGAGCGCATCAACCCCACGGGACGCAAGATCCTGGCCGCTGAGATGGCGGCGGGCGATTTCACGCGTGTCACGTCCGATGCGCTCGCGCAGGTTGAAGCGGGTGCGCACATGCTGGATGTGAACGCCGGCATTCCGCTGGCGGACGAACCCGCGATCCTCGCCAAGGCCATACAGCTGGTGCAGTCGATTACCGACGTGCCACTGTCGATCGATTCGTCGATCGTCGCCGCGTTAGCCGCCGGCCTGGCCGTGTACAAGGGCAAGGCGCTGGTCAATTCGGTCACTGGTGAGGAAGAGCGCCTCGAGTCGGTGCTGCCGCTGATCAAGAAATATGGTGCGGCCGTGGTTGCGATTTCCAACGACGAAACCGGCATCTCGGAAGATCCGGATGTGCGTTTCCTGGTCGCCAAGAAGATTGTGAACCGGGCCCAGGATTACGGCATTTCGCCCAGCGATGTCATCGTTGACCCGCTGGTCATGCCCATTGGCGCGATCAACCAGGCCGGCGTGCAGGTGATGCGACTGGTGCGTCGCCTCAAGGATGAACTCAAGGTCAACACGACCTGCGGTGCCTCGAATGTCAGCTTCGGGTTGCCGGGGCGCGATGGCATCAACAGCGCGTTTCTGACCATGGCCATCGCCTCGGGTCTCACCTCGGCGATTACCAATCCGCTGCACGGCGACATCGTGCGCGCCTGCATGGGCGCCGATGTGATGATGGGCCACGACCCCGACTGCACGCGCTGGATTCGCAAATTCCGCGACATGGCGCCGCCACCGACCGGCGCGCCCGGCGAACTGCGCGGCCGCCGCGAGGGCGGCGCGCGCCGGCGTGCAGGCAAGCCAGAGTAGCAATGCCGTTATGAGCGCCGGTGATCCGTTAGTCGTCTTTACACCTTCCGGTAAGCGCGGCCGCTTTCCGCTGGGCACGCCGTTGCTGTCGGCGGCGCGGACCCTGGGCGTGGACCTCGATTCGGTGTGCGGCGGGCGGGCGTTGTGTGGGCGTTGCCAGGTGCTGGTAGCGGAGGGCGAATTCGCCAAGCACGGTGTGCGTTCCAGCGCCGCGAGCCTGTCGCCGATCTCGGATGCCGAACGGCGCTTCGCGTCCAAGCATGTGTTAGCAGATGGTCGGCGTCTGTCCTGCCAGGCAAAAGTGGATGGCGATGTGGTCGTCGACGTGCCTTCATCGAGCCAGGTGCATCGGCAGGTCATTCGCAAGGCCGCGGAAGCGCGCGATATCGAGCTCTATCCGATTGTCAGGCTGCACTATGTCGAGGTGCAGGAGCCGGACATGCACGATCCCTCCGGGGATCTGCGCCGGCTCGAAGATGCACTGCGACGCGAATGGCAGCTGTCCAATCTGCAGTGCGATCTCAAGGTCCTGCAGGAGTTGCAGCCGGCACTGCGCAGCGGCGCCTGGTCGGTCACGGTGGCGGTACACGACAACTCGAGAATCATCGCGGTGTGGCCCGGATTTCATGCGGCCGTCTATGGACTGGCGGTCGATGTCGGTTCAACCACCATTGCCGCGCATCTGTGCAACCTGACTAACGGCGAGGTCGTGGCGTCGAGCGGCGTCATGAATCCGCAGATCCGTTTTGGCGAAGACCTGATGAGCCGCGTTTCCTACGCGATGATGAATCCGGGCGGCGCCGCGCAGATGTCCGAAGCGGTGCGCGCCGCGCTCAGCACGCTGGCCGCGGATGTGGCGCGCGCGGCCGGGGTGGAGCGCGAATCCATCCTGGAAGCAACCATCGTCGGCAATCCCATCATGCACCACCTGCTGTTAGGCATCGACCCGGTGGAGCTCGGCGGCGCGCCGTTCGCGCTCGCGGTCGACCGGGCCGTGACCATCTGGGCCGTGGAAATCGGCATCGATCTGCATCCCAACGCACGCATCTATGTATTGCCCTGCATTGCCGGTCACGTTGGCGCCGACACCGCGGGCGTGATCCTGGCCGAGCGGCCGGACCAGACCGACAAGATGACTTTGTTAGTCGACGTCGGCACGAACGCGGAAATCGTGCTGGGGAACCGCCAGCGCCTGGTGGCCTGTTCCAGTCCGACCGGGCCCGCCTTCGAGGGCGCGCAAATCAGCTGCGGCCAGCGTGCGGCGCCCGGCGCCATTGAACGAGTGCGCATCAATCCCGGGACGCTCGAGCCGCGCTTCAAAGTCATCGGCTCGGATCTGTGGTCCGATGATCCGGAATTCGCGGCGGTCGTCAAAAAGACCGGCGTGACTGGAGTTTGCGGCTCCGGCATCATCGAAGTGATCGCCGAGTTGTATCTCGCCGGCGTGATCACCCAGGACGGCGTCATCGATGGCGCAATGTCGGCGAAGAGTCCGCGCGTGGTCGAGCATGGCCGTACCTTTGCCTATGTCCTGTACGAAGGCGAGCAGGTGCTGCGTATTACCCAGACCGACGTGCGCGCGATCCAGCTGGCGAAGGCGGCTTTGTATGCCGGTATCCGGCTGCTGATGGACCGCCTCGGTGTCGACTCCGTCGATCGCATACGCCTTGCCGGCGCGTTCGGCAGCCACATCGATGTCAAGTACGCGACCGTGCTTGGCATGATCCCGGATTGCGACCTTGCTAACGTGACATCGGCGGGCAACGCGGCGGGCACCGGTGCGCGGATTGCGCTGCTGGATTCCCGTTCACGGGCGACCATCGAGAAACTGGTGAGCCAGGTCGAAAAAATCGAGACTGCCATCGAGCCGCAGTTCCAGGAGCATTTTGTCGCTGCGATGGCGATTCCGCACAAGACGGCGGACTACGCGCATCTGCGCAAAGTGGTCGACCTGCCGCCGATCAAGCAACAAACGTCCCCGGGCGCGAGCCGCAGTCGGGCCGGGCGACGTTAGGCGCCGTGGTGCTGCCATGAAACTCAGGATATTCGCCTTTCTGGATCCGGCCCCGGCTGCGCCGGCAGTCCCAGCCGAACGCATTGACCCGGAGTACCGGCGGCTGCGGCGCCAGGTCTTTATCGGCATCTTCATTGGCTACGCCGCCTACTACCTGGTGCGCAAGAATTTTGCGCTCGCGATGCCGGATATCCTGCACGACTACCCGCAGTATTCAAAAGCGCAGCTGGGCACGGCGATGACCGGGTTATCCATCGCCTACGGGTTTTCCAAGTTCCTGATGGGCAGCGTGTCCGATCGCAGCAACCCGCGCTACTTCCTGCCGTTAGGACTGCTGTTGTCCAGCGCGATCCTGTTCGTGTTCGGTTTTGTGCCGGCGGTGTACATGTCGCTGACACTGATCGTGCTGTTGCAGACCTTGAATGGCTGGTTCGGCGGCATGGGCTGGGCGCCCTGCGGCAAGACCATGGTCCACTGGTTCAGCACCCGCGAGCGCGGCCGCGCCGTGTCGCTGTGGAACGTCGCGCATAACGTCGGCGGCGCGCTGGTTGCGACGATTGCGTTTGCTGGCGTGGTGCTGTTCAACGACTGGGGTGCGAAATTTTATTTCAATGCGATGGTGGCCGTGGTGGTTGCGCTGGTCGCGATGGCGCTGATGCGCGACACGCCGCAGAGCTGCGGCCTGCCGCCGATAGAGCAATACAAGAACGACTACCCGAAGCATTACAGCGCCGCCAGCGAACGCACCTTCAGCTTCCGCGAGATTTTTCTTGAGCATGTCCTGAACAATCGCCTGCTATGGATGATCGCCATCGCGAATGCGTTCGTATACTTCGTCCGCTATGGCGTGGTGGACTGGATACCGGTCTATTTGCAGACCGCCAAGGGGTTCTCGTTCCAGGAATCGAGCACGGCCTGGGCGCTGTTTGAATGGGCCGCCGTTCCGGGCACGATCCTGTGCGGCTGGATGTCCGACAAGGTTTTCCAGTCGCGACGCGCGCCGGCCACCATCCTGTTCATGATCCCGACGCTCCTCGGCCTCATTGTCTACGGCCTCAATCGTAACGGTCCGCTGTGGATCGACATGGCGGCGCTGTTCACCATTGGGTTCTTCATATACGGCCCGGTAATGATCATCGGCCTGCAGGCGCTCGACATGGTGCCGAAGAAGGCGGCCGGAACAGCGGCCGGGTTCACGGGATTCTTTGGCTACGTGTTCGGCTCGGCCCTGGCCGGAACCGGTGTCGGCTGGATCGCTGATCACTGGGGCTGGGGCGGCGTTATCATCACGATGTGCATTTGCTCGGTCCTGGCCATGGCGTTCAGTGCGCTGACACTGGAACATCGTGCTGAAAGTTTTTCTACAACCTGAGCCGCTCAAGGGAACCGCATTGAAATGGGCATGGGTAATCATTCTGATGACTAATGTTGCGCAGGCCGCCGGCATTGTGGTGATCGCCCATCGCGGTGCTTCCGGCTATTTGCCGGAGCACACCCTCGAGGCGAAGGCGCTGGCCATCGGTCTCGGCGCGGACTTCGTCGAGCAGGATGTGGTGCTGACCAAGGACGATGTGCCCATCGTCACCCACGACCTGACATTGGGCGAGGTTACCGACATCGAGGCGCGGTTTCCCGGACGCGCGCGTGCCGACGGGCATTACTACGCGATCGACTTTACGATGGCGGAACTGCGCACCGTGACCCGGCATGAGCGCGTCAAAGCGGACGGCAGCCGGGTGTTCCCGCAGCGTTATGCGAACAGCACGGCGCGCTTTGCCATCGTCACGCTGGCGGAGGAGCTCGATTTCGTCCAGGGCGTCAATCACAGCACCGGCAGGAACGTCGGCGTCTATACCGAGATCAAGAGCCCGGCCTGGCATCGCGAGCAGGGCAAGGACATCACGCGCATCGTGCTCGACATGTTAGCTCGCTACGGTTACACCCGGCGCAGCGATAACATGTACCTGCAGTGCTTCGACGCGCTGGAACTGAAACGCATCCGCGGCGACTTGAAGAGCGACCTGAAATTGATCCAGCTGATCGGCGAGAACTCCTGGAAGGAGTCATCGACCGATTACGATGCGATGATGACCGAGCGCGGCATCGCCGACGTCGCGACCTACGCGGACGGCGTCGGGCCGGAAATATCACAATTGGTGGTTTGGCCGGCCAAGGGCGGTGCGCCGCAGATCAAGCCGCTGGGCAGGATCGCCAGGGCGAACCATCTCAAGATGCATCCGTACACGCTGCGTATCGACAGCCTGCCGGAAAATGCGCCGGACGTGACCGCGGTGCTCGACGCGCTGGTCAAGCAGGTAAAAGTCGATGGGCTGTTTACTGACTTTACCGATGTCGTGGTGCGTTACCAGTTGCGAGGAAAGCCACAATGAACGCCGACCTGCAGACAAAGGGCACCGAAGCCAGGGCACTGGTGGTCGGCCATTTTATCGACGGCCGCATCGTTGTGCCGCAGAACTCCGCGCGTGCGCCGGTCTTCAATCCGGCGTTAGGAAAACCAGTTCGCGACGTCGCGCTGGCCTCGGCGGCCGACGTCGACGTGGCGGTTCGCAGTGCGAAGGCGGCGCAACCGGCCTGGGCAAAAATGCCGGCGCTGCAGCGCGCGCGGGTCATGTTCCGGTTCAAGGAGTTGCTGGGCCAGAATCTGCGGGCTCTGGCCGGCGCAATTTCCGAGGAACATGGCAAGACCGTCGTCGATGCGGAGGGCGAAGTCACCCGCGGCATCGAGGTCGTGGAGTTTGCCTGCGGCGCGCCGCAACTCCTCAAGGGTGAATTCAGCGAAAGTGTCGGCACGGGTGTCGATAGCTACGGCATCCGCCAGCCGTTAGGCGTGGTCGCCGGGATTACGCCGTTCAATTTTCCAGCGATGGTGCCGATGTGGATGTTTCCGATTGCGCTGGTGTGCGGCAACGCTTTTGTGCTGAAGCCGTCGGAGCGCGACCCGTCGACAGCCTTGATGCTCGCCGACCTGTTGCTGCGCGCCGGGCTGCCGCCGGGCGTGTTCAACGTCGTGCAGGGCGACAAAGTCGCGGTCGACGCCATTTTGCAGCATCCGGATATTGCCGCTGTTAGCTTTGTAGGCTCGACACCGATCGCGAAGTACATACAGTCCGAGGCGATCGCGCACGGCAAGCGCGCGCAGGCTTTGGGCGGCGCGAAGAATCACGCGGTCGTGTTGCCGGATGCGGACCTCGACGCGGCCACCGAAGCCCTGGTGGGCGCGGCGTATGGCTCCGCCGGCGAGCGTTGCATGGCGATTTCGGTGGTGGTCGCCGTGGGTGAAGAAACTGCGAACGGTTTGATCGAGCGCCTGGCGCGTCGCGTCCGCTCCCTGAAGGTCGGTGTGCCCGATGCACCGGGTGTGGACATGGGCCCGCTGGTGACCGACGCAGCGCGCACACGAGTATGCGGCTATATCGATTCGGGGCTGCAGGAAGGCGCGGCACTGGTGGTGGACGGGCGCGGTGTCAAGGTCCCCGAGCGAGCTAACGGCTTCTATGTCGGGCCAACGCTGTTCGACCGGGTGCGACCCGACATGAAAATCTACCGCGAGGAAATTTTCGGACCGGTGTTGTCGCTGGTGCGCGTCGCGGATTTCCGCGCCGCCGTGACCCTGCTCAACAGCCACCAGTTTGCGAACGGCGCCGCCGTGTTTACCCAGAGCGGAGCGCTGGCGCGCGCCTTTGCGCGCGAGGTCGAAATCGGCATGGTCGGCATCAACGTGCCGATTCCGGTGCCGATGGCGTTTCACAGCTTCGGCGGCTGGCGCGATTCGATGTTCGGTGACCAGCATATGCATGGCCCCGAAGGCGTGCGCTTCTATACGCGGCTCAAGACCGTCACCGAGCGCTGGCCCGATCCGGCCACGGTGCGCGCGGACTTTTCAATTCCGACCATGAAATAGCAACGATCAGTCAGGTACTCCATGCTCAGCAATATCGAGATCGCCCAACAGGCCAAGTTGAAACCCATTGTCGGCCTGGCCAAGGATCGCCTCGGCATTCCCGAGGAACACCTGGAGCCCTATGGGCGCACCAAGGCCAAGATTTCGTTAGCCTATCTGGACAGCCTGCGCGACCGGCCGGACGGCAAACTGGTGCTGGTGACCGCGATTTCGCCGACGCCCGCGGGCGAAGGCAAGACCACGACGACGGTGGGTCTCGGTGATGCGCTGAACCGCATCGGCAAGAAGGCCATGGTTTGCCTGCGCGAACCGGCGTTAGGCCCGGTGTTCGGCATGAAGGGTGGCGCAGCCGGCGGCGGTTATTCGCAGGTGGTGCCGATGGCGGACATCAATCTGCACTTCACTGGTGATTTTGCGGCGATTGCGCTGGCTAACAACCTGCTCGCGGCGCTGATCGACAACCACATATATCACGGCAATGAGCTCGGTTTCGACGTCAGGCGCATCGCCTGGCGCCGCGTTGTCGATGTCAACGACCGGTCGCTGCGCGATATCGCCATCGGCCTGGGCGGCACGGCCAACGGTTTTCCGCGCCAGGATGGCTTCGACATCGTCGTGGCCTCGGAAGTCATGGCCATCTTTTGCCTGGCCTCGAGTCTCAGCGACCTCAAGGAGCGGCTTGGCAATATTGTCGTCGGTTACACGACGGCGCAAAAACCGATACGTGCGCGCGACCTCAAGGCGCATGGCGCGATGACGGTGCTGCTGAAAGACGCGCTGGCGCCCAACCTGGTCCAAACGCTGGAGAACAATCCGGCAATCATTCACGGCGGACCGTTCGCGAATATTGCGCATGGTTGCAACTCGGTGATCGCAACCCGCGCTGCACTCAAGCTCGCCGACTACGTGGTGACCGAGGCCGGCTTCGGCGCCGACCTGGGCGCCGAGAAATTCATCGACATCAAGTGCCGCAAGTCGGGCCTGAAGCCTGCGGCCGCAGTGATCGTGGCCACGGTGCGTGCGCTCAAGTTTCACGGTGGTGTTGAAGTGGCAGATCTGGGCCGCGAGAACGTCGCTGCGCTCAGGAAAGGCATCGTCAACCTGGAGCGGCACATCGATAACGTGCGCGATCGCTTCGGGCTGCCCTGTGTGGTCTCGATCAACCATCGCTCCGAGGACACTGCGGCGGAAATCCAGGAACTGCACGAGCGCGCCGCACACAAGGGCGTCAAGGTAATCACCGCGAAGCATTACGCGGAAGGTAGTGCCGGCGCGATCGAAGTGGCGCGCGAGGTGGTGCAGCTGTGTGAACAGCCTAACTACTTCAAGTTCCTGTATGAAGATTCATTGCCGTTGTGGGACAAGATGAAGACCATTGCGACCACCATCTATGGCGCCTCGGATATCACTGCCGATGCCAAAGTGCGCGCGTCGATCCGTGCGCTGCAGGAAGCGGGCTATGCGCACTATCCGGTGTGCGTGGCGAAGACCCAGTATTCCTTTTCAACCGACCCGAAACTGCGCGGCGCGCCATCCGGGCATGTCGTCAATATCCGGGAAGTGCGCCTGGCGGCCGGCGCGGAGTTCATCGTCATGATCTGCGGCGACATCATGACCATGCCGGGGCTGCCGCGGGTGCCCGCATCCTGCAACATCGACCTCGATGAGCAGGGCAATATTGTCGGGATGTTCTGATCATGGACGCGAATCAACTGCAGGTCGTGGAGGCCGAGCTAGCGCGCGGCAAGACCCGGCCTGGGCCCTTGCTGGAAGTGCTGCTGGCGATCCAGGAGCGGCTGGGTTTTGTGCCGCCCGCCGCGGTGCCGGTGATTGCCGACGGCTTGAACCTGTCGCGCGCCGAAGTGCACGGTGTGGTGACGTTTTATCATTATTTCCGCGAGCAACCCGCAGGTCGTCATGTGGTGCAGTTGTGCCGCGCCGAGGCCTGCCAGGCGATGGGAGCTAACAATCTGGCGCAGCATGCGAAGCGCAGGCTTGGCGCCGATTTCCATGCGACCAGTCCTGATGGTGCGGTCACGCTCGAGGCGGTGTATTGCCTCGGCAACTGCGCGCGCGCGCCGGCCATGATGGTGGACGGTGAGTTGCATGGCTGTGTCACCGCGCAGCGCTTCGACGCCGTGATAAAAGAACTGGCGGGGCGGTCATGACAGTCAGGCTTTATCTGCCCCGGGATGCCGCCGCGCGCTCGATGGGCGCCGACCGTGTGGCCCGGGCCATTGAAGAGACCGCGCGCGCCAGGAAGCTCGACCTGCAGCTGGCACGCACCGGTTCGCGCGGCCTGCTGTGGCTGGAGCCGTTGTTAGAAGTCGAGACCCCGCAGGGGCGGGTCGGCTACGGGCCGGTCAGCGCGGAAAACGTCGCCAGCCTGCTAACAGACGCGGTCCTGAAGGGCGGCGCGCATCCGCTGTGCATCGGGCTGGTCGAGCAGCATCCCTATTTCGCGTCGCAGCAACGCCTGACGTTCGCGCGCGTCGGCGTCATCGATCCCTTGTCGCTGCAGCAGTACCAGGCGCATGGCGGCTACCAGGGCTTGCAGCAGGCGTTGAAGATGAGCCCGGCGGACATCGTGCAGGCCGTCACGGATTCGGGCTTGCGCGGCCGTGGCGGCGCGGCATTTCCGACCGGCATCAAGTGGAAGACGGTGCTGGATCAGAAGGCGACGCCGAAATACATCACCTGCAACGCCGATGAAGGCGACTCCGGAACGTTTGCAGATCGCATGCTGATGGAGGGCGATCCGCTGTGCCTGATTGAGGGCATGACGATCGCCGCGCTCGCGGTGGGCGCCAGCCAGGGCTATATATATGTGCGCATCGAATACCCCGATGCCATACGCACGCTGCGCGAGGCGATTGGCATAGCGCGGACCGCCGGGTTTCTCGGCCCCAACATCCAGGGCTCAGGCAAGGCCTTCGAGCTGGAGGTGCGCTGCGGCGCCGGCGCATATATCTGTGGCGAAGAGACCTCGATGCTTGAGAGCCTCGAAGGCAAACGCGGCGAGGTGCGGGTGCGGCCGCCGTTGCCGGCGATCGAAGGGCTGTTCGGCAAGCCGACCGTTGTCAACAATGTGATTTCGCTGGCCAGCGTGCCGGTGATTCTCGCCAAAGGTTCAGCCCACTACCGCGACTTCGGGCTCGGGCGTTCGCGCGGCACCTTGCCATTCCAGCTCGCGGGCAATATCCGCCACGGCGGGTTGGTGGAGCGGGCCTTCGGCCTGACGCTGCGCGAGTTGCTGTACGACTACGGCGGCGGTTCGGCCAGCGGCCGGCCCATTCGTGCCGTGCAGGTCGGCGGCCCGTTAGGCGCCTATTTTCCGGAATCGCTGTTCGACACGGTCGTGGATTATGAAGCATTCGCCGGCGTTGGCGGCATGCTCGGCCACGGTGGTATCGTAGCCTTCGACGACACCGTGGACCTGGCGCAGATGGCGCGTTATGCGCTGGAATTCTGTGCGATCGAATCCTGTGGCAAGTGCACGCCTTGCCGCATCGGCTCGACCCGCGGTACGGAGGTCATTGATCGCATCATGCGCAATGAAAATCGCGACCAGAACCTGGGGTTGTTGCAGGACCTGTGTGAAACGATGCTGCAGGGCTCGTTGTGCGGACTCGGCGGCATGACGCCAATTCCGGTGCAGAGCGCGCTGAAGCATTTTCCTGAAGATTTTATGCGGACGAGGTCATAAGTTTATGTATTCCATCGGTTATCACGATGCCGGGACGCCCGCCAGTGTTAGCACGAAATCCGTGCGGGTCGAGATCGATGGCCAGTCGCTGCAGGTTCCCGAGGGCACGTCGATCATGCGCGCCGCGAGCGAGGCGGGCGTCAGCGTACCCAAGCTCTGCGCGACCGACACGCTGAAGTCCTTCGGTTCCTGCCGCCTGTGCCTGGTGGAAATCGAAGGACGCAAGGGCTACCCGGCGTCCTGCACGACCCAGGTTGCCGACGGCATGAAGATCCGCACGCAGAGCCCGAAGCTGAGCGAGCTGCGCCATGGCGTCATGGAACTCTATATTTCCGATCATCCGCTCGATTGCGTGACCTGTCCTGCTAACGGCCACTGCGAATTGCAGAACATGGCCGAGGTTTGCGGCGTCACCGAGACGCGCTACGGCCTCGCCGGTGAGAAACATGCCGGCCTGGAGAAAGACCAGACCAACCCGTATTTTGTCTTCGACCCTAACATGTGCATCGCCTGCTCACGTTGCGTGCGGGCCTGCGATGAAACCCAAGGGACGCTGGCCCTGACCATGGCCGGCCGCGGCTTTGAATCGCAGATCTCCGCCAGCCAGGACCAGGACTTCATCGATTCGGAGTGCGTGTCCTGCGGCGCCTGCGTCGAAGCCTGTCCGACGGCCGCGCTGTCGGAAACGACGCTCGCGGTACAAGGCCAACCGACCCGATCGGTGGCGACGACCTGCGCGTACTGCGGTGTCGGCTGCTCGTTCAAGGCGGAAATCAAGGACGGTCCCAAGGGCGCCGAAGTAGTGCGCATGGCGCCCAACCGGGATGGTCATGCCAATCACGGTCATGCCTGCGTCAAGGGCCGTTTTGCCTTCGGCTACGCCACCCATCCGGATCGGGTGACGCAGCCGATGATTCGCAAGCGCATCAGCGACCCGTGGCGCGAAGTCTCCTGGGACGAGGCCATCGGCTACGCGGCGCAGGAATTCAAGCGCATCCAGGCCGAGCACGGCAAGTATTCGGTGGGCGGCATCACCTCGTCCCGTTGCACCAATGAAGAAACCTTCCTGGTGCAGAAACTGGTGCGCGCCGCCTTTGCTAACAACAACGTCGACACCTGCGCGCGTGTCTGCCATTCGCCAACCGGCTACGGCCTCAAGCACACGCTGGGTGAGTCTGCGGGTACGCAGGAGTTCGATTCGGTCATGCAGGCCGACGTCATCATGGTGATCGGCGCGAATCCCACCGAGGGGCACCCGGTGTTCGCGTCGCAGATGAAGCGGCGGCTGCGCCAGGGCGCGAAGCTGATCATTCTTGATCCGCGCGCTATTGGCCTGGTCAGGGCGCCGCATATCGAGGCCGATTATCACCTGCAGCTGCGGCCCGGTACTAACGTAGCGCTGATCAACGCGCTCGCGCACGTCGTGGTGACTGAAGGACTGGCCCGCGACGAGTACATCGCCGAGCGCTGCGAGGCGGCGTCCTACGCCAAGTGGAAGCAATTCATTGCCGACCCGGGCAATTCACCGGAGCAGACCGAAGCCGCGACCGGCGTCCCGGCAGCACTGGTGCGCGCCGCCGCGCGCCTGTATGCCGGTGCTAACAACGGCGCCATCTACTACGGCCTGGGCGTCACCGAGCACAGCCAGGGCAGCACCATGGTCATGGGTATCGCCAATCTCGCGATGGCGACCGGCAACCTCGGGCGCGCCGGCGTGGGCGTGAGCCCGCTGCGTGGCCAGAACAACGTGCAGGGCGCCTGCGACATGGGTTCCTTCCCGCATGAGTTCAGCGGCTATCGCCATGTGTCCGATACCACGGTCCGCGGTTTGTTCGAATCCGCCTGGCAGGTGCGGCTCGAGTCGGAGCCGGGCCTGCGCATTCCTAACATGTTCGATGCGGCGCTGGATGGCAGTTTCCGCGGCATGTATATCCAGGGCGAGGACCTGGCGCAATCCGACCCTAACACCAACCATGTGGTCGCGGCCCTCACGGCGCTCGAGTGCCTGGTGGTGCAGGATCTGTTCCTCAACGAAACCGCCAAGTACGCGCACGTGTTCCTGCCGGGCTCGTCGTTTCTCGAGAAGAACGGTACTTTCACCAATGCGGAGCGGCGCATCTCGCGCGTGCGCAAGGCCATCGAACCGCTGGCGGGCCTTGAGGACTGGGAAGTGACCATGAAACTTTCCAAGGCGCTCGGCTATGAGATGAACTACCGGCATCCGTCCGAGATCATGGACGAGATCGCGAGACTCACACCGACTTTCACCGGTGTCAGCTACGAGAAACTGGACCGGCTGGGCAGCATCCAGTGGCCCTGCAACGATGCGGCGCCCGACGGCACACCGACCATGCACGTGTCACAGTTCGTGCGCGGCAAGGGCAAGTTCTACGTCACCGAGTACGTGCCGACCGACGAGCGCACCTCGAGCCGATACCCGCTCATCCTCACCACCGGTCGCGTGCTGTCGCAGTACAACGTCGGCGCGCAGACGCGGCGCACGGCTAACAACCGCTGGCATGACGAGGATCGCCTCGAGATCCATCCGCATGATGCGGAATCACGCGGTATTCGCGAAGGTGACTGGACCGGCATTTCGAGCCGTGCCGGCGACACGGTGATGCGCGCGACCCTGACCGAGCGCGTGCAGCCCGGCGTCGTGTACACGACTTTTCACTTTCCCGAGTCCGGCGCCAACGTCGTGACTACTGACAATTCCGACTGGGCGACCAACTGTCCGGAGTACAAGGTCACGGCGGTGCAGGTTGCGCTGGTCAGCCAGCCTGAGAGCTGGCGCGCACGTTCGATTGCGGCACGGCAGCGGCCGCGGGTGACGGAGACGCAGTGATGCATATTGATCATCTGGTGAAGATGACCAACGAGATCGCGACGTTCTTTGCGTCCGAGTCGACGCCCGCGGATGCGCCGCGGGAAGTCGCGAGTCACCTGACGAAATTCTGGGATCCGCGCATGCGACGCGAGATCATCGCGTACGGTCAGCAGGGTGGCGCGGGTCTCTCGGATCTGGCGCGCAGCGCGGTCAACATGCTGGTGATGCCGGCGCCACGCTGAGCACGATCTTGCCGACGTGCTGCTTGGTCAGGAATTCCTGCTGGGCGGCAGCCAGGTCGCGCAGCACGTAGGTCTTTGCGACCAGCGGCTTGATTTCGCCGCGCTCGATATAACCGATCAGGTCGGCGAACAGCCCGGCAGCCGGAATCGTGCAGCCTGACAGGGTCAGGTCTTTCAGATACAGCGTGCGCAGGTCGAGCTCGACGATCGGTCCGGCGATCGCGCCGGCGACTGCGTAGCGCCCGGTGCGGCGCAATATCTGCAGGTAAGAGCTGAACTGCGCGCCGCCCACGCAATCGATCACCGCATCAATGGATTCTGCGCCCAGTTCGGCGAGCAGGTTCGCGTCGCGTGGCAGCACGCGGCCGGCTCCGAGCGCGCGCAATGCCGCCGCCTTGTCATTGCTCGCGATTGCAATGATGCTGGCGCCACGGCGGTGCGCAAGCTGTACGGCCGCCGAGCCGACGCCACCCGATGCGCCGGTGATGACGACGGTCTCGCGCGCCCCGACGGCTACCCGGGCCAGCATATTTTCGGCGGCGGTGTAGGAGCAGGGAAAAGACGCCAGTTCGATGTCCGACAACCTGCTGTCAACCCTGCACGCGTTAGCATCCGGTACCACGGCGAATTCCGCGAAGCAGCCGTCGCGATCGGTGCCGATGTAGCCAAAACGGTTAGCTGCGGTCCCGCCGCCACGCAGCACCGGATCCAGCAGTACGCGCGCGCCGATCCGCGTCCTGGCGATACCGGGCCCTACGGCGACAATCTCGCCGCAACCGTCGGCGCCCTGGATGCGCGGAAACGGGATCGCCGCGCCGGTCCAGCCGGCATCCTCGGCATTCGCGTTGGTTTGCGCGTTGCTGCCACCGGTCGCTTCCCGGACCGACTTGGAGTACCAGCCGGTGCGCGCGTTGATGTCGGTGTTGTTGACCGCTGCGGCGCCGATCCGCGCCAGCACTTCGCCGGCAGCGGGAATAGGTGCGGGTACATCCTCCCGGTATTCGAGCCGCTCGAAGCCGCCGTGGCCTGTCAGCAATACTGCGCGCATGTCAGGTCCATTGCTCCAATCGGTAGCCTTCATCGGGAATCGAGTAGTAGTCGCCGCGATCCGCGCAGTAGATGTGGCCCTCGATGGTCAGGCCCGTCGGCCCGTCGAGCGAACCGGCGGCGATGGAAATTTCCTCCCGTCCGTCGGCCTGCCAGAATAGCGTCGAACCACAAGTCGAACAGAAGCCGCGTTGCGCCCGTGCCGACGCGCGGTACCAGCGCAGCGAGTCGCTGCGCAGGAGCCTGAAATCCGCGAGCTGCGCATTGGTGGCCGCGAGATAATGTCCGGTCTGCTTGCGGCACTGCGTGCAATGGCAGGCGATGACGTTGCGCAACGGGCCGTGCACTTCATAGGCGCAGGCGCCGCACAGGCAGGAACCGCGAAATCGAGCATCGGTCATGATTTGTCTCCAGCGGCCACTGCCCGGCGCGGCGCGAACAATTTTGCCAGCTGTTCGATCATCGCGGTGCCCAGTTCATCGGCGCTGCCGATGGCTAACGCGCGCTGGTAGTAATCACTGACGTCGTGGCCAATGCCGATCGCCACCAGTTCGACCGAGGAACGCCGCTCGATCCACTTGACGACATTGCGCAAATGCTGATCGAGGTAGCTGCCCGGGTTGGCCGACAGCGTCGCATCATCGAGCGGCACGCCATCCGATATCACCAGCAGGATGCGCCGCTCTTCAGGGCGCTGCAGCAGGCGTCCGTGCGCCCATAACAAGGCTTCGCCGTCGACGTTATCCTTCAACAGGTCTTCGCGCAGCAGCACACCCAGGTTGCGGCGCGTGCGCCGCCACGACGTATCCGCCGGCTTGAATATGATGTGGCGCAGGTCGCTGAGCCGGCCGGGATTTGCGCGTCCGCCCGCGGCGATCCAGTCCTCGCGTGCATGCCCACCGTTCCAGTTGCGTGTCGTGAAACCGAGGATCTCGGTCTTGACGCCGCAGCGCTCCAGCGTGCGCGCCAGCACGTCCGCACACAGCGCGGTCAGCAGGATCGGGCGGCCGCGCATCGAACCGGAAATGTCCAGCAGCAGCGTGACGATTGCATCCTTGAAATCCGTTTCCTGCTCCTGCTTGAACGACAGCGGCAGCAGCGGATCGGTGACGACGCGGCCGAGGCGCGCGGCATCGAGCACACCCTCATCGAGGTCGAATTTCCAGCGGCGAATCTGCTGCGTCAGCAGCATGCGCTCCAGGCGGCGCGCCAGGCGCGTGACTACGCCGGGCAGCGCGCGCGCTTCGCGGTCCAGCTGGGCTCGCAGGCTTGTTAGCTCGGCTGCGTCGCACAGCTGATCTGCGGCGATAATTTCATCGTGAGCGTGCGTGAAGGCCCGATAGTGGCGATTCGGATTGTCCGCATCGTCATACAGCAGGTCGCGCGACAGACGGCCGCCGGACTCGTCGTTTTCGGGCGCGCGGCGCGCGTCGGCATCGCTCTGGGGCAGGGTCGCCAAGGGCGTTTCGGCGGCGATTGACGGCTCGTCCTGCTCGATCGTGCCCTCGATCTGTTTGACGCGCAGATTGTCTTTTTCCGTCCGGGTGCCCGGCCCAGGCGCGGGCGTCGGCGTCGCGGCCGGGGGCGCCGCAGCGCGTTTTTCGTTAGCCGGCAGGATCTCAAACCCAAGATCCAGCGCGCGGAGCAGCTGATGCTGTTGCCGGGAGTAATTTTCCTGGTTGTCAGTCGCGGACGCCATGCTGTGAAGGTGGTCGCCCAGTTTGGCCTGCAGCGTGGGGCGCCAGCGGGCCATCAGCTGCTCTGCCTCAGCCGGCGCCGGCATGCCGGTGAAGCGCTCGCGCGCGAGCAGGGCCAGTGCCTGCGTCATGCCTGCGGTCGTGTCACCGGAGCCGCGCAGTACGCCGCTGCGCTCCAGCTGATGTCGCAAGGCGGCCTCCAGGTTGTTCGCGACGCCGGACAGCACGTTGGCGCCTAACGACTGGCAGCGCACATCTTCGAGGGCTTCGTAAAGCGCGCGGGCACGATGTCCCACCGGGCGATACTTCGCATGCAGGGCGGCGTCATGATAGGCGCTACGCAGCGCGAGCTGATCGGCCTGGCCGCGCGCCAGCGCCGCGGCCGCAGGCGTCAGCGGCTTTGGCGGCGTCGGCAGCAACATGCGATTGCCTTCCAGCTTCGGCCCCAGCGGGCCGAAGGCAACCTGCAATTTCTCGGTGCCGGCGAGCGCGCGCGTCGACTGCACCAGCGCGCGTTCGAACTGCTGCTGGCCATCCGCTTTGCGGTCTGGCGTCGCCGCCATCAGAGGACTTTCAGGCGCGTGACCGCTTCCGGCAGATCGGTGCCAAACGCACGCTGGTAAAACTCGGCGACCGTCGGCCGTTCCAGTTCGTCACAACGATTCAGAAAGCTGACGCGGAACGCCAGCGCCGGGTCGCGGAAGATCAGCGCGTTCTCCGCCCAGGTGATCACCGTGCGCGGACTCATCACCGTGGAAATATCGCCATTCATGAAAGCATTGCGGGTCATGTCGGCGACCCGGACCATTGCCATCACGGTGCGCTGACCGTCAGCGTTCGCGTACGCCGGCACCTTGCTGACAACAATGGCCGCCTCCGCGTCGTGCTCGAGGTAATTGAGCGTCGTCACGATGGACCAGCGGTCCATCTGTCCCTGGTTGATCTGCTGCGTGCCGTGATAGAGCCCGGTGGCATCGCCAAGACCGATGGTGTTAGCTGTCGCAAACAGGCGGAAGAACGGATGCGGCGTGATGACGCGATTCTGGTCCAACAGGGTCAGCTTGCCGCTCGCTTCCAGCACCCGCTGGATCACGAACATCACATCGGCGCGGCCGGCGTCGTATTCATCGAATACCAGCGCGACCGGTCGTTGTATCGCCCAGGGCAGCAGGCCTTCCTTGAACTCGGTGACCTGCTGGCCATTGTTGACGACGATCGCGTCGCGGCCCACGAGATCGATGCGGCTGACATGGCCGTCGAGATTGATGCGCACCAGCGGCCAGTTGAGCCGCGCCGCGATCTGTTCGATGTGGGTCGACTTGCCGGTGCCATGATAGCCCTGCACCATGACGCGGCGGTTGTGCGCGAAGCCCGCGAGAATCGCCAGCGACGTCTCGGGATCAAACTTATAAGCGCTGTCTATTTCCGGCACGTATTCGGTGCGCGCCTTGAAAGCCGGAACCTGCATGTCGAGCGCCACGCCGAATTCGCGCACCGACATCTCGGTGTCGGGCCGCAGGCTCAGCAGAGGGTCTGCATCAGTGATGATTTTGTTAGCCAAGATGGATCCACGCGGATTTGGTCTGGGTGTAGCTCAGCAGGCTTTCCAGGCACTTGTCCCGGCCCTGGCCTGACTGCTTGTAGCCGCCGAAAGGCTGGGTCATGTCGCCGTGATCAAAACAGTTGACCCAGATTACGCCGGCTTCGAGATCGCGTACCGCGGTATGCGCGGTCTTGAGGTCGCGAGTCCAGACCGACGCGGCCAGGCCGTAGATCGAATCGTTAGCAATGGCGAGCGCATCCTGGAGGCCATCGACTTCAATCGCAGCAGCGACGGGACCAAAAATTTCCTCCCGTGCGATGGTCATCTGGTTGCTGACACCGGAAAACAGCGTCGGATTGACATAGCAGCCCGGCAGTTCCGGCGTGTCGCCGCCAAACTCCAGTTTCGCGCCGCCGCGGCGTCCCTTGTCGATGTAATCGAGCACGCGCCGGCGATGCGCCGCCGTGACCAGCGGCCCGAGGTTGGTGTCCGGGTCGAGCGGGTCGCCGGCACGATAGGCAGTGCGGCCGCGTTCGATGAAGCGCGCGACAAAATCGCCGGCGATCTTCTTGTCGACCAGCAGCCGCGAGCCGGCGTTACAGACTTCACCCATGTTGCCGAAGATGCCATTGATCGCGTAGGTCACTGCGCGATCGAGATCCTCGAGATCGGCGAGGAATATCTGCGGTGACTTGCCGCCGCACTCGAGGCTGACGCGTTTCATGTTGGATTGGCCGGCGTAGATCAGCATCTGCTTGCCGATGCCGGTCGAGCCTGTGAAGGCAATCTTGGCGACATCGTTATGCAGCGCGAGCGGCGCACCCGCAGCCGGGCCGGTGCCATTCACCACGTTGAACACTCCGGGCGGCCCCCCGGCTTCAACGAACAGCTGCGCCAGCAACAGGCCAGAGAGCGGCGTCTGCTCGGCGGGTTTCAGCACCACGGAATTGCCCGCGGCGAGGGCCGGCGCGACCTTCCAGGCGGTCATCAGCAGTGGATAGTTCCAGGGGACGATGCAGCCAACCACGCCCAGCGGCTCGCGCAGGATGTAGTGCAGGGCGTCGGATGCAGTCGCCGTGACGGCGCCGTCCACCTTGTCGCAGAGTTCCGCGAAGTAGCTGAAGGTCTGAACCGCCTGCGGCACGTCGATAGTCAGCATGTCGTTGATGGGCTTGCCCATGGTCAGCGTATCGAGCAGCGCGAACTGCTCCGCATGGCTGTCGATCAGCTGGGCCAGGCGGCTGAGAACGGCGAGCCGGTCGCGCGGCGCCATCCGGCGCCAGACGCCCGACGCAAAAGTCCGCCGGCCGGAGGCCACAGCCCGGTCGATGTCGGCTTGCCCGCCCGCAGCCACCTCGCACAGCGGCGTGCCGCTCGCCGGGTTGATCACCGTCAGTCGCGCGCCCTGGCCCGCGACGTGCTCGCCATCGATGAAATGGCCGGTGGCATAACGCAATTCCCCGGCGCGCTTTTGCCAGTCGCTGCGGGTGTGTTTGATAGTCATAACCGGATCCTCTGCATGCGGGTAGGATGATATGCCAAGCTATTTCCGATCCACATAAAGTCTTGCCGGCTGGTAGATAATCTTTGCTGTGGCCCGGCCATGGCCTGTGCGACGCTAACCCCTGTGATTCGCCCCTGCGGAGTAAGCCAGTGAACGAAAACCCCTCTCTAACGCGCCGACCGTCGGGGCGCGATGCGCGGCGCGCGCAACGCAGCGGACCGCTGCCGGACCATCTGCGGCCGGTCAAACCGGGCATGCCGAGCGGCCGTTACCAGCCGCTGACGCAGGACGGGGTCGAGCAGATACATCGCACCGCGCTCCGCCTGTTGTCCGAGGTGGGTTTGGGGGACGCGACCGACACCGGCATCGAGGTGATGACCAAGGCTGGTTGCACAATGACCGACACCGGGCGGTTGCTGTTTCCACGCGCGCTGGTCGAGGACACGGTTGCCAAAGCCGCGCGTAATTTCGTGCTGCACGGCCAGGAGTCCAAGCACGACATGGAGCCCTGGGGCAAGCGCGCTTATTTCGGGACCGCGGGCGCCGCGGTCAACATGGTCAACGCGCAGGGCGTCTACCGCGAATCGACGATCCAGGATCTGTACGACATCGGCCGCATCGTCGATGTCATGGAACACATCCATTTCTTCCAGCGCGCCGTGGTGCCGCGCGATATTCCCGATCCCTTTGAAATGGACTTCAACACCTGCTACGCGGCCGTGTCGAGCACCACCAAGCATGTCGGCAGCAGCTGGGTGCAGCCCGAACATGTAACAGCCTCGCTCGAAATGCTGCACGCCATCGCCGGCGGCGAAGATAAGTGGCGCGCGCGTCCGTTTGTCAGCCAGTCCAATTGCTTCGTCGTGCCGCCGATGAAATTCGCGGCCGATGCCTGCCGTTGCCTGGAAGTTGCGGTGCGCGGTGGCATGCCGATATTGCTGTTGTCGGCCGGGCAGGCCGGCGCGACAGCGCCGGCGGCGCTGGCCGGCGCGTTAGCCCAGGAAGTCGCCGAGGTGCTGGCGGGCCTGGTCTATGTGAACGCGCTGAAGCCGGGCCATCCCGCGATCTTCGGCACCTGGTGCTTTGTCTCCGACCTGCGTACCGGCGCAATGTCGGGCGGCAGCCCGGAGCAGGCCTTGTTGTCGGCCGCAGCCGGCCAGATGGCCAATTTCTATGACCTGACCGGTGGCACGGCCTCGGGCATGACGGATTCAAAAATCGCTGACGCGCAATCCGCGGGCGAGAAGGCCCTGAACCACGCGCTGGTCGGCAATTCCGGCGCCAACCTGATCTACGAATCGGCCGGCATGCACGCCAGCTTGTTAGGTTATTCGCTGGAAAGCCTGATCATCGACAATGACATCATCGGCGCCACGCAACGCACCATCAAGGGCATTGAAGTGACCGAAGAGCGCCTGTCGTTTGAGATCATCAAGGAAGTCTGCCTGAACGGCCCTGGGCATTTCCTCGGCAGCCCGCAGACCCTGGAGCTGATGCAGACCGAATACCTTTACCCGTCGGTCGGCGATCGCCGCAGTCCTAACGAATGGACCGAGCAGGGCTCGCACAGTGTCCTGGATCGGGCCGTACACAAGGTCGAGGAAATTCTCGGCAGTCATTTCCCGAGCCATGTTTCCGAAGCGGTCGATGCCGAAATCCGCCGCCGGTTTCCGGTGCGGCTCGCGCGTTCGGGCATGCTGCCGGCCGGCGCAGCTGCGGGCGCGGCGCCCGCGCCCAAGCGCGTCACCGCCTAGGCCACATGCATTTACTGTCGCGCTGAATGTCACTGCCCAGTCACGCTAGTGTCGTCATCGTTGGCGGTGGGATCGCCGGCTGTTCGATCGCCTATCACCTGACGAAGATCGGTGTCACCGACGTGGTGCTGCTGGAGCGCAAGCAGCTCACCTGCGGCACGACCTGGCACGCGGCCGGACTGGTCGGGCAGCTGCGCGCGACCCGCAACCTGACGGAACTTGCCAAATACACGGCCGATCTTTACCGCTCGCTCGAGGCCGAGACCGGCCAGGCCACGGGCTTCAAGCAGAACGGCTCGATCAGCGTCGCGAAAACGCCGGCCCGCTTTGAGGAGTTGAAGCGCGGCGCCTCCATGGGCAAGACCTTCGGCCTGGAAATCGATGAGCTCTCGACGGCCGAGATCAAGGAACGCTGGCCGTTGTTAGAGGTTGGCGACCTGGTTGGTGGAATTTTCATCCGCAAGGACGGCCAGACCAACCCGATTGACACGACCCAGGCGTTCGCCAAGGGCGCCAGGATGCGCGGTGCGCGCATTCTTGAAAACACGCCGGTCAGCAGCGTGCGGGTCGAAAAGGGCCGGGCGGTCGGCGTCGAGACCGAGTCCGGTTACATTTCCGCGGACACGGTGGTGATCTGCGCCGGCATGTGGTCGCATGCGCTGGGCCGCGCCTGCGGCGTTTCAATACCGCTGCATGCGGCGGAACATTTCTACATCGTCACCGAGCCGATCGCGAAGCTGCCGGGCAACCTGCCGGTGCTGCGCGTCTATGACGAATGCGCCTACTACAAGGAAGACGCCGGCAAGTTGTTAGTCGGCTGCTTCGAGCCGGTGGCCAAGCCCTGGGGCATGGATGGCATTCCCGAGAGCTTCTGCTTCGACACGCTGCCCGAGGACTACGATCACTTCGAGCCGATCCTGAGCGCGGCAGTGCAGCGGGTCCCGGCGCTGGCTGACGCCGGCATCCAGCTGTTCTTCAATGGCCCCGAGAGTTTTACGCCGGATGACCGCTACTACATCGGCGAAGCGCCGGAAGTGCGCGACCTGTTCGTTGCCACGGGATTCAACTCCGTGGGTATCGCGGCCAGCGGCGGCGCGGGCAAGGTGGTCGCGCAGTGGATCCTGGATCGCCGCCCGCCGATGGATCTCGCCGACGTCGATATACGTCGCGCGATGCCGTTCCAGTCGAATCGCCGTTATCTGCGCGACCGCACGGTCGAGACGCTCGGTTTGTTATATGCGATGCACTGGCCGTACTACCAGTACGAAAGCGCGCGCGGCGCACGGCGCAGTGGCCTGCATGACCGCCTGATTGCCGCCGGCGCCTGCATGGGCGAGACCGCGGGCTGGGAGCGGCCGAACTGGTTTGGCGCGCCGGGCTCAAAGCCGCGCTACGAATATTCCTATGGCCGCCAGAACTGGTTCGACGCCTGCCGCAGTGAATGCCTCGTGGTGCGCGATGCCGTGGCGCTTTTCGATCAGGCGAGCTTTGCCAAGTTCCTGGTCCAGGGCCGCGACGCCTGCGCAATCTTGAACCGCCTCTCGACAGCTAACGTCGACGTGCCGGTGGGGCGCATTGTCTATGCGCAGTGGCTCAATGACCGCGGCGGCATCGAGGCCGACCTCACCATCACGCGGCTCGCCGAAACGCGCTACCTGGTCGTGACCTCGGCGATTTGCCAGACCCGCGACCTGCACTGGCTGACCCGCCACATCGAGGACGCCGGCGATGACCTGCGCTGCGCGGTGACCGATATCACCGCGGGACTCGCGATGTTAGGTGTCATGGGTCCGCGCAGCCGCGAGCTGTTGCAGGCCGTGTCCGGGGCGGACCTCTCAAACGCCGCACATCCCTTCGGGCAGTCGCGCGAAATTGAAATCGGTTACGCGAAACTGCGCGCCAGCCGCATTACCTACGTCGGGGAACTCGGCTGGGAGCTCTACATCCCTGCGGAGCATGTATTCGATGTCTACGAGCGGCTGCAGGAAGCGGGCGGCGCCTACGGCCTGCGTCACGCCGGCTATCACGCGATGGCGGCCTGCCGGGTCGAAAAAGGCTATCGGCACTGGAGCCACGATATCGCCGATGAAGACACGCCGCTGGAAGCCGGTCTCGGCTTCACGGTCGCCTGGGACAAGCCGGGCGGCTTCATCGGCCGCGACGCGCTGCTCGCACAACGCGCGCGCGGCTTGCTGACCAAGCGATTGGTGCAGGTCATGCTGAACGACAACTCAGCCAGCGCGCCGCTGCTGTATCACGAAGAACCGATCGTCCGCGATGGCGTCATCGTCGGCTCGACCAAGTCAGGCGCCTGGGGCTTTCGCCTCGATCGCTCGATCGGCATGGGCTATGTCGTATGCGAGCAAGGCGTAACGCCCGAGTGGCTGCAGTCGGGGCGCTGGCAGATTGAAGTCGCCGGCGCGCGTTACGACGCGCGGGTCCAGTTGCAGCCCTGGTATGACCCGAAGAGCGAACGCATAAAATCATGACGTCAGGTATCGAATGAAGACTCACGCACAGGTGGTGATCATTGGCGGCGGCGCAGTCGGCTGCAGCGCGCTCTATCATCTGACGCAGCTCGGCGTCACCGACGCGGTGCTGCTGGAGCGCGACGAGTTGACCGCGGGCTCGACCTGGCATGCGGCGGGCAACTGTCCGAATTTTTCGACCTCGTGGAATCTCATAAAGCTGCAGCGCCACAGCACGCGGTTGTACGCCGAGCTCGCCCAGCGTGTCGGCTATGACATCAATTACCACATCACCGGCAGCATCCGGCTCGCGCACACGCAGGACCGGGTCGACGAGTTCCGCCATGTGGTGTCGCAGGCCCGCGCGCAGGGCATTGAGTTCGACATGATGACGCCGGATGAGATCCGCGCGCGTCATCCCTTCATCGGCACCGAGGGCATCCTCGCCGGGCTCTACGATCCGCACGACGGTGACATCGACCCAGCGCAGCTGACCCAGGCACTCGCCAAGGGCGCGCGCGACGCTGGCGCGCAGATCCACCGGCAAACGCGCGTGACGGCCATCGAACGCACGGCGTCAGGCGAGTGGCGCCTGACAACTAACAAGGGCGTCATCCAGGCGCAATCGGTGATCAATGCCGCCGGTTATCGCGGCGGCGAAGTCGCGGCGATGGTTGGCGAATACCTGCCCATCGTGACGCTGTCGCACCAGTACCTGGTCACCGAGGACATTCCGGAACTGGTGGCGCGCGGCGCCGCGCGCCGGCCGCGGGGGAGGGGAGCGGGCGGTTGCTCGACGAAGACCCAGGTCCGC
>JANNVI010000073.1:0-4457 GCA_031414335.1 Gammaproteobacteria bacterium | reverse complement strand
CAGGATATCGCGGAAGCCCTGCAGGTCGCCGTAGCGGCGGCCACGCTCGGCATCGCTGATGTTAGGTGCGCCGTTGACCGGCCCGAAATTCACCACCCTGCCGCCGACCTGCAAATGCCGGTCCGCGTTGCGCGCATGCAGGACGAATTGCTCCGGCGCATGCGCGAGATGGGCCTCGACCACCTCGCGCCCGAGGCGCACAATTTGCGTTGCCTCGTCGACCCGCGCACCCCCGCGACGGAACACTTCAAGCGCCGCGGCGCTGCGAATTTCCATCCCGGTCTCTTCCAGTACCCGATAGGCCGCGCCCAGGATGCGCTCCAGCTGCTCAGCGCTCAGAACTTCGAGCGGCGGCCAGGGATTGGTGAGGCGCGGCAGAGGCGCGAGCGTCGCGCCAGGGTTACGGGGCACACGGTGGCGGTCGCGCCGGCGCGATCCTGACGGGACTTCAGTCATCGTGCCGATACTGCGCCAAAGCTGCGATCGCACGCAACCTCACGACCGCACCCGGTATTTGTCCGCTACACCAAGAAAAAGGGCGGGCTGGATCTCCCAGCCCGCCCTCGGTTCATCATCTTGCGGCGCTTGTTAGAAATTCCAGCGCGCAGTCACACCATAGGTGCGCGGCGGATTGGTCAGGTAGCCGACACGGGCGCTGCGGCCGCGCTCGTAATCGAGCGCCAGGCGCGCGTGCTCATCGCCGACGTTGACGACATAGCCCGCGAACTCCCAGCGGTCGTTGCGGATGCCGAAGCGCAGGTTGCCGATGTTATAGGCCGGCAGTTCTGGATTGAACTGGAACACCGTGTTAGGCGGCGGCGCACCAAAGCCAATCAGGCGCGCGGCGCCCGAGACGCCGCCACCGATCTGGCCGAAATTCGCCTGGGTATTTTCAAACTGCGCAATCGAGGAGCCCACATGCTGCAAGTTGGCAGTGGCGAAGAACTCGCGTTCCGACGCCATCGGCATGTTGAAGCCGACGCTCGCGACCGCCTGGAATTTCGCCGCCGTCGGCAGGCGTGCGCCATCGATCAGGCCACCAATGACCGTGCGCGAGCCGTTAGCCGCGATCGATTCGACCGACGAGTCGAGTGTGGCGTCGGTCCAGGTGGCGGAAACACCGAAGTCCCAGTTTGCGTTAGCGCGAGCGAACAGCTCCAGTTCGAGACCGGTGCTGTGCGCCTTGTCCACGTTGTAAATGATACGAGACGAGCAGGTGCCGGCCGTCACCGTCGCCTGCAGGTCGCGCAATTCGTTGTGGAAGGCCGCGACGTTAAAGGTGATACGACGGTCCGCACTGCGCAGCTTGGCGCCGATTTCAATGCTTTGATTGGTTTCGTCATCCCAGTTGCCCACGCCACCGAACGTGACTCGGTCCTGCGGCGAGCACAAAGGCAGGTTGATCGGATCGTTGATGCCGCCCAGGCGGAAGCCGCGCGCGGCCTGCAGGTTGAATTGCGTGTTCTCGTTCACCTTGTAGCTGAGAATCACGCGCGGCGACACGCCGTTGGAATCCGTCGACGCGGGCACACCGCCCGCTGGGGTGACATCGGCGAAAAAGCCGCCGAAATTGAGCACCCGGTCTTCGTCAAACTTGTAGTAGCGCAAGCCGCCGGTGAGCCGCCAGGCATCGGTGAAGCGATAGGTGGCTTCGCCGAACGCGGCGAACTGCTTGAGCTTATAGGACAGGTTGGAATAGAAAGGCGTGTTAGGCGGCGCATTCAGCTGCGAGCTGACCACGCCAAACAAACGCTGCGTGATCGCGTCGTAGCCGGGCGTCGGCAGACTCTGGCCGTACTTGCGGTCGACGTCCTGGTAGAACACGCCCGCAAGCCACTGCAAGTTCTCGTCGCCATTCGATGACAACCGCAGCTCCTGGCTGAACACCTTGAGCTTGGTCGCGTCGAACAACGGTGAGCTGATGCGCACTTCCGCGGCCGTGCCACCCACGTCGAACGTCACGCTGCCGGTCAGCTGCGTGGCGTCGCGCAACACCACGACCTTGCGGTCGGTGTATGAAGTCACCGAGGTCAGCGTCTTCGAACCGAAGTTGTATTCGACTTTGACATCGGCGAGCTTGAAGTCATCGGTGATGCCTTCGCGCTGCTGCGTGTACTGCTGCAGATCGCCGATGGTCACCCGCGGCTGGGTGGTGGTGAAGGGATTGCCCAGGATATTGAAGAGATCGACGCGCGGATAGCCATCGGTTTCCAGTTTCTGGTAGACGATGCGCGGCGTGATGGTCAGGTTTTCGTTAGGTGCGAACAACATGGCGACGCGCGCGCCGGTGCGATCGCCCTGGTTGACATCCTTCTTGATCGCGCCACTCGGCTGGATCGCATCGATGAAACCAGGCAGGCGGTTGTAGTACGCGGCCACACGCAACGCGGCGGTTTCGCCGATTGGCGCGTTGATCATGCCGCGCACGGCGCCGCCAGTGCCGCCATCGGTGACACTGTTAAGACCGATCTCAGCCGAGCCTTCGAATTTGCCAAGCTTCGGCTGCTGGGTGATGTAGCGCAGCGTGCCCGACAGGGAACCGGAGCCGAACAGCGTGCCCTGCGGACCGCGCAGCACCTCGAAGCGCTGCAGGTCATAGAGCTCGAGATCCGGCGTAAACAACGCGACCGAAATCGGTGATTCGTCGAGGTAGATGCCGACCTGCTCCTTGACGCCGGGCTGATCGCGAATGACCTGGCCGGCGCTGATGCCGCGCATGGCGACCTGGCTCTGGCCCGGGCCAAGATCCGCGATGCTGAGGCTCGCTACGTTGCGCGCCAGATCGACGATGCTGCCGACGTTCGCGCGGCGCATCTGTTCCTGGCTGGGGGCGGCCACGGAGAATGGGACATCCTGCAGCGATGTCTCACGTTTCTGCGCGGTGACGATGATTTCTTCCAGCGCGTTCTCGTCGGCAGCCTGGACTGGCGCTGCAATGACCTGGAACAAGGCTGCCGTTACGGCAAGTACACACCGAGAGGTCCGATTCATAGCGATCTCCAAAGTCTTTGTGTTGATTGTTGGGCAAGGCGGACATGCCGCCGCCGCTACCGAAGCCGCGACTCTAACCACTTGATTGCAGTGCGGCAAGTCGCGACTTGGAATCGTTGTATTTATACAACAAATGGTTGACTATCACGGCTTCGCTGCCACTGAGCGTCGCGCACTACGACCCATGGAAAACGACAGAAACACTGGCTTGGATCACGATCACGTATTCGACGCGGGCAACGCGGCCGCCGAACGCGGCACGCGGCTGGTGATGTGGATCACCGCGAGCATGATGGTGGTCGAGATCGCCGCCGGCTGGTGGTACAACTCGATGGCGCTGCTCGCCGATGGCTGGCACATGAGCTCGCACGCGATCGCCATCGGCCTCTCCGCCGTGGCCTACTCCACCGCACGCCGCTATTCGAAGGACCCGCGCTTCGCCTTCGGCACCTGGAAGATCGAGGTGCTGGGCGGATTTGCCAGCGCGATCATCCTGTTAGGCATCGTCGTGACGATCATGGTCAGCTCCGTGGAGCGATTCATCACGCCGCAGCCGATCCACTACCAGGAGGCCATCGTCGTCGCGATCCTGGGACTCGCGGTCAACATCGTCTGCGCACTGATCCTGGGCAAGGCACATCACCATGATCACACCCATGAACACGAACAGGGACACGCGCATGAGCCGCATCACGATCTCAACCTGAAGTCGGCCTACGTGCATGTGCTGGCCGATTCGGCGACGTCGGTGCTGGCGATCATCGCGCTTTGCGGCGGCCTGTTCTACGGCTGGTCCTGGCTCGATCCGGTCATGGGCATCGTCGGCGCGATCGTGGTTGCGATCTGGGCCTATGGGTTGATCGCGCAAACCGGCAAGGTGCTGCTGGATCGGGAAATGGATCACCCGGTGGTCGATGAGATCCGCAGTGTGATTGAAACAGCCGCCGCAGGGACGCGCGTGACCGACCTGCATGTGTGGCGCGTGGGCAAGAACGTGTATTCCTGTGCACTGACGGTGGTGACGAACGATCCGTCGTTGACCCCAGCGGCCATGCGCGCGCGCCTCCGCGTGCACGAGGAGATTGTGCACTCAACCATCGAGGTGCATCACCCGTCTGCACGCTGACGGCGAATGCTGGGAAAGATCGCAGCGATAACTGACAATAGGCGTTGCCAGGAGCAGCAGCATTAACCAGCGCCGCCAATCGACCCAGGGGATGATTATGGATGTGACGTCGCCGCAAATGCCGTTGCTGATCGCCAACGTCAGTCGGCGGAAGTTTCTTAAGGACGCCTTGCTACTGGGCGGACTGGTGCTGGCGGTTGGATATCCGGACGCACTGCGCGCCGACACGCTGCCCACCTATGGCGCGGAGACCATGCCGCACGGCTGGGTCGACAATCCGCTGGCGTTTGTGGCCATCGGCGAGGACGGCGTTGTTAGCATCGTGTGCCACCGCTCCGAG
>JANNVI010000072.1:0-3320 GCA_031414335.1 Gammaproteobacteria bacterium | reverse complement strand
ATCGACGTAGGTCGAGACCGCGGGATCCAGCATCGCGATCTGCTCGGTGGAGCCGAGGCCGCGCAGGAAGTAGGTGTTCGCAGTCGAGGTGCCCGTGTTGTTATGACCGAAGAGATTCGGGACCATTTTCACGAGATCGATCGTGGACGTCGCCAGGCGCTCTTCCAGCTGGTTGGCCGTAAAGGCCGATACGGCAACCGGCACGCTTTGCAGTGACTCTTCGCGCCGTTGCGCGGTGACGGTCACTTCCTCCAGCGCGCCCGATGTTGATGCAGTTTGTGCCGCAACGATTCCGGAGAATGCGCTGGCTAACAAAACTAGAGTGGAGATGACTATGCGATTCATGGCTGAAAACCCTCGTGCTCAGGAACAGCCGCATACTAACGCCATATTATTACGCGTGGCTCAATCGTTGCTATTTAGCAACGGCCAGTCGAGGCGATTGCCCGGACAGCGGCCAGAGACGCCGCGTCCGGGCCTTCAGAGGCGTGCGCTCAGCTGATTGATCTCCTCGGCATCGCGGTCAGCTTCTTCGCGGCGCATCATGGCGACCCCGAGCTGAAACCCGATCTCGACGCGTTCCGCATTTGTTAGGCGTGGATGGTCCTTGGGCTGGTCGTCTTTGTTGTCCTCCGCAAGGCGGTGATTGAGACGGTGTATCTCCTGGTCCCAGTGGTCGCGGCGCGAGTGCGCTTCGGCGAGCGCCTTGCCGAGCCGATAGCCGTGCAGGAAATCGTCTTCGGCTGGACCCGCGCAGACCCCGGCATAGCTGCTGTTGCTGGCGCCGACATCGAAGGCGTGGCGCGCGGTGCAGAAACGCTCGAGACCGCGTTCGCGACCCTCCAGCCATTGGGCGCGATCCGGGGTGATGCCGTGCTTGACGCAGGCGGCCGCATGATCGGCAAGTCGCTCCTCCGGGTAGCCATTGGCGCCATCGCGCTGGCCGATGCCATACCAGTCGCCGGCGGCGCATTCATTGCGCGACAGCGAGGCGCAACCACTCAGGGCCAGGATTCCTAACAAAATAACGGCGCGCAGTGCATTTAACATAGGTCCTCCCGTCAGTTTGGCTGACGAGACCTACACTAACGGAGCGCGGTGAACCGCTGCTGAACTCGCGTTATGGCATGCGAGGCGTCGAGAGACCGGACCCGCAGTGCAACGTGCTTTCAGCTGAGCCGGTACGTCATCTGGCCATCCGCTTCCTGCAGCGCGCCTTCCCGGATCAACTCATCGACCACGCGCTGCACTAACAACTCGGGATGCTTGCGCCCCAGGCCCGACACGAGGTGCTTCACCAGACCCTGGCGCTTGCGCGGCCGGTTCCGGGCCGGCAGCGCAATCAGCGAGGCACGCGCCCGCAACAGCACGTCGGCCGGGACCGAATCCGCGGTGTTAGGTCCAGGCGCTACCGCCGGCGGCCTTGCTTTCGCGCGAGCCCGCCCCGTGTCCTGTCGCCCCGTATCCTGTCGCACCGGCGCGTGCCGCCCCGTCGCAGTACCGAACGCTTCGCCAATTGACGCCACGCGCCGCACCTTGAATCCGCGCCCGACCAGGTGCTTCACCAGTGGATCGAAGCCCTTGTCGCGCGACAGGATCACGCAGTCGGCATCGGCGTGCTTTTCGAGATACTCGCCGAGGTAAAAGGCAATATGAAAATCGAGCGCATTCTTGCCCTGCCCCTCGATGTCGACCGGCACGAAGCGCGGCCCCAGTTTCAGGGCGGTCTTCAGGAAGTCCTTGCTGACCGACTTCTGCGAGGCGCCAAAGAAGAACGGCACCGTCACGTCGTCCGGCAGTGCCGCCAGGTCGACCTTGGGCACGTTTTCGAAATCCACCAGCAGGTATCGATGACTCATGTTGCGTAGTCTACGGGTCGGCGGTACTTTCGGGCACTGGAGGACACGACTTTGGCAACCGGGTGGGCGCAGGACGGCGCCGTGCAGGAACAGATCGACGCGACCGTGAAGGACGGCATCAAGCGCGCGCAAAGCCGCTTGCCGCAGGGGCCGTCACTGACACATTGCGCGCAGTGCGGCGCGGACATCTCGCCTGAGCGGCGCGCGGCGCTGCCGGGCGTGCGCTTTTGCGTGCCCTGCCAGGAAGCCGAGGACCAGCGCGCGACGACCAACGCCGGCTACAACCGGCGCGGCAGCAAGGACAGCCAGTTGCGCTGAGCAGGCGAATTCACGCTTCGTTGCGATCGGCCTTTCTGGCCACCTGCAATCATTTTGCACATCGTGTGACGACCCGGCGCCCATTACCCTGCCCTTATGGCCCGTGCCCACGCTGCGCCAATCGCCACCGAGACAATTGCGCAGCGCATTCTCGTAGTGCGCGGGCTGAAGGTCATGCTGGACAGCGACCTCGCCTCTTTGTATCAGGTTGAAACAAAAGCACTGATTAGACAGGTCCAGCGCAACCCCAGTCGATTTCCAGGCGACTTCATGTTTCGGCTGACTGCTGTTGATTACCAGAACTTGAGGTGCCAAATTGGCACCTCAAGTTCCCAGCATGGCGGGCGCAGATACCTACCCCATGTCTTCACGGAGCAGGGAGTCGCCATGCTCTCGTCAGCGCTCCGCGGCTCGCGGGCTGCGCAAGTCAACGTCGAACTCATGCGCACCTTCGTCCGCTTGCGTGAAATCCTCTCCACGCACAAGGACCTCGCACGCAAGCTCGCCGACCTGGAAAGCAAGAACGCTCGCCAGGTTTACTCAGGAACCCGTTTCGCATCCAGCGTCGCGATGCGCTCGAGAAAATACTTGCAACTCTCGCAGTCCTGCGTCGGATTCGGTATCGCATCGCCCTGGAGGCACGCGACCGCGTTCGTGATCGCCTGCGGCACCCAGTCGGTATTGCCCTGGTAGGGAATCAGCACCGGATCGAAGCGCATCACGCCATTCAGGTCCTGATCGAAAAAGCCGCCATCCTTCCTGCCGTTGACATACAGGAAGTAACCCGTGTTGCTAACATCGAAGCCCGCGGTGCGGAACAGCCACTGGTAAATCTCCATCTGCCGCTTGTAGCCATCGCCGAAACCACCCTGCAGCGACGGCGCTTCTTTCTTGGAGGTCGACTTGTAATCGACGATATGCAGCTGGCCGGATGCCCGGTCCTGCCAGATGTCATCGATCGCGCCGAAGATCTCCGCGCCGGTGTCCGCGTGAACGACGCGAATGCCCTTGAAGTTGCTGCGCCAGGTCTCGAGGTTGTCGTGCACATAGCACCTGACATTCAGGCCATGACGAACCCACAATGGATGCACGGCGCCGTTAGCGCGATACGCATCGAACTCATTTTTCAGCAACGCATCGGTG
>JANNVI010000071.1:0-1992 GCA_031414335.1 Gammaproteobacteria bacterium | reverse complement strand
TGCGCATCCACGACGGCCGTCGGCCTGGGCCTGGTCGGCGGTACCGCGCTGATTCTCGCCACGCCCGGCACCACGGCGATTCACCTCGGCCATGCCTGGTCGCAATTGGTTGGCTGGATTGTGATCGGCGCCGTTCTGGCTTATCTCGCCTGGGCATCGCTGGCGCGCCGCTCGATTTTCCTGGGCACGTGGGAATTGCGGCCGCCGCGGGCCCGCATCGCGCTGCCTCAGGCACTGCTCGCCGTGCTGGAACTCAGCGTTGCGGCAGGCGCCTTGTGGCTGCTGATGCCGGCGTCGGCGGGAATCGATTTCCTGACCTTCCTTGGGGTATTTGCCATCGGGGTGTCCGGCGGCGTCGCGAGCCAGGTGCCCGGCGGCCTCGGCGTGTTCGAGGCCATCGTGCTGCTCGCCATCCCCAGGGTCCCGGTGCCAACGTTGTTAGGCACGCTGATCGCATTCCGCGTCATCTACTACCTGCTGCCGCTCATGGTGGCCGCGGTCGGCCTGCTGGCACACGAACTGTTCCTGCAGCGCCGCACCATTGGGCGCACCGGCAAGACGGCGAGCGTCTGGATCACGCCGTTGCTGCTGCCGGTGGCGCCGCAGCTGTTAGCCGCGCTGGTGTTCGTCGCGGGCGCGGTGTTGCTGGTGTCAGGCGCCACGCCATCGGTCGACAGCCGTATTCACCTGATACGCGCGGTAATTCCCCTGCCCCTGCTGGAGGTGTCGCACCTCGCGGGCAGCGTGATTGGCGTCGGGCTGCTGATCCTGGCCCGCGGACTGATGCGCCGGCAGAGCGGCGCGTACCACATCACCTTCTGGCTGCTGCTCGCCGGTATCGTGGCGTCGCTGCTGAAGGGATTTGATGTCGAGGAGGCGCTGTTCCTCGCCGTCGTGTTAGCGCTGCTGCGCTTGTCGCGACCGGCGTTCTACCGCCCGTCATCCTTGCTCAGTCAGCGATTCACGCCGGGCTGGCTGGCAGGCGTGGGCATCATTGTCGGGCTGTCGATCTGGCTCGGCATGCTCGCCTATCGGCATGTGCCCTACGACAATGAGCTGTGGTGGACATTTGCCATGCGCGGCGACGCGCCACGCATGTTGCGCGCGTCGTTCGCCGTCATCGTCGTGCTGGCGGGGTTCCTGGCGATGAACCTGCTGCGGCCGGCGACTCCGGACGAATCGGCCGGCGCAGTGATCGATCCGCTCCAGCTCCGGAAGATCATCGCGCAATCCGGCGTCAGCGTGGCCAATGCGGCCCTGACCGGCGACAAACGCCTGCTCTTGCATCCGGCCGGCGATGCGTTCGTCATGTACCAGGTGTCGGGCCGCAGCTGGATTGCGTTAGGCGATCCGGTGGGTCCCGAGGAACGGCGCGAGGAACTGGCGTGGAGTTTTCGCGAACTCGTGGATCAGGCCGGCGGCCGGGCGGTTTTTTACCAGGTGACCACCGCGAACCTGCCCTTGTATCTTGACCTCGGCCTGTCACTGATGAAAATCGGCGAGGAAGCGCGCGTCAAATTGACAGACTTTTCCCTCGAGGGCAGCGCCCGCGCGGATCTGCGCCAGGCGCACCGCCGGCCGGAACGGGCGGGCGCAACCTTTGAGATCCTGGCGCCGGAAAAAGTCGACGCTGTGCTGCCGAGCCTGCGCACCATCTCGGAGCTGTGGCTGGAGGAAAAAGCCACGGCGGAGAAGGGCTTTTCGTTAGGCGCGTTCGCGCAGGATTATCTGCGGCAGTTTCCGATCGCGCTGGTGCGCGTCGCCGGTGCGCCGGTCGCCTTTGCCAACCTGTGGCCGACCGCGAGCCGCGAGGAATTATCCGTCGACCTGATGCGCTTCAGTCCGGATGCCCCCAACGGCACGATGGACTACCTGTTCATCGAGCTGATGCTGTGGGGCAGGAACCAGGACTACAAATGGTTCAACCTGGGCATGGCGCCTTTGTCAGGCCTGGAGACCCGCGCGCTGGCGCCGATCTGGCAGCGTCTCGGC
>JANNVI010000070.1:0-1872 GCA_031414335.1 Gammaproteobacteria bacterium | reverse complement strand
GACGCCCGAGGTGGAGGCGGCGTGGCGCGAACTGCTGCAGCGCATCGCGGACGATGCCGGCGTGCGCCTGAGCTATTTTTCCTATCCGGCGCCGCAGCCGCTCGAGCAACTGTGGGCGCGTCCGGACCTCGGCGCGGTCTTTATGTGCGGCTTTCCGATCGCGACCGGACTCGCGCCGGTGATGCCGATTGCGGCGCCGATTCCGCGCACCGCCTGGGCTGCGGGTCACGCCGTCTATCGCAGCGACCTGATCGTGCATCGGGACGCAGCCTTCAAGACCCTTGAAGAAACCTTCGGCGGCCGCGCCGGATTCACGGTTGCGCACTCGCATTCCGGCTTCAATGCCTTTCGCCATCATCTGCTGCGTTACCGGACGCCCGCACGGCCGAGGCTGTACCGCGAGATGCAGGCCGACCTCATTACCGCGCGCCGGGTGCTCGACAGCGTTCGCGAGCGACGCATCGATATCGGTCCGCTGGATTCCTACTGGCACGCCTTGATCGCAAAGCACGCACCCGCGCTGATGCAGGATATTCGCGTGCTGGAGGCTACCGACACCGCGCCGTTGCCGGCCTTCGTCGCATCTAACAGCGCGCCGGCTGCGATGACAGAGGCGCTGCGGGCGGCGTTCCTGAATGCCAGCACGCGACCCTGGTTTGCGAGTCTCGCCGATGTGTTGCTGCTGGATGGCTTTGCGAGGGCGGACGCCGCGTCGTACGCGCCACTGCTCGCCTGGGATCGGGAGGCCTTGCAGGCCGGCTACGCTCAGCCGGCCTGAGTCGATGGCACCCGGCCTTGTGGATGCACAGGTCGATCGTGGGCGCGAAACAGAAAACGCCGCGCCACGTCGAAATAACTTTGATAGACGAGCCCGCCATTGTCCGCGAGCAGTTGTTCGCGCGTGCGGCGATACAGCGCGTTCAGGTGGTACCACGGAGTTCCCGGCGCCGCGTGATGCAGCGCGTGCAAACTGTTGAACAGGAACAACGGACCCAGCAATCGCGATCCTTCAACGACTGCGATGCGTTGCCGTACCGCAGGCCGCGCGCGGTGTTCCGCAAACGAGCGAATCAGCAGGATGCCATTGCCGGGAACGACCAGTGCGAGCGCGTACAGCCAGAAGGGCATGCCGCAGACCTGGGTTACCCACAGCGCCACAGGTACACACAGCAGCAGATGCACGCACCAGTCCCGGCGCAGATTTTTGTCGTTGCGCATCAAGCCGCGGATTTCGCTGCGCCAGAACTGGCCGATCACCCACCAGGAGCCGATGAAAATGCGGCCGGCGAGGGTCTGCTGCGCTTGATAGATCGCGCGCGTCACCGGGTTCAAGTGCTGCCACTCCTCAGGCGTCCAGTAGAAGGACTCCGGATCATCGAGTGGATCGGTGATTCGCTCGTCCTGGTGGTGTTGCAAATGGTTGGCCCGATAACGCTCGTACGGCAGCCACAGCAGCAGTGGCACCGCGGTCACTGCGCGATTGATCAGGGTGTTGCGTGTCGGATGGCCATGAATAGTCTCGTGCTGCAGGGAACCATACAGAGCGAGCAGCACCACCAGCAGTGGCGCGACGATCACGAATGGCAGCTGGGTATAGGCGGCCGTGAGCGCCAGCCAGGCGCCGTAGGTGCCGAGGATCAGCAGCAGCGTCGGCCATTCGATCCCGGCGACGGGCTCATTCGCTGCTGCGAGCGTTGCCGACAGGTCACGAACCGGGCTTTCAGTCATGACTGCGATTGTAACGAATTGTACGCCGCCGCGGCCAGCTAACAGCGACGCTGTGACTCAGTCGACGCGGCTATGGCGACAGATGCGCCTTTCCAGCAGCGCCATACCGTCGTACAGCAATATGGCCATCAAACCCGTCACCAG
>JANNVI010000069.1:0-2325 GCA_031414335.1 Gammaproteobacteria bacterium | reverse complement strand
TTGTCGGTGCTGGGCGGCGCGTGGCCGCGCTCCTTGAAGATGGCGCCCAGGGACATGGGCTTCCAGTTCAGTGCCCGCCGGTGGCGCAACGCCAGCGCCTCGATCCGCGGCAAACCGATGTAGGTATAGCTCGACGAAAAGTCGAAAAAGAAGTCGATCGGCGACCGCTGGCTGGCCTCTGGCATGGTCCCCAGAGGATAAGTTCGTCGGTCTAATTATGCAAGTTATGGCCGCGCTAGCGGACCTCGCGGACACCCCCGGAGATGCCAGTGGGGGACATCAGCACCTGCCACAGCTGGTTGCTGCGGGCGCGAAACGAGGCGGCGCTGGAGGACAGGTAGTAGCGCCACATGCGGCGAAACCGCTCGCCGTACTGCGGGGCGATTTGCGCCCAGCTGGCGTCGAAATTCGTTAGCCATGCCATCAGGGTGCGGTCATAGTCCGGGCCGAAACTGTGCCAGTTTTCGATCACCCAGTCGGGTTCGGCGGCGCTGGCGATCTGCGCGATGGACGGCAGCATCGAATTCGGGAAAATGTACTTTTCAATCCACGGATCGGTCCTGTTAGTCGAGCGGTTGCCGCCGATCGTGTGCAGCAGGAACAGTCCGTCGGGCTTCAGCAGCTCGCGCACCTTGGTGAAATAGTGGCGGTAATTCCTGGCGCCGACATGTTCAAACATGCCGATCGAATAGATGCGATCAAACGAGCCGGTCACGGCCCGATAATCGACCATTTGAATGTCGACCCGCAGGTCGCGACAGCGCTGGCGCGCGGTCTCAGCCTGGTTGTGCGAGACGGTAATGCCGGTGACGGTGACGCCGTAGCGTTCTGCCGCGTACTGCGCCGCGCCACCCCAACCGCAGCCAATATCGAGGATCCGCATGCCGGGCCTCAGCCCCAGCTTGCGAAACACCAGGTCCAGCTTGTGTTGCTGCGCAGTTTCAAGATCCGTAGCGTCACGCCAGTAGCCGCAGCTGTAGATCATGCGCGGATCTAACATGCGCTGGTAGAGATCATCGCCGGCGTCGTAGTGCCGCTCGCCGATCTGAAATGCGCGCCGCCGGCTTTGGGCATTGCGCAACCGCGCGAGCAAAGTGGCGACGACTTCATGCATCGATCCCAGCTCACTTTCGATTTGCACCCGCAGCGCGCGCGCAAACATTTCATCCAGCTGCTCGCAATCCCACCAGCCCTCCATGTAGCTCTCGCCCGCACCCAGCGAACCGTGGGTCAGCACTCGCATCGGCATGCGAGCATCGTGGATACGGATGTCCCAGGGACGCCTGCCGTCCAGGCGGATGTCGGCGGGTGCCAGCAGTTTCTCAAGCAGGCCGCGGGTTCGGGCGCCGGAGTTGCGGCGGGATTCTGGCTGTTGCAACGCGGTGATTGTGGCCATGGAAATCTCCAGCAAACCAACCGGCACTAAAATGCACCGCGTGCCCACCCATTGCCTATGGTGGATTACCGCAATGCTGGCGACGGGTCCTATAGTGGTTATTCCGGATGTGTTTTCGCTAACGAACCCTCACTGTCTGTAGTGGAGGCGTTTATGGGCGATTCAATCAGGCATCGACTGCTCGAGGATTTCACCGAGCTCATTGAAGATGTCGAAAGCCTGCTGGCAGAGGGGGCTGACGCGACCACCGATTCCCTGCGCGACGCCCACAAGTCGGCGCGCTCACGGCTGAGCAGCGCCAAGGAGCGCCTGGCCGACTTCGAGAAGGATGTGGTGGGCGATGTCAAACGCCGCATCGATCGAACGGATCGCTATATGCATGACAATCCCTGGGGCGCGCTCGGGGCGACTGCCGCCGTGGCGTTTTTGTTAGGCTACATGGCGCACCGCCGTGACTGACGGGGAACAGCGCCGCGGATTCCTGCCGCGCCGGACCTTGCGGCGCCTGGCGCGCAGCATGGTGTCCACCATTGAAATGCGCCTGGAGCGACTGGCGGCCGCCTGGCGTCATGAGGCGCATCGCGTGATTGCCTTGCTGGCGCTGTCGATGGCCGCCGCGAGCTTTGTGGTCGCCGCGGTGTTTTTTGCGGTGCTTGGCATCATCCTGGCGCTGTGGGAGACCCAACGCGTGCTGGCGTTCGCGCTGGCGGCCGGCGTATTCGCCGTGTTTGGCCTCGTTGCCCTGCTGCTGATCCGCCGCAACCTGCGGACCGTCCACCGACGCAGAATCCCCGCGCCCGATTCCGACCCCGATTACTGAGCGAGCACTACACCGTGGGCGCATCGCCGCGTTTGATTTGCGCGTCGATGATCGCTTCGGCTTCCAGCCAGTCTGCAATTTCGTGGCCCGGGTCAAAGCCGCGTTTCTC
>JANNVI010000068.1:0-11647 GCA_031414335.1 Gammaproteobacteria bacterium | reverse complement strand
GCCAGACTCACGACGCGGTGTTCTGGCTGGTGCAGCGGGCGCTGTCGCAGTCCCTGCAATCGCCTGTCGGCGCTGCGTCTGCGCCGCACGCGTCGCTGCCGGCGCCTCTGCCCGGGCCGCAGGGCGGCAGCCGCGAAATGTGGCCGCCGGCCCGGCTGACAGGCGACTGGGCGCTGGCGCAGGCGATCGCCGATGCGCCGCCGCTGCCGGCCGCGGCCGGTCTTGGCACCGCGGTTGCGCAGCTGCATGGCGTCTATGTGCTGGCGCAGAACTCCGCGGGCCTGGTCCTGGTCGACGCGCACGCGGCGCACGAACGCGTGCTGTACGAGCGCTTCAAGGCTGCGCAGCAGCAGGCGCCGCTCGTATCGCAGGCTCTGTTAGCTCCGGTGGTGGTGAAGCTACGCGAGGCGGATCTGCAGCGCCTGCTGGAAGACCACGAGCAATGGCGGCGCGCCGGATTCGAATTCGACGAATTGAGCCCGGGGCAGCTGGCGGTGCGGGCGGCGCCGGCGCTGCTCGATGCGCGCGGCATCGAATTACTGGTGTCGACCGTGGTGCAGGACTTTGCCAGCGGCGCCGCGCACCATCTGGATGCCGCCAGCGATCGCGTGCTGGCGACGCTGGCCTGCCGTTCGGCGATCCATGCCAACCGGCGCCTGGCGCTCACCGAGATGGACAGCCTGCTGCGCGACATGGAAAACACGCCGCGCGCCGATCAGTGCAACCATGGCCGGCCGACCTGGACGCAGCTGAGCCTCGCGCAGCTCGATGCGCTGTTTCTGCGCGGTCGCTAGTCCCGATGACTGCCACCTTGCCGAAAGTGTTTCTGTTAGCAGGACCGACCTGCAGCGGCAAGACGGCTCTGGCGCTGGAAATTGCCGCGCAGTTGCCGGTGGAGATCATCAGCGTGGATTCCACGCAGGTGTACCGCGGCCTGGATATCGGCGCGGCCAAACCATCAGCCGCTGTTCGAGCGGGCGTGCCGCACCACCTGATCGATATTCGCGATCCATCCGATCCTTATGACGCCGGCGCTTTTGTCAGCGATGCGGTGCGGCTGGCCGCCGAGATAACGGCACGCGGCCGCTGGCCGCTGCTGGTGGGTGGCACCATGCTGTATTTCCGCGCCTTGCTGCAGGGCCTTGCGACCCTGCCTGCGGCTAACAGCGCGGTGCGCGCGCAGCTGGACGCTGAAGCGATATTCAAGGGCTGGCCGGCGCTGCATGCCGAACTCGCGCAGGTCGACAGCGTCGCGGCTGCCCGCATCCATCCGAACGATCCGCAGCGCATCCAGCGGGCGCTGGAGGTTTACCGCGTGAGCGGCAAGCCGATTTCAGTCTGGCAGCAGGAGAGCACCCGTCCGGCGCCAGTGCAGGCGCTGCGGCGCTGGGTGTTGATGCCGGTCGATCGTCCGCAATTGCATGCGCGCATCGCGGAACGCTTTCAGCAGATGTTGCGCGATGGCTTCCTGGATGAGGTGCGGCGTTTGCGTAAGCGCGCTGATCTGCACGCGGACCTTCCGGCCATGCGGGCGGTGGGTTACCGGCAGTTCTGGCAATTACTGGCGGACCATCCAATCCCGGACGCGGAGCAGGTTGCAGCTGCACTGCAAGAGAGCATCGCCGCGACCCGGCAGCTGGCGCGGCGCCAGATGACCTGGATTAACGCCGATCCGGACTGGCTGCGCCTGCCGGTAAATGACGCCGCTGATATTCCTCGGCTGGCCTGTGAACTGGCGCACGACATGGCAGCGCTGGGGACCCCATGCTAGACTTGCCCGCAAAAGAACAAGCTCGCAAACGGCCGCTGACACGGCGCACACGAGACGTTTCCCAGGAGACCCGCATGGCCAAGGCCCAATCGCTGCAAGACCCGTTCCTGAACCAACTGCGTAAAGAGCGGGTGCCGGTGTCCATTTATCTCGTCAATGGCATCAAGCTGCAGGGCCAGATCGATTCGTTCGATCAATTCGTCGTGCTGCTCAAGAATTCTGTTAGCCAGATGGTCTACAAGCACGCGATTTCGACCGTCGTGCCGGCGCGCAATGTCCGGCTGCCTAACGAAGATGGGGAAATGCCGCCGGAGGAACCCGCGACCTGATGCAACTGCGCACCCATGTTTGACAGACCGCGTAGCGGCGAGCGCGCGGTTCTGGTGGGCGTCGGACTCGGCGCACCGGTTGATCCCGAAGACCTCTCGGAATTCTCACAGCTGGCACGTTCAGCCGGCGCCACCGTGGTTGCGACCATTACCGCGCGGCGCGACCGGCCTGACCCGCGACTTTTCATCGGCAGTGGCAAGGCGGAGGAAATCCGCGACCTGGCCGCGGCGCATGAAGCGGACGTCGTGTTGGTTGATCGCGCACTGTCGCCGAGCCAGGAACGCAATCTCGAAGAATTGATCGGCCGGCGGGTGCTGGACCGCAACAGCCTGATTCTCGACATTTTCGCGCAGCGCGCCCGCAGCCACGAGGGCAAGCTCGAGGTGGAACTGGCGCAATTGAAGCATCTGGCGACCCGGCTGGTTCGTGGCTGGACCCACCTGGAGCGGCAAAAGGGCGGTATCGGCCTGCGCGGCCCGGGCGAAACCCAGCTCGAAACCGACCGCCGTCTGCTCGCCACTCGGGTTCGCGTGCTAACAAAACGGTTGCAGAAGCTGCGTCAGCAGCGCGAAACAGGGCGCCAGGAGCGCGCCTCCATTCCGGTGCCGTCGCTGGCGCTGGTGGGCTACACGAATGCGGGCAAATCGACGTTGTTCCGCGCGCTCTCGGGCAGCGAGACCTATATCGCCGACCAGTTGTTCGCAACCCTCGATCCTCTGGTGCGGCGCATCCGTTTGCCGGGAGGCACCCCGGTGGTGGTTGCCGATACCGTCGGCTTTATTCGTGAGCTGCCGCATGAGCTGGTCGCGGCTTTCCAGTCCACGCTGACTGAGGCGCGCGAAGCCACGCTGTTGCTGCATGTCGTGGACGCGGCTGACCCGCGGCGCGACCAGCGCATCGAACAGGTGAATGCCGTTTTGATGGAAATTGGCGCCGGTGAGCTGCCGCAGTTGCAGGTTTTCAACAAAATCGACCGCTTGCAGCTGGCTCCCGCCATCGACCGGGACGCGGATGGCACGGTCACCCGGGTCTGGATTTCGGCCGCCAGCGACCAGGGCCTGGACCTGCTGGCCGCGGCGGTCGCGGAACGCCTCGACCGGCGTGTACGGCGTGTTCAGCTGCGCTTGCCGGCCTCCGCCGGGGCGCTGCGGGCCCGGCTCTACGCCGAGGGCGCGGTGCGCGCCGAGGGGTCGCTGGACGACGGTGGCCTGCAATTGACCGTGGAACTGCCGGATGCCGAACTGCAGCGCTTGCAGGCGCTGCCAGATATCACCGTTGCAGCTTGTGAAGCCTAGGTCAGCTACCTACAATAATCCCTCATTAAACGGACCCTAAAATCTCATGCCATGGAACCAATCGGGCGGATCGAACAACCCCTGGGGTAAGCGCCCACAACGCGACAACCAGTCCGCTGACGAAGCCTTTAAGAATTTTCAACGCAAGCTCGACAGCATCCTGCGCGGCAACAAGGGCGGCGGGGCCGGGGGCGAGAGCGGCGGCACGCCGTTCAGCGCGGGTCCGTCGGCCGGCATCATCCTGTTAGCTTTCGTGCTGATCTGGCTGGCCTTTGGCTTCTATACCGTCGACGCGCGCGAACAGGCGGTGGTGCAGCGGTTCGGCAAGTATCAGGCGATCGCGGGTCCGGGTCTGCACTGGCGCATCCCGTACCCGGTCGACAGCATCACCAAGGTACGCAGCAAGGAAGTCAAGAGTGTCGCCTACAGCGCCAAGGTGCTGACCGCCGATCTTAATCTCGTCGAGATGCAGTTTGGTGTGCAATACCAGTTGAGCGACCCGTACAAGTTCCTGTTCAAGGTGCGCGACTCCGAGTCAACCCTGCGCGAAGTCAGTGAGAGCGCGATCCGCGAAGTCGTGGGCCGCAGCAGCCTGGAATCGGTGTTTGTCAGCAACCGCCAGCAGATCACGGCGAAGACCAAGGACCTGGTCCAGCGCACCCTTGACCAGTACAACGCCGGCATCTCGGTGACCTCGGTGAACCTCACCGACATCCAGGTGCCCGATGCGGTCGCGCCTTCGCAGCGCGATGCTAACAAGGCATTGGCCGACCGCGAGCGGCTGGTCAAGGAAGCGGCCGCCTACGCGAGCGGCATCCTGCCGGTCGCCGAAGGCCAGGCGCAGCGACAGCTGCTCGAAGCGCAGGCCTACAAGTCCCAGGTGGTCTCGATCGCCGAAGGCGAGGCCTCGCGTTTCGAGCAGTTCGCGACCGCATATGCAGCGGCGCCGCAGGTGACCCGCCAGCGCCTGTACATCGAGGCCGTCGAAGCGGTGCTGGGCAAGACGCAGAAAATCTTCATCGACACCAAGGCGGGCGCCGGTGGCAACATGATCTATCTGCCGCTCGACAAACTGATGGAGCGGCGCGGCACGGTGACCGTGCAGCCGGCTAACGGCGTAGGCGCTGAGGAGTCCGCGCCCGGCGTTGAACCTCGCCAACGGGGAGAACGCTGATGTCAGCCCGTATTTCGCAGATTTTTTTCGCGGTCTTTGCCGTGATCGTGCTGGCAACGCAAAGCTTTTTCACGGTCAACGAAACGCAGCTCGCGCTGCGGGTGCGCCTCGGCGACATCATCCAGACTCGTTATCCGCCGGGTCTGTTTGCCAAGGTGCCGTTTCTGGATGAGGTGAAGAAATTCGACAAACGCGTGCTGACGCTGAATTACCAGGGTGAGAATTTCCTCACCAGCGAAAACCGCGGCGTGCTGGTGACCTTCTACATCAAGTTTCAGATCCTCGATGCGCGACAGTTTTACCAATCCCTGGGCGTCAGCGAATCCGATGCCGGTGCGCGGGTCGGTGACATCGTCAAAGACGGTATCAAGAACGCGGTCGCGCAGCGTACGCTGGATCAAATCGTGACAGCGGAGCGGGCGGCATTCACGGGCGACATGTTCCAGCGCGCCAGCGGCACGCTGTCGCAGCTCGGCATCAAGCTGGTCGACGTGCGCGTGCAGACCATCGACCTTCCCGAGGATGTCGCGTCGCGCGTCTATGACAGCATGAAGCAGAGCTTCGACCGCCTTGCCAAGCAGCAGCGCGGCGAGGGCGAGAAGGACGCGCTGCGCATACGCGCCGAGGCGGATCGCCGCCGCATCGAACTTCTGGCGACCGCGCAGCGCGACAGCCTGCGCACCAAGGGTGAGGGCGATGCCACGGCGGCGGTTATCTATGCGCGTGCCTACAACCGTAATCCCGAGTTCTACGCTTTCTATCGCAGCATGCAGGCCTACAAGGCGACGATCGGCAAGGAAGGCGACGTGCTGGTGATTTCGCCGGACAGCGATTTCTTCAAGTATCTGAAATCGCCCAGCGGCACGCGTTAGCTGCGGTCGCAGGGCGGTTGCGTGGGATTTCAGTGGTCGGACCTGTTGGCGGGCCTGTCTCTATACCTGGTCATCGAGGGGCTGCTGGCCTTTGTCAGCCCCGCGGGGCTCAAGCGTGTCCTGGCGCGCATCATCACGCTCAATGACAGCAACCTGCGCGGCAGCGGCTTCGTGTCGATTGTGTTAGGTATCCTGCTGTTGTACTGGGTCCGCGGCTGATGGGACGTTTTGTCGTAGTCATAGGCGCCCAGTGGGGCGACGAAGGCAAGGGCAAGATCGTCGATCTGCTGACCGAACGTGCAGCTGCGGTCGCGCGCTTCCAGGGCGGCCACAATGCCGGACACACGCTGGTCATTGGCGGCGAAAAGACGGTCCTGTCGCTGATTCCGAGCGGCGTGCTGCGCGATCAGATCATTTGTTATATCGGTAACGGCGTGGTGCTGTCGCTGGAGGCCCTGTTTCGCGAAGCCGACATGCTGGTGGGCCGCGGCGTGCCGGTATTCGAGCGGCTGCGCATTGCGCCGCAGTGCCCGCTGGTCCTACCGTCGCACGTCGCGCTCGACAAGGCGCGGGAAGTGGCGCGCGGCGCCGGTGCCATCGGCACGACCGGCCGCGGCATCGGCCCGGCCTACGAAGACAAGGTCGCGCGGCGTGCGCTGCGCGTGGCGGACCTGCTGGATCCGGCCCGGTTTACCGACAAGCTGCGCGAAGTACTCGAGTACCACAATTTCCTGCTGCAGAAGATGTTGCAGCAGCCCGCGGTCGGATTTCAGCAAACGCTGGACCAGCAGCTGGCCTTCGGCGAGCGCGTACGGCCCCTGATCACCGATGTCACCGGCGCGCTCGCGGAGCTGCGGGCGCGCGGCGCCAACGTGATGTTTGAAGGGGCCCAGGGTGCGATGCTGGACGTCGACCTCGGCACCTATCCGTTCGTGACGTCATCCAACACGACGGCCGGCTTTGCGACCACCGGCACCGGTCTCGGGCCGCGCGCCATCGACTACGTGTTAGGAATCGTCAAGACCTATAGTACGCGTGTCGGCGGTGGTCCGTTTCCGACCGAACTGCACGATTCGACCGGCGAGTACCTGCAGCGGGTCGGGCACGAGGTCGGCGCGGTGACCGGCCGGCGTCGCCGCTGTGGCTGGCTGGACGCGGTTGCGCTGCGGCGTTCGTTGATCAACTCCAGCGTCTCGGGCCTGTGCCTGACCAAGCTCGATGTGCTGGACGCCCTGGACGAAATCAGGATCTGTGTCGGCTACAAATCCGGTGGCAAGCTGATCGACAAGCCGCCACTGAGCACCGAGGAGTTTGCCGCAGTCGAGCCGGTCTACGAGACTCTGCCGGGTTGGCAGGCTGCGACCGTCGGAATCACCGAGCGCGAGCGACTGCCGGAGAATGCGCGGCGTTACCTGGAGCGGATTGCCGCGCTGGTCGAGACGCCGATCGACGTCATTTCAACCGGTCCTGACCGCGCGCAGACCATCGTGCTGCGGCATCCGTTCGATCACTAGGCTGACGCCTGGCCGCGCGCGCCGGTCAGGCCGCGACGCACATATTCCGGCCGCCGTCCTTCGCTTTGTAGAGCGCCGCATCGGCGCGATCGAACACGCTTTCAGCGGTGTCGGCATCGCGCAGCTCGGTCATGCCGCAGGATGCCGTGACCGTCACCGGAGTGTCGCGAAAATGAAAGCGCAGGCCGTGCACGTACTCGCGCAACTCGTTGGCGACCTTGCTGGCTTCCGCCATCTGCGTGCCGACCAGCAGCATCACGAATTCCTCGCCGCCAAAGCGCGCTAACACATCGGTGGCGCGGATACGGGCCGCGAAGCACTTGGCCACTTCCTGCAGCACGCGGTCGCCGGCACGGTGACCATAGGTATCGTTGATGCTCTTGAAGCGGTCCAGGTCCCAGACCAGCACGGTGACCGGGTCGCGGAAGCGTTTGTAGCGATTGATTTCCTCCAGCATGCGACTGTCGAGCGCGCCGCGATTGGGCACGCCGGTGAGTGCGTCGAGTTGCGAGCGCGCCTGTTCCTGGTGCAGCGAACGATGCAGTTCACTGGTCTGGCGTTCAAGCGAAGCGACCCGCGCCGTCATTTTTTGTGCCAGCGCGCTTTGCTCAAGAAAACGGCTTTCCTGGCGGGCGCGAAACTCGCGCGCCTGCTCGGTGATTGTGGCCAGGCGCACAGCGACCTTGGTTCTGATTTCCATCACGTCATTGGTTTCGTGCACTTCCCGATTGATATGCTCCACGTTCTGCATGACCTGGGAGTTCAGTTGATCGGCATCGCCGAGCGCTGTTTGCCGCTCATCACTCTGGATTGTCAGGAAGTCGGCGACTTCGTCAAGCCGCGCGGTCATCTCGGTCAGCAGACTGTTGGCCTGCGTCTTGTCACGCGCCAGCTCGTCGCTGCGTTTCAGCAACGCCTCGGCGATCCGGGTCAGAATCTTCGCCAGGCTGTCATCGGTGGTGACGGCGCGCAGTTCTGCGGTCAGGGTGTCGGCAAGGTCACGCGCACTCTCGTCGCGGCACAGCTGCTTCAGCAGCAACGCCGCCGCTTCACAGCTCGCAGCCCAGTGCTGCACCGGCAGGGCGCCGGCGCTCGCATCGGCCAGCGCCAGAGTTACGACGGTGCGGCCTGCGCCCAGCGATCTGACAACCGATGTCTTGTTACCTGATGTCTTGCTGTCGGCCGTCAATACCGAATCGCGCAGGCTGCCAACCAGTGCTGTTAGCTCCTCGGCATTGGCATTGTCGCGGTTGGCTTTGGCGAGCTGGGTCAAGCCGGTATCCAGCTCATCATCCTGCCCGCGCGCGACTATGCACAGGCGCGCCACGACCTTTCGCAAGGCGCGCTCAACCTCGCGCGCGCACCGCTCATCTTCATCGATGCTGCGGATTGCTGCGAAGTACTTCTGTTTCCAGTCGGCGTCACTCATGCTTCCCAGTTAACGGCTGGCGGGGACAAGCCCTGAGTGACGCAGGTCTCGTTTCGGCTACTCCTCTGCAGTCACGCCGGCATGAAAGGTCAGGTAGACGTAGACCGGAACGCCGATGCCGCCGAGGTTCTGCTCGATCAGCGGGTACACGTCGCTCCATGCCAGGCCGCCCACGCCAGTTGCCAGACGGGGCAGGGCCAGGCTCGCAAACTTTTCCCTGGCGGCAAGCTTTTGCAGCGCCTTAAGGGCGTGGTTCACAGCGGACAGATTCGCGCGCGCCGGCGTGCCACCGTGATGTCCCTCGACCGCCGGCTGCGTGAAAAGACTGACGATCCGTTTGCCGTCGGGCGCCATCCAGGTCCAGAGTTCCCCGGGCTTCGGGTGATAGGTCTGGCAGTAGTGGCGGAAGTCCTTGTAGAGCGCGGGCCATTGCTCGCGCAACGAATGCGCCAGACCCTGTGCGAATGGGTCGTTAGGTGCGCAGCCATGGACCAGCACGGCCGCCTTGGATAACAGCAGGTCGCCCTGCACTTGTTTCAACATGTCAGATCTCCGTTCATCAATTGTTATTGCGGCCCCAGAAGCGCTGCATTTCCAGGAAAGTGAACGATGCTGACCAGCTGATCAGCAGGAATCCGGTGATTGCCTCGGTGCCCGCCATGAAGCGGATTGCGCCGGTCGGCAGCAGGTCGCCCAGACCTAGTGTCGAGTAGACCACGGCCGAGAAATACACCATGTCTAACAAGGTGTTCTGCGCGCCGACCACGCTGCTGAGTTCGGGCGCGGACGCCATGTAGAAATAGCCGACGCCGAAAATCCAGATTTCCGCAACATGCAGGGCCAGCAGACCGAACATCATCAACAGGATCCGGCGGCGCCGCACCCGGGTGTGCATCTTCAGCAGCACGCCCGTCAGGAAATTCAGCGCCTCGTAGTGCAGGAGGATGCAGGCCAGCACTGCAAATCCCGTGGCGCCGACAACAGCGATCGAATGCGAATTCAGCATTACCTTCGGTTCAGTGTCCGGTGATCCTGACCGGACGCGCGGCGGGCCGCGCAGGCTCTGGCTGCTGCTCTTCGAACACATACCAGTCGACGCAGCCGTAGCAGTCCTCGACGCGGGGGTGCGTTACGCCTGCGGACGTGACGGGCTTCGACAGCACCAGCCTGATGTTGGCCGGCACCGGCAGCATGGGCATTTTTACAGGACTTGCAACCATAGACTTATCGTCCCACGGGCAGGGTTATTGCGTATCCGTAGTTGCCGTAAGCTGCCGAGGCTCGATCTTCCGGGACAGTCCTAACACCAGCGCGATGATGCAGAAAATAGCGCCGGCGTAGAAGGTAAACGATGCGCCGAGCTGATCCCACAATAGTCCCGCCAGCGCGCTGGCGAGCAGCATGGCGAGGCCGCTGACCAGGTTGAAGAACCCGAACGCGGTGCCGCGCAGGTCGGCCGGTGCGGTATCGGCGACCATGGTCGCCAGCAGGCCCTGGGTGATTGCCATGTGCACCCCCCAGAGCGCGACCCCCACCAGCACGGTGGACCAATGGGCGCTACTGGCCAACACCAGGTCGGCGGCGATCAGGACGATGAGTCCACAGGCCAGCAGCGTGCGGTGGCTCATCTGGTCCGAGAGCCGGCCGAACGGGTAGGCCAGGCCCGAGTACAAAAGGTTCATCGCCACCATCGCCAGCGGCACCAGCGCCACCGCGATGCCGCCTTGCTGGGCACGCAGCACCAGGAAGGCTTCGCTGAACCGCGCCAGGGTAAAAACCGCGCTGATTCCGACCACCCACCAGTAGGAATGGCTGAGCCGCCTGAGATTGTCGCGACGGATGGGATTGACGTTCTTCGCGCCCGCATGCCGCGCCGGCTCGTGCACGCCGAAGATCAGCAGCGTGACCGCCATCAGGCCGGGTATCACCGCAACCCAGAAGACTGCGCGGAAATCGTTCGCCCAGAGCAACATCAGGCCGGTCGCCAGCAACGGACCCAGGAACGCGCCCGCCGTATCGAGCGACTGGCGCAGACCGAAAGCCGCGCCGCGGACTTCTGCCGGCGCCATGTCGGCTAACAACGCGTCGCGCGGCGCGCCACGGATGCCCTTGCCGACGCGATCGAGAAAGCGCGCGCCGAGCACCATCCCGATCGAGCTGGCAATCGCGAACCAGGGCTTGGTGAACGCCCCCAGCGCGTAACCGATCACCGCGAGCCCTTTGCGCCGGCCAAGGTAATCACTGAGGGCGCCGGAGAAGATCTTGACGATGAGCGCGGTTGATTCAGCCAATCCCTCGACCAGTCCGACGGTCAGTGCGCTCGCCCCGAGGACGCCCACCATGAACAGCGGCAACAGGCTGTGGATCATCTCGGAGGAGACGTCCATCAGCAGACTGACGAAGCCGAGCGCCCACACGCCCGGCGGTATCTTGCTCAATACACTCCTGGACAAGTTGGACATTTAATTCCCGGTGCGTGTCTCGGCAGCCAGTGTAGCGCCGCCGTTGCGGTCGTCGATAACGTGATGAAGGTCTCGGGGGCAGGGTAGCTGCAGCCTGATGCCAGCTGCCAGCCTCAAGATCGGCCCCGGCGGACCGATTTATTCACTGGTAACCCTTGGACCCCACGGAATCACCCATGCTTGAGGCGGACGTAACAATGTCGCCCATTGATGCTGGCGCCCCCGCAGCGATGCCGGCCTGTACTGGCAGGCTGTTCATCGCCATGGTGATTTATGCCACCGTCGCAGCCGTCTGGATGATTGCGGGTTTTGGCGGCGAGCAGGTCATGAACTACGTCGGCTTGTTGGCTGACCTTCCCGTTTGCCTCGCGGCTACGATCATCACCGCCGCGGCGGCACGCCGCGCACCGCGCGGCGCGGTGCAGCAGGCCTGGCGCTGCATGACGTTCGCGCTTGCACTGTATTTTATCGGCAGTGTCATTGCCTCGGCGTCGTGGTTGCGCGGCATCGATCCCTACCCCGGATTCGCCGACATTTTTTTCGCGGGCTTCTACCTGCCCCTGTTCATCGGCGTCGCGCTGCTGATCCGTGCCGCGGCGACGCGCCTGCCCTGGGCGCGCCTCGCGCTCGATGCGACGATCTTCGTCGTCGGCTTTGGTGCGTTCTTCTGGTTCCTGGTGATCCGGCCCGCTGCGCAAGCCCAGGAAGTCGGGCTGCTCAAGCAGACGCTGAGCCAGATCTATCTCGCCTGCAACTGCCTGCTGTTGTTAGCTTTCGGCGTACTGCAGTTGGTCGGAGTG
>JANNVI010000067.1:0-58748 GCA_031414335.1 Gammaproteobacteria bacterium | reverse complement strand
GCATTGCCGGAGCTTGCGAAGCGCGCATCGGCCCCCTTGGCCACGTGCGCAAAACCGAAAATATTCAGCCGGTGATTGACATTGACTACGACCACATCGCCTTTTTTGGCCAGATTGTGACCGTCATACATCTGAATGTTTCCGGAGCCGCGTTCGTAGCCGCCGCCGTGAAACCAGACCATGACCGGCCGCGGCACTGATTGCCCGGACACGGGCGCCCAGACGTTGAGATTGAGGCAGTCTTCGCTGGCCGTTTCGGGATCGATCCATTCCGGATAGGGATAGATGCCCTTGACGCGCAAGACCTGCGGGCTCTGGTGTCCGTAGGCGGTCGCATCGCGGATCCCGCGCCACTTGGCGGCAGCTTGCGGCGGCAGAAAACGATTCGCGCCGCCGGTCGACGCCCCGTAGGGAATGCCGAGGTAGGTTGCAATGTCGTCGACCATTCGGCCGCGCAACTGTCCGTGGGTCGTACGCACCGGCGCGAGGGTAGTGTCCGCGGCAGCGGATGCGGCCGCAGTGGCCGCCAGTGCCGCGGACAACTGGATCAGGGTGCGGCGGGAGATATCAGTATTCATGAAGCGACTCCTAGTGGCGGCGTGTCCAGGTTGCTAACGAAAATGCGGCATGACGTCGCGTGCAAAATGGCTGGTCTGTCGGACCATGGCTTCCTGGCGCAGCCCATGCTGAGCGACTGGCGAGCCACCTAACAGATAGACATGGTCAAGGCCCATGTCCAGCAGTTCCTGCAGGCGGCTGCGGCATTTCTGCGGCGGGCCGCAGATCGAAAACCAGTCGACAAATTCATCATCGATCATCGCCAGATGCGAACCGGTATTCTGCGAATGGTGCTTCATGTCGTAATCGGTTTTCATTTTTTCGGCGATCGACCGCAACTTCGGCGGCAGATGTTCCAGCGGCGAATCCTTCATGCCGGCAAAATGCGCGACCATGCCGGCGATCATGCGGCCGAGATTGATGGCCTTTTGTTCGTCCGGATCGCACACCAGGTTGACGTAGGCGCCGATGCTGAGGCTCTTGCGGTCGCGCCCGGTCTCCTTCAGGCGCTTCAGCGCCGTGTCCATAGCCCAGCGCACCCGTTCCGGCGCGCTGCCGACTGCGAAGCTGATGCGGTCGCCGACCTCGACCGCCATGGCGATGGTCTTGGGGCCGGTGCAGGCGATATCGATCGGAAACGGCGTGACCGGCAGGCTGTCGAGCCAGCGCAGTCGCGACGGCGTGCCATTGCGATCGATGGTCTCGCCACGGATGTAGGCGCGCATTCTTTCGATGAAGGTGCGCAGCTGGGCAGTCGTGCCGTTAGGCAGGCCGATATGGGCGGCGGACGAGTCGCCGCGGCCAATGCCGCAGATGGCCCGACCTTTCGATTCAACCTGCAGCGTTCCCATCATGGTGGCGGTGACCGAGACGTCGCGCGTGATGGGGTTGGTGACGCCCGGGCCGATCTTGATCCGGCGGGTGGTCTGCGCGGCCAGCGCAAACTGGCTGAACGGATCGGGTCCCAGGCACTGCGTGTCGGGCGACAACAGGTAATCGAAGCCCATGTCTTCGAGCTCGCGCGCCAGGCGCGCCGTGTAGCCCGGCGACCCTTCCATCACGACACCGAATTCAACCAAGGGAGTCAGCTTTTCTTGCGGCCGCGGAAACGATCGATCATTTCCTCGTCCATGCCGAATTCCGCCGCAAGTTCCATCATGTGCTTCTTGGTGACCTGCGTGGCGTTCTGCTTGAGGGCATGCTTTTCGGTCTGTTTCATCACCATCTTGCGCACCATGGCGGGGATCTTCATCAGGTCCGCCATGGCATCGTCATTCCAGGTCAGCTCGGTCTTGAGGTTCGCGGCGCGATAGCCATCCGGCGTCTCCTTCAGTTGAAATTTCAGCAGCGTATCGGCGCGGGTGTAGAAATATTCCTGGCGGTCCTCGTCGCCGAGGCCGATCGGCAGGTTCATCCTGTGAATGCGCTGTTCGCGGCCGATTTCATCCAGGCCCTCATCGACGACGATCGCCACGATGTTGGCGATCACGATGCTGCTGCTTTTCTCCAGCTGGATGATCTCATCCACGGTGCATTCGGCAATCTGCGGACACTGCGCGATGCTGGGCGGCTTCACCTTGAGCGATGGAATCGTGGTGAAACGCGTGTGCTCGAGCTCATTGACGCCCTCGGGATAGAAACGCGCGGTTTCCATGACGTCCTCGAGGTAGTCCGCGCTCGGGCAGTTGATGACGAACTCGCGCGTCGCGCAGATGTTCTCGAAGGTGTGCGAGTCCTGGCGGAAGCCCAGCATCATGCGCGGATGCTTGTGCATCACGTCGTACTGCATGATGTGGGAATACGGGGCCGCGTTGATGCGGCCCTGTTTATCCAGCGTGGTGATGAGGGTGATGAGCTTCGGGAACAGCCAGATGTCCGAGTACCAGAATGGCTTGATCTTGATCTCTTTTTTCACCCGATCATCGTACGCGCCCACCCCGTTGCGGTTGCCAGCGACCGCTGTTCTGACCCGCACCGTGGCCACCGCGGGCCGGGGCGGAGCGCCGCTGCGCCGGCTTGCCGTGCGCGCCATGGCCGTGCCGCTGGGCGCGCGGATCGCTGTTAGCTTCGCCGCGCGGCCGCATCGGGGCCGTGGGAACCTGCTCATAAGCCGGCGCCGCCTGCAGCGTGATGCTCTGGCGCATGGTGCGCTCGATGTCGCGCAGCAGGCCGTTTTCATCCGGCGCCACCAGCGAGACCGCAAGACCGCTGCGTCCCGCGCGGGCGGTGCGGCCGATGCGGTGCACGTAGTCCTCGGGCACGTTAGGCAGTTCGTAATTGACGACCACCGGCAGCTCGCGGATATCAAGGCCGCGTGAGGCGACCTCGGTCGCCACCAGCGCGGTGATCTTCGAGTCCTTGAAGTCAGCGAGGGCTTTCATGCGGGCCGACTGGCTCTTGTTGCCATGAATCGCGGCCGACTTGATGCCGGCATGCTCCAGTTGCTCGGACAGGCGGTTGGCGCCGTGCTTGGTGCGGGCAAACACCAGCGCCTGCGTCCACGGGCCTTCATCGGTGGTGCCGGTGCGGAACAGGTGCACCAGCAAGTGACGCTTCTGGTCCTTGACCACCCGGAACGCGAGCTGCTCGACCCGCTCGGCGGTCTTGTTACGCGAAGCCACTTCGACCGACAACGGGTCGCGCAGCATCGTGGCCGCAAGGCCGCGGATTTCGTCGGAATAGGTGGCCGAGAACATCATGTTCTGCCGCTGCTTTGGCAGCATCTTGATAATGCGGCGGATATCGCGGATGAAACCCATGTCGAGCATGCGATCGGCTTCGTCGAGCACGAAGTGCTTGACGTCGGACAAGGTGCCGAAGCCGCGCTCCAGCAGATCCAGCAAACGGCCGGGCGTGGCAATGAGGATGTCCATGCCGGTGCGCAGGCCGTCGATCTGCGGATTTTCGCCGACGCCGCCGTAGATGACCTTGGCCCGCAGCGGCTGGTGTGCGCCGTAGGTCTTGACGCTGTCGAACACCTGGGCGGCAAGTTCGCGCGTCGGCACGAGAATGAGGACGCGCGGGCCTTTGCCAGCCGGCGCACCTAACAGCTGCAGCAGGGGCAGGACGAAACCCGCCGTCTTGCCGGTGCCGGTCTGGGCCGCGGCCATGAGATCACGGCCTGCCAGCACGGCCGGGATGGCCTGCAGTTGAATGGGAGTGGCTTCCGTGTAGCCCTTGTCGGCAACAGCACGGAGCAGCTCGGGCTTGAGCCCAAGATTAGTAAATGACATGAAAAAACCTTATATAAAAGAAGAAAGCTAAAGACCCGCAAGGCGCTGTTACGCGCGTCGGTCAGTAGCGAGTGGGGGAGTAGTGGAAGAACTCACAAAGGGGGCGCTGACCGCGCGACCCTGATTGGATGAGCGAATCCTACCAGAACGGCGCGCCGCTGTCGAATTGAGCCCGGATTCTTGCTAACGTCATCACGATATGCAGCTCAAATACCGCTTATTGAACGTTTTCGCGCTCGCCGGGGATCCTTTCAGCGGCAACCCGCTGTGCGTGTTCGAGGACGGCCGGGGACTCGACACCGCGACGATGCAGTCTCTGGCCCGGCAGTTCCACCTGTCGGAAACGACCTTCATAACGCCTTCGGCCAGGGCGGACGCATTCGTGCGGATTTTCACGCCGGAGTATGAGATGCCTTTTGCCGGGCATCCGACGCTCGGAACCGCGGCCGTGGTCCATTCGTTAGCTTCCAGCACTGGCAAGTCAGGCGCGGCGCTGGTTCTCGACATGCAGGCGGGCCTGATCCCGGTCAGCCTGCAGGGCGAACTCTGGACACTGCGCGCCAGGGCGCCGACGACCCGCGAGCATGACCGGGACGTGACGCAGCTCGCCGCGGCGTTAGGCGTGCAGGCCGGTGACATCATCCAGCACCCGCAGGGACCGCGGCCGCTGTGGGTCGACACCGGCGTCGAGCAGTTGTTAGTGCCGCTGATGTCGGCCGATGCTGTACGGCGGGTGCAGCCGCATGCCGGGCATCTCGAACATTTTGTAAGTTCCATGGGCAAGAGGCAGCTTCTGGTGTTTGCGCCCACCGGTCCTAACGAGCTGCTGGCGCGGTTCTTTTTCGAAAATGGCCCCGTTGTTCTTGAGGATCCCGCGACCGGGTCAGCCTGCGCGAATCTGGGCGGCTGGTATCGGAACACCGGAGTCCGCGGCCCGCGCAAAGTTGTCGTGTCGCAGGGCGAGCAGTTGTCGCGGCCGTCGCGACTGCACCTGGAATTGGATGCGGAAGGACAGATCCTGGTCGGCGGGCGGGTCTTCGAACTGGGCGCGGGCTCCCTCAAGCTGTGATGTATTCACCGCGCGCGGCCTGGCAGCGGGCGTTGCTCTGGTTCGCGCTCTGCTTCGCTGTTTCCTGGATCACGGGCGTCCTGCCGAGGCTGCTGGACGGTCCGGTGCCCTCGGCGTGGACTCAGTCTGTGGGCGCGCGCGTGCTGTGCCTCGCGATCATTGCGCAGTGGGCGTTTGCGTATCTTTACTTCTGGCCCCGCGGCACCGTGACCCACGGCCGGTCGCGGCGCGTGCTGTTAGGTCTGTTGTTCGGTGCGCTCTGGGGTAGCGCGCAGAGCCTGTTGTGGCTGTCGGTACTGGCGCTGCTGCAACGCTGGCCGCTGTCCTGGTATTGCCACGCCGGCATCATGTTCGTGCTGCTGAGTTCGGTAAATGGCTTCTGGCATCTCAGGTTCTGGGATGTACGCGTGTCGCCTGCTCACAACGTGCTGGAGTGGAACATGAGGAAAGTCACGCTGGGTCATGCGCCATTCCTGGTCCTGACCCTGGCGCTGGTCACATGGACCGGCGATATCCGTTTCTTCGTGCTCATGCATGCGGCAGCACTGGCAGCGTCGGCAACCGCGATGCGCTTCCCGCACTGGCGCGACACGCCGACTCCGCAGCACCTCGCGGAAGGCCTGCCGGAGGCCGATCTAACAGGAATGCCGCGGGCACGGGTCTTTACGCGCTAGTGCGGGCCCGGGCCTGCAGCGCCCTGCGCACGAAGGTCCTGGCGACCGTGGTCCGTGGCACTTTGCCCTCAAACCACTCGCGCACGTCGACATCGAGTCCGATGCCGTGCATGTAGTTATAGAGCGCCTTGGTCAGCGCCTGGCCTAACACATCGTGGTCGACACCGGTCGCGTCGGTGAAGGCGATGTCATTATGCGCGAAGCCGCCAGCCGTCCGCGGCGCGAGCGTGACGCCGTAGGCGGCCGGATTTTTGCCCACCGGAGAGTGGATGGTGCAGGTAAAGCGGTGGAAGAAGCCTGACTGGATGCAGCCTTCGGCGAACAGCTGACGCACGTACTCGAGCGCATCGACGGTGTCGGCCACGGTCTGCGTCGGGAAGCCGTACATCAGGTAGGCGTGCACCATGATGCCGGCGTCGGAAAACGCGCGGGTCACGCGCGCAACCTGTTCGACCGAGACACCTTTCTGCATCAGCTTGAGCAGCCGGTCCGAGGCGACTTCGAGGCCGCCGGATATCGCGATACAGCCGCTGTCGGCCAGCAACTGGCACAGCGCCGGATTGAACGACTTCTCGAAACGGATGTTGCCCCACCAGGAAATACTGAGCTTGCGGCGCAGCAGTTCCTGCGCCAGCGCCTTCAGGGCCTTGGGCGGCGCGGCTTCATCGACAAAATGGAAGCCGCTGACACCGGTCTCGGCGATCAGGGATTCGATCCGGTCGACTAACAACGACGCGTTGACGGTTTCATAGCGGGAGATGTAGTCCAGGCTGACATCGCAGAACGCGCATTTCTTCCAGTAGCAGCCGTGCGCCACGGTCAGCTTGTTCCAGCGGCCGTCGGACCAGAGCCGATGCATCGGGTTCAGCAGGTCGAGCAGCGAGAGGTAGCGGTCTTTCGGCAATCCGTCCCAGGTCGGGGTGCCGACCTCGGCAAACGGCACGTCGGGCTGCGCCGAGTGAATGTACCGAACCACACCGCGTGCATCCCGCAGGTACGTGCGCACCAGCGTCGATTGCGGCGCCGCGTCCTGCAGGTGAGCTAACAACATGAGCAGCGGCCGCTCGCCATCGTCCAGCGTGACGTAGTCGAAATAGTCGAACACACGCGGCTCCGCCAGTTCGCGCAGCTCGGTGTTGACATAGCCGCCACCCAGCACCGTGACGATCGAGGGGTTCACGGCCTTGACGGTCTGCGCGATGCGCAACGCCGCATACACCGAGCCCGGGAACGGCGTCGAGACCAGCACCACCGACGGCTGGTGCGCCGCGAGCGACGCGCGGGTCAGCTCGGCAAGCGTGTCGTCGATCAGGTTGGCGGGGGCCGCGAGCGCCGCCGCGAGGGGCTCGAAACTCGCCTGGCTCTGCGCCAGCGATTCGGCGTAGCGCACAAACTCGAAGCGCGGATCGATGACCTCGCGGATGACGTCGGCCAGGTCATTCAGATAGAGCGTCGCCAGGTGCCGCGCGCGGTCCTGGGTGCCTAACGCACCGAAGGCCCAGGCGAGCGCGTCGCCGCCGTCGTCGGCCGCAAAGTTTTCCAGCGCCGCAAAACGGGGACCCTCGGGCAGGAAGACGCGGCTCGCGATGCGATGCGCCAGCGTCGGGTCACGGCCCTGCAGAAAGGCGATCGTCGGCGCGATGGTCGCCAGATACCGCTCCGACTGTCCGAGGAATGATCGTGTCGCCATCCCCTGCTTTCGCAGCGCCTGCTTGTTAGCCTGCTGCAGGATTGTTGCCAGTCCGGTGGGCGACAGCAAACGCAGCACCAACTGCAGCGCGAGGTCATCCTGATAGGCGGCGATGCCCCGCGAGCGCAAAAACCCGGTGAGGTACGCGGTCGACGGGTAGGGCGTGTTGAGCTGTGTCATCGGCGGGATGAGCGACAGCACGGGCGCGGGAACGGGCTTTGGTGTTACCTGTGGCATCAGTCGCCGATTCTAGTGGCGTGGCAGCCGGCTCAGGCGTTTTTCCGCTGGTGCCAGCTGTCGGCAAGCGAATCAGAAGTTGTGTTTTTGGCTCGGGGGTACGTAATGTGCTCCAGTACCGGGGGCCGGAGGGTGCCGCGTGTTGGGGCCGTCGTTTGCGGCAACCACGGGCAATCGTGGTGCAGGCTTGCGACCCTTTTGAGATAAGTCCGACCGATAATGTTGATGAGAGGAATGCAAGGATGACTAGTTTTTCCGCCCATTGGCGCGCGGGCAGCGCGCGCACGCTAATGTTAGCAGGGCTTGTTGGCTCGTCGCTTGCGGGGGCTGGCACGCCCTTGCCACTGTCGCAACTGCTGGTCGAGGCGGAACGGGCCAATCCTGAACTGGCCGCCGCGCGAGCCCGCGTGGCCGCAGCCGAAGCGCGCATTTCGCAAGCCGCGGCGCTGGACGACCCGATGGCTGAAATCGGTATCGTCAATGCGCCACTGTCGCCGTTGAGTCTGCGCCGCGAGGACATGACCATGCAGATGATCGGGCTCAGTCAGAGGTTTCCGTTTCCCGGCAAGCGCGCTTTGCGCCGCGATGTTGCCGCAAGCGACGCCTCGTCGCTGGTGGCTGCTGCTGGCGATACGCGCGATCAGATTCTGCGTGAGATCACCCTGAACTATGAGGAATTGGCAGCGACCGATGCCGAATTGGGCGTGGTAACGAGTCTGTATTCGGCTGTTGAGGATTATTTGAACGTCGCAGAAGCGCGTTTTACAGTCGGGAGCGCCACCCAGTCGGACGTGTTGCAGGCAGAGTCCCAGCGTGTGCGATTGCGACAGCAGCAACTTGAATTGCAACGCCGTCGTATTGAATGGCAGGCGGCTCTGGGTCAGCTAACCGGCCGCGACTCGAACAGTGAAGCGATAATCGCGATGTCGCAGAGGCTGCGGGCGCCGCCGCCGCCGCTCGCTGAACTCATCGCTAACAGTCCGCAAAGGCCGCGCGCCGTTTCCCTGACGGAAGACAGTGCACGCGCCCGCAAACAGATCGACCTGGCGCGTCGCGAGTATTATCCGGATGTCGACGTCAAGCTGAACTATGGTCGACGGGAAAGAGCACTCGACAATATGCCTCGTGATGACATGGTCAGTCTGACTTTCGGCGTGAATCTGCCGATCTGGCGCAAGCAGCGTCTGCAACCTCAAGTGGCGGAGGCCCGCGCCATGCTGGCCGAAAAGGAGGCCATGCTGCGCGGTTTGCAGCTCGAAACCGTTGCCGAGCTCACGAAACGACATGCAGTCGCCTCGCAGGCGCGCCGTTCTGTGACTCTCTATGACACGGAATTGCTGCCGGCCGCGGAGGCCACGGTGGACTCGGCGCTGGCTTCGTATCGGGTGGGTCGCGTGGATTTTCTTACCTTGCTGGAAACCCGCATGCGGCTGTTTGAAGCTCAAATGAGCCGTGTTTCTGCGGTATCCGAGCACAATCGTGCGCGGGCGGATATCGATTACCTCGCGGGCCGGTCGTGGCGTGGCCAGGAGGACGTGCCATGAGTCGAAAAACCGTTGCTCTGGGGCTGCTGGTGGTCGCAGCGGCGCTCGGCGTTGGCTATTGGTGGGGCGTTAGCCGCACTGCATCTCCTGCCCAACCGGTTGCCACCCAGGCCATGTCCGCAGCGAATGCTAACGACAAAGCGATGACTCGGAAAATTCTCTTTTACCGTCATCCGATGGGCCTGCCGGATACCTCGCCCGTACCCAAGAAAGACACCATGGGCATGGCCTATGTTCCTGTGTATGCGGACGAGGCACCGACCGGGCCGGGGTTCGTAATACCCAACGATAAACTGCAGCGCCTCGGTGTTCGCACCGTCGCCGCAGCTTCGCGCGCGCTGTCGCGAACCATCCGCGCGGTGGGTACGGTACAAATCGACGAGCGTCGTCAGACAGCGGTGAGTCCGAAGTTTGAGGGTTACGTCACACGGCTGTATGTCGCGACCACCGGCGCACCGGTGCGCCGGGGCGAGGTGCTGTTGGAGGTTTATAGTCCCGAGTTGGTGAGCGCGCAGCAGGAATTGTTGATTGCCCGCACTAACTTGTCAGCCTACGGCGGCGCGGCGCCGGAGGTGCATGCGCGGCTAGAGCGCCTGGTCAACGCAAGTCGACAACGGCTCAAGAACTGGGATATCGATGCCCGCGATCTCGCGGCTTTGGAAAAAGGCGAGGCGCAACAGAATTTACGGCTGCGCTCGCCGGTGTCCGGGGTCGTGATCGAAAAATTGGCGCGTGTCGGCCAGCGTTTCATGCCGGGAGAGGTCCTGTATCAGGTCGCGAGCCTCGATCGGGTCTGGGTGGTGGCTAACGTGTTTGAGCAGGATGTCGCGGCACTTGCCACGGGCAGTCGGGCGCGCGCGACGTTCGAGGCTTATCCGGGCCGCATTTTCGACGGCCGCGTCGCATTGGTCTATCCGGCGTTGCAGGCCGATACCCGCACCTTGGCGGTGCGCATCGAACTCGCCAATCCGGACGGCGCCCTGAAGCCGGGTCTCTATGGAAGCGTCGAAATCTCCGCGCCGACCATGGTGGCTCCGGTGGCGGTTCCGGACAGCGCAGTGCTCGAAAGCGGTACGCGTAACATGGTATTCATTGCGCGCGGCGACGGTCGGTTCGAGGCGCGTGACGTTGAACTGGGTGTTCGCGCCGATGGATATGTCGCGGTATCGAAAGGTCTTATGGCCGGCGAACCGGTGGTCGTAGACGGGAATTTTCTCATTGACGCGGAAAGCAACTTGCGCGCGGGTACCCAGGCACTGGGGCACGCCCACGGCGCCGCTAACGAACGCAGCGACCCAGCCACGAATGCCAGTGCCCCGGTCAGCGGCGCTGCGCCCACGTCCGAGTCGCATTCTGGGCACGGTACGCCGTAGGGCCAGGGCGCTGCCATGCTAACCCGCCTGATTGATTGGTCGCTGCGACACGTCTTTTTGGTGTTGCTCGGAACGTTCGCCATCGTCAGCACGGGCATCTATGTCGTGCTGCGCACGCCACTCGATGCATTGCCGGATCTCTCTGACGTGCAAGTCATCGTCTATACCGAGTACCCGGGCCAGGCACCGCAGGTCGTCGAAGACCAGGTCACGTATCCCCTTAGCACCGCGATGCTGAGCGTGCCGCGGTCACGTGTGGTGCGGGGTTTTTCGAACTTTGGCGCGTCATTCGTGTACATCATTTTCGAGGATGGCACGGACTTGTATTGGGCGCGGACGCGCGTGCTCGAATACCTGAATTCAGTGGCCGCGCGCCTGCCCTCGGGGGTCGCGCCGTCGCTCGGACCGGATGCGACGGGTGTTGGCTGGGTGTATCAGTACGCGCTCCTGGGCAAGGACCGCAGTCTCGCCGACCAACGTTCGTTGCAAGACTGGTTTCTGAAGTATCAGCTGGCGACGGCGCGCGGCGTGGCAGAGGTCGCGAGCGTGGGTGGATTTGTGCGTACCTACCAGGTGACTGTCAATCCGCGCCGGCTCCAGGCGTACGGCATACCGCTCATGCGCGTGGCGGAGGTGATCCGCGCTAACAATCGGGATGTCGGCGGTCGCAGCATCGAAATGGCCGAGACCGAGTATGTGGTGCGCGGACGCGGTTACTTGCGTGGCACCGCAGATCTTGAGCGTTTGGTGGTCAAGGCCGAAGGTGGAACACCCGTGCGTCTGGCCGACGTGGCGCGCGTCGAACTGGTCCCGGACGAGCGCCGAGGCATTGCGGAGTTAAACGGCGAAGGCGAGGTGGTCGCGGGTATTGCGATGGCGCGTTTTGGTCAGAATGCGCTGGATGTCATCCATGCGATCAAACAGAAAATTGCCGAGATAACGCCCAGCTTGCCGCCGGGTGTCACGTTGCAGCCGGTGTACGATCGATCCCAGCTGATCGACCGGGCGATTGGCACCTTGCAGCGTACCTTGATCGAGGAAAGTCTGATCGTCGCGCTGGTCTGCATTGTCTTTTTGTTGCATGCCCGCAGCGCCCTGGTTCCCATTCTGATGTTGCCGGTCGGCATCCTGATTGCGTTCATTGCGATGCGACTGCTGAATCTGAACTCCAACATCATGAGTCTGGGCGGTATTGCCATTGCCATCGGCGCGATGATCGATGCCGCGATTGTCATGGTCGAGAACGCCCACAAGCATCTCGAGCGCTTGAAAGAGGGTGATTCGCGCCTGGACGCCATCTCAGCGGCCTGTCGCGAGGTAGGGCCGGCGCTGTTTTTCAGTTTGCTGATCATCACGGTGTCGTTTCTTCCCGTGTTCACACTCGAGGCCCAGGAAGGCCGGCTGTTTCAACCACTCGCATTTACGAAGACGTTTTCCATGGCGGGCGCTGCACTGCTTTCGGTCACGCTGGTGCCCGTGCTGATGCTGCTGTTTATCCGCGGCAAAATTCCCGACGAGCGCAAGAATCCCATCGTGCGGGCCCTGATCTGGGTCTACCATCCGATTATCGAGACCGTGCTGCGCTTCAAGCTCACCACGCTGGTGGTGGCGATCGCCATACTGGGGCTGACGGTTTGGCCAGCCCTCAAGCTCGGCAGTGAATTCATGCCGGCGCTCAATGAAGGCACGTTGTTGTTCATGCCCTCGACCTTGCCCAGTGTATCGGTGACCCGCGCCGGGCAAATCCTGCAGCAGCAAGATCGCATCCTGAAGAGTTTTCCGGAAGTCGAATCGGTGTTTGGCAAGGCGGGTCGTGCTAACAGCGCGACGGATCCGGCGCCGCTCGAAATGTCCGAGACTATCGTGAACCTGAAACCCCGGGATCAATGGCGGCCGGGCGTCACAACGGAGTCGCTGATCGCTGACATGGATCGTGCGGTCGCTTTGCCCGGTGTCAGCAACGCCTGGACGATGCCGATTCGGGCGCGCATCGACATGCTGTCGACGGGCATTCGGACACCGATCGGTGTCAAGGTCTTTGGCAGTGACCTGAAGACGATGGACGGTATCGCGCAGGAGGTTGAGCGAGTGGTCAGGACGGTACCCGGAACCACCAGTGCATATGCCGAGCGCCTCACTGGCGGCTATTATCTGGATGTGGTTCCGAATGGGGACGCCCTGGCGCGCTACGGTCTGAACTCAGGCGACGTGCAGGAACTGGTTGCGACTGCCGTCGGCGGCGAGATGATCACGCGGACCGTCGAAGGTCGCGAGCGCTATGCGGTGGTGGTCCGTTATCCGCGTGAACTGCGAACCGATCCGCAAGCGATTGCGCGCGAGCTGCTGGTGCCGACCATGAACGGGGGCATGGTGCCGCTGGGGCAGGTCGCGCGCATTACGCTCTCGCAGGGTGCGCCGGCGATACGCACCGAGAATGCGTTACTGTCGGCCTACGTCTATGTCGACATTCGCGGCCGCGATATCGGTGGCTATGTCGCTGACGCCCAGCGTGCGGTCGGCGCACAGGTAAAACTACCGCCGGGGTATTTTCTGGCCTGGAGCGGTCAGTTCGAATATATGCAGCGCGCGATTGAGCGTCTGAAGATCGTCATACCGGTCACCTTGGTGATCATTTTCCTGCTGCTATTTCTGAACTTCGGGCGGCTGACACAAACGCTGATTGTATTGCTGTCGGTACCGTTTGCGATGGTCGGCGGCATCTGGCTGATGTTTGCGCTCGGCTACAACCTGAGTGTCGCGGTCGCGGTCGGTTTCATTGCGCTGCTGGGCGTGGCGGCAGAGACCGGCGTCATCATGCTGGTGTATCTGGACCAGTCCTGGGCGCGTATCAAGCGCGAGCGCGCGGCTGCGCAGCAACCCGTTTCGTTGGCGGACTTGCGCGACGCCGTCATTGAGGGGGCGGTGCTGCGTGTCAGGCCCAAGATGATGACCGTCGTGGCCATCATGGCCGGGTTGCTGCCGATCATGTGGGGTACCGGGACCGGCTCGGAAGTCATGCGCCGCATCGCAGCTCCGATGGTGGGCGGGATGGTATCCGCAACGATACTGACGCTGGTCGTGATTCCCGTGCTTTACGCGCTCATCGAAGAGCGGCGACTAACAAAATCCTGACGCTGGTTTCGGATCGTAAGCACATATACGTAGGAAAACGCCGCCGAGATAGTTTTGCGACACTTTGAGCAGATAGTACGGGTCAGCGGTGGCAATTGCCGCTGATTGAGTTACCAGTGCAAGGAGATACGATCATGTTAGCGAAAGTACTGTTAGGTGCGGTGTTGTTGTCGGTCGCGCCGTTCACGACCGCGGCATTCGCGGCTGATCAGATGTCACAGAGCGCTGAGCCCGCGATCGCGCAAATGCCCAGCGAGCATCTGGCCGAAGCCGCGCGATATGACGCGGAAGCACAGAATCTTGAGAATCAGGCCACGCGGCATCGTCTGCTCGCCAACCGCTACGCCGCTTCCAAGGGCGGTGGCAAGGCGGTCTCTGCCAACCCCGGCATGGTTACCCATTGCCGTCGCCTGGCCGCCAGCTACGAACGCACGGCTCGCGATGCCCGCGCATTGGCGCAAGCGCACCGTGACATGGCCAAATAGGCATTGGGAAATCGATTGGGTCTTAAGGTGATGCGGGCGGCTAACATCAACGTCAGCCGGCCGCATCACGGTTTCTGGACGGCCGTGACCTGGTGGTTGCATGACAGCTTTATGCGCCATGTTCAGTCATTGGATCGAATCACGAATTTACGTGCATTGACGCAGATACCCAGGAAGGCACCACATGGCACATTCCCCCCAAACTAAAATATGGAAGATCGGCGGCAGCGTATTGCTGCTGCTGGTCGGGCTCGGCCTGTTCGTCTATTCAGGTGCTTATAACGTGGCGGCCGATGAGCCGCATTGGCCACTTACCCATCAACTGCTGCAGACGATCAGGGACCGGTCCATCGCGAGCCGGTCCGCGGGCATTGCATTGCCGAACCTTGCTGACCGGGATCTCATCGCACTGGGCGCGGAACACTATCGAGAAATGTGTACGGGCTGTCACCTCGCGCCGGGCATTGATAACACCGAAATGCGTGCCGGTCTCTATCCACTGCCGCCAAGTCTCGCCAAAACTTCGCGCCGGCCACAGGAGCAGTTTTGGATTATCAAGCACGGCCTCAAGATGTCCGGGATGCCGGCTTGGGGAACGACACATGATGATCAAGCGATTTGGGGTCTGGTGGCATTTCTCAGGCAATTGCCGAATCTCGATGCTGCAGAGTACGCCGCATTAGCCGGCGCATCGGACGATTCCAGCGGCGAGCATGAGCAGCACGAGGCCGTCGGTCCAATCGCGCCGGCCGCAGCCGCAGCCGTAGGCAGTACCCACGTGCACAAAGATGGCACAGTCCATACTCACGATGGCGCACCAAGTAACGAGGCCAATCCGAAGCCCTGATCTCCGCTAGCAGACTCCCTTCATGACCACGGCTAACAAACCTTCGGGCATTGCTGCGGCGACCAACGTGGGCCGCTATTTACTGTTGGTCGAGGACGAGCTGGAATTGGGCCGGCTGGTCAAGCGTCACCTCGAGGAGGCCGGATACCGGGTCGAGCACGTCGCAACGGGTGAGGCGGCGATTCAGCTGTCCACAGAGCAGGATTTTGACCTGGTATTGCTGGACCTGATGTTGCCAGGCATCGATGGCATTGAAGTTTGCCGGCGCCTGCGCGGTCAAAATGACTACACGCCGATCCTGATGTTGACGGCCCGCGCGACGGAAGTTGACAAGGTGTTGGGACTGGAGATGGGGGCGGACGACTACCTGACGAAGCCCTTTGGCTTGCAGGAGCTGGTCGCACGGGTCCGCGCGATATTCCGTCGCATTGATCAGGTTGCCGCCAGTGCCAGCGGCGTCAAGGCCGTACTGACTGTGGGTGATGACGTCCGTCTCGATCAGAACTCCCGCGACGTGTGGATCCGGGGAAAGCCGGTGGTGCTAACGCGCAAGGAATTCGATTTGTTACTGCACTTTGCGCAAAACCCGGGTCGGGCTTACACGCGCGCACAACTGCTCGATGCGGTCTGGGGTTACAGCCAGGAAGGCGATGAGCACGCCGTTAATTGTCATATCAATCGACTGCGCGCCAAAATTGAGACTGTGCCCAGCGATCCAAAGCTGTTGTTGACCGTGTGGGGTGTCGGTTACAAGTTTGCGAGTGGTCGCCGTCAGTGAGATTCCTGCTGCCGAAGACCCTGTTTGGGCGTTTGCTGCTGGTTTTCCTGGGCTTTGGCGTCATGATGACTCTCGCCTTGCTGATTGTCATGCAGGGCACTCACCGCTTGTACCACCTGGAAGCGGATCAAAGCATCAATCGCGGCTTGGCACAGACCTATTACAAGTCCAATTTCCTGTTAGGAGAAATGCCGCTCACGGGCGCCACGTTGCACAAGGGTCTGGCCCGGTTGGCGGCTGCCAACCCGGATGTCGATATTTACCTCGTGGACGGCGTCGGCGCGATCGTCGCGGCATCGGTGCCCGAGCGCGAATGGCAGCGTCGCGCCATAACGCTCGATCCGCTGCGATCGATGCTCCGCGGCGACGGTCTGCCGATACTGGGCGATGACCCCCGTGGTCGCGGTCGGCGCGAAATTTTCAGTGCGGCGCCGATTTCGATTCTCGCCTGCCCGGCGCGCTACCTCTATATCGTGTTGCATCGGAGCGAGAACGATGCCGGGGCCATGCGCCTGCGCGCGGAGTACGCGTTGGGAGAGGGGGTCGGCGTCCTGCTGCTGGCAGCAATCCTGGCAGTGTCCCTCAGCATCTTTGTCGTGCGCCTGCTGACTCGACGACTCGCCAGTCTCGATGACGCAATGCGGCAATTTGAAACAGCCCACGGCGGTGCCGTGCCTCGCAGTTCCATCGACGACATCGAGACTGGGGACGAAATCGACCGGCTTACCGCAATATTTCGGCGTCTCGCCGCACAGGTCGAAGAACAAGTGCGGGCATTGCAGTCCACGGACAGCATGCGCCGTGATGTGTTAGCCAATGTGTCGCATGACCTGCGCACGCCGCTCAGCACGCTGCGCGCGCACCTGGAAGCCCTGGATCTCAAGAGTTCAACGTTGTCCATGGCGGAACAACGTGAATACCTCGCAATCGCTCTGCGTCAAACGCGGCGGTTGAGCAGACTGGTTGAGCAACTGATCGAGGCTGCCAAACTCGATGCGGCCCAGGTCGCCATCCATGCCGAACCATTCCCGCTGGCTGACCTGGTGCAGGATGTCGTGCAGAAATTCACTCTGACTGCGAAAGAGCATGAAGTCCAATTTGACCTGCAGGTGCCGCACGCATTGCCGTGGGTGCTTGCTGACGTCGCGCTCATTGAGCGCGTGCTGGACAATCTGATCGAGAACGCGTTGCGCCACAGCCCGCGCGGCGGGCGGATAGCCATTGCGCTGACGGCCGGCGATGGCCGCATCGCGGTCCAGGTGACTGATGCGGGACCCGGGCTGATGCCTGATCAAGTGGCGCGCATCTTTGAGCGATTTTACCGTGCCGATCCCAGCCGTTCGGGCGAGACAGGCCATGCGGGGCTTGGGTTGTCGATCGTGAAGAGCATATTGGAACTTCACGGAACGACCATCAGCGTCGAGGGTCGGCCAGGCCTGGGCGCCCGTTTTTACTTTTCTTTGCCAGTAGCGACGGAATCGGGCGTGGACCGTGACTCCCGGGGCGATCTGGTATCGACAATGCAGCCCCCGGCATTTGCACCAGGCGGTTCTCGCTGGCATGCGTGAGCGCCGCGATAACGTGCTCAAAGATCTCCTGGTCCGCACCCGTGTAGCCGCTGCTCGGAGTGTTAGATTTTTGATGTCGCTGCGGGTCGGAGCGAGGGGCTGCACGGCAAGGCGAATGCTGTCGCTAACAAGCGCGAACTTTTGCGGCAATACAGCTCTACGCACCTATGATCGTCAGCAGCGCACTGGCCTCGCTCGCCGGCGCCGCCTTCGCCTGACCAGAGCATCGCTGACAGGCGGTCAAGGTCGGCCCATTCGAATATGCATCCGGCTACGCCGGCGATATAGTCCTGGTCCCTTGAGTGGTTTTCGACCGGAGATAATTTCCTTGAATCGCCGCACTCTACTGAAGTCGGTCGCCGCGTCGGGTTTGAGCCTCGCCGCGGAAGTTACTGCCGGACAGGAGGCGCCTGCCCAGCGCGTCCTGGTGCTCGGTGGCACGGGACGTACGGGTGTGCATCTCGTGCAGGGGCTGTTGGCGAAAGGCCAGCGTGTGCGTGTGCTCACGCGGTCGGTCGAGCGCGCGCGCTTGGTTTTCGATAATCGTGTCGACATTGTCACCGGTGATGTGCTCGAGGCCGCCACGCTCAGCCCAGCGTTACAAGGCGTCAGTGGGGTCATTTCGGCGATCGGCTCTGGCGGTGGCCGTGACCGCTCCTATTTGCCTGAGCAGGCCGATTACCACGGCATGCGCAACCTGGTTACGGCCGCCAAGGGTCAGTCGCTGGAGCATGTCGTGTTGGTCAGCGCGATGGGCGTCACGCAACCCGACCATCCGCTAAACCGCGTCGCTGGCAACGTCTTGCTGTGGAAGGCGCTGGGCGAAAATACACTGCGCTTCAGCGGCATCAATTACACCATCGTCCGTCCTGGGGCGTTGCTCGACGGCGCTGGCGGGCAACATGCGCTGCGCGTGGGTCAAGGCGATAGCTTTCGCGACTGGCAGCGCCCGGTCGCCGACCTGCCAGCAATCGATCGGGCCGATCTCGCCGCGATCTGTATTCACGCGCTCGGCCGGCAGGCGCTGTTTGCGCGCACGTTCGAGGTGTGGCGCGAAGTCACTGCCAGCGCGACTGATTGGAATCGCCTGTTTGCACAGTTGCGGCCGGACAGCACCGCGAGACTGGCACGTTAGGGCCCGCGAAAATGGACACATGCGAATGGACAAAAGATGCACAACATTTCACACGCGTCGCGGTTCGCGGCACGCTAGGTCATTGTGACAATCAACCGGAGATTTATCGATGAAAATCGTCGCACCGAGAACACTCGCGATATTGACAGCGATCCTGCCGACGCTGGCCTCCCCGCACGTGGTGCTGCAGAAGTGGGAGGCGTACGCGGGTTATCAGGAGTATGTCACTGTGGCCGTGCCGCACGGTTGCGGTATGTCCCCGACTGTGGAAGTCCGAGTCAAAATTCCGGAGGGCGTGATGATTGCCGTGCCCGAGCAAAAGGCAGGCTGGGTCACGAAAGTCACGCGTCGTAAACTCAGCGAACCGATCATCGGCGAAGGTGGCTCGCGCGTTGCTGAAGTGGTCGATGAAGTCTCGTGGTCGAACGGCAACCTGCCGATGGACCAGTTGGGACTGTTCACGGTGTTAGTACGCACACCGGATGCGCCCGGTCGCGTGCTGTACTTCAAGACCATCCAGAAATGCGCGCAAGGCGAAACACGCTGGGTCGACGTGATTCCGGACGGTGAGCCCACGTGGAAACTCTGGGCTCGGCCCGCGCCGTCACCCTTTCTGGTACTCAAGAAAGCGGAGCAACCGCAATTGGGCGCCTCGATGCAGCAGATCCTCGAGGAGCGCAAGCGACTGGCGCCGTCGAGCGCGCCTCGCTGACCCCGTCGTTGCGGCGAAACCGCAACATGAAGTAGTCTGAGGCTCGAAGGAGTTTTGGCGACACAGGGGGGGGTATGACGAAATATCACGGTTGGCATCACGTGTTGTGGGCTGCTTCATTGACGGTTGTGGTCGGCGCGCCGGCGCTGGCGCAGGGGCCGGCCACTGGGACCGGTGCGATCGACGAGATTGTCGTCTCGGCACGCAGGCGGGAAGAAAATCTGATCGTGGCTCCGCTCGCTATTACGGCGGTGACTGCGCAACAGATTGAGCGCGGGGGCATCAAGGATGTCGAAGGCATCGTGGCCCGCGATACCAGTCTGGATTTCGACCTGGGGTTTGCACCCTACGACACGCGTATTGTGATTCGCGGCTTGTCGCCAACGCGCGGCCGGCCTAACGTCGCCACCCTGATCGACGGGATCGACGTTTCGAGCGAGGCGATTGGCGTGGCTGGTGGCTCGCTGCTGATTAATCCGCGGCTGGTCGACATCCAGCAGGTCGAGGTCGTCAAGGGACCGCAAAGCGCCCTGTTTGGCCGCAGCGCCTTCGCCGGCGCCATTTCGTATACCACCGCGGATCCGACCGACGATATCAGCGGCAGCCTGGCGGTGGATGTCAGCAATCAGCGTCAGACAGACATCAAGGCGGGCCTGTCCGTGCCGATCACGGATACCCTCGGTGCACGGTTGAACGGCTATGTGTTCAGTGACGACGGGTTTTATCGCAACACGACCACGGGTTCCAGGGTCGGTGGCGGTGATGGCAAGGGCGCGTCGCTCACCGTCAAGTGGCAACCGTCGGAGACCTACTCGCTGAAATTCCGGACCGAATATACGGATGACAGTTTTGACCCTCCGCCGCAGGCCCTGCTGCCGTTCAACGCCGTTAACCAGGTGCCAGCCTCAGCCTCTGTTTGCAATGTGGGGCTCGGCGCGAACGGTATGGGGGTTTCGGTGGGCATTGTTCGCGACGCCACCTGTCCGGCAACCGCCGCGGTCGAGGCGCTGGGACTGCACGCCTTTCGCGAGCTGGAACGGCTGACCGGCAATCAGGGCGTATTCAATGACATGCTCATCCCGGCGTTTCGCGGCTCCGCAGGCGATGCGCAGAGTCGGGGCCTCAATCCCGCGTTCAGCCGCAACTATGCGCGGTCGACGGATAACGGCGTCACCGCACCCGATTTTCCCGGCAGCGACCGCCAGGTACTGCGCCTGTCGGCGGTGCAGAAATTCGCGTTAGGTTTCGGCACGGTATCGTCGCTGACAGGCTATACCCGTGCAATGGTGTCGACCGACTTTGATCCGGACAAGACCAACCATCCTGCGGTACAGCAGACCTTGACCACGGACGGCATCACTGAACAGTTCAGCCAGGAGTTGCGTTTTACGTCTGAATTCCAGGGTCCCGTGCAATTGATCGGTGGCGCGCAGTATTGGACCGAGCGCGCCGATCAGTTCGATTCCAACATTTCGGTGATCGGCCAGGGAACGACCTGCTTTGCGCTCGATCCCTTCGGCCCGCCGGGAACCGCGATCCAGGCGCCGCCGTTTACGGTCATCGGTCCGATTCTGACGCCTTTCGGCTCATGCACCAATCCGACCGGTGGCTTTACCAGCGCTGATATCTCCTCTTTCATGGACAATGTCGCAGCCGCTCGCGTGCCGAGTTTTGTTAGGCGCCAGGTTGACCATCGATCTTTTTATCTCGATGTCGAGTGGAAGATTCTTGACTCGCTGAAGTTTATCGCCGAGGCACGGTATGTGGATGAAGACAATACCGTCACGGTACCGCAAACGGACGGCCAGAATGGACCCGGCACGGTGACGCTGTGCGGCTCCAACGGCCCGTGTCGCGCTGGCAACATTCCGTCGGCCGGCATTCCGTTCGCGTTCACGCCGATGGGGTTCGCGGCCGCCCCGGTGCGCGCGTATCCGCAGTCGCCGCCCCGGTCCGATCGGTACACGACGCCGAAGGGAACCGTGCAATGGACTCCTAACGAGAATACCAATGTCTATCTGTCGTACTCGAAAGCGCAGAAACCGGGCGGCTACAGCACGATTACGGTCGGTGGCACTGGCATCCCGCTGGTTGGCGGATTGCCGTCCTTCGATGACATCCTGTTTCTGCCTGAAAAAATGACCGTATATGAGCTCGGTGCGAAGTGGCGTTCAAGCGATCGGCGGCTGCAATTGAACGGCGCGATCTTCGAGCAGGATTTCACCGACAAGCAGGTGGGGTCGCAGGTATTGATTGGTAATACGGTCAGCAATCGGGTGACCAATGCCGGTGCTGCGGTCCTCCAGGGCCTGGAGCTGGCGGCACAATGGCAGCCCAACGCGAAATGGAATTTCAGCGCTGGACTCACGTATTTTGGCAAGTACGAGTACACGGACTATAAAATAACCTCGGTCAGTGCCGGCGAGATCGCCCGGGTTGGCAACTGTACGATTGGTTATCTCGACTCGACCGGATTCGTTGCGTTAGGTTCGAATGCTGTGCCGTTGGTACCGGGAACGACGACGCTGCGCTCGCTGACCTGCCAGATCGATCGTAGTGGCCACAAGCTCGAGGACACCTCGAAACTCGCGGCGGCGGTTGGCGTCGGCTATCGACGTCCCATCGGCGACGGCGCGAGCTCCCTGTTCGTCGATTTCGATGCCAACTGGCAGGACAAGCGCTTCATCGAAGACGATAACTCCCAATGGGTGGATGCCTATTGGCTGGCTAATCTGCGGGTCGGTCTCGAGACGCGCAAATGGTCGGCGATCGTTTATGTCGACAATCTGTCGGACGATCGGACCATCAGATCTGCGGGTACGGGCCCGTCGCTTGCGCAGTCCAGCTTTCGCACCGGTGCGATGATCATTCAACCGGCACCTGGCGTAAATGTTCCTGCGGGGCTGACGTTCGCGCCGAAGTTCATCAACAATGCGTTTGCGGATCTGCCTCGGCCGCAGACCATCGGTTTGCGAATCAATTATAAATTTTAGACTTTGCTGCCAGTCGGGCCGCGCTGCACGAGCAGCGCGACCCGCGCCGCAGTACCGATGACCAAGCCGTGCGGCCAATCGTGTTCAGAGAATCTGCAGTTGACCTCGACGTGCGCGTCGGATTGTTGAGATCAATGACGATAAAGTGGTAAATCGCCGGCACGCTCTGCATCAGAAAACGACTGGCGATTGTCGGCTCGCCGGCATCCAGTGCTGGGTGGGTTTCTTACTGATGACCTCCTGCTCCGGTGTCATATTTGTTAGCAACGGGCCATGATTTGCCAGAGCCCGGCCCACGATCGATGACCGCCAGAACATCGATGACGCAACAAGCAGTCATGCGGCAAGAAACAGAGCGCGGTTCAACAGGTGAATATCACATGCGATGCCTTTGTCTGGCAAAATCTGCCGTGTGACGGGCCTGACAACAACAACCGACCGTTACCCGCGCCCGCTGGTCGGGGCCTATTCGCTGTTTGTCTTGTGCCTGATTTTCATCAGCTCATTCATCGACCGGCAGATCGTCGGCCAGCTGGCGCCGCTGATCCAGGCGGACCTCAAAATCCGCGATACCTTGATGGGGCTGCTGGCGGGCGCCTCGTTCGCGCTGATGTACAGCGCGATGGGTTTGCCGTTTGGCTGGCTGGCGGATCGCTTCAGCCGCCGCAACCTGATTGCGTTCGGCGTGACTTTCTGGTCGCTCATGACCGCGTCGTGCGGCATGGCCAGTTCGTTTCCACAGCTGTTTCTTGCGCGCACGGGCGTCGGCGTCGGCGCCGCGACCCTGTCGCCGTCGGCCTATTCGCTGATCAGCGATCTGGTCCGCCCGCGCTGGCTGCCGCTCGCCATGAGCATCTATCTGTCATCGGTCGCGATCGGGACCGGGCTCGCGTACATCATCGGAGGCGCGGTCGCGGCCTACGTCGCGGCGGTGGGCGTGGTGCAGCTGCCATTGTTAGGTACGGTGAAGGCCTGGCAACTGGCATTCCTGGTCGCCGGCCTGCCCGGGATCCCGTTGGCGCTGCTCTTGTTGTCGACCGTGCGCGAACCGCTGCGGCAGGGACTGTTGAAATCGGCGCAGCGCGCGACGCAGGCAGTGCCGGTGCAGGAAGTGGCGCGATTCGTCGCGCAGCGCGCGCGAACCTACGCGGGCATCATCGGTCCGTTCTGCCTGATCAACCTGATTTCCTATGCGGTGTTCGCCTGGACACCCACGTATTTCATTCGGGACCATGGCTGGACCGGCCCGGAGATCGGGTTTGCGTTCGGGATCATCATCATCGTGACCGGCGTTGCCGGCGCCTTGTCGGGCGGTTCGCTATGCACGCGCCTGATCGGCCGCCAGAATCCTAACGCGCATATCGACGTCGCGATCTATGCCGGCGTTTTTCTGCTGCCGCTGGCTTCGACGGCAACACTGGTGTCGAGCGACTGGCTGTCGCTCGCCCTGCTGGCCGCGACCAACTTCTTTCTGAGCACCTGGGGCGGTACGGCCGCCGCAGCGCTGCAGGCAGTGACCCCAAACCAGATGCGGGCGCAGATCACGGCAATCTATCTGTTATGTGGCAACCTGGTCGGTGTCGTGTTAGGTCCGCTGCTGGTCGGTGCGCTGACCGACTTTGCGTTTCAGGATCCCAAGGCCATCAAGTATTCCATCGCGGTCGTGGGCGCTGTCAGCACGCCGATTATGCTGTTGCTGCTGTGGCTGGGTCGCCGGCCATTTCGCGGGAGTCTCCGGGCCGCGCAGGCCTGGCAGGGTGCGCCGGCGTGAGCCAGCTTTTTGAAGCTTTTGTGCAGGGTTCTCTCGCGCTGCGCTCGCGCCTCGTGATGGCGCCGATGTCGCGCGCCTTCAGCCCTGGCGGCGTGCCGACGCCCGCGGTCGCCGAGTACTACGCGCGACGCGCGCGCCACGAGGTGGGCCTGATCCTGAGCGAAGGGACCTACATCGATCATCCTGCGGCCTCCAGTTATCCAAACTGTCCGGATTTCTTTGACGAGCAGGCGCTGGCCGGCTGGAAGACGGTCGTCGCTGCGGTCCATGCGGAGGGCGCGGCGATGTTCCCGCAGCTGTGGCACGTGGGCAGCCACCGGCGCGCCGGCTTGGCGCCCGCGAGCTACGCAAACCCGTTGAGCGGCGGCAGCGAGCTGACGCACACGATGACCGACAGCGACATCGCCGATGTGATCGCCGCGTTTGCGCGCGCGGCCGCCACGGCACAGCAACTCGGTTTCGATGGCGTCGAAATCCAGGGCGCCCACGGCTATCTGGTCGATGAGTTCCTGTGGCCGAAAGCTAACACCCGGACCGACCGCTACGGCGGGCCGATCGTGGCTCGCGCCAGGTTCGCGGCCGAGATCATCCAGGCCATGCGCCGCGCCGTCGGCCGTGAATTGCCGATCGCGCTGCGACTGTCGCAGTACAAGCTGCAGGATCACGAGGCCTTGATCGTCCGCGACGCGAATGAAGTCGGGCAACTGGTCGCGCCGCTGGTCGACGCCGGCCTGACCTTGTTAGATATCGCAGCGCGAACGATTACGCAGCCGGCGTTTTCGGATTCGTCGCTGACGCTGGCAGGCTGGTTCCGTAAACTGAGCGGCCTGCCGGTGATCGCCAATGGCGCGGTGGGGCTCGACCGGCCCGGGCAGCGCGATGCGGGGCTGGCGCCGCTCGATGCGATGCATGAATTGCTGGCGCGCGATGAAGTGGATCTGATCGCCGTCGGCCGTGGCCTGCTGGCGGATCCGGAGTGGGGCAGCAAGGTGCGCGACGGGCGCCTGGCAGAGCGGCACGGATTTCTGGCGGAGATGCGGGGGAGACTGGAATGAAAGTGCAGCAGGTTCTGATTCGATCGATGCCGGCGGGCCCGCCGCAACCGGAGGATTTCGAATTCGTCGAGCGCGAACTGCCGCTCAAGGCCGGGCCCGGGCAAATCCTGGTGCGTGCGCACTGGCTGTCGCTCGACCCGTATGTGCGAGCCTTGATGTCGGGGCGGCATTTCCTGTGCATGCCGCAGGCCGGCGAGTTGTTGCCGGCGGCGAGCGTCGCCGAAGTGCTGGAGTCCCGCAACGCAGCGTTCGCGGTCGGCGACCTGATCGTGCTGCCGTTAGGCCTGCAGTCGCATGGCGTGTCGGACGGCGCCACGGCGTGGAAGCTGCATCTCGAGCACAAGCCGGCGTCGACCGCACTCGGCATTCTCGGCATGCCGGGCATGACCTCGTATTTCGGGCTCAAGGAAACTGCGCAATTCCGGGCCGGCGAGACCGTGCTGGTGTCGGCGGCGTCGGGACCGGTGGGCTCGATGGTCGGACAGATTGCCAGGCTCTGGGGTGGCCGCGCGATCGGTATCGCCGGATCCGCGGAAAAATGCCGCTGGGCTGTCGAGAAGGCGGGCCTCGCCGCCTGCATCAACTACAAGACCGACAATGTTAGCTCGCGGTTGCGCGAACTCGCGCCGCAGGGCGTGGATGTATTCTTCGACAACACCGGCGGCGCGCTGCAACATATGGTGCTGGCAGACCGGCATCTCGCGATGAAGGGCCGTGTCATACTCTGCGGGCTTATCGATCAATACAGCATGAAGGTGGCGCCACCGGGGCCGAATCTCGGCCTGCTGATGGCCTGTCGCGGACGCATCGAGCCGACCATCGTGTATGACTACGAGCACCGGCGCGAAGAATTCATGGCGGAGGTGCTGCCGTGGTTTGCGGCCGGCAAACTGGCGTACCAGGAAGACATGGTGACCGGTCTCAGCAACGCGCCCGCGCATTTCTGCAAGCTGATGCGCGGCGAGAATTTTGGCAAGGCGCTGGTGCGCCTGTGAAGGAATCAAGACCATGAAAAGACGTTACAAAATATTGGGCGCCGTGTTCGCGTTTATCGCGGTGACGCTGCTGGTGTTCCTGCGCTATCTCAGTCACGACGGCGAGTGCCGCGCGCCGGAACCGCTCGCGGCTAACACGCCGACCATGAAAGCGATCGTGTATCGCTGCTACGGCGGACCCGAAGTCCTGAAGCTGGAAGATATTGCCAAGCCGGCGCTGGCCGACGACCGGGTGCTGATCAAGGTGCATGCCGCGGGCGTCAATCCGCTCGACTGGCATTACGTGCGGGGACTGCCCTACATCATGCGCGGGGACGTCGGTGTCGGCGCGCCCAATAACATCCGCATTGGCACCGACTTCGCCGGCACCGTCGAAGCGGTCGGCAGGAACGTCAAGCGTTTCAAGCCCGGCGATGAAGTCTTCGGCGGCGCCAACGGCACCTTCGGCGAGTATGTCACCGTGCGCGAGGATCGCGCGATCGCGCTCAAGCCGCCTAACGTCAGCTTCGAGCAGGCGGCGGGCGTGGCCATCGCCGGCGTCACCGCGCTGCAGGCGCTGCGCGACAAGGGTGCGTTGAAGCCGGGACAAAAAGTCCTGATCAATGGCGCATCAGGCGGCGTGGGTACCTTTGCCGTTCAGATCGCCAAGTCCATGGGTGCCGATGTAACTGGGGTATGCAGCACTCGCAACGTGGACCTGGTGCGATCGCTCGGCGCCGATCACGTGGTTGATTACAAGCAGGAAAATTTCACCCAACTCGCGACCCGGTATGACTTGATCATCGACAACATTGGCAATCACGACCTGTCGGATCTGCGACGGGTCCTGACGCCCAAGGGCATTGTAGTAATCGTGGGTGGCCCGAGCGACGGCAAGTTTCTGGGGCCGTTAGCCGGTGCGATCAACGCGGGGCTCTACTCGCTGTTTGTCAGCCAGAGCTTCAATTTCATGCTGGCAGACCTGGCTCAGAAGGACCTGCAGCATCTCGGCGAACTCATGCAGGCCGGCAAACTGACGCCGGTCATCGACCACAGCTACCCGCTCGCCGATACCGCCGCCGCCATTGGCTATGTGGAAGAGGGCCGCGCGCGCGGCAAAGTTGTCATCGCGGTGGCCCCGTAGTACGTCGCCAGACTTTGTCGTGTTAGGCGGCGTGGGTCCCTGGTGACGGCGGTGGAAAGCGCTCGCGCAGCACCCGCGCCAGCGCCCGACAGGCATCGGTGGTCGTGAACACGCCGACCAGCTTGCCGTCCTTGGTGACCACCGCCGAGCCGATATGCCGTTCCGCCATGGCCGCGGCGACCTGATCCAGCGGCGCGTCGGCTTCGACCACGTAGGGCTCATCATGATAGACGTCGCGGACGCGCAGCGGTGTGGCGGGCGGCGACACGGTGCCGCCGCCCAGCGCCGTGCGCAGGTCACGATCGCTCAGGATGCCGCAGATCTTTCCGGCGGAGGTGACCGGCAAATGCCGGAAGCCCCGCGCGTCCATCATCGCGCGCGCCTCGGCCGCGGTCTGCTCCAGATCGATGGAATAGGGAAACGGCGTCATCATCGCGATGACCTGGGGCATGTGTTTCATCAGGGGTCCGGCTCCTTGGTCAACTTTATTTAGTGCGTTAGCAAGGCTAAGGCAAAGCGACGCTCCTCAAAATAGGTACAACCCGTCAACAAAGGGGGGTGGCAATGGCGATCTGTGCTAAAGGTGCAGGAACCGACACTTGGAGAACTCCCATGATCCACGCTTCACGCCGCAATTTTGTCCAGGCCGGCGCCGCCGTCAGTTTGCTCGGGGCCGGATTGGCCGCCGCCGCTCAAGCCGCCGACACCGGCGGCGCGAATACCGCCTTCGGTTATCAGCACGCCCCAGTGCCGCTGCCGTTCGACGTCAAGAGTCTCAAGGGCATTTCCGAGAAACTGATCCAGTCGCACTGGGAAAACAATTACAGCGGTGCGGTGAAGGCGCTGAACACGGTGCGCGGGCGCCTGACCCAGGCGCTCACCGACGCTAACACGCCGCCCTATGTCTACAACGGCCTGAAGCGCGAGCAGCTGCTGCGCACCGGTTCCGTGGTACTGCACGAGCTCTACTTCGCGAACCTGGGTGGCGACGGCAAGGCCGCCGGCGAGCTGCGCACACGGATCGCGGCTTCGTTCGGCAGTTTCGACACCTGGGAGAGCGAGTTCCGCAAGATCGCGCTCGGGCTCGGCGGCGGTTCGGGCTGGGTGGTGCTCGGTTACAACCAGAAGCTCAGGCTGCTCGAAAATTACTGGCTGGCGGATCACGCCACCGCGCCCGCCTTCACCGCGCCGATGCTGGTGCTGGATATGTATGAGCACGCCTATCAAATGGACTACGGCGCGGCGGCCGCGAAATACATCGATGCATTCTTCAATAACATCCAGTGGGATGCGGCGGCTCAGCGGCTGGCGGGCCATTAGCGGGGTGTGACGGCGGTGGATCCACTGCGGCGATGGGCGGGCGAGCGCGTTTGCTGTTTGCGGCCAGGTTGTCAGCGGGCGAATTCATGAGGGTTTCGCAGGTTCATCGAGCAACGCGAGCGCCAGGTGCCGGGTCTCCGGCGCCCAGCGCTGGCAGACGATGGCGCCGATTGCGAGCACCACGACACACGCGGCCAGTGCGACCTTGATACCGAATGAGGCCACGATAACCGGCAACAGAAATGTGCTCGCGGCGGAGCCGATCCGGCTCGCGGCGATCGCCAGTCCGATGCCGGAGGCGCGCAGGTCGGTCGGGAACAGTTCCGGGAGGTAAACGTAAACGAGATTCGACGCGGCCGAGAGCACGCCGGCAAACACCGCGAACAGCAGGATCAGCAGCGCCGGCGGCAGGTCCTGCCAGAGGCTCGGAATCAGCATCGCGACCGCCGCTACCACGAAGCTGCCGATCAGAAACGTCCTGCGCTGCAGCCGCTCGACGATCAGCAGTCCCGCGATCGCGCCTAACAACAGCGACAGGTTGTAGAACAGGCCGCCGATATAACCGCCCTCCAGTTTCAGCGCGACCATCACCTGGGTGACAAAGGTTCCGACCGCAAAATAGGGGATGACCTGGCAGGTGAAAAAAGTGCAGGCGACCAGCGTGCGTACGCGCCATCGCGGTGACAGCAACTGCGCCCAGCGGCCGGCGGCCTGGACCGGCGCCGCGGTCTTCGACGGCGGGCGGATCTCGCTGCCGAGCCGGTCGCGCACGATCTGCGCCGCGCGCTCGGATTCACCTCGATTGGCGAGCCACATCGGTGACTCGGGCATGGTGAGGCGCAGCGGCATCACCAGCAGGCAGGGCACCGCACTGCTCAGCAGCATCAGGCGCCAGGCCTCGGGGCCGAGCGACGTCATCGCGAATCCGACCGCGTACGCGCCTGCGTAGCCGCCGGCCCAGGCGACCGAGAGAAACCCGAGGATGCGGCCGCGGTAGCGGCGCGGCGCAAACTCGGTCAGCAGCGCCTTGCTGACCACGTAGTCGGTGCCGAGCAGAAAGCCGATCGCGAGCCGCAGCAGCAACAGCTGCGCCGGCGAGCTAACAAAAAACTGCAGCAGCGACAGTGCTCCGCAGATCAGCATGTTGTAAGCGAAGATCGGCCGCCGTCCGTAGCGATCGGCGGCGAGGCCGGTGAGCAGCGCGCCGCCGAACAGTCCCGCGAGCGACGCGCCGCCCAGCAGGCCGAGCCACACCGGCGTCAGGCCGAGCTGCGGGGTCGCGAGGCTGAGCGCGATGCCGATGATGCCGAGCCCGTAGCCGTCCGCAAATACCCCCGCCCAGCTCGCGACCGCCAGTCGCTTGTGAAAGGGTCGCAGGGGCGCGTCGTCGAATTCAGTCATGCAGGCTTTTCTCTCTTAGTCGCAGGGCCGGTTCTATGTAAGACTCCGGGGCGGCATCCATGAACCATACCAATTCTGTTGGGTGAAGGGCAGGTTGACATGAATTTGCATTCTCTGGCGACCCGGGCGCTGCTGCTGTTAGCCCTCGCATCTTGTCCGCCGGTGACGTCGGCCGGCACGGCCTCGGCGCTGCTGCCGGCGAGCGCCATGCGTGCAGGCGCTGTTGCCCCTGCGCCGGTCGCGAACGCTGCCTTTGCCCCGGGTGCCGGCAGTACACCCGCGCCCGCATTTACCGGCGTTCTCAGCATTCCGCAAAGCCCGCTCGCAACCCTGCCGGCGCTCATCAAGCCCATGCAGGACGGCCGCGACGCGCGCCTGTTCCCGGGTGTAACGCTCGAGTTCTTCACGCTGGGCGACATCCTCGTGCCGGTGCAGCGCGGCGAGATGGTGCGCGAGACCGCACCCGGCAAGGTCCCGAGCTATTGGCGCGTCATTCCGCAATTTGGCCGGGTCTGGCACGAGAAGGCCGATGGCCGCTGGTCGCGCGGCGCGTTCGCCCTCATGCTGGTCAACGATACCGAGAATCACGCGCACCAGGGACTCGCGACCTTCCTGTACCGCGAGGGCCAGGTCAGCCAGCTCAAGTTTCAGTTTATCCAGCAAACCGCGCCTTACCTGCTCGATCAGCATTTTGTCGCCTGGGGGTCGGCGCCGATGACGCTGGCGGCCGGCGACGCGGCGGCCCTGCCAGCGCGGCGCGCCGCGGCCCAGCAGGAACTCGCGGCGCGCCTGCCGGCCAAGCCCTGGGCAGAACTCGTCAAGTCGCTGCCGCCCGGAACCCTCGACGGCTTCGGCGGCCCGGTGTATCCGAAGTGGCGGGTCGTGGGGGCGCTGGTGCGCAACGGCACGCTCTACTACCAGGAAGCGCAGACGCCGTACGGACCCTATCCCTATCCGCTCGAGATGCGCTTTGGGGTGCGTTCGGTCACCAAGAGCGTGGGCCTGCCGCTGTCGCTGCTGCATCTCGCGCAGGTCTACGGTCCCTGGGTGCTGACACTCAAGATCGGTGACTACGTGCCCGGCCTCGATCCCAAGTGGAGCCGCGTGCGGTTGATGGACGCAGCTAACATGGCCACGGGCTTCGGTGGCGTCGGCACGTTCAAGACCCATCCTAACGACAACCAGGATGGTTATCTCGACAACGATTACGACGGCTGGTACACGGCGCACTCGCAGGCTGACAAGCTGGCCCATATCAACCAGCACCTGAGCCCTTATCCCTGGGAGCCGGGCACGGTGATGCGCTACCGCGACCAGGATTTCTTTGTCGCCGGCGCGGCGCTCGAGAGTTTCCTCAAGTCGATGCGCGGACCCAAGGCAGATGTCTGGGACATGCTGCGCGCCGAAGTGTTCGAGCCCATTGGCATTTACCACGCGCCGGCCGTCAGGACCCGGGAGCCGGACGGGCACGACGGCCTGGTCTGGTTCAGCGCCGGTTACTACCCGACCCTGGATGATCTCGCCAAGATCGCGCTGCTCTATCAGCAGCAGGGCGCCCATGATGGCAAGCAGATCCTCAACAAGCAGCTAACAACCGAGGTTTTTGCGGCGCGCGATGCGCTGCAGAAGGACACCGACTTCTCGGTGCGGCGGATCGCGCCAGAAGATGCGGCGCCGGACGCGCCGTTCTACCGCATGGGCATCCATTTCGTGCCGTATGTTGGCAGCGCCAGCAAGCGCCTGTTCCGCCTGCCGCGGTTGTCCGGCTATGGTGAAAACGAAGTCACGCTGTTTCCGAACGGCATCGTCACGATCACCGCAGCCAAGGTCGGCAGCCTGCCTGCGGGCGAGGAGGGGAAGTCCAAGGACAAGGATGAAACGCTGCGCGCCGTCGATCGGCTCGCGCCTTTCTGAGCGCAGCCCGCCGGTCCGGGTTGAATTCAGCAGCGTTTGTCAGGCCGTCTTGCGCGCCGCGATCACCATGAAGGCGAACACCGGCGCGTCGGTCTTCGCGCCTCCTCCGTAGTTCTGCGCGACGGCCGGCTCGAACCGGCATTGCGTCGGCGCGAACCCGGCCTGTTTACAGATCGCCGCAAAATCCTCGTCCTGCAACGAGCCGAGATACGGCTCGTTGTTGAAGTGCGCCATCCACTCGCTGAAGAACCGATCGTAGTGGCTGTCCTTGCTGATGGAATCCAGGTGCGCCATGACACCGCCCGGTTTGAGGACGCGGTGGGCTTCCTTGAAGATGCGGCGGATGGCCTTGTGCGAGGTCTCGTGCAGCAGCGCATGCGAGACCACGAGATCGAACGAGCCGTCAGGGAAATTCAGTTCTTCGGCATTTTGCTGGCTGAAATGCACGGCCTTGCCCATCGCAACGGCGCGCGCATGGCCATAGCGCAGGCAGGGCGCTGATACATCGAGCGCGTGGACTTCGGTGCTCGGGCCAAAGGCGTCGACGTAGGGCAGCGTCGAATGCCCGACCGTGCAGCCGAGGTCCAGTATTTTGCGGGGCGTGAGGTCCGGGTAGCGACTCTGGATCCACTCGATGAGCTGGCGGCCCTGGCCGTCGAGGTCCGGGCCATAGCTGCCCATCGAATAGAGGCGATAGGTGCGATCGAATTCCGCGCCCGGAAACACGTCGTCCGCTGTTAGCTCCTGCTGATAGCTGCCGGGCTTGCAGTGATAGTCGATCGCCTCGAAGTAGCGTGGCAAGGGCATGTCGGGGTTGAGTTCCAGCGATCCCAGGCGTCCGCGCAGGGCGTTGGAACGCTCGATCAGGTCCGGCAGCTGGCGCTCGATGCTCGGGCCCACGGTGTCGTAGAGCATCTCCTGCGTGGTGCGCAGCATGGCGCTGTACCAGCGATAGGTCGGCTCGCGCCCGAAGGCTTCACGCAGGGACTTGCGGCTCGGCGCACGTGCACCGTGCTTGCGACGCAGCTGCGGTTCGATCCGGTCTTTCAGCAGCGCGCGGTTGTTAGCATGGAAGTTGCGCGATGCGTAGATGCGCAGCGACTTGATGAAGTCCTGCAGCACCTGCTCATCATGCGTGGCGTCCGGAAACATCGCATGCGTGGATCGGTCAGCCATGGTGATACCCCTGTTAGCCGCTATTTCTTGATTGCGTCATCGACCAGTTTGTTGATGTCGGGTTGCTGCGCCTGCGTTTCGGCGACCGCCAGGATCCGGAACACCCGCGCCAGCATCGCCTGGCGCTGCGCCTCGCGCGCCGCGTCAGCGGCGGCGTCGGGCATGAAAGACTCGATCGTTTCGGGCGTTACGGGCTTGCCCGCCGCGAGCAGGCGCTCGTGCGTGTCCAGGCGGCCGCGCAGCAGCGCAATTTCGCCGCTCATCGCCATGATCATGGCCAGCAACTTGTCGACATCCGGATCTTGCATGAACAGCGGCCGCCGCCCCTTGGCAACGCGCTGCCGGGGGCGCTGCGGTTCGGTCGCATTTTTCCTGGAAGCAGGTTTCTTAGCAGCAGGTTTGGCCATCGTTCTCGACCCGGATACTCGCTGTAATCATGAGCTGCGAATCGCCGCGGGTCCAGTGGCGACGGCCTCGACCATCCACAGCGCGCCGCCGAGCGCGACCCGACCGTTCTTGTTATGCGGGGCGAGCGCCGCAGCGAGGCGGTCCGCGGCTAACGCCCGCGTCTCCTGGCTGGCCTCGGTGAGCGCTGAGCCCGACGGGCCGATTTGCATTGCCATGCGGACCGCGGCGTCCACGCCGCCATTGCTCGCGAGGCAAACCGGGAAATCGAACGCGCTGATGGTGATATCCGCAAACCCGGCACGCTCGAGAATGCCCAGCAGGCGTTTGTCGTCCGCCAACGCAAATGGGCCCGGTGCGTGCGGCACCGGTGGCGGCGTCGCGGGGAGCAGCGATCGAATCGCGTCCATCGGCGTGGTCACCCACTGATTTTCTGAGGCCGCGCGCCAGCACGTGAACAACAGCCGCCCGCCGGGTCGCAGGTTTGCGGCAATGGTCGCAAAAGCCTCCTCGGGATTGGCAAAGAACATCAAACCCAATTGCGACACGGCGAGATCGAACCGTGTGCCACTGCGCCAGGTCGACGCGTCCGTTTGCAACAGCCGGGCTTTGCCCTGGGTGCGCTCCGCGGCCACGGCGAGCATCGGTCCGGAGACATCGACGCCGGTGACGGTCGCGCCACCGTCCAGCCAGATCGTGCAGGTCTCACCCGCGCCGCAGCCGATATCGAGCACGCGCTGGCCGGTGACCGACCCGGCACGCGCCTGCAATTCTGCCGTCGCGTGCATGAGCATCGCGTCCAGGCTGACCTGCAGCGCGGCCCATTTCTCGCCGACGCGGCCGTTCCACAGCTCGATCTGCGCTTTGTTAGCGTCGCTGATGATCGGGTGCTCTCAAGTGCGACCCCAGACCCACAGGCCAAACCACTGCAGGTTGCTGTGCAGTCCGTAGGAGAGCAACAGCCCTAACAACAGCACGTAGCCCGCAGCGCGATGCCAGGGTCGCGCCGCTCGCTGCAGGGCCCAGCCGCTCAGCAGCCCGAGGAGCGGCGCCCAGATCCAGACCGGCAGCCAGGGATATAACAAAGGCACCAGGGCCAGCGATGCCAGCGGAAACGGCAGCCGCAGTTCACGAATCCTCGGGAGACAGGTGATGGCCACCGCCAGCGCCCACAGCGCGATGCCCAGGGCGCCCCAGGTATCGGAGTCCCACCAGGGTTTCGAAACCGCCATGCCGATCCAGAACAAGAGCCAGGCGGGCGACAGGCCGGATGTCTGGCCGACCTTCTGGCCGGCCGCCGCTGCTGACGGTGGCAGCAGAGCCAACGCCGCGGCCGGCGCGAGCGCCATCCAGGGTGCGAAGGGGTGCCAGAGTGCCAGCAGCCAGCCCAGGCTGACCACCCCCCATTCTGCGACCTGCCATGCCGGGGTTGCGCCGGATTCGCGCACGGTGAGCCAACTGCCGAGGCCAATGCCCGCGACCAGTAACGCCAGATCAAGACGCTCGGTGTCCCAGAAATCGAGGCTAACACTGCGCGCAAACGCGACGCCGCAGCCCAGCGTGATGAGCAGGCCGAACCAACGGACCGATGGCTGCTGGGGTCGTGGCACGGCCAGCAGTGCTAACGGCAGCAGGACCAGCGCCGCCGACCAGCCGTCATGACCCAGCGAAAACCGGTAGCGAATCGCGGCTTCTACGAGGCCTGCCAGATACAGGAACAGCCAGGTCGTGATGTTCATGGCGATCCCAGGGCCGTGGACGGCACGGGATTGCGCGGATTGGAGCTGTACGCGCCGAGCTTTCCGCCGGTGAACTCAATCCAGCGGTAGCCGTTGTTCGTGCCGCTGTCGGCGAACACCTGGCGCACGTCAGCGCCGAGCGCGGTCGTGACCACGAACTTGGTGCCCGGGAAGTCCACACGGTCCGCGCGGAACTTGCCGCTGCTGTCATACACGGCGTCCTGGTGCCAGTGCCCGCTCAATACAATGGGAACGTTGTATTGCCGGCACAGTTCGATGAATGCCCGGCGGTAGCCATGCAGGTATCCGCCGGTGCCGCCCGCCTCGGATACCGCGGTCGCGCCGGGTGAAAAAATGGGGTGATGCAGCTGTACCAACGGCGTACGTCCATCGAGGTGCGCCAGCTCCTGCTGCAGCCAGCGAAACGCGCTGGGGGTCAGCGCGTCGCGACCGTGCGCACTATCCAGACTCAGGATTGCCAGCGGGCCGAAGTTGGTGCGCTGATCGCGGGCGCCGAATACCCGCAGGTAGCGATGCCAGGCGGTGCGTTCATGATTACCCGCGGTCATGATGACCGGCGCGTCGAGCTGCGCCAGTTGCGAGTAAATGAACTGGATATTCGATTCCGTGCCCTCGTAGTTGATATCGCCGGTGACTAACACGGCATCGGGCTTCTTGACGCGCATTTCTGCAATAAATTGCCGCATCAGGGGCTCGCGCCCCGGTGGCGGCAGATCGGCAATCTGCACCAGCCGCAAAGTCGCCGGCCAGCTACTGCGCAGGAATACCGCCTTCGGCAGCCGCAGGTCCTGTGTCGGGGTTTGCAGGCGCAGTGCGTAGGCGCCGTCCGGCAGTGCCGGCAGCACGACCGTGAGCACCGCGACGGCGCCATCCCAGCGACTTGCTGTTAGCTCAAGGGGTGCAACGCCGCCCGGTCCGTCGAGCGACAATTGCAGCTCGGGCAGCATCAGGGGCAGGCTGGTCGCCAGGCGAACTTCCATGCTCGCGCCGGGTTGATCGATGACTGGCATCCCGAGTCGCGGGGCGGCCACGCGAATCTGTAAAGGCCATCCCACCGCGAGCACGCCTGCGATGAACAGCAGCAGTGCTAACAGACAACCCGCCAGCAGCTGAAATTGCGGGCGGTTCATGGTGTGGGGCCGCTCGGAGTCTTGTTGTGCTCCATGAGGTAACGGCTCCAGGCGTAAAATCCCTGGGCCAGCTGCGCCAGTTCGCGGGTTTTTTGCGGTTGCGCAGCGGCGTTGTCCAGTTCGCCTTGCGCCTGCAGGTCGTACAGGAATGTCCTGCCATCGGGATTGTGCACCAGGTAGTTCTGCTCCTGGATAAAACCAATGGTCGGCGGACGCTGCCAGGTGCTGAAGGTGAATGCGCCGCCCAGCGTCGCATAGCGTGGATCAAGCGCATCCTTGCCCAGCGTCTGCGTAACCGTTGTCCTGCCTAACAAACTCATGACGGTGGGAATGATATCCATTTGCGATGCGACAGTCGAAACCCGTCGGCCGGTCTTGATGAAGCCGGGGGCAAATATCAAAGCCGGAATGCGGTGGATGGCCAGCGGCACCGCCGCGAAACGCGTGTCCGTGGTGCCGCGGGAAATGCCATGGTCGGCCCACAGCACATAGACCGTGTTCAGATAGTCAGCCGTTCGTTCCTGAGCCGCAAAGAACTTCTTCAAACTGTAGTCCATCAATCGCACCGCGTTGAATTCTTCGAGGCTGGCGAAACCCTGCGCCGCCAGATCGGCCTGCGGCACCTCGACCGTCTGGAAGTCGGGCAGGTTGGGCGGAATCGTGAAAGGCGGATGATTGCCGCTGGTCTGGAAATACGCGAAATAGGGCCGCCGTGCCTGCTGCAGTTTTTCGCCGCCTTCGAGCAACAGGTCGACGTCCGCGATTCCCCACACGTCCACGATCGAAGCGCGATAGCTGCCTTCTTCGAATATCCTGAGCCCGGTGATGTTGTTCTTCAGCGCCGCGCGGATCTGCGCCCAATTGGCGCTGCCACCCAGAAAATAATACTTGTCGTATTCGCCCAGCGTGTTGAGCGGGCAGTACTGTTCCACTAACAAAGGATTCCGGGTGGCGTTCCAGTCGAGGCCACTGACGTCCGGAATTCCAAACAGTGTCGCAAACATCGAGCGGCTGGTGTTCTCCATGACCACGTGGAATCGATCGAAGAAAATGCTCCGCTCGGCCAGCTGTCGCAGAAACGGTGTGGGATCGAGCGGATCGCCCAGCAGTGACGTCTTGAAGATTGACAGGCTTTCCAGCTGGATGAACACGATGTTAGGCGTGCCGGTGACCAGCGGCCGCGGTGCGATCGTGCGCAGCAGGCTCGGCAGTCCCTGCGCATCGTAGCGCTTCGGAATGCCGAAATAATCGGCCAGGGCCTGGTGAGTTGCCTTCACGCCCTCGAGATCCACGCCCAGATCCGAGGTGACGCGGGTTTCCAGGAAGAACAGCACCGGATTGAGCGCGACCTGCGCGACGAAGCGATCACGACCATCGAAGACCTCGCCCCAGCGCAGCGGATAGAGGCTCTGCTTGCCCCACATCATGGCTAACAGCACGAGGGTCACAACGGTGTTGACGGTCCAGCGCGGTCCGCGGGCGAGCCGCAGCGGCTGCCAGCCCCGCAGCCTGCCGAACAGCCACAGCAGCGCGGCGATCAGCAGCGCAATCGCCAGCACACCCGGAATGACCGGGTAGCTTTGCCAGATCATCTGCGCGCTGATCAGCGGATTCTGCAGAAAAACCAGCACCGTGCCGTTGAGACGCACCCGGTTGTAGCTGAATGAGCCGAAGTCGGTTGCAAACGCCAGCAGCACGAATCCCACCACGAACAGGCTGTAAGCGCCCCAGATCCAGCGCACTTCGCGGCCACTCGACAGTCCATGCTCCCGCCAGCGTGTGTGATAGGCCAGGGTGAGCAGCAGAAAACCGAGCAGCCAGGGCCGGCCGCCGCGATCATCCACCGAGCCGATCACCACCACGCAGACATACACGACCAGGGCGAGGGCGAGGACCAGCGCGCCTGGCCAGCGGCCGCGCGCCGGGTCAGTTCCGGGGCGCAGCAGCAGCCACGCGGGCATCAACATCAGCGCGATCAAGCGCAGGTCAAATTTCAGTCCGATGTAGAAGCTGTGCTGCCCGGCCGCGCTCAGCAGCGCGCTCAGGGAACCGAACTGCCACAGGAACACCAGCCGGGCCGCCTGCAAACAGACCAGCAGGACGAGGGCCAGAATGCTCAAATTACGTAGCTTCGACATGGACCGTCATAATAGAGGTCCGCTCGTTTTTCGTGCAATAACATGCCACTGTGAACTGAAGGACCCCTTGATGCCTCGAAATACCCTTGCCGTCGCCTGGCCACTGCTGCTCGGCATGGGTGTGCTCATGCTGGGCGCCGGCCTGCAGTCCACGCTGCTCGGCGTGCGTGCCACGCTCGAGGCCTTTCCAACGGCGGCGATCGGCATCGTGATGTCCTGCTACTACGTGGGCTTCCTGTTCGGGACCACCATCGCGCCACGCCTGATCCAGCATGTCGGGCACGTCCGGGTGTTCGCCGCTTTTGCGGCGGTCGCCGCGGCCGCCACCTTGTTCCAGGCGGTGTTCGTGCATCCCGCGCCCTGGGCGGTGATGCGCTTGCTAACAGGCATGTGTTTTGCCGGCATCTACGTGGTGGCCGAAAGCTGGCTCAACGATCGCGCGACGCAGGCGACGCGTTCCCGGCTGCTCGCGATCTATATGGTCGTGCTGTACGTCGGCCTGGGCGCCGCGCAGTTCCTGCTGATCGTGTCGAATCCGGCCACCGACACGCCATTCATGCTGGTTGCCGCGCTGATCTGCCTCGCGATCGTGCCGCTGGTGCTGTCGGCGCACTCGGCACCGGTCGTCGTCACGCCGCGCGGCGTGCGCTATCGTGACCTGTACCGCCGCTCCCCGCTCGGCGTCGTGGCGGTGGCGATGTCCGGGCTGATGTCGGCGATGCTCTTCTCGTTAGGTCCCGTGTATGCGCGCCTGAGCGGCATGGATAACACCGGCATTGCGACCTTCATGGCCGGCAACATCCTGGCCGGCGTGGTCACGCAGTATCCCATCGGCTCACTGGCCGATCGGCTCGATCGCCGCGCCGTCATCGCCGGCGTGTGCGCGGTCGCCACCGCGCTCAGTGTTTCCATGGTGCTGTGGGCCGACATGCCGCGCGCGCTGCTGCTGGTGCTGTCCGCGCTTGTTAGCGGCCTGGTGTTGACGATCTACTCGCTCGGCGTTTCGCATGTCAACGACCGGCTGGAGCCCGCCGAGATGGTCGCGGCCAGCAGCGCGCTGTTGCTGCTGAATGGCGCCGCCGCGGTGCTGGGTCCCATTCTTGGCGGCGCCCTGATGGGCCGGTATCAATCGTCGGCCTACTTTGCGACGCTCGGGACCCTGACTGCCGCACTCACGGTCTTTTGCCTGTGGCGCAAGAGCCGGCGTGCGCCGGTGCCGCGCGAACAACGCGGCCCCTTCGTCAAGGCGCAACCGGAGACCAGCGCGGTCATGGACGAATCCCAGTGGCAGGATGCCAAGGCCCCGTGACTCGATGCTTGGGTTACCTTCCTGGCAGTTGTTATAGTGGAAGCAATCATGACCGACCGATTCGACTACAGCCGCATCCCGGAACTGCCGGCATCGGTGTTCGTCGCACCCCTGCAAAAGCCGGCCGGCCTCGGCCAGGACTGGCTCGAGCCCGCGCAGCGCCGCTACTCGACCGCGGAGCACGCGATCTGGGACCAGCTCTACGCCCGGCAAATGCAGCTGATGCCCGGGCACGCCTGCCGCGAGTTCATGCATGGACTCGAGCGGCTGAATCTCGGTCGCGGCGGCGTACCCGATTTCAATGCGATCAGCGAAGAACTCAAGAGCCTGACGGGCTGGACAGTCGTACCCGTGCCGATGCTGATCCCGGATCATGTGTTCTATTTCCACCTGGCTAACAGACGCTTTCCGGCGGGCAACTTCATCCGGACCCGCGAGCAGTTCGACTACATCCAGGAGCCGGACGTGTTCCACGACGTGTTCGGGCACGTACCGCTGCTGACGAATCCGGTGTTTGCGAACTACATGGAGGCCTATGGTCGCGCCGGCTGGAAGGCCCTCAAGTACAACCGCCTGAAAGCGCTGAGCGCGCTGTACTGGTACACAGTCGAATTCGGCCTGATTCTCGAAGACGACAAGCTGCGCATCTATGGCGCCGGCATTCTCTCCGGCCCGACCGAGACGGTGTTCTCGATCGAGGGCCGATCCCCTAACCGCATCCACCTCAACGTCGATCGCGTCATGCGCACCGACTACACGATCTCGGATCTGCAGGCGACCTACTTCGTCATCGAATCGTTCCGCGAGCTGTTTCATCTGACCGAGCAGCGCGGCTTCGAGCCGATCTACGAATCGCTCGCTGCTGCGTTCCAGTACGCCAAGACCGCGGCGCTCGACACCGATCACATCTACCAGCGCGGCTCGCAGGAATATGAATTGCGGGGTGGGCGCGGCTCGGGGGCGAGGGCGGTCTAGCGCGTACCGTCACTGCAGTGGACAGCGGAAGGTCCTGACTGGCCAGCGTTAACCCAACTGCGTATGTTGTCGGGGTCGTGTCCAGGGAAGGTACCCATGTTATTGCTTGAGCAATCCGCATCGCGGCGCGCCGGGTTGGGCGTGCTGGCGGTTTCGATGGCCTGTCTGCTGCTCGCCGCCTGCGGGCGGGGTGGCGGTGCGGCGGCCGAACCCAAGGAGAGCCTCACCGTCACGGTCGGCCAGGCCGAATCGCGCGCCATCGTGCTCGATGTGGTCGCGTCCGGATCGGTGGCGGCCTGGCAGGAGATGTCGCTGGGTGTCGAGTTGAACGGCCTGCGGGTCGAGCGGGTGTGGGTCGAAGTCGGCGCCAAAGTACGCGCCGGTCAGCCGCTGCTGCAGCTCGATACGCGTTCGCTGCAGGTTGATGTCAGGCGCGCCGACGCCGCGTATGCGCAGGCGCGGGCCAACCTCGATCTGGCGGTGGCGAGTGCAACGCGCGGCGAAACCCTGTTGCAGCGCCAGCTGATTTCACAGAGCAACTTCGATCAATTGCGCGCGACCCGCAGCGGCGCGGAAGCCGGGCTGCAGAGCGCGGCCGCGGAGCGCGACTCGGCGCGGCTACGTCTCGCGTACGCCACGCTGCGCGCGCCGGACGCCGGTGTGATCTCGATGCGCGCGGTGCAGCCGGGCCAGATTGTCGCGAGCAGCGCCGAACTGCTGCGCCTGATCCGCCGCGAGCGGCTCGAGTGGCGCGCCGAGCTAACAGATATTGATCTGGCGCGGGTCAGGCCGGGTACCCCGGTCAAGGTCCGCGCGCCCGATGGCAGCGTCGTCGCGGGCCAGGTTCGCGTCGTATCGCCGGCGCTCGATGCCGCCTCGCGCACCGGCCGGATCTACGCCGATTTGCCAGTGCCCGGGGCCTTGCGCGCCGGGATGTTCGCCGAAGGGCGGGTCGAGCTGGGCCAGGTGCAGGCGCAGGTTCTGCCGCGCGTGGCGGTCGTCATGCGCGACGGTTTCAGTTACGTGTTCGTGGTCGACGACAAGTCGCGCGTCGCGCAACGTCGCGTGCAGGCCGGGCCGCCCGCGGGTGAGTTCGTGCCGATTGTGAGCGGACTGTCGCGCAGCGAGCGCGTGGTCGTGACCGGCGCTGGCTTTCTCAGCGATGGCGATCAGGTGCGGGTGGTCGATGCGGCCGCCAAGGCTCCGCCGCCGTGAATGTGTCCCTCTGGGGTATTCGCAATCCGTTGCCGGCGGCGCTGGTATTCGTGGTGTTGTGCGTGGCCGGTCTGTGGGGCTGGCGGCAACTGCCGATCTCCACCTTGCCTGACATCGCGCTGCCCGAGGTGCGAGTCACGATCAATCTGGCCGGCGCGTCCCCATCGCAGCTCGAGACCGAAGTCACCCGGCGCGTTGAGGATGCGGTGGCGAGCATCACGGGGATCGACAAGATTCGCTCGGTCATCAACGAGGGCACGTCGGTCACGCGCATCGAGTTCGAAATCGGTCGCGATGTCTCGGATGCCCTGGATGAAGTGCGCGACGCCATCTCGCGAATCCGGCCGCAGCTGCCGGGCGATATCGACGAGCCGCAAATCGTCCGCATCAGCATCGTGGGTCCGACCCTGCTCGCGTATGTCGTGCAGTACGAGCGGCTAACACCCGACGAGCTGTCGTGGTTTGTGGATGACACGATCACCAAGGCGCTGTTTGGCACCACCGGAATCGCGGCGGTCACCCGCAGCGGCGGCGTCGATCGGGAAATTCGCATTGATCTGCGCCCCGAGGCCTTGCAATCTTTTGGCGTTACAGCCGGCGTGATCTCGAATCAGCTTGCGCGCTTACAGGTGGAGCGGCCCGGCGGCCGCACCGAACAGGGCAGTACTGAGCAAACCGTCCGGACCGTCGGCACGGTGCGCTCGGTGGCCGATCTCGCCAACTATCCCGTGTTTCTGCCGGACGGGCGCACGGTCCGTCTGGGCGCCCTCGCGCACGTAGGCGAAGGAGCGGCCCTGCAGCGCGAAGCGGTTTTCCTGAACGGCAAGCCGGCAGTCGCGGTGTCCATGTCCCGGACCCGGGGCTCCTCGGAAGTGGCGGTCGGCGAAGCCATCCGTCGCGCGGTCGCGGCGCTCGAGAAACAACATCCGGGCCTGCGTTTCATCGAAGTGGCCTCGTCGGTAGAAGAATCGAAAGCGTCCTATGACGCCTCGATGCTCATGCTGCTGGAAGGCGCACTGCTCGCGGTCATCGTGGTCTTTGTGTTCCTGCGCGACTGGCGGGCCACCTGGATTTCAGCGGTGGCGCTGCCGCTGTCGTCGATCCCAACCTTTGCCGTGATGCAGTGGTTCGGGTTCAGTCTCAACCTGCTGACCTTGTTAGCCCTCGCGGTGGTCATCGGCATCCTGGTCGACGACGCGATCGTCGAAGTCGAGAACACGGCGCGCCATCGCGCCATGGGCAAGTCGCAGCTGCAGGCCGCCATCGATGCATCCAACGAAATCGGCGTGGCGGTAATCGCGACCTCGGCGACGCTGGTCGCGGTGTTCGTCCCGGTCGCGTTCCTGCCCGGCGTGACCGGCAAGTTCTTTCGCGAGTTTGGCTGGACCGCCGCCGCCGCGGTGCTGTTCTCGCTGCTGGTGGCCCGCTTGCTGACGCCGATGCTCGCGGCCAATTTCATGAAGAGCATGCCGCACGCGCCGGATAATTCCGCCACGATGCTGTGGTATCTGCGCTGGGTGCGAATCGCGGTCGAACATCGTCGCATCACCATGCTGCTGGCACTCGCCAGCTTCGTGCTGTCGCTGGCGCTGGTGCCTTTCATCCCCAAGACTTTCGTGCCGGGATCCGATCTCAACCGCATTCGCCTGCAGGTGTCGCTGGCGCCGGGCACGCGCCTGGAAGATACGGCGCGCGCGGCCGAGCAGGTGCGCCAGCATTTGCTGGCGATTCCGGAGATTGAGAGCGTGTACGCGAGCGTCGGCACGTCGCCGGGCGGCGGCGGCGGGCGCATCACCCTGCCGGAGGTGCGCACTGCAACCCTGACGCTGCAGTTTGCGAAAGATCGCGACAAGACCGCGACCCAACTCGAAGATGAAATCCGTACGCAGCTGCGGGACGTGCCGGGTATCCGCATCAACTTCGTTTCCGGGAATCCAGGCACGGATCTGCAGCTGGTGCTGGCCGGCAACGATGTGCAGCAACTCGGCAAGACGGCGAACGCGCTGGCGACCGGTATCCGTGGCATCCGCGGGATTGGCAACGTGAGCTCATCGGCCTCGCTGCTGCGGCCCGAGATCATCATCGAGCCCGATGCGGCGCGCGCGGCAGATCTCGGCGTGTCGACGGTCGACATTGCCGAGGCGGCGCGAATTGCCACCAGCGGCGACATTCGCCAGCGGCTCGCCAAACTCAACCTCGCGGAGCGGCAGATTCCGATTCGGGTGCAGATCGCCGAGAGCGCTCTCAGTGGCCCGTCGTTGCTCGCATCGCTGCGCGTGAACTCGAAGAACGGTCCGGTGCCGCTATCCGCCGTGGCAACGATTCGGGAAGGCAGCGGTCCTTCGACCATCGATCGGCTGGATCGTGAGCGCAACGTGCTGGTCACCGCCGAACTGAACGGCATGCCGCTCAATACCGTCATGAGTCAGGTCAATCGACTTCCGGTCATGCGCATGCTGCCGCCAGGCGTGCGCGTGCTCCCGGCCGGCGATTCGGAAGCGTTCGTGGAACTGTTTCTCGGCTTCGCGGTCGCGCTGCTAACAGGAGTTATCTGCGTCTACATCGTGCTGCTGCTGCTGTTCAACAGCGTCACGCAACCGCTGACGATCCTCTCGGCCGTGCCGCTGTGCGGTGGCGGCGCATTCGGTGCGCTGTTGCTGTCGGGCTATGCGCTGTCAGTGCCGTCGCTGATCGGTTTGCTGTTGCTGACCGGCATTGCGACCAAGAACTCGATCCTGATCGTTGACTACGCAATCATCGGCGAGCGCGACCTGGGACTGTCGCGCGGCGACGCGATCCTCGACGCCTGTCGCAAGCGCGCCCGGCCGGTGATCATGACGACCATCGCGATGGGCGCCGGGATGCTGCCGATTGCGTTAGGGCTGGGGGCCGATGGCAATTTCCGGGCGCCGCTGGGAATGGCCGTCATCGGCGGGCTCATCACCTCGACCGTGCTGTCGCTGGTGGTGGTGCCTGCGGTGTACCTGTCGGTGGCCAATTTTACCGACCGAATCCGGGGCCGCCTGCAGCGGGCGCCCGAACCTGCCGCGGCGGAAGCACCGCTGGGCTGAGTGCAGCCTGCCGCAAGATCCTGGCGATTCATTCTCACCCCCACAACAACGGCGACGGTACGCCGATCAGTCCGTCACGGTAGACGATGGGGTGATCGCAATCCGCCGACTGCAGCAAGGGCCCGTCGAGATCGACGAAGTCGCACAGTGGCGCGATCAGCGTGCCCGGCGCCATCGACAACGAACTGCCGACCATGCAACCGACCATCAACCGGAAGCCCTGCGCCTGGCCTGCACGCGCGCAGGCTAACGCCTCGGTCAGTCCGCCGGTCTTGTCGAGCTTGATGTTGAGTACCTGGTACTTGCCGGCCAGCCTGGGGAGCGACGCGCGATCGTCAAACGCTTCGTCGGCGGCAACGGGTACCGGCAGTCTCATGTTTGCTAACAGGTCGTCCTGCTGGGGGGCGACGGGTTGTTCGAGCAGCGCGACGTTGAGCGCGAGCAGTTGCGGCGCGAAGCGCTGTAACTCACTGGCGCCCCAGGATTCGTTGGCATCGACAATCAGCCGGGCGTTCGGCGCAAGCTCGTGAACAATCCGTACGGGCTCGAGCCCTGACGCACGATCGGTCTTGATCTTGAGAAATTGAAAATGCGCGTGCGCTTTAGCCGCGTCGCGCAGAGCGTTTTCGCTCATCATCCCCAGCGTGAACGCCGTCGCACGTGCGCTGGGGCAGGGAAGTCCGGCGATGCGCCACACCGGAATGCCAGTCTGTTTGGCTTCGAGGTCCCACAGCGCGCAATCAATCGCGTTGCGCGCTCCCCCTGCGGGCAGCAGCGCCTGCAATTGCTGACGGGAAACGCCGGCTTCAAGGGCGGACCGCACCGCTTCAATCTCGGCAAGCAGGGAGGCGGGAGTTTCACCCGCGTAGTCGACGCCCACCGCTTCCGCGCGACCGGAGTGTCCCGCAGTGTCGGTGAGTCGAACCTGGATGCAGGGAATGTCGTGTTGCGTGTCGCGCGCGATCGCGAACGGCACCGTTAACGGCCAGTTGACCTGCAGCGCCTCGAGCTTCAACACGGTGACGTGGCCCGTGTCACCACCGGCGACAGATCGGAGCGCAACGGATCGAAAGCCGGCAGGCCCTGCTGCGCGCTGGTGTCCCGGATGACGCGCTCCGCGTCCGCGGGTGGCAATTTCGAGGTGTTGAGCGCGACGCCGACAAATCGAGCCGCCGCGTTGGTCCGCCGCGCATGCAGCAAGTGCAGGGCCATGACTTCCCCGAGCGGCGGAATCGCAAATCCCGGGTAGTCCTCGAGGTGGGTTCGCAGCGGGTCATGACACAGCACCAGCGCATCCGGTTGCGAGCCGTGCAGCAGCCCGAGCGAAACGCCTGCATAGCCCGGATGCAGCAGCGACCCCTGGCCCTCGATGATGTCCCAGTGGCCGGGGTTGTTAGCCGGCGACAGCCACTCCGCCGCGCCCGCGATAAAATCGGCAACCACGGCGTCGATTGCGATGCCTACGCCACTGATCATGATGCCGGTCTGCCCGGTGGCGCGGAACGTGGCGGCGTGGCCGGCGGCCTGAAATGCCTGCGTCAACGCCAGCGCCGTGTATTTTTTGCCGAGCGCGCAATCCGTTCCAACGGTCAGCAAGCGCTGGCCGGAACGCCGCTCGCCGGTACCGACCGGGAAGCGCATCGTGCTGTGCCGGATGTCGTGCAGAGCCCGACCGTGCTTGTCGGCCGCCTCGCGAATCGCGGCCACCGAGCCGAGGCGCGTATGCATGCCGCTGACCACATCCAGACCGGCTTTGAGGGCTTGGCAAATCGGCGCGATCCAGTGCGGCGATATCTGGCCGCCCACGGGCGCGATGCCAATCAGCAGCGACCGGGCGCCTTGTGCGACCGCCTCCGCAGGCGTCATGGGCGGCAGGCCGATGTCCACCGTGCCACCCGGCAGGCGCCACTGCGCCGTGCAGGCGTCCGGCCGCCACTGGCGCACGCCGAACGCGGTCTTGGCATTCGAATCGTTGCGCTCGTCGCCGAGAAAAACCAGGTAGGGAAGGCGGATGTCGGTCATGTTTGTTAGCGCGGGCCGCGTGTGGCGCTTGCGCGCCGCAGCACCTGCCCCGGATGTTTGCCGGTGGGCTTGCCGGCATCGATCACCCATTCGCCGGAATTCATGACGGCCGCAATGCCGGTGGGCGCCGCCTCCGGATTCTCGATGGTGGAGTGGTCGATGACCGTCGCCGGATCGAACAGCACCAGATCGGCGACGTAGCCCGGCGCGATGCGGCCGCGGTCCTGCAATCCCAGGTTGCGCGCCGACAGGCCGGTCATCTTGTGCACCGCCAATTCAAGCGGCAGCGCTTTCTGTTCGCGCACGTAGCGGCCCAGGATGCGCGGGAAAGTGCCTGCGCCGCGCGGATGCGGGCCATGCAGCTCGCCGTCGCTGCAGAACGTGATCTGCGGATGCGCGACGAACCAACGCACATCTTCCTCGCTCATCGAGGTGCCGATGATGCTTTCCATCTTGACGCCGGAAACCAGTTCCGCGAGCGTCGCCTTGACGATGCGGATGTACGTGTCCACCTCGCTCATTCCCCAGAGCTTCGCAATCTCGGCGATGGTCTTGCCGGCCACGGCGGGTTCCGGCGTGTAGACCGCGAGGCGGATGTTGTCGGCGCCACCATTGTTAGCCAGGCCCGCGGTGACCTTGTCCGGATTGTAGAAGTCGCGGTCGGTGACCAGGACGCGGATCGTGGCGTGCCAATAGGTGTAGGGATACACATCGGCGCGCAAGTCGATGTGCTCGCGCCTGGCACGCTTGAAATACTCCGGCAGGCGTTTGGCGGCGAGATACCAGGTGGAGGGCGCACCCAGCTTGATATGCGTGATTTCAACCGGCAGCCGGGCTTCGCGCCCAATACGCATCAGTTCATCAAAGGAATCGAAGACATGAATGCCTTCATCGCGCACATGGGAAATATAGAAACCCCCGTTGCTGCCCGCGACCTTCGACAGCTCGATGACTTCCTCGGTGGTGGAAAAGTGCGCCTGCTCGTACTCCAGGCCGGTGGACAGCCCGAACGCGCCGGCTTGCAGTTCGCTGGCCAGCACCGCTTTCATCTGCTCCAGTTCCTCCGGTCTCGAGGGCCGGAACAAGCCCCGCCCCATGACCTGCTGACGGACCGTGGCTTGGCCGACCATGCTCGCCACGTTGACGGCGGCGGGTGTCGCTTCGAGCTTCGCGAACCAGTCGCGCAGCGGATAGTTCGATTGGCCATCCTGGCCCACCAGCATCGTGGTGATGCCCTGGCGGGTCTGCGTGGCCGCGTCCAGATCCTGCAGCAGGCCGCGATCCGCATGGCTGTGCATGTCGATGAAACCTGGCGCGAGTGCGAGGCCGCGCGCATCGCGGAGCTCTTCGCCCGCCTGCGGTGCCAGACGCCGAGCGACGGCGGCGATCTTGTCGCCGCGGATGCGAACATCACCGACGAAACTGGCGCGGCCCGTGCCGTCGATGATGCGGGCGTGCTGCACTAACACATCGGCCGCGCGCACCGTGGAGCCGCAGGCAAGAAGCCCAATGAGTAGCCATCGGATCAGTTGTGGCATGAGTAGTAGTCTCGATGACCTATGGTGTTTGGCTATTCTGGCATGGCGCCGGAATCCGTTGCGCCAGCGGCAGAATTGTCGATGTGCCCATGCGACCGTGCTTTCAATCAATTCTGTCGGCTTATGACACCAGCGTCATTCCACCGTTCTTCGCCGCGCCACGATCGAATGTCATGGTCTTTGCGCAGCCGGCTGCCTCTGCTGAGCAGGCGATCAGGCAGTCGGCAAAGTCTCCGCCGGAGCGCTGCAAGAGGCGCAGGCCTTTCCAGACGGTTGCACCGCGCTCAATCACCAGTTCCTTGGTCCGAAGCAGCGCCTCAAATGCTTCTGTTAGCTGAGATCGGCTCAGCTCATAGGCAGATGAAAGTACCCAGGCGAGTTCCACGATCGCGACCAAAGGTACGAAACCGGGCGACTCCGCTGTAAGTGATTCGACTATTCGCGTAGCCAGCGGCGACTGCTTGATGTCGTCTTGCATGATGTAGCGGACCAGGACGTTGGTATCGAGCCCAATCACTTGGCTTGAGCTCCCCGCCGGGCGATTGCAGCATTCATGTCGTGAATCGAGACGGCTTTGCGCGGCTTACCAAACATGCCTTTCAGGGCCGTGACCGAGCGTGTCGCGGCGATAAACTCATAGCGCCCAGGCGCAACCTCGACAAACTCCACGCGGTCGCCGGCATCCACGCCAAGGGAGGCACGCACCTCGACTGGGATCGTGATCTGCCCCTTGGTCGTAAGCGTTGCAGTAGCCATGAAAGTCTCCTGATTAAGATTCCTTACTTTAACGTAAGGAATATCAAAAAGCAAGCGCTAATGGTTGGCGAAACTCTCAAATTCAGCGCATTTCGGCACGTTGCAGCGTAGCTAACGCGGATTGCTGAGGAAAAAAATACCAACTCATCTGTCGACGATGCCACGCCTGGCGGGGAACGCCTTGGAGTATCATTTCGTGCTATTCACCGACCGCGGGAGTCGAGGATGAGTAAGTTGGGTTGCATGGCATTGGCAACGCGGGTCGGTTGTCTGGGTCTTTCCGCCTGTGAAAACCACGACGCTCCGGCACGCCAAGTTGTGGATGGCCGGTGCCGCCGGCAACTGGGATCTCGCGGCCTATGAGACCGACGAGCTCGAGGAAGGATTCCAGGATGTCGTCACCTATCATCCGACGCACAAGGACGCGCCATTGCCAGTGTCGGAGATCCTGCCGGCGATGACCCAGGCGCCGCGCGCCGCGGTCGCCTTGCACTAGTCACCCCTTTTTGGCGTTGGCGGCCACAACGTCGTACTCGACCGCGAGATCGAGGACTTTGTTATTGGCAAAAACCTACTGGTCCCAGATGCTCAACGGGTCGCAGTGCGTTTCAAAGTCGATTGTTAGCATAGCGGGCGTAAAGTCTCGAACGAGCTGCTCATCGACACCCGCAAGTTCATTCAGTCACAGCTGACGCGGCAATCGCGTTGAGCCGTGGCGGAGCATTCATGGCGTAGCTGAACTCCGCGGCAGCATGATGCTCCGCCGGGGAGTCGGCTCGGCCAAAGTCGTCGCCGTCAGCGGAGCGCCCGCCGCCAGCAGCCGGGCGCGTCGCTCCGCGATCGGAACGCCGATCAGCTGGTCCTCGAAGTGTTTCAGCCGCGCGAACGGCGGCAGCGCCATCACGCGCTCGTAGAACGCCGCGGTCCGCGGCCAGCGCGTCGCGTCAATGACGTAACGCGCGACGGTCGCATTGCGCAGCATCGAAACGATCGCGATATCGGCGACGCTCAGCGATTCGAACAGGAGACCCGTTGCTGGCAGCTCACGCTCCAGGTAGTCGAGTACCTCGGGCAGCTCGACCTCGCGCGCGTGGCGCACGATCGCTTCGTCCGGCGCTTCCTGCCACACCGCGCGGCGCACGACGAGCTGGAAGAAGTAATGCCAGATGCAGACGTCGCCCATGCGGCTGTCGGCATATTCCTCGAGCCAGCGCGCCCGGGCCCGCAGCTCGGGGCTCCGCGGCAGCAGCGGAGGCGCCGGAAAGCGCTCATCCAGGTACTCGCAGATCACGGTCGAGTCGCACAGTGTCACCCGGTCGTCGATCAGTACCGGGATGCGGCGCAACGGACTCAGGCGGGTGAATTCGTCGTTGCCGTAGAACGGCGTGATCGAATCGACCTCGTACTGCAATCCCTTTAATTCCAGCGCCACCAGTACTTTGCGGACGTAGGGCGACAGAAATGAACCGATAATTCGGATGGATTTGTCCATCCGCGGAGTTTACGCCGCCGCGGAATTGAGCACCGCCGCGGGGTGCTTGACACCGATCGGACCGGAGCGCATATAGCGTGACAACGTTTCAGATCGGGGAGAGCCGACATGGCCATGATCGACTGGCATCTTCAAGGACTCAACGTCACGACCTGCAACTGCGCCTGGGGCTGCCCCTGCCAGTTCATGTCCTTGCCTACCCCCGGCAATTGCCGCGCGATGGTCGGGTTTCGCGTGATCCGGGGCCACTTCGGCCCGACATCGCTCGATGGCCTGTGTTTTGGTGGCATGTTCGCCTGGCCGAATGCGATTCACGAAGGGCACGGCGAAGTGCTGCCCATCGTCGATGCGCGCGCGAATGCTGCGCAACGTGAGTCGATACTCAAGATCATGACCGGCCAGGAGACCGAACCCGGCGCGACGATCTTCAACGTCTTCGCAGCCACCTACGAAAAGGTGCACGACCCGCTGTTCACGTCGATCAAGGTCGATGCGGACCTCAGAGGGCGCACGGGTCACATCGTCGTCGACGGCATTGCCGAGGCACAGGTCGAGCCGATGCGTAATCCCGTCACCGGCGACGCATTTCACGCGCACGTTGCGTTGCCGACGGGTTTTGAGTATGCCGCGTGCGAATTCGCGAGCAGCACCGTGCGCACCTTCAATGCGCCGATCCATCTTGCCTGGCAGGGCAATCATGCGCACGTCGCCGAACTCGACATGACCGGGCAGGGTGTCGTGCGCAAACGCGCCGCCTGAGCGCGTCGGGTGCCGGCGCGCGATCGGGCCATCATCCTCGGCAGCCTCGCAGCGCTCGTCGCGCTCGCGTGGGCATACCTGTGGTTGGCACCGATGCCGATGCCGGCGACCAGCGGCGGCCTCAACACCGCGAACTACGCTGCGCTGACCTTTGCGATGTGGGCGGTGATGATGGTCGGCATGATGCTGCCGACCGTCGCCCCGACCGTGCTGCTGTACCAGCGCACGCAGCGGCATTGGCGACCGACAGGCGCGTTAGCCTACACGGGCGTCTTCGTCGGCGGCTATCTGCTCGCGTGGACCGGGTTCTCCGTCATCGCCACGGGGTTGCAGATCAGGCTGATTCAGGCGGGCTGGATCGATGACATGGGCGTCGCCTCCAACCGACGCGTCGCAGCACTGTTGCTGTTAGCACTGGCGATTTACCAATGGGCGCCCGCCAAGCGCGCCTGCCTGGATCATTGCCGCTCGCCCACCGAATTCCTGACGACGTACCACCGGCCCGGGCTGAGCGGAGCCTTGCGCATGGGTGTCCACCACGGCCTGTACTGTGTCGGCTGTTGCTGGGCCGTCATGCTGTTGCTGTTCGTCGGCGGCGTCATGAATCTGCTGTGGGTCGCCGCGATTGCGGCACTGGTGCTAGCGGAAAAATTGCTGGCGCGCGGCCCCTGGCTGCAGCGCTCGATCGGCGTCGCGGCCGCGATCGGTGCGCTCGCGCTGCTGCTGCCCTGGGCCTGATGCATGGGTAATACCTATGATCTGATTGTCGTTGGCGCTGGCACGGCCGGCTGTGTCCTGGCCGAAAGGCTCACTCACTCGGGAAAGTTGCGCGTGCTATTGCTGGAAGCCGGGGGGCCGCCCAGGAACCGTTTCATTTCGATCCCGGCGGGGATGACCAAGCTCTTCAAGAGCGAAGTCGATTGGGCACTCGAGAGCGAACCCCAGACCGCGATCGGCGGACAGCGCATCTTCACGCCGCGGGGCAGGATGTTAGGTGGCTCGTCCAACAAGAATGCCCAGATGCACCAGAACCCGATCGCGAACTACGACAACAACCAGCACGCGCCCAACGAGAACGTGACGCTCGGGAGTCTGCGCTACGGCATCTCGACGTTCACGGTGGCGCTCGGCTCGCTCGCGTTCAAACGCTAGCCGCAGTTGCCAAGCTGTGACGGTTGCGGCAGTGTCCGCGGACCGACGACCCACGGAGTGAACACGATGCGCCGAATCCCGCCTTTTCTGGCCCGAATACTGGCTTCATTGCTGCTGGTTCCATTCGCCGTTGCCCATGCAGCGGAACCGCCGGCAGGCGCCGACAAGACCGCAGAGCCGAAGAAGAAGACGGTCGCGGAGTTGCTGAAGGGCACGACTGCCCTGCCCGGGCTGTTCGGGCTACACCAGAACCGGGAAACCGGCGCGCTGTACCTGCAGTTGAAGAAAGACCAGGTCGGAAAGGAGTACATCCATTTCCTGCACGTCATGGACGCCGTGCCCGAGACGGGCAGTTTGCGCGGCACGTACCTGGACTCGCGCATCTATTCGATCGAGCGCTATTTCAACCGCATCGAGATACGCGCCGAGCCGACTTCCCTGTACTTCGACAGCAGCCACCCGCTGCACCGGGCGCGATTCGCCAACGTCAACCGCGCCGTGCTGGTCAGCACGCCGATCGAGGCCGAGGACCCGAAAACCGGCGAGATCTATATCAAGGCCGACGAGCTGTTCCTGAAGGAGGCGCTGCGGCAGATCAAGCCGACGCCGAACCCGAAAGCCAATCCGGGGGATGAATTTCCGATCGGCAACCTCAGCGCCGATAAGACGCGGTACGTCGCCGTCAACAATTACCCGGCGAACACGGACATCACGGTCGAGTACGTCTACGAGAACCCGGCGCCATTCCGCAAGCAGGATGGCTCCTTCAGCGCTGGTGAACTCGCGATCAACGACGATCGCAACATCAGCGTCACCGCGCGGCACAGCTTGATCGCCATGCCGGAAAACGACTACAAGCCGCGGCGCGACGATCCGCGCGTCGGGTACTTCACCCAGGTCGTCCAGGACATGACCAGCGACGACGCCGTCACGCCGTGGCGCGACCTGATCAACCGCTGGCACCTGCGCAAGAAAAACCCGGGCGCGGCGATTTCCGAACCCGTGGCGCCGATCGTCTGGTGGATCGAGAACACCACGCCGCTCGAGCACCGCGAGACGATCCGCCAGGCGGCGCTCTCCTGGAACGCCGCATTCGAGAAAGCCGGATTCCGCAACGCGCTCGAGGTGAAAATCCAAGCGGATGACGCCGACTGGGATGCGGGCGACATCCGCTACAACGTGCTGCGCTGGACGGCGGCGCCGAATCCGCAGTTCAGCGGTTACGGACCCAGCTTCACGAATCCCCGCACCGGGCAGATCCTGGGCGCCGACATCATGCTGGAGTTCGCAAGCCTCCGGCGCAGCCTTGAGGCCAGCAACATCTACGACAGCAGCAAGCTGTTAGAGGGCGCGGACCACGGCCACCGGGCGCTGTACCAGCAGCTCGCCTTCGGGCTGACCGCGGCGATGGCGATGGGGGCGGATGCCAGCGCGCAATCCGAAATCGTGGACGACTGGCTGCGTTCGCTGGTCGTGCACGAAGTGGGCCACGCGCTCGGCCTCAACCACAACTTCCGCGCGAGCCAGTACCGCCCGATGTTGCAGGTCAACGACCGCGGCGCGGCGGCGCGCGGCGGCAACTCAGCTTCGGTGATGGACTACGAGGCAGTAAACGTCGCCTCGCCGGGGCAGCCGCAAGGCTACTACTGGACCACGCTCCCCGGTCCCTATGACGACTGGGTGATCGAGTACGGCTACAGCGAGGCGCTCGCGGATCCTGCCGCCGAGGCGGTACGGCTCGGCGCGATCCTGGCGCGCTCCACCGATCCCGCGCTCGCCTTCGGCAACGACGGCGACGTGATGGCTGATCCGGGCGCCGGCATCGATCCGCGCGTGATGTCCTTCGACCTGACGAGCGATCCGATCGGATATGCCGAGCAGCGCCTGAAGCTGATCCGGCAGCTCGAGGAGAGCCTGGTACAGAAACTCACCGTTCCCGGGCAGTCCTACCAGCGCGTCAGCAATGCCTTCGGCGTGCTGATGACCGACGCGGGCCGCAGCGCCGCGGCGGTGTCGCGTTACGTCGGCGGCATTTATGTGGATCGCGCGGTCACCGGCCAGGCCGGCGCCGGCAAGCCATTCACGCCGGTCCCGGCCGTTGAGCAGCGGCGTGCGATGCAGGTGCTCGCGCAGCAGGTGTTTTCGCCGGATGCTCTCGCGCTGCCCGCCGACCTCGCGACGCATCTTCAGAGCCAGCGGCGCAGTTTCTATTTCTACGGCAAGACCGAGGACCCGAAGCTGCATGACCAGGTCTGGAAGGTGCAGAAGGCGGCGCTCGACCACCTGCTGAATCCCGTGGTGCACAAGCGTCTGCTGGATTCCGCGCTGTATGGCAATGAGTACGGCCTGAACGAGATGCTGGCGGCCCTGACCGACGCCATCGTCGGTGCCGATGCAAAGACCAGCGTCAACAGCCGCCGCCAGAACCTGCAGCAACAGTACGTGATGCAGATGACCGCGCTTGCGCTCGCAAAGCCCGCCGATGCGGGGAGCCCATCACCGATGAACCAGGCGGCCGTGCGCTACGAACTGAAGCGGGTCGCCGCATTGCTGCAGACCCGCGGCAACGACGCCGCCAGCATTGCGCACAAGGAGTACCTGCAGTTCCTGATCAAGCAGGCACTGGAGGCCGAGCGCGCCGCATGACACCGCGCTGCTCGCCTCCAAGCAGACGTGACTGCACCGGATAGCATCGGGGCGCGTCGTCCAGTACGATGCACGCAATTTACAACGCGGATCTCTTACATGAAATCGAACCGATCGCCTGGCGTCGTCGTCGCAGTTGCCGTCCTGGTCCTCGCGGGTTGCAGCGCTGCTCCTGTTGCTGCGCCGCCCGCCGCCGTACCATCCGCGTTACAGACGGTGCTCAGCGGTCATTGGCGTTCGGCCGAATCCACTGCACGCGATGGCGCGCGCCGTCCGGTCGAATCGTTGGCCTTCTGGGGATTGAAACCCGGCATGGCGATCCTCGAGGTGCAGCCCGGCGCCGCGTCCTGGTGGACGGAAATTCTCGCGCCGTACGCGCGGCTGACCGGCGGCACGTTCTATGCGACGGGCTCTGACCTGGCGAATCCCGAACTCTCCGAGGGGGCGAAAAAAATTCGCAGCGACTTCGAAGCCAAGTACGCCGATGCGGCGATTTTCGGCAAAGCAAACGTCGTCAACTGGGGCCCGAAATCGGCGCCGCTGCCGGCTAACACCTTCGATTGGGTACTGGTGGCACGCTCGTTCCATGGTTGGATGGGGCAGAACGGTACTGAGAAGAACCTGGCCGACTTGTATCGGGCACTCAAACCCGGTGGCATTCTCGCGATCGAGCAGCATCGTGCGAACCCCGGTGAGCAGGACCCGAAAGCGCCGCAAGGTTATGTCACCGAGGCCTATCTCGTCGCCGCGGTCGAAAGCGCCGGCTTCAAGCTCGCTGCAAAATCAGAACTTAACGCGAATCCCATGGACACCAAGGATCACCCCTTCGGTGTCTGGACGTTGCCGCCGACACGGCGCACGTCGCCCTTCGGTAAACCCGATGATCCGACCTTTGATCGCAGCAAGTACGATGCGATCGGAGAGTCCGACCGCATGACGCTGCGCTTCGTCAAGCCCGGTTGATCCGCTCCCTTTGAGTCAGCACGGTTTCGGAGCAGCTGGAATTCGAGCAGCAAAGGACCCGTCAAGCCCAGTTGGCCTGAGGGCAATACCCCTACAGGTGACCTCGCGTTGGGACGCGCCGATTTTACCGTCAGACGCGCGCTGGGAAGTCCAGACTTAGCTACCCGAATCGCCCCAAAGGTGAGCTGCAGGCCGCATTGCTCGAGTTGTTAGGACATTGGTGTGAACAAGCGTCGACCATTAACCAGATATTCGTGCGGAGTGGAGTGGCCCCCTAACCTTGGACAGCTAAGCGGTACGGTCCAGGCGGGCTCGGGGTTGCTGACGCGGGAACGGCGTACCCATGCCTCAGAGCGCGAAGCAGCAGGTTTCGCGCCTCACGCTAGGTCTGCAGCAGCGCTTCCATCCACGATGCCAGAGGCACCACTTGGATCCCATTGCGCTCCTGCGCGCGATCAGCATTCAACACCAACTGCAGCGCACGCGTCGGCTGCAGGCGTGCCGAGTAGTACGCCAGGCTTTTGCTCACCGCGGTGTCGGAGGCTTTGACTTCGATGAGCCACTCGACCCGGCGATTGCGGGTCACCACAAAGTCAACTTCGCGCTGCTCCTTGTCGCGAAGGTAATAAAGGTCCCAGTTTTCACCGGCGGCGTCTCTGCGGTACTGCACGAACTTCAACAGTCCGCAGGCGACGAGATTTTCGAGCTGCGGCCCGCCGCTGCTGTCGTAGGCCGCAGCGCAGTCCATGAAGTACACGCGGCGATCTTTGCGGATACTGCGTGACAGTTGCCGCGAGTAGGGTGGCAATAGAAAAATGACATAGAGCTTTTCCAGCAGTTCGACCCAGGACTTGGCGGTGGGCGGCGACACGCCGAGCGACTGCGCCAGATTGTCGTAGTTAACCGCCTGGCCAACGCGTTCGCGCAGCAATTCCACCAGATCCGCCGGGCCGCGCCAGGAACTGACCCGGGTGAGATCGCGCAGATCTTCGCGGGTCACCAGTTCCAACCGTTCGTTGCGCAACCGGTCCGCATCGGCAGGATGCAGGAGCGCCTCGGGAAAACCGCCAGTCGCGAGCAAACGACGGACCCGTTGCGCCAAAGTCAATTTAGGGAGCAGAAGTGCGGATTCCGCAATGTCCACCGGGTGCAGGCGATAAAAGTAGTAGCGCCCCGTGAGCGCGTCGCCGCTGTGCCGAAAGGCGTCAAGTTTTGCGCTGCCGGTCACCAGCAGCGGTGGCTTGTTGCCGTATTCATCCACCACGCCCTTGAGGAAATTGCGCCACTTGGGCGCCTTGTGCAGCTCATCGAGGACGATCAACGAGGCATCCTTCGGCCAGGCGATTTGCCGGATGATAGTGCGGTGGCGCGCCACATCCCAATTGAGATACTCGCCCCGCTCGTCCAGCAGCGACTTGGCGAGCACGGTCTTGCCACACTGTCGTGGTCCGGCGAGCAGAACCATTTTTTTGCGCAAGTCGGCGCGCAGGCGGTCGGTCAAATAGCGCATCTGGCTATTCTAACGTCTATTTTAGGTGGGTCAAGACTATTCTAAAGTCTAATTTAGAGTAGCCGGATTGGCTGTCACGGAAATGATGCCGCGCCAGAGCACTGCGCTGGTCTCGCAGTTTGCCGAGATCGCCAGGATCGCCCCCGTGCGCCGCGGCGCACGGGGTGCCAACGCGCAGTGAAAGCGGCCTGCTGTTAGCAAGCCGAGCAGCGTCAGCGTCGAAAACAGCCCGTTCACGCACTCCGGGCCGACCATATCACTGAAACCAGTCGCTACGGGCCTGAGCGCTCCGGACGAGCTCCCAGATAATGGGCCTGATTTTCACAGACAATAGGGGCGCCCATTACCACGCCCAAAATGTCATAAATTCTGGATGTTGTGACCTTGCCGACGGCTCTCCGGCATCACGACACAGTAGGGTCGCCGCTGCAATTGCCGCTATTGCCACCGGGAACCCGGCTGAGTTGACTTTCAACGCTGGGGAATTACTCAACGTACTGAGTAAAATTACTCAATGCTTTGAGTAAATGGGGGGGGGGCGATCATGAGGTTGCATCCAGTAATACCAACTGGAGTTGACCCGCTTCGGTATGCGGGTATTTATCTAAATCTCCATCGTCCCTGCGATTATTGGTCTCCTCTGGGAATTGTTTGGTGACAAGCGGCCGATCGACGAATGACGCCGGTGCGGGTCGTACCATCAGACCTGCAAGCCAATGTTCGAGCCACGGGATTCGTTGCGACAATTGCTAGGTCATTGACGACCGGTCAAGATAATTGTCGCCGGCCACGCCACTACGCGGATTGCAATCATTGCGATAAGTTGATATCGTTGTGCCATCATATCTATGGAGTGTCTGCAATGGCGGCTATAACGGTACGGAATCTGCCGGAAGAAACGGCCCGTGCGCTCAAGGCGCGCGCTGCGCAATCCGGGCGCAGTACTGAAGCGGAAGTGCGTGAGATTTTGAATGCGGCAGTGAGGCCGCCCGTGGGTATTGGCACCGCGCTCGCGGCTCTGGGCAAGCGCATCGGCGGCGTCGATCTGTCACGCCGCCGTAAACGCAGTCCGGCTAGAGCAGCGAGTTTCGAATCATGATTATTCTGGATACCAATGTGGTATC
>JANNVI010000066.1:0-237398 GCA_031414335.1 Gammaproteobacteria bacterium | reverse complement strand
ATGATGGACTGGACGGACCGCCACTGTCGGTTCTTTCTGCGCGGCTTTTCCAGCAACACCATGCTGTATACCGAGATGATTCACGCCAACGCGATCATCCATGGCGATCGCGAGCGCCTGCTCGGTCATCACCCGGAGGAGCATCCGCTCGCGCTGCAGCTGGGCGGCAGCGACCCGGCCGCGCTCGCCGCGGCGGCGCGCATCGGCGTTGATCTTGGTTACGATGAAATCAATCTCAACTGCGGTTGTCCGAGCGACAAGGTGCAGCAGGGGGAATTCGGCGCCTGCCTGATGAACGAACCTGGGCGCGTGGCGGACTGCGTGTCCGCGATGCGTGCGGCGGTCGCGGTTCCGGTGACGGTCAAGATGCGCATCGGCACGGTGGACGGCTATGCGCCCGACCGGGGCGAAGCAATGCGCGGCTTCGACGAGCGGGACTTCGAGAAGCTGCGCGATTTCATTGCGCAACTTGCCGTGTCCGGTTGCGACGAAATGATCGTGCACGCACGCAAGGCGGTGTTAGGGCGATTTTCGCCGAAGGACAATCGCGAGGTGCCGCCGCTCCGCTATGACATCGTCGCGCGGGTGCGCGCCGAGTTCCCTGATTTGCGCTTTGCACTCAACGGTGGGCTGCGTTCATTGCCTCAGGTGCGTGACGCATTGTCGATCGCCCAAGGCGCGATGCTGGGCCGCGAGGCCTATCACCGGCCGCAGTTCCTGGTCGAACTGGCTCGGGAGATTCTTGGCGAGGCGCCGCACGATGCCGCCGCGCTGCTGGAGCGGATTACGGCCTACGCCGCTGCGCAGCAGGCAAATGGCGTGCGCCTGTCCGCGGTCACGCGCCACTTGTTAGGTTGGTTCACGGGGGAGCCGGGCTCGCGCGAATTCCGGCGCACGTTATCGGAGGGTGCGCGCGAGCCGGCCGCCACAGCGAACCTTATCTGGCAGGCGGCACAGCCGGTTCTTCAGTTGCAGCAAGCCACGCACCCACCGCATAAGCAGCCGTCGACTGGCTGAGCTTGGCCGGATCGATCTGATTCAGCGTGTCATTCGCCGTGTGGTGGATGTCGAAGTAGTAGGTGGCATCGAGATCGAGCGCCAGAACAGGCACGCCGGCAGAGCGCAGCGGGGCGATATCCGTGCCGCCAGTGGCCTTGTTATCGCCGGCCTCGACACCTAACGACCGAAGCACGCTCAGGATCTCGGTTCGCAGGCCGAGTCGCTGCTCGGGCAGCAGACTGGCAACGCGATAGACAGGACCCGCGCCGCTGTCCGCCTCCATCGCCAGCACGTGTTTCGGAATATTCTCCGACTCGAGCTGCGCATAGCGGCTGGCGCCGGAAGCGCCAAATTCCTCATTGGCAAACAGCACGACGCGCAGGGTGCGGCGTGGTTTGAGACCGGCATCCATGATCGCCTTGACGGCCCCTACGATGATCGCGACCCCGGCGCCGTCATCCTGGGCGCCGGTGCCCGGATCCCAGGAGTCGAGGTGCGCACCTAACAGGACGATTTCCGGATCGGGGTCGGTGCCGGGCAGTTCGCCGATGACATTGGCGGAACGTGTCTGCGGCAGGTCGCGCGAGGTGTTTTTCATCAGTACGGTGACCTTGCGCCCGCCGGCCAACATGCGTTCCAGCGAATCGGCGTCCGGATTTGAAATCGCGAGCGCCGGGATCCGTGGCTGCTGGATGATGTAGCTCAGCGTGCCGGTGTGCGGAATACGATTCTGGTCCGTGCCAATGGAGCGTATCACCAGGCCAATGGCACCGAGGCTGGCCGCGGCGGAGGGGCCTTCGCCGCGGGACTTGACCGCAATTCTATAGCCGCTGCCATCGCGGGCGCGCTGCATGCGCGTGCTCAGGAAGACGATCTTCCCTTCGACCGCGCTGCGCGGCATGGCTAACAAGGTGGACACATCGGTGGCCATGACGATCTCGGCTGTTAGCCCGGCATCCGGCGTGCCGGCGCTGCCACCGAGGGCGATCGACGGCATGATCTGAGGGAAGGGCGCGAGAACCGAAAATTCCGGCGTCCCGCGCACCCATTGCGGCACGATGACTTCCTGCGTGCGCACGTTGGCAAACCCCAGTTCACGCAGCTTGGCCTGCGCCCAGGCGACCGCGGCGCGGTCCGCGGCGGTGCCGGCGGGCCGGCTGCCCACTTCTGTGGTCAGTGATTCGACCACCGGCCAGGCAACATTGGCCTTGAGTGCCTGGTCGCGCAGCTTGGCGGCGCTTGCCATTCGGGTTGAGCCTTTTTCCGCGGCAAGCGCGGCCTGGGAGCTCACGATGCCCAGCATGGCGACCAGGAAGGCCACGCACCAAGAGGTGGCAACTGACTTGTGATCGGTCTGAATCATGGGTGCTCCACGGGCCAGTCACGATTCTAGCGATATAATCTCCGCATGGGTCGTGATACCGAGCTGGCTGTAATGTTTGCCGACGTGGTCGGTTCAACGCGCCTGTTTGAAGTCCTGGGCGATCTGAAAGCCCGGGACATGCTTGCTGTTTGTATCGACATCATGCGCTCCGCGACCGAGCATTGGCGTGGCAAAGTGATCAAGACCATGGGCGATGAGGTCATGGCGACGTTTAATAACGTCAATGACGCGCTTGAAGCGGCGGCGCAAATGCAGTATCAGGTTGCTGCCAACAATACGCTGAAGTTTGAAGGCCATTCGGTCGCGATACGCATCGGCTGTCATTTCGGCCCGGTGGTGGTCGAGCCGCGCGATGTATTCGGTTCGACCGTACACACTGCGAATCGCGCCACCAGTCAGGCCAAGGGGCAGCAGATCCTGACGACCGCGGCGGTGGTGGAGCGCGCCAACCCGAAATGGGCCGGCGTGGTGCGGCAGATCGATGTCGCCACGCTCAAGGGCCAGGGCGGCGAGGTCGCGCTGTTTGAAGTCCTGTGGCAGACCGAGGACATCACCAGCATGCTGCCGTCCATTGCGCTGGCGGCGCTGGCCGGCGCGCAGCGCAAGCGCCTCAAGCTTGAGTTGCTCGATCAGGTGGTAATCGTTGACGATACCAAGCCGCAATCGCTGTTAGGTCGCGGGGATGAAGCGGATCTGATCGTCAAGGGCAACCTGATTTCGCGGCTGCATGCGCGCATCGAGATCAACCGCAACAAGTTCATGCTGGTCGATCAAAGCACCAACGGCACCTTTGTCGTCGGCGACGACGGCGAAGAGAGTTTCCTGCGCCGTGACAGCATGCAGCTCAAGGGATCCGGCCGCATCGGGCTTGGCAATGCACCGGAGCCGGGTTCCCCGCTGGCGATCCGCTACATCCTGGAAGAATAGCTCAGCCGAGGCGCTGTTCCAGCGCGTCGATCTCGGTGTGCAACCCGGCCGGCACACGCGCGCCGAATTCATTGACGTAGCTGCGGATTTCCCGGGCTTCCGCACGCCATTGCACCTTGTCGACGGCTAACAGCTCGGACATCGCCGCGGCACTGACATCAAGCCCCTGGAGATTGAGATCGGCAGCGCTGGGCAGATAACCGATCGGCGTCTCATGCGCACTGGCCTTGCCGGCGCAGCGCTCCAGCATCCAGGCGATCACGCGCAGGTTCTCGCCGTAGCCAGGCCACAGGAACTTGCCGGCGGCGTCGCGGCGGAACCAATTGACATGGAAAATCTTCGGCGGCTTGCTGAGTCGCTTGCCGATGTTGATCCAATGCGCCCAGTAATCGGCGAAGTTGTAGCCGGCAAAGGGCTTCATCGCCATCGGGTCACGGCGCACCACGCCGACCTGGCCGGTGGCGGCCGCCGTGGTTTCCGATGCGACCGACGCGCCGACCAGCACGCCATGATTCCAGTCGCGGGCTTCGTAGACGAGCGGGGCAACCGTGCGGCGCCGGCCGCCAAACACCAGCGCGGAAATCGGCACGCCACGCGGGTCATCCGCGTGTGGCGAATAACAGGGGTTCTGTTGCGCAGCTACCGTGAAACGCGAATTGGGATGCGCTGCCGGGCTCTTGGATGAGGCATCGATGGGCTTGCCCAGCCAGTCGAACGCCGGCGTGCCGGTTTCCAGGCCTTCCCACCACGGTTCGTTGTTAGCTGTGAGGGCGACATTGGTGAACAGCGTGTCGTGGCGGATCATGTCGTAGGCATTGCGATTGGTTTGTGGATTGGTGCCTGGTACCACGCCGAAGTAGCCCGCTTCGGGATTGATCGCCCACAGGCGGCCGTCGGGTCCGGGGTGCAGCCACGCGATGTCATCGCCAACCGTGAACACTTTCCAGCCGGGCATCGAGCCTGGCGGAATCAGCATCGCCAGATTGGTCTTGCCACAGGCCGACGGGAATGCAGCCGCGACGTAATGGGTCTCGCCGGCCGGGCTCTGCAGGCCGACGATCAGCATGTGTTCCGCGAGCCAGCCTTCGGTGCGCGCCTGGTAGCTGGCAATGCGCAGTGCGTGACATTTCTTGCCTAACAAGGCGTTGCCGCCATAGCCGGAACCGAAGCTCTCGATGCTGAGTTCTTCCGGGAAGTGCATGATGAAACGGCGGTCGGGATCGAGCTCGCCGGTGGAGTGCAGGCCCTTGACGAAGCTGCCCTCGCGCGCGATGCGCTCCAGCGCGGGGCGGCCCATGCGGGTCATCATGCCCATGTTGATGACGACATAGGCGCTGTCGGTGATTTCGACCCCGCAGCGCGCAAACGGTGAATCGATCGGGCCCATGCAATAGGGGACAACGTAGAGCGTTCGGCCCTTCATGCAGCCGCGGAACAGCGCCCGCATCTTCTTGCGCGCTTCCTGCGGGTCCATCCAGTGATTGTTCGGGCCGGCATCCTCGGGCTTGCTGGTGCAGACGAAGGTCAGGTGTTCGACCCGGGCGACGTCCGAGGGGTCCGACCGCGCCAGGAAAGAATTCGGAAACGTTTCGGCATTGAGAGCCTTGAGTTCGCCCCTGGCCTGCAACTGTTTCTTCAGCGTGGCGATTTCAGCGGCGGAACCATCACACCAGTGCACGTGGTCAGGCGTCGTCAGTTCCCGTACCGAAAGTACCCAGTCGGCGACGGCACGCGACATGTCGGGCAAAGCGGCAAAGGAACCCGGGGCGGTGGCCATGCGTATCCAGTTGGTTCTTACTTGTAGAACCAAGAATTATAGCCGGGCTGACGCCCGCACCGAGCCGCCGATGTACATAACAAAAAAGGGGTGGCCGCCGGTTGGCGGTCACCCCTTACGTTTGGGGGAGGTCAGGGGGGTGAACCTCGCCCCGTCGTTCCTAGTGACCAACGATTGCTACGTGCCTCAGGCTGCTTTGCGAGCGCGGCTGGCCGTCTTGCGACCCGGCTTGCGGGCCTGCGCGGTGGTGCGCTTGGCCGAGGCCGGCTTCTTCAGCCAGTGAGCGTACGTGTCCTTGGCCAGAGTCCGCACCGCGGTGCCCGCTCCGCCGACGATCTGCAACGCAGTCTTGGCATCGCGCGCCAGGCGATCACGCGTGACGTCGAAGTACTTGATCTGCGCCTGATACGCGTTCTGCAGCGAATCCGCCTTGTTTAGCAGACGCAGTCGCACGGCACCGTCATGCAGCGCGCCGGTCAGTACGTTGGCCTGATGGGCCAGCAGGTCGCCGGTGTACTGATACGCCAGCGTGTTCAGGCGCGCAGCCGCAGCGGATAAATTTTCGACGGGGACGGCGGCGGATTCGACGCGTTCGGCAGCCACTTGCACGGTATTGCGCGCGGTAGCAGCGGTGCGCTCGACATAGGCCGAGGCCTGTTCGCGGACATCCGAGGTCATTTCAATAAAGCGTTCTGTCAGTTTCATTTGCGTCTCTCCTTGGTGATGCGTCGCATCAATTGGTGCGATGCATCATATCATGTTGCAGTGCAGCGTCAAGAGGGAACAGCGATGCCAGAGAAATTCCGGGAAAAACCCCTAACCTATTGTATTTATTAGATTTTTGTTCGGAAAGGCTGCCGCGAATCGAGAAATTCCCGAATCACGGGGATGATCTGGCCCAGCGAATACAGCATAAAGAGGTGCCCGCCGCCCTGAACCATGAATAGTCGATTGCTCGGGATCAGGAAGGACAGCAGTCTCGCGTTGACGGCCGGAACCAAAGGATCATCCGAGCCCGCCATGATCAGAGTCGGTTGTTTCAGCTTGTGCAGCCAAAGCACGCTGGTCCAGCCCGCGCCCGCAATCAGCTGGTAGATATAGCCCATCACCGTCGGCGGAATGACCCGCGCCGTGTGCCCGGTGATGATCCTGGGGTCGCGTCGCGTCTCACCGCCATAAATGTCGCCCGCAGCTCGCTGCATATAGAGTGGCGACAGATAGCGCTGCGGCGTGATCATTTTCGACAGCGCTTTCGGCCGGCCCGGAACCATGACCACGCCCGCAGACGTGGCGGCCAGAATCAGGCGCCGGCAGCGCGTTGGATAGGAGCGCGCAAACTGCTGCGCCAGCGCGCCGCCCCAGGAAACGCCGGCGACATCGACCTCGGGGTAGCCGAGGCGGTCGAGCAGTTTCGCGGCCAGTCGCGCCAGGCCGGAAAAGCGCCTGGGCCACCAGGACATTTCCGATTTGCCGATGCCCGGAACATCGAAAATGATGATTTCCTTGCCCTCGAGAGCTTCCATGAAAGGAAAGACAATTTCGAAGTTGGCGCCGATGCCGTTGAATATCAGCAGCGGCATGCCGCCCTTGGCCGTGCCGCGTTGGGTTGCGACCCGCAGCTTGAGTCCGTCAATTTCCACATACTCGATACTGCGTTGCGGTGCGCTCATGCGTGGTGGCCTGCCTGCGATCTTGGTTTCAGCGCTGGTGTACATAGCGTCCCGGGGCGGCATCGCCCGCCGGATATTGTGTGGATCCCACCGTGGCCGGGGCCTCTAGTTCTGGTCCTGAGCGTCCGTGGAACCAATGCTGCCAGTGATCCCACCAGCTGCCCGTGTGCTCGGTCGCAGCTGCGCGCCAGGCATCTGCGCTCAGTTTCAGGTTGCTGTTGAGGTAGTACCTGGACTTCGGGTTGGACGGCGGATTGACGATACTCTGGATGTGGCCGCTGGACGTGAGCACGAAAGTCGTCGGGCTCTTGATCATACGGCGGGTCTCATAGCACGCCTGCCATGGAGTGATGTGATCGGTAACACCGGCGACCACGTAAAAGGGCGCCTTGATTTTCGCCAGGTCGATCCTGGTGCCTAACACCTCGAGCCGGCCGGCGTATTTGAGCGGGTTTTCCAGGAACATGCGCAACAGGTCGGCATGAAATTCCGCCGGCAGGCGCGTGGAATCCGAGTTCCAGTACAGGATGTCGAAGGCGGGCGGGCGGTTCCCCATCACCCAGTTGTTGGCGACGAACATCCACACCAGGTCGTTAGGCCGCAGCCAGGCGAAGACCCGGCCCATTTCCGCGCCCTCCAGCACGCCAGCCTTGCGCGACTTCTGGATCGCGGCTGCAATGCCGGTCCTGGACGCGAACTGACCCAGCAGCGTGGGCGTCTCGGTATCGAGCACCGTGACCAGCAGGGTAGCGCTGGCGATCGAATCATCGCCGGCCGCAGCCAGGTGAGCTAACAATGTAGTCAGCGTAAGGCCTCCGGCACAGGCGGCCATCGCGTGCACCTGGCGCGCGCCGGTGATGGACTTGCAAACCTCGATGGCCTCCTTGCAGGCGAGCAGATAGGTTTCCAGGTTCCAGTCGCGTTGTGCCGCGGTCGGATTGCGCCAGCTGATACAGAATGTCTGCACGCCGTGCTGCGTGGCGTACTCGGCAAAACTGCGCCCGGGCGCGAGATCGAGCGCATAAAACTTGTTGATTTGCGGCGGCACGATCAAGAGCGGTTCGGCGCGCACCTTGTCGGTGGCGGGCTGGTACTGGATCAGTTCGATGACATCGCTGCGATAAACGACGGCACCGGGCGTGACCGCGAGGTTCTTGCCGACCTGGAATTTCCGCCCATCGACCATGCTGGGCATGCCGCCGTTGTTGAGCACGTCGTCGAGCATGTTCTGCGCGCCGTACAGCAGGCTCTTGCCCCTGGTCTCGGTCGCGCGCTGGATGGCGCCCGGATTGCCTAACAGAAAATTGGTCGGTGCAAAGGCCTCGGTCACGAGCTGCAATATGAACTTCGCCTTTTCACGGTCGTCATCGCTGGCATCGGCGCGCTCGATGATGCGTTCCAGCGAACTGCGCCACGCCAGGAAGGCCTGCATGAGGCGCTTGAAATAGCCGCTTTTCTGCCAGATTTCGTGGCTGAAACGCCGGTCTTTCGCGTCCGGAGCCACGCCGGAGCCGCCCTGCAATACGGCTAACAATTCACGACCGAGGGCGAGGTTTTCCTCGACAATCACCTGCGGTCGCGACAGCAGCATGCGCAGTGCGCGCTGCGCGGCATCGACGATTTCGGCGCGATCAAAGCCGATCAGCGGGTTGGCGCCAAGAATTTCCTCCGACGCTGCCTGGGCCTCCTCTTGCCTGAGCTCAGGCTGACTGTCGCCAGCGCTGGGGGCCGCAAAACCCTCGGCTTGCGGCGTCCCGCTCGTCGATCGTTTTGACTTAGCGTGGGGTCGGTTCGGCATCTTCGGTCCTTTCTTGAGGGCTCGCCCCCTCGACAAAGTGTGACAGGCACCGCGCTTGCGGCAAGTGCTTGCCCGTTATGTCCAATCACTAAGGTTATCCCTTACGGCCTGTGATTATGGTCACAAGGCCGGGCAAACGGAATTCCTAGACTGCCGCCACTCGCCATTGGGCGTCAGTTGCACGGATACCGTTTGGAATGAAATCGCAATTACGAGTCGGCTTTTTGCTGGCCGCCGTCAGCATGGCGCCCGCCGCCCATGCCGTGGGCGCGTTGGCTGGCGCCCAGATCCAGAACACCGCGCAGGTGAACTACACGGTTGGCGGCACGTCCGCGACCGCGAATTCAAACACCGTCAGCCTGACCGTCAACGAAATCCTGGATGTCGTTGCAACGCTGCAGAGCGGCGATGTTCCGGTGGTGCCAGGCGCGACCAACCAGGTCGTGGTAGTACGCGTAACCAATACCGGCAACGGCTCGGAGACTTTCCGGCTGCTGCTCAACAGCGTGCTGCCGGGCGACGACTTTGATCCGACCCCTTCATCGCCCGCGATCTATTTCGACAACGACGGCAATGGCGTCGTTTCGCCTGGCGACACGCCTTACGCTGCTGGAACCAACGATCCGACGCTGGCACCCGATGCCTTTATCAGGTTGCTGGTGCTGAATGACATCGGTACCCCACTGGCCAACGGCGCCCGCGGGTTCACGCGCCTGACGGCCGAGTCGCTGACCGGTACCGGCAGTCCGGGCACGGTATTCAATGGCCAGGGCACCGGCGGTACCGACGCCGTGGCCGGCACCACCGGCGCCGATTCGTTCGTCACCGGCACCTACCTGGTCTCGGACATCAGTGTCACGGCTAACAAAACTGCGGTCGTGACCGACACCTTCGGCGGCTCGCGTCCGCTGCCTGGCGCAAGCATTGCCTACCAGATCATCGTGACCGCGACCGGCAGCGGCACGGCCACGGCCTCGGTGTTCAGCGACGCCATTCCGGCTAACACCACGTACGTACCCGCGAGCCTGCGCCTCAATGGCGTTGCGATGACCGACGCGGCGGACGCCGATGCGGGGCAGTTCCTGACCACGCCTGCGCGCGTCACTGCCAACCTCGGCAACCTGACGCAGGCCGCCGGGCCACAGACCATTCGATTTTCCGTGTTGATCAATTAAAGGGAGCATGTATGAAAAAGGGGTATGCATTGACAACGGGTTTCATTTTGTTAGCACTGAGCAGTGCCGCGGCACTCGCGGAAGGTCCGCTGCTGGCGGCGAATCCCGCTGTCGCCGCAACGCGCCCGGCGCCCAAGGCCGGCTGTATTGAACTCAAGAGCGTGGCGGAGACCGAAGAGTCGTATCGCGACGACAAGGGCCAGCAGGCCTTGCGTCGGGTACCGGCCGCGAAGGTGGTTCCGGGTACGCAGGTGATCTGGACGCTGAGCGCGAGCAATGTCTGCGCCGCCGCGGCCGACAAGGTGTTCATCGACAACCCGGTTCCCGAGCACATGACGCTGGTCGCCGATTCGGTCCGGGGCGCGGGCGCCGACATCAGCTATTCGCTCGACGGCAAGCAGTTTGCCGCGCCCGACCAGCTGCGCGTGAGCGAGGCTGACGGCACGACCCGCCCGGCTCGCGCTGACGAGTACACGCATGTCCGCTGGGCATTCCGCAATTCGATCGGTCCTGGCCAGCTGGCGGCAGCGTCATTCCGCGCCACCGTGCGTTGAACGCACTGCGGTCGGCATTTTCGAGAGTTTTCGTTGATTGGATGAGTTTGTATTTACCCGGAGGAGTCTCTTCATGAAACGTCTGTTAGCAATGGCCGCATTGGCCGGACTCGGCATGTGGCAGCCGGCCGCCCTGGCGCTCGGCACCGCCGCAAATACGTCTATCGCCAACAAGGCGACCATCAATTACAGCGTCGGTGGCAATGCCCAGACGCCCATTGAGTCGTCGCCGGGCGGCAATACCACGGCAGGCGTGGGCGCCGGCCTCAATACCACGTTCGTGGTCGACGACAAGGTCGACCTCACGGTCACCGAATTATCGGGCGCCGGAACAGTGGTCAATCCGGGCCAGACCAACCAGGTGACGGGATTCCGGGTGTCTAACACGGGTAACGCTCCGCACGCATTTGCGCTCGCAAGTGCTAACAATACCGGCGGTGTCGTGTTTACCAACACCGACACGACCGACGTCGCCAACCTGCGCGTGATCGTCGATTCGAACGCAAACGGCACCTTTGAGGCGGCCGACCTGACGGCCAACATCAACAACATCAACACGCTGGCAGCGGATGCCAATATCGTCGTGTTCGTCGTTGCCGATGTGCCGGTGACAACGGCCAACGGCCAGTTCGCCAACGTGCGCCTGACCGCGAGCGCCGCAGTCAACAACACTCCGGGCACACTGGTGACGCAGACCGCGGGTGGCGACACCGCGGGAGTCGACTTCGTGTTTGCGGACGGCGCGGGCGCAGGCGATATTGCCCGCGACGGCAAGAACTCGGCGGATGATCAATACGCCGTGCAATCGGCGCGCCTGACAGTGACCAAAGCCTCGGCGGTGGTCAGCGATCCGTTCAGCCTGCTGGTCAATCCCAAGGCGATTCCTGGCGCGGTGGTCGAATACGCGGTCACGGTGGCTAACACGGGCACCCAGAATGCGACCGGCGTGACGCTGCTGGATCCTTTGCCCGCAAACACCGCGTTCCGGCCCAATGTCTATAACGGCAATACGCGCGACGTGCGCATCACCATCAATGGTGTCGACACTTTCTGTGTTGCTGAAGCGGGCGGCGTGGATACGGGTGGCGACGGCTGCGTAATCACCGTGGGTAATTCGCTGCAGGTGGGCGGCTTGGCGCTGCCGACGCTGCCGTTCGCGGGCCCGACCAATACCGCGCTGGTCCGCTTCCAGGTGACCATCAACTAAGGGTCTAGCAAACCTCACCAGCGCCGGGGAAGACCTGTGCGCAGGCTCATCGCAGCTTACAGACTGCAACGGGGCGGGATAGGTAACTATCCCGCCTCGTTGTCGTTTGCGAGGTTCTTGCGCGACTGTTGCGCGGTCGCTGTTCTGCTGCTGTTCGCCTTATGTTCTGCGACCGAGTCGCTTGCGCAGTCCACCGCGCCCGGGGTCCAGATCCGTAACGTCGCGCGGGTGGACTTTGCACTGTCGGGCATCGCGCGTTCGATCTCCTCGAGTGAAGCAATCGTCACGGTGCAGGCCGCACCGTCCAAGGCGAGCATCGAGATCCTCAGGTTTTCTGCCACCGATGCTAACAGCACGGCCGGACCGACGGCGTGCGCGGCCGGCAGCGGATTTGTGCCGTTGCCGGCGCCGCAGGTGGCGGGCGTTGGCGGGCTCAATCCGCTGAGCGTGCCACTCGGCGATGCCCCGGTAGTGCATGCGGGTGATGCAGTGTTCGTGCGCCTCACGGATACCGACAAGAACCTCGATGGTGCGCGGCTCGATGTCGTCGAATTGCGGGTGGCCGCGCGCGGTACCGGCGACAGCGAACGGCTGCAGCTGACCGAGACCGGACCTAACACCGGCGTATTCGCCGGCTATATTCCGAGCCGCCTGGTCGCAGGCGCAGCCGGCGCGAGCGCCAATTGCGCGCTCGACATGCTGCGCGACACGGTCATCGATGCAAGCTACGTCGATCCGACCGACGCGACCGACGTCGCGCAGGACTCCAGTCTGGTCGATCCTTCGGGGCTGGTGTTTGATTCGACCAGCGGCGCAGTGGTGAATGGCGCGCGCGTGCGACTGGTGGTCGCGGGCACCGGCCTGCCGGCGACCGTGCGCGGCGACGACGGCGTCAGTTCCTATCCGGCGGAATTGATCACCGGTCTCGCGGTAACCGACAGCGGCGGCACGCGTTACACCTTTCCCGCGGGTGCATTCCGCTTCCCGCTGGTTGCCCCGGGCACTTACCAGCTCGTCGTCGAGCCGCCGGCCGGCTATGCGGCGCCGAGCCTGGCGCCGCCGGCCAGTCTTGTCAGCCTGCCGGGCGCACCGTTCCGGATTCAGCCCGGTTCCTTCGGCGCTGTGTTTACGGTTCTCGCGCCGGCCGGCGCAGCCCTCGACGTCCCGGTCGATCCCGCCAGCGGCGTCCTGACGCTGGCCAAGACCGTCAACCTGGCGGCTGCGGCACTGGGTGACACGGTTGAGTTCCAGCTGCGCGTGACCAACGGCGATGCGCGCGCGGCGGCGCGCGACGTGGCGATCGACGATCAACTGCCGCAGGGCATGCGCCTGCGCGACGGCTCGGTGCGCGTGAACAACCAGCGGAGCGCCGACCCGGTGCGCTCCGCCGACGGCCGCTCGCTGCGGTTTGACCTGGCGTTGATCGCGCCCGGCCAGACAGCGACCGTGCGCTATGTCGTCGACATCGTGCCCGCGGCGGGCGCGCGTGAAATGATCAACACGGCCCGGGCGCGCGCGCCAAACGACGTGCTGTCTAACATCGCGAGCGCCCGCGTCACCTTGCGCGAGGACTTTTTTGCGAGCCGAGGATTCATCCTCGGCCGCGTGCAACGTGGTGGCTGTGAGCGCGGGCTGCCGGCCGGCGAGGGCCAGGCTAACGTGCGTATCTACCTGGAAAATGGTCGTTACGCAGTAACCGATGCCGGCGGGCGATTTCACTTCGAGGATGTGACGCCGGGCTCGCATGTCGTGCAGGTGGACACCACCACCGTTCCCGAGTCGCTGCAGCTCAAGGTCTGCGACCGCAACGTTCGCGACGCCGGCCGCGACTACTCGCGGTTCGTGGAGTTGCGCGCCGGCGAAATGCAGCAGGTCAACTTTGCGTTGGTCGAGCGGCCGGCACCTGTGGGTTCGGTGACGCTCGCTCTGGCGACCGAGGCGATGGCTGACGAAAAGTATCAACATACGTTGCGCGTCACGGCCTCCGGGCTGCCGGTGCGCAACGCGCGACTGATGGTCATGTTGCCGGACACGCTGGTGCCCGCACAGGCCGACGCAGTGCTGTCGCAGGGTGTCTGGTCGCAGCCATTGGGCGATCTGCGCGCCGGTGAGGTCCGCGACATCACGCTGCTGACGCAGCGCAGGGTTTCGACGGCAACCGAAACTGCGGCTGCGGTAGCGGTGCGCGCAGTGGTGATGTACGACACGGTCAGCGCGAGCGGTCAGCGAACGGCGCCTGCGATCAACACGCTGGGAGCCGGCGCCATGGACACCGCACCGGACGCGGTGAAGTTGCAGGACACGGTCAGCACCGGGACTCTCGGTGCATGGCGGGTGGCCGTGACACCTGTGGTGGCGGCGGCAGGTGCGCCTGTTAGCAGCAAAGCCGTCGAACCGGCAATCGATGTCGAAAAACTCCCGGCCGAGTTCCTGATGTTGCAGCCGCTTGCGGGCTCAGTGCCGCCGATCGCAAGCATCAAGGTCGCGATCGCGCATGCCTACGGCACGCACATCGAGCTGCGTATCAATGGCGAGATGGTGTCGAGCCTGAATTTCGAAGGCACGGAAACCAACGCGGCGAACACCCTGCACCTGAGCCGCTGGCGCGGCGTCGATTTGCGCGACGGCGACAATCGTCTGGTCGCCAGTCTGATCGACCCGGCCGGCGCCGTTACCGGCAGGATCGAACGCATCGTGCACTACGGCGGTGGTGCGGTACGCGCCGAGCTGGTGGCGGAAAAATCGGAATTGTCGGCCGACGGCCGGCAACGGCCGCAGATCGTGCTGCGGCTGTTTGACGCCTACGGCCAGCCGGCGCGTCCCGGGACGCGCGGCATCTTTTCCGTGGAATCGCCGTACCGCAGCTGGTGGGAGGTCGAGCAGCTCGACGCGAACCCGCTGCTGACCGCCGGCGCGCGCGAGCCGCAGTTTGAGGTCGGTGCCGATGGACTGGCGCGCCTGGAACTCGAGCCGACCTCGCAGGCCGGGTTTGCAGTATTTCATCTGCGGTTCAACGAGCGCCGCGACCAGGAACTGCGCGTCTGGCTGACCCCCGCGGCTCGCGACTTCGTGCTCGTCGGCATTGCCTCGGGAACGCTGGCGCATAACACGGTAGCGGCGAACATGCAGGGCCTGGAGGGTGTGCCGGACGACGGCGTGAGCAACGACGGCCGGGTCGCTTTTTTTGCCAAGGGCCGGATTCGCGGCGACTACCTGCTAACAATGGCCTACGATTCCGCGCGTGATCGCGACGCGGCGCGTGCGCGCCTCAAGGGTATCGTCGATCCCAACCAGTATTACCTGCTGTATGGGGACGGAGCCGAGCCGCGCGACGAGGCAGCGTCCGGCAAACGCCTGTACCTGAAACTCGAGCGGCGCCAGTTTGTGGCGCTGTTCGGTGACTATGACACAGGATTTACCGTCACCGAGCTGGCGCGTTACAACCGCAGCCTGACCGGGCTGAAGGTGGACTTTGGCGGCGAGCGCGTCGCGGCCAGCGCGTTCGCGGCACGCACCGATCTCGGCGTGGTGCGCGACCAGATTTCCGGCGACGGCACCTCGGGTCTGTATCGCCTGTCGCGCGCACCCATCGTCGTTGGCAGCGACAAGCTGCGGCTGGAGACCCGCGACCGCTTCAACGCCGAGAAACTGCTGAGCGCACGCGAGTTATCGCGTTTCCTGGATTACCGCATCGACTATGACACGGGCACGTTGCGGTTCCGCGAGCCGGTGCCCTCGCGCGACGGCAATTTCAATCCAGTGACGATCGTCGTCGAGTACGAAACACCGGGCAACGGCACCGAGACCACCAGCGCGGGCGCGCGTGTCAGCGTTCGCGGCGACGATGGCCGCCGCGAGCTGGGCGCGACGCTGGTGCAGGATGGATCCCTGAGCGGCGACAGCCGCCTGGTCGCGCTCGACGCGAAGCTGCAGTTGTCGGCCGCGACGGAATGGCGCGCGGAACTGGCGCACAGCCAGTCCGACGACCCCGTGAGGGCCGCGCAGGCTAACGCCTGGCTAACGGAACTGCGTCATGTGGACGAGCGCCTCGCGGCGCGCGTCTATGCGCGCTCGGAAGACTCTGGTTTTGGCGTCGGGCAGCAATTTGAGGGTCTGGGCGGTTCGCGCAAGATCGGCGCCGATGTGCGCTGGCAGTGGCGGCAAAACTGGTCGTTGCAGGCGCAGTCGTTCCTGCAGCAGAGCCTCGACACCGAGGCCTCGCGACAGCTGGCGCAGGCCGAAGTGCGTTACCAGTTCGAGGGCCTGGCCGTGGGTCTCGGGCTCGAGCATGCTAACGACAACGATCCCGGTGGCGCCGCGCGGCGCTCCGACATCATCAACGCCACCGGCAGCATCGACCTGTTAGGCAGGAAGATCACGTTGCGCGGCACGGTGTCGGCGGCGATCTCCGGCAATGACGCGAGCGTCGATTATCCGGCGCGCAGCCTGATCGGCCTCGACTACCACCTGCCGCGCGCGACCACGCTGTTTGCCGAATGGGAGCATGGCAGTGGTGCGGCGCTCGATACCGACATGTCGCGCATCGGGCTGCGCACCCAGCCGTTCGATCGCACCCAGCTTGTTAGCTCGGTGAGCCGCTCGCAAACGGAATACGGGCCGCGCGTCGCGACCACCCTCGGTCTCAACCAGGGCTGGCAACTGACGCCGGAATGGTCCCTGGAGGGCGGGCTCGAGCAGAGCAATACGCTGCGCGGCGCGGCCTTGACCCCACAGAATCCCGGCCTGCCGCTCGCTTCTGGCTCGCTGCAGGATGATTTCCTGGCGGTTTTCGCCGGCGCACAGTTTCACCGCGACGACTGGACCCTGGCGTCGAGAATTGAGCGTCGCAGCGCCGACACCGAGCAGCGCTGGCTGGCGACGGCCGGTTGGTATCGCGCCGAACGGGGCGGGCATGCGCTGTCGTTTGCGGGCCAGACCGAGCGGCGTGACGCGCTGCTGGGCGAAGATTCCAGCTCGGCGGACCTGCGCTTCGCCTGGGCCTACCGTCCGGACAGCAAGCGCTGGATCGTGTTGAACCGCCTCGATTTGCGGCGCGACGTGCGTGAGGGCGGTCTGTCAAACTATGAGACCCTGAGGCTGGTCGATAATCTGCACGCCAACTGGCAATGGAATTCCAAAACTCAAATCGGCCTGCAACTGGGCCTCAAGCGCCAGGTCACGACCTACGACTCGGATCGCCTCGGCAGCACCAGTGCCCTGCTGGCGTTCGACCTGCGGCGCGACCTCAGCGCGCGCTTCGACGCGGGGCTGCACCTGGCCAGCACCCGCAATCTCACCGCCGGGCTCAGCGAGAATCAGTTCGGTCTCGATGTGGGCTTCGCGCCGGTGCGCAACGTCTGGCTGTCGTTAGGCTACAACTTCCGCGGCTTCGAGGAACGCGACTTCGCGGCCGGCCGGCAGCAGCAACAGGGGCCGTACCTGCAGCTGCGCCTGAAACTCGATCAGGACACGTTCAAGGACCTGCGGCTCGAGGTGTTGCGGGCGCCGGGGCAGGCGCGCAGCGCCGACACCACGCCGAACTGAAGGCCCGGTGTTCTGACCGGCGCCGGGGGCGTTAGTCGCGTGGCGCACGATCTCGACATCAAGGGCGTTTTCTCGGCGCATGGGCCGATGCAACGCGCCATGCCGGGGTTCGTCGCCCGGCCATCACAGGCGCGCATGGCGCAGCGCGTGCATGAAGCGATGCAGAATCGCGAACCGCTGATCGTCGAGGCCGGCACCGGTACCGGCAAGACCTTCGCCTACCTGGTGCCCGCGCTGCTGGGCGGCTTGCGGGTGCTGATTTCCACCGGCACGCGCGCGCTGCAGGATCAGCTGTTCGCGCGCGACCTGCCGCAGGTCGCGGCTGTGTTAGGCATGCCGGCCCGGGTGGCGCTGCTGAAAGGGCGCAGCAATTACCTGTGCCGCCTGCGCTTTGATAACACGCGGCAGCAGCAGGCGCTTGCCGGCCTGACGCGCGCTGACGGCACGCTGGAGCGGCTGGCAAAGTGGGCCGAGCTGACCGACAGCGGCGACCTCGCCGAAGTGCCCGGCCTGTCGGACAGCAGCGCGCTGTGGCACGACATCACCTCGACCCGCGACAATTGCCTGGGCCAGCGCTGCGGGCAGTATGCCAATTGCCACGTGGTGGCGGCGCGCCGCCGAGCGCAGGAAGCGGATGTCGTGGTGGTGAACCACCACCTGCTGCTGGCGGATCTCGCGCTCAAGCAGGAGGGGTTTGCGGATTTGTTAGGCAGCGCGGACGTGGTGGTGCTCGATGAGGCGCACCAGATCCCGGACCTGGCAATGCAGTTCTTCGGCGCCAGTGTCACCAGCCGCCAGCTGGAGAACCTGCTGGCCGACACGCGCGCCGGGCTGTTGCGCGCCGCGATTCCGGTCGCCGACCTGCACGGCGCTCTGCGCGCGGTCGAAGACGCCATCGCGGAGCTCGCCAGCGCGCTGCCACGCGGCGCCGGTCGGGTGGAACTCGACCCGCAGCTGCGCGAGTTCGCGCTGGCATCGCGCGCGCTGGTGGCGGCGCTGCAGGGACTGGCCCAGGCCCTCGGAGCGGCGAACGTCGGGCGCGACAATGGATTGCAGTTGTGCGCCGAGCGCGCGGCGCTGTTAGCTGGCACGGCGGATCGCGTGGCCGACGACGAGCTCGAGCCGGGAGCCCGCGCCAGCGAGATGCATGCGCGCGGCTTCACCATCAGCCTGTTGCCGTTCGACATCGCCGAGCGTTTTCGCACGATGACGGGCGCACGACCGAGTGCCTGGATCTTTGCGTCCGCGACCCTGTCGGTCGGCGATGATTTTTCGCATTTCGCCAGCCGCCTGGGGCTGGATGCCGCAGCGACCCTGCGCATCGAAAGCCCGTTCAATTTCGAAACCCAGGCGCTGCTGTTTCTGCCGGAGAAAATGCCCGAGCCTGGTTCGCAGGAGTTCGGACCGGCGATGTTGCAGGCAGTCTGGCCACTGGTCAGTGCCGCCGGTGGCGGCGCATTCCTGCTGTTTACCAGTCATCGCGCGCTGGCGCAGGCGGCCGGTCTGCTGCGCGGCGGACTGTGCGGCGTCATGCCCGGGCCCCTGCTGGTGCAGGGGGAAGCACCGCGCGAACAGATCCTGCGCGACTTCCGGGCCTCGGGCAAGGCTGTCTTGTTAGGTACGGCGAGTTTCTGGGAGGGCGTGGATGTCAAGGGCGATGCGCTGCGACTCGTGGTCATCGACAAGCTGCCGTTTGCCTCGCCCGACGATCCGATCGTGCGCGCCCGCAGCGAGTACCTGCGCCGCACCGGCGGCAATCCGTTTGGCGACTATCAGCTGCCGGAGGCGGCACTGGCACTCAAGCAGGGCGTCGGACGGCTGATCCGCAGCGAAGAGGATCGCGGCGTGGTCGCGATCTGCGACCCGCGCTTGTTAGGCAAGGGGTACGGCAGGGTGTTTCGCAGTTGCCTGCCGCCGATGCCGGTGACCCGCGATCCCGCGGAAGCGAGCCGCTTCCTGCGTCGCATGAGCAATGCGGCATGAAGATTCTCGCGCTTGATACCGCGACCGAAAATTGCTCGGCGGCGTTGTGGATCGACGGCGCGTTGCAGGAGGTCCTGCTGGAAACCGCGCGCGATCACGCCAGCCTGATACTCGGCATGGCGGATAGGCTGCTTGCGGACGCACAACTCAAGCTGGGGCAGCTGGACGCCATTGCGTTCGGGCGCGGTCCGGGCAGCTTCACCGGCGTCCGGCTGGCAGCGGCGGTGACACAGGGCCTCGCTTTTTCGGCAGGCCTGCCGGTCTTGCCGGTGTCCAATCTGCGGGCGCTGGCCGCGCAGGCGTTCGCAGCGGCGCCGGGGTCCGGGTTCGCAGTCTGCTGCGCCGATGCGCGCATGGGCGAGGTGTACCACGCGGTGTATCGATCCGGCTCGCAGCTGCTGGGAGCTGAGCAGGTTCTGGCGCCGCAGAATGTGCTTTGGGCCCTGGCTGCTGATGCCAGGGCGATCGCGGTCGGGCGTGGCTTTGCGGCATACCCTGTGCTGCTCGGCCTGGCGCCGGGCGGCTGGGACGCGACCCAGGAGCAGTTGCTGCCCCGGGCGCGGGAGGTCGCGGTCCTGGCGGCAGAGGACTATAAGAGTGGCCTGGCGGTGCCGCCGGCTGAGGCGCTGCCGGTCTATTTGCGGAACAACGTAGTCACGCGACCGTAACAATTTTGTAATAGCCTGCGCGGCGTCAAGAAGCGGTGGAGGCCATGGCAAACAAGCTGATCCTGGTAGTGGAGGACGAACGCGCAGTTCGTGAGCTGATTGCTTTTGGCCTCAAGCGCGCCGGATACCAGGTCGCCGAGGCGCCGGATTGCCGCAGCGCCCGTGTGGAAATCGCCAACAAACGCCCGGACCTCATCCTGCTCGACTGGATGCTGCCTGATATGAGCGGCATCGAATTGGCGCGCGAACTCAAGAAAGGCGCCGACACGCGCGAGCTGCCCATCATCATGGTGACGGCGCGCGCCGCGGAAGGCGACAAGGTGTCCGGCCTGGAAGGCGGCGCCGATGACTACATCACCAAACCCTTCAGCCCGCGCGAACTCGCGGCGCGCATCCAGGCGGTACTGCGGCGCTCGGCCGCGGGCGCTTCCGGGGACCAACTGGAATGCGAGGGCCTGCTGCTGGATACCGTCGGGCATCGCGTCAGCAGCGGCGGGCAGACCATTTTGTTAGGGCCGACGGAATACCGGTTGCTGGAATTCTTCATGCGCAACCAGGACCGGGTGTTTTCCCGCGCGCAGCTGCTGGACCGGGTCTGGGGCGGCGACGTGTATGTGGAGGAGCGAACCATCGACGTGCATATCCGGCGCTTGCGCCAGGCGCTCGAGCCGCCGGCGCTGGACCGGCTGGTGCAGACCGTGCGCGGCGCGGGTTACCGCTTTTCCGCCAAGACGGATTAGCATCAGCGTATGTTTGAGATCGGAAAGTTGATCGCATTCATCGCCGCGCGACTGCTGCTGGTTGCCGCGGTCGGCGTGCTGCTGGGCCTGGTGTTAGGCCAGGTCGTCATCGGCATACTGGTGGCGATGGCGGTGGCACTCGCCTGGCAATGGATCGAGCTGTTTCGGCTCGCGTTCTGGCTGCGCAATCGCCGCACCGCCAATCCGCCGGAGACCTTCGGTCTCTGGTCGGAAGTGGGCGCCGCGATCGTGCGCCTGCATCGTCGCAAGCGCTTCCACAAGGCGCGCATGCTCGCGGTGCTGCGCGAACTGCGCGAATCGACCTCGGCGCTGCCGGATGGCGTCGTGGTATTGAACTCGGCGCGGGAAATACTCTGGTTCAATGAGCCCGCAAATTCCTTGTTAGGCCTGAGGCGCGGTCGCGATCAGGGAATCCGCATCGACAATCTGCTGCGCCAGCCGGAGATCCAGGAATTCCTGGTCCGGGCCACTGGCGACCGGTCGCTGATCGTGCGCATGGAACGCGACCGCGAACATTGGTTGCTGCTGCGGCTGGTGCCATTTGGCGAGGGGCGTCAACTGCTGCTGGCGCGCGATGTCACAGAGACCCAGCAGCTCGCAACCGTGCGGCGGGATTTCGTCGCCAATGCGTCGCATGAGCTGCGCACACCGCTTACCGTGATCGCGGGTTACCTCGAAACACTCGATACAGATCCGGACGTTCCGGTCGCGCTGCGCGGCCCCCTGAGCGAGATGCGGCGGCAGTCGGATCGCATGCGGGCGTTGCTGGATGACCTGCTGTCGCTGGCCAAGCTGGATGCCAGCGAGGCGGAAATCCAGGGCGCGCCGGTGGACGTGCCGGAACTGCTGCAACAACTGCAGCGCGACGCCAAACAACTGGCAACACGGCCGGCCACCATCGAGCTGAGCGTCGACAGTGCGCAGGGCATCCTGGGCGATCGCGCCATGCTGCATTCGGCATTCTGGAACCTGATCGAAAACGCCGCGAAATACACGCCCGGCGACGGTGCCGTGCAGCTGCGCTGGTGGACTGACGCCGACGGTGGGCACTTTTCCGTGACCGACAACGGCCCCGGAATCGCGCCCGAGCACATCCCCCGCCTAACAGAGCGCTTCTATCGGGTGGACGCCAGCCGCAATCGTGAAACCGGCGGTACCGGTCTCGGGCTCGCGATCGTCAAGCACGCCCTGCACAAGCATGACGCGCGCCTGGATATTCGCAGCGACCCCGGTCAAGGCAGTTGTTTTACCTGCCATTTCCCGGTCACAAGATTATCCGGCGCACATGGCAATTAACACCGCACCTTGCTAAGGTAAAAAGATATGGACACCGCCAATCTCGGACAACACATCTCCCGCCGCTTCAATGAAGACCTGGAGCATTTGCGCAGCCAGGTTCTGAGCATGGGCGGGTTCGTCGAGCAGCAGCTCAGCCAGGCGGTGACGGCCCTGGTGGAGGGCGACAGCGCGTTAGGTGAGTCGGTCGCTCGCAACGATTTCCAGGTCAACGCGATGGAAGTGGCGATCGACGAGGAATGCCAGCGCATTCTCGCGACCCGCGCGCCGGCGGCCGGCGATCTGCGCGTGGTGCTGGCGGTCATCAAGTCGATCACCGATCTCGAACGTGTCGGCGACGAATGCGAGAAGATCGGTTACATAGGCTCGCGACTCGCCGCGCAGGAGCGGCCGGCCGACAAATATCGGGAACTCAAGCACCTCGGACGCGTGGTACAGGACCTGTTGCACGCCGCGCTCGATTCCTACGCCAGGCTGGACGCCGAGGCTGCCGTGCGTATCGCGCAGCAGGATCGCGCGGTAGACGAAGAATATGAGGCGATACAGCGCCAGTGCATCACCTTCATGATGGAAGACCCGCGCACCATCCGCCGTGCGCTCGACACGCTGCTGATTGCGCGCGCTCTGGAGCGTATCGGCGATCACGCCAAGAACCTGTGCGAATATGTAATCTACATGGTGCATGGCAAGGATGTCAGGCACACCCGCCTCGAGGATATCGAGTCGGAGTTGTTAGGCAAGAGCGCGAGGTAGCGCCGTGGTGAATTTGCTGGCCAACCGCCGTCTGGTCAACCTGCTGGGCTTTGTCGCCTGCGTGCTGATGCTGGCCTTCGCCTTGTTGGTCGAGAAGGTCATGCACATCGAGCCCTGTCCGCTGTGCATGTTCCAGCGCGTCGGCGTAGCGTCCCTCGGGCTGGTGTTTCTGGTGGCGGCGATTCATCACCCGGCCAAGTTGTCGGGGGCCCGCGTTTACTCGGCGCTGATCTTCCTGGTGGCGCTGTTTCCGGGTTACGTGTCAGCCCGCCATGTCTATATCCAGAGCCTGCCCCCAGGTTCAGTCCCTTCCTGTGGCGCGACGCTCGATTTCATGCTGGAAGTGTTCCCGCTGATGGACGTGGTCCGCAAGGTTCTGACCGGCGGTGGCGAATGCGCCAAAATCGACTGGCAGTTTCTGGGTTTGTCGATGCCAGTCTGGGTGCTGATCGCGGTGATCGGCCTGGCGGCGGTCGGTATCTACGCAAACGCTCGCCAGCAGCGCAGGCACTAACTACAATTCGCCCTGCCTGATTGGGCAGGGGAGCCAAGCATGAAATTCATTTCGCGGCTGATGCCGCAGGAAAAGCGTTTCTACGCATTTTTCAATGACCACGTCGATTTGATCAAGCAGGGTGGCGTCGCGGTCGTGCAGTTGCTGGCGTCCCACAGCGATTCGATCGAGCGTACCAAGCAGATCGAACGCATCCAGGACCTGGAGCATCGCGCCGATCGCATCACGCATGACTGCGTCTCGCTGTTGCACACGACGTTCATTACGCCATTCGATCGGGACGTCATTCATCGTTTGATTTCCCGCCTGGACGACATACTGGATCTGATCCAGGACACCGCCGAATCTTTTGCGCTCTATGACATTCAGAAGCTGACGCCCGAGGCGCAGCGACTGGCCGAGTGCCTGAGCCAGTGCTGCGAGAAGTTGCAGGTCGCCGTTGGCTTGCTGAGCGATCTAGATCGCGCGCCGGAAATCCTGACCATTTGCCAGCAGATCGACTCCCTGGAATCAGACGCGGATCGCATCATGCGCGCGGCAATTTCCTCGTTGTTCCGCGATGAGCCCGATACGCGCCAGGTCATCAAGCTCAAGGCGGTTTACGAATTGCTGGAAGCGGCGACCGACAAATGCCAGGACGTTGCTAACGTCATCGAGAGCCTGGTGCTCGAGAATTCCTGATGGATCTCGGCATTACGACGACGGTCCTGGTGGCGTTGATCGTGCTGGCGCTGGCCTTCGATTTCATGAACGGTTTTCATGACGCGGCCAATTCGATCGCCACCGTGGTCTCGACCGGCGTATTGAAACCTTTGCAGGCGGTTGCGTTCGCGGCATTCTTCAATTTTGTCGCCTACCTGATTTTTGAGCTCAAAGTGGCGGCGACGGTCGGCAAAGGCATCGTCATGCCCGACGTGGTCGACCAATACGTCATATTCGGCGCGTTGGTAGGCGCGTTCAGCTGGAACCTGATCACCTGGTTTTACGGCATTCCTTCGAGCTCCTCGCATGCGCTGATCGGCGGCATGGTCGGTGCGACTGTCGCCAAGGCGGGAACCGCCCCGTTGATCGGCGCCGGTATTTCGAAGACCGTGTTGTTCATTGTGCTGTCGCCCTTCATTGGCTTCACCCTGGGCGCGTTGGTCATGCTGCTGACCGCCTGGTCGTGTCGACGCCTGACGCCGAGCACGGTGGATCGCTGGTTCCGGCGCATGCAGCTGGTTTCTTGCGCGGCCTACAGCATCGGCCACGGCAGCAACGATGCGCAGAAGACCATGGGCATTATCTGGCTGCTGCTGATTGCGGCTGGCCTGACCACCCGGGATACGTTGCCGCACTGGGTGGTTATAGCCTGTTACGTGACGATCGCTTTCGGTACCTTGTTCGGCGGCTGGCGCATCGTCAAGACCATGGGTCAGCGCATCACCAAGCTGCGCCCGGTCGGCGGTTTTGCGGCAGAGACGGGTGGTGCGGTGACGCTATTCACGGCCACGTCGCTCGGTATTCCTGTGTCGACAACGCACACCATCACCGGGGCAATTCTTGGCGTGGGTTCGGCAACACGACCTAACGGCGTGCGCTGGGGTGTGTTCGGCGACATTGCCGTCGCCTGGGTGCTGACCATCCCGAGCTCGGCCTTCATCGCGGCCGTTGCCTGGTGGGTCGGGATGCACGTGTTCTAGAGCGCGGTCAGGCTAACAATCGTTCCAGCAGCCGCAGGTAGATGCCGTGCAACTGGTCGATCTCCTGAACCCGCACGTTCTCATTGACCTTGTGCAGCGTGGCGCCGGTAACGCCGAGTTCGACCACCTGAGCTCCCATCAGCGCGATGAAACGCCCGTCGGAGGTTCCGCCGCCGGTGGAGAGTTTGGGCGTCACGCCCGTGACGTCCTGGACCGCGCTGACCGCGGCGGCCGACAGTGCGCCCGGCGGCGTATAGAAAGGCTCGCCCGACACATACCACTCGATCGTGAAGCGCACCTTGTGCCTGGTGAGAATGCCTTCGACGGTTTCGCGCAGTCCCGGAATTGTCTGCACCGGCCCAAAGCGCAGGTTGAAACGCGCCTTCAGTTCACCCGGGATGACATTCGGCGCACCCGTACCGGCATTCAGGTTGGAAACCTGGAAGGTCGTCGGCTGAAAATGTTCGTTGCCCTGGTCCCAGACCCGGCTTGTCAGCTCGGCGAGCGCCGGCGCCAGCGTGTGCACCGGATTTTCGGCAAGGTGCGGATAAGCCACGTGGCCCTGTACGCCGTGCACGGTGAGGCGGCCTGAGACCGAGCCGCGACGTCCGATCTTGATGGTGTCGCCGAGCTGTTTCTCGCTCGACGGTTCGCCGACCACGCACCAGTCGATCTTTTCCTTGCGCGCGATCAGGGTCTCGACGACTTTCTTGGTGCCATCGACCGAAGGGCCTTCCTCGTCGCTGGTGATCAGATAGGCGATGGTGCCCTTGTGCTTCGGATGACGGCGCAGGAATTCCTCGGTCGCCGTGATCATCGCGGCCAGGCCGCTTTTCATGTCGGCGGCGCCACGGCCAAAAAGAAGACCATCACGGATGGTCGGTACGAACGGGTGGCTCTGCCATTCCTCCAGCGGCCCGGTGGGGACGACGTCGGTGTGTCCCGCGAAACACAGGACCGGGCCCTTGCCGTTGCCGTGTTTGGCCCAGAAGTTGTCGACATTGCCATAACGCAGGGCTTCGACATCGAATCCGCTGGACCGCAGGCGCTCCATCATGACGTTCTGGCAGCCGCTGTCTTCGGGAGTCACCGAATTGCGGGCCATCAGGTCCAGGGTCAGTTCCAGGGTGTTGCTGCTTGGGATTTGACTCATCGGGATGCCGTTGCGCCCGGACTCAGGAGGGTGCGCGTTTATAGGGTGCGCCACGCGACCGCGCAAGCCCTTTTAATCGGCGCCGCTGAAATATCTCTGCAACACAACCGCAATACAGTGCGCTGCGTCACTTCAGGAGGTTATCAACGTGCTCAAGCAGATCATCCGTGTCGCCACATCAGTCCTGGTTCTGGCCGCCGCCAACGCCGCGCATGCCCAGGCAGCCCGCGACACCATCAGCATCGTCGGCTCATCGACGGTTTACCCCTTCACGACCACGGTCGCCGAGCAGTTCGGCCGCCAGGGCAAGTTCAAGACGCCCAAGGTCGAGAGCACCGGCACGGGCGGTGGCGTCAAGCTGTTCTGCATGGGCGTGGGTCCGCAGTACCCCGACATCGTGAATGCGTCGCGCCGCATGAACCTCGCCGAGTTCGAGTCCTGCAGCAAGGCCGGCGTCACCGATATCATCGAGGTCAAGGTCGGCTTCGATGGCCTGACGATTGCGCATTCCAAGAAGGCCAAGCCAATGGCGCTGACGCGCAAGCAGGTCTACCTCGCGCTTGCCAAGCAGATTCCGGATCCGAGCAATCCCACCTCGATGATCCCGAATCCCTACCGCCTGTGGAGCGACATCGACAAGTCGCTGCCGAAGACCAAGATCGAAGTGTTAGGTCCGCCGCCGACCTCCGGTACGCGCGACTCCTTCCATGAGCTGTACATGGAAAACGGTTGCCGCAGCTACCCCTGGATCAACACGCTGCGTAGCCAGGACGAGCGCCGCTTCAAGCGGGTCTGTCACACGATTCGCGATGACGGCGGTTACATCGAAGCCGGCGAGAACGACAATCTGATCGTCCAGAAAATCGAGGCGAATCCGACCGCTCTCGGCATCTTCGGCTACAGCTTCCTGGAAGAAAATCAGGCGCAGATCGAAGCGGTCAAGATCGAGGGCTATATGCCGACATTCGAAACCATCTCGAATAACACCTATCCGGCCTCGCGCCCGCTGTTCTTCTACGTGAAGAAGGCGCACATGAAGGTCATCCCGGGCATGAACGAGTTCGTAGACGAATACCTGAGTGATAAAGCCGTCGGCGCCGAAGGCTACCTCGCTGAACGCGGCCTGGTGCCGCAGCCGAAGGCGGACCTCGCTAAGACCCGTGCTGATGTGAAGGCGCAGAAGCTCTTCAGGCCGTAATTCCAATACCTGCATACCTAACAGAATTGAGGGACTCAAGATGATTCAGAAACTCACACGCGCGGCCATCGTGGCAGCGTGCACGCTGCTCAGCGCCAACGCCGCGCTGGCAGCCAAGCCTGCCGCGAAGACCACCGCGGCTCCGGCCGCAACGGCCGAAGACGTGGCCGCCATGCGCGCGCAGATCCAGGCGCTCATCGATCGCGTCGCGCAGCTGGAAACCGCGCAAACAAAACAGGCCGAATCGGTGCAGACGGCGGTCGCAGCGGTCAACGCCCAACAGACGGTCAACAACGACGTCCAGAACGCGCTCGACCTGCAGAGCGACAACCTGGCGAAGACCGCCGGCAATGTCGGCGAATGGGTAGGCCGTTACACGTTCAAGGGCGACCTGCGCTGGCGGACCGAGGCCTTTGACCAGCAATACGTGCCGATCGACCGCTATCGCGACCGGATTCGCGCGCGTTTGAGCGCGACCGCCAAGGTCAACGATACGATCAAGGCGGAAATCCAGATCGCCACAGGTGGTACCGACCCACGCTCGTCCAATCAGACGCTGACGAACGTCAATTCGCGCAAGCCCTTCGAGCTTGACCTCGCGTATGCGGAGTGGCAGGCGACGCCGACGCTGAAAGTGACCGCAGGCAAGATGAAATACCCCTGGGTGCGCGCGGGCCAGAGCCTGTTCTTCGACGGCGACATCAACCCGGAAGGTCTCGCGATCAACTACCAGGGCACGGTCCCCGGTGGGTTCTTTGCCAGCGCGTTCTATAACGATGTGATCGAGCGCAGCGCGGCGGCGGACACCAACATGTTAGGCGCGCAGTTCGGCTGGCGCAGCAACCCGGCGCTCAAGACGCGCTTCACGGTTGGCGCGTCGTATTTCGACCATGGCGGCACCAAGGGCTACAACCCGTTCCAGGACAACACGGTCACTGGTAACGGCAACACGACAACGGCCAGCGCAGCTGTCTGCCGCAGGGGCATCGCGACCTGCCTGCAGTTCGACTACAACGTCGTTGAAGTGTTTGGCGAATTTGCGACCACGCTGGCGGACCGGCCGTTCACGGCCTACGTCGACTACGCCCAGAACGGCGATGCAGTTCTCGATACCGGTTACTCGGTCGGGCTCCAGTACGGCCGGGCCGCCAACCCCAAGACCTGGGAAGTCGGTGCGGTCTACCAGAAAATCGAAAAAGACGCGCTCTTCGGCCAGTACGTGGACTCTGACTTTGCGGACGGCGTCACCGACGGGGATGGCGTGGTGTTGAAATTCGGTTACGCTTTCGCGCGTAATTTCCGCTTCAACGCAACTTACTTCATCAACCAGTTGAACAATGATGTTGCAACGACCATTACCGGAGTCGGTTCGGTCCGCAATCGCGACTACAAGCGGCTGCAGCTGGATATCAACTGGGGTTTTTGATGACGCTCGACGTGTAACGTGACTCCAGCACTGACTCTGTTAGCGCTGCTGTTTCTGACGGCGGCAGCGTTCTGGATCGGACGGGGCCGCTCACTGGCGACAGTGGGCGGCCCGCGCGGTATCCGGGATCTGCATTCGCTGCCCGGGCACTACGGGATGCTGACGGCCTTGTGGTGCGCGGCGCCGGCGCTCCTGATCGCAGTTTTATGGTGGATGTTCCAGGACCAGGTGTTGATGGCGCTGGTGACCTCGCATCTGCCGGCCGACCAGCGCGCGCTGCCGCCTGGCGAATTCGGTCTTCTCGTCAACGATCTGCGCAATGTGATTGCCGGGAATGCCACGCTGGCTAACGTGCCGCCGGCAACCGCTGCGGCAGCCGCCGAGTACCTGCATTTGCGCGGAACCGCGCGTCTCGCGCTGACGGCGCTGGTGCTGGCGCTCGGAGTCATCGCCATCGTCGTGGTGCGCGGCCGCATCCGCCCCGAGATGCGGGCGCGTAATTCGGTCGAGAGCGCGGTGCGCGCGCTGCTGTTCCTCTGTTCATTGCTTGCAGTACTGACGACGCTGGCGATCCTGCTGTCGGTGCTGACCGAGGCGCTGCGGTTCTTCGCCAAGGTGCCGGTGACCGAGTTTCTCTTCAGCACCAGCTGGAGTCCGCAAATGGCGATCCGCGCCGATCAGGTGGGCGCCGAGGGTTCCTTCGGCGCGGTACCGCTGTTCGCCGGCACCTTGCTGATATCGTTGATGGCGATGCTGATCGCCGTTCCGATCGGCCTGATGTCCGCGATCTATCTCGCGGAGTATGCGTCGCGCCGGCTGCGCAAGGTCGTCAAGCCCTTGCTCGAGGTTCTGGCGGGCGTGCCGACCGTGGTCTACGGTTTTTTCGCGGCGACCACGCTCGGTCCGGCGCTACGCACGCTGGGCGAAAACCTGGGTCTGGAAGTCGCCAGCGAGAGTGCCTTGAACGCCGGGCTCGTCATGGGCGTCATGATCATCCCGTTCGTCTCGTCACTCGCCGATGACATGATTACCGCTGTGCCGCAGAGTCTGCGCGACGGCGCTTATGCGCTGGGCGCGACGCGTTCCGAGACGGTCCGCCAGGTCGTGTTGCGGGCGGCGCTGCCCGGAATTGTCGGTGGAGTACTCCTGGCCGTGTCGCGCGCGATCGGCGAAACCATGATCGTCGTCATGGCAGCGGGGCTCGCCGCCAACCTGACGGCCAATCCGCTCGAGGCCGTCACGACGGTCACGGTGCAGATCGTAACTCTGTTGGTCGGCGACCAGGAGTTCGACAGCCCCAAGACGCTGGCGGCCTTTGCGCTGGGGCTGGTGCTGTTCGTCGTGACGCTGGCGCTGAATGCGATCGCACTTTATGTGGTCCGCAGGTATCGCGAGCAGTACGAATGAACTCCACTGCAAAGCGCACGTCGAAGCAGACACAGGTGCTGGTGGCGCGCAGCCTGCGCCGCCGCTATCGTTCCGAATTCATGTTTCGCGCGCTCGGTGTGTTAGCTGTCTCGCTGGGAGTGCTGGCCGTCTTTGGCCTGTTTGGCAAGATCATCGTCGATGGTGCCTCGGTGTTCCGGCAGAGCTATGTGACGCTCGAGATCTACTACGATCCCGAGATCATCGATCCCGAAGGCCGGCGCGCGCCCGAGGTGCTGGCGACCGCGGATTACCAGGCGCTGATCAAGGCCGCGCTGCGCGAGAAATTTCCCGATGTCGAAGGACGCGCCAACCTGCGCGAGCTCTATCAGCTCGTCAGCAGCGGGTCGTTTCTGAGCTTGCAGCGCGCGGTTGTAGCCGATCCGCGTTTGATCGGAACACGCACCCGGCTCACGATGCCCGCCGACGATACCGTCGACATGTTTGTCAAAGGGCAGGTTGATCGAAACGCACCGGTGGCGGAACGCCGTCTGACGGACCAGCAGGTCGCTTTGGTCGACAGGCTGTCGGCCGCCGGCATACTGACAATGCAGCTGAACCGCGAATTCCTCGGCAATGGCGACTCACGCGATCCGGAGCAGGCCGGCGTACGCGGCGCGCTGATGGGATCGCTGCTGACGCTGGGGCTGACGCTGCTGCTGTCATTCCCAATCGGCGTGGCGGCGGCGATCTACCTCGAGGAATTTGCCGCGCGCAACCGCTTCACCGACCTGATTGAGATCAACATCAACAACCTGGCGGCGGTGCCCTCGATCGTCTATGGTTTGTTAGGTCTGGCGGTGTTCATCGGCCTGTTTGGCATGCCGCGTTCGGCGCCGGTCGTCGGCTCGCTGGTGCTGACGCTGCTGACTTTGCCGACCGTGATCATTGCATCGCGCTCGGCCCTGAAGGCCGTGCCGCCGTCGATTCGCGAAGCGGCGCTCGGCATGGGCGCGTCGCAGGTGCAGACCGTCATGCACCATGTGCTGCCGCTGGCCTTGCCCGGCATGCTCACCGGCGCGATCATTGGCATGGCCCGCGCGTTAGGGGAGAGCGCGCCGCTGCTGATGATCGGCATGGTGGCTTTCATCGTCGATGTGCCCCAGGGTCTGACCGATGCGTCGACCGTTCTGCCGGTGCAGGTTTTCCTGTGGTCGGACCTGCCGGAGCGTGCATTTATCGCACGCACTTCGGGCGCCATCATCGTGCTGCTGGTTTTTCTGGTGGTAATGAACGCCACGGCGGTTTATCTTCGAAATCGTTTTGAGAAGCGCTGGTAAATGTTAATGAATGCACAACCCGAGGTGGCGCCGGTCCGGGCCACAGTTGGCGATGTCACCGTGCCCAATCCGCTGATGACCTGCCGCAATGTCGATGTCTGGTATGGCGACAAGCAGGCCATCCGCAGTGTCAACATCGACATCGCGCGCGCCCAGGTGCTGGCCATGATCGGACCTTCGGGTTGCGGCAAGTCCACATTCCTGCGCTGCCTGAATCGCATGAACGATACGATTCCGTCGGCGCGCGTTACCGGCGAAATCGTCTTCGATGGCCGCGATATCCAGAACAAGCGCCAGGACGTGGTGCAGCTGCGCTCGCGTGTCGGCATGGTTTTCCAGAAACCGAATCCGTTTCCGAAATCAATTTTCGAGAACGTCGCTTACGGACCGCGGATCCATGGCCTGGCCGCGGACCGGTCCGAATTGGATGAAATCGTCACCGAAAGCCTGAAACGGGCTGGCCTCTGGGAAGAGGTCAAGGACCGGCTGGCGCAACCGGGCACGAGTTTGTCGGGCGGCCAGCAGCAGCGCCTGTGCATCGCGCGCACGCTGGCGGTCAATCCCGAAGTGATCCTGATGGACGAGCCGTGCTCCGCACTGGACCCGATCGCGACGGCGCGCATCGAGGACCTGATCGACGAGCTGCGGCAGACCTACGCCATCGTCATCGTCACGCATTCCATGCAGCAGGCGGCGCGGGTCTCGCAGCGCACCGCGTATTTTCATCTGGGCGATCTGATCGAGGTTGGCCCGACCGACAAGATTTTCACCAATCCTTCGCACAAGCTGACTGAAGACTACATCACCGGCCGTTTCGGCTAGCATGGCGGGATGAAAAGACTGGCTTGGGCCATTCTGGCCCTGGGGTTAAATTGGCCCTCGGTATTCGCTGCCGAGACAATCGTGGCGGTGGCCGCCAATTTCAGCGAACCCATGCAGAGGATTGCCGAGTTGTTCAACCGCGCGACCGCGCACCGTGCGCTGTTAGCCGTGGGTTCGACGGGCAAGCTGAGCGCGCAGATTCGCAATGGTGCACCGTTCGACGCCTTTCTGGCGGCCGATGCACAGACCCCGCAGCAGTTGGTCGCCGACGGTTTCGCTGATCCGGGGTCACGCTTTACCTACGCGGTCGGGCGGCTCGCGCTCTGGAGTGCGCAGCCGGGCCTGGTCGACCGGCGCGGCGCCGTGCTCGCGCAAGGCAGCTTCGACAAGCTCGCGCTGGCAGACCCCCGGCTTGCCCCTTATGGCGCCGCGGCTATGGACGTGCTCGCCGCGCTCAGGCTCGATGAGCGCCTGCGCTCGCGCCTGGTGTTAGGCGAGAGTGTCGCGCAGGCCTACCTGTTTGTGGCCTCCGGCAACGCGCCGCTGGGCTTCGTGGCCTTGTCGCAGGTGCAGTTGAATGGCCGCCTGCGGTCCGGCTCGGCCTGGATGGTGCCGCAGCGGCTGCACCGGCCACTGCGCCAGGACTTCGTCTTGCTCACCCACGGCGCCGGCAATGAGGCAGCCCGCGCGCTCGCGAAGTACTTGCGCGGCACGGCGGCGCGCCAAATCATCCGCAGCTATGGTTACGACTGAGGACTTGCATTCCATCGGTCTGACGCTGCAGCTCGCGACGCTGACGACCCTGCTGCTGCTCATCATTGCAACACCGATCGCCTGGTGGCTGGCGCGCACGCCGTCGCGCTGGCGCGCACCGGTTGCCGCTCTGGCCTCGTTGCCGCTGGTATTGCCGCCCACTGTGCTGGGTTTTTACCTGCTGCTGATGCTCGGGCCGCGCGGCTGGCTGGGCCAGCTGACGATCGCCCTGGGGTTGGGGCCCTTGTCATTTTCATTTCCCGGGCTGGTGATCGGTTCGGTCATCTTTTCCGTGCCGTTTGCCATTCTGCCGCTGCAGTACGCGTTCGAGGCAATGGGCCGCCGGCCCATGGAGGTCGCGGCGACCTTGCGTGCGCGCCCCCTGGATGCGTTTTTCGCAGTCGCTCTGCCCATGGCCCGTTCCGGCATCCTCACTGCCGCCATCCTCGTGTTCGCGCATACCGTGGGCGAATTCGGCGTGGTGCTGATGATCGGCGGCAACATTCCGGGGCAGACGCGCGTGGTGTCGACGCAGATCTACAGCCATGTCGAAGCAATGGAATATCCCGCGGCACACGCGTTGTCGCTGCTGATGCTGACCTTTACGTTCGTGGTGCTGCTGGCACTCGCCTGGCTGAATCGCCGCCGCGACCGCGTGTTAGCTTGAGCAGCGTGGACAGCCTGGTTCGATTCCGGCTGAATCGCGGCGCCTTCGAGCTGGCGATCGACTTGCAGCTGCCGGCCCAAGGAATCACGGCCCTGTACGGCGTGTCCGGCGCCGGCAAGACCAGCGTACTGCGTTGCGTGGCGGGTCTCGAGCGGCCGGTGGACGCGCATATCCGCATCGGCGCCGAGATCTGGCAGGACGATGCGCAGCGGATCTTCGTGCCGACCTGGCGCCGCGCGCTAGGGTATGTTTTTCAGGAGGCGAGCCTGCTTGAGCACCTGGACGTGCGCGGCAATCTCGAGTTCGGCCTGCGGCGCACGCCCGCCGACAATCGCCGCCACGTCGCAGGCATCATCGATTTGTTAGGCATAGGACCATTGCTGGGGCGGCGGCACGACCAGCTGTCCGGCGGCGAGCGCCAACGGGTGGCGATTGCGCGGGCGCTGGCCACGCAACCGCGGCTGCTGTTGCTGGATGAACCGCTGGCATCACTCGATCAGGCGCGTCGCCAGGAGATCTTCCCGTGGCTCGAGCGATTGCGCGACGAGCTGCGCACGCCGATGCTGTATGTGTCGCATTCGGCCGATGAGGTGGCGCGGCTCGCCGATACACTTGTGGTCCTGGACGCAGGCCAGGTTCGCGCCAGCGGGCCGGCCGCGGCAGTTCTGGCCTCGCTGCAGGCGCGCGTTGTGTTAGGCGAGGACCTGGGCGCGGTACTTGCGGCCCGCATCGTCGAGCACGACTCCCGCTGGCGGCTGGCGCGCGCGGAATTCGCGGGTGGCAGCCTGTGGCTGGCCGACAAGGGCCTGTCGCCCGGGCAGAACGTCCGGCTGCGGATTCTCGCCCGCGACGTCAGCATCGCCTGTTCGGAGCTGCGCGAGATCAGCGTGCAGAATCAACTGCGTGGCCGGATCGTGGCGATCGCAGCGGATGAGCATCCGGCGCACGAGCTGGTGCAGGTCGATTGCGCCGGCGCCGTGCTGCTGGCGCGCGTGACGCGCAAGTCGGTCGACGCGCTGCATCTGCAGCCCGGCATGACCGTCTGGGCGCTGGTGAAATCCGCCGCGCTTGTTAGCTGAGGCAGTACCGGCTAATCCGGGCGCAACAGATCGTTGATGGCGGTCTTGGCGCGGGTCTGCGCGTCGACGCGTTTGACGATGACCGCGCAATACAGCGAGTGACTTCCGTCCTTGGCCGGCAGGTTGCCCGCCACCACGACTGATCCCGCGGGGACGCGGCCGTAGCTGACGGTGCCGCTGGCCCGGTCGTAAATCTTGGTGCTGGCGCCGATGAAAACGCCCATCGACAGCACCGAGCCTTCTTCAATTACAACGCCTTCGACCACTTCGGAGCGCGCGCCGATAAAGCAGTTGTCTTCAATGATGGTCGGTGTCGCCTGCAGCGGCTCGAGCACGCCGCCGATGCCGACACCGCCCGACAGGTGCACGTTCTTGCCGATCTGCGCGCAGGAACCGACCGTGGCCCAGGTATCCACCATCGTGCCGCTGTCGACATAGGCGCCGATGTTGACGAAACTCGGCATCAGCACGACGTTAGGTCCGATATAGGCGCCCTGGCGCACGACCGCGTCCGGTACCACGCGGACGCCCGAGGCGCGGATGGCGGCCTCGCTCATGTGTGCGTACTTGAGCGGCACCTTGTCGAAAAAACGGGTGTAGCCGGCTTCGATGGCGCGATTATCGTGCGCCCGGAAATACAGCAGCACCGCTTTCTTCAACCAGTCATGCACGATCCACCGGCCGTCGATTTTCTCCGCGACCCGCGCCTTGCCGCTGTCTAGCAGCTGCAGGCAGCTATCCAGTGCGGTACGCAGGTTGCCGTCGATACTGGCGGGCGTGAGTTCGGCGCGCTTTTCGAACGCAGCCTCGATCAGCGGTTGCAGGGACGCAGTGTTTGGCATTACCTGTTCTCCAGAAAAGCGCGGATTCGTTGCGCGGCGCTGACGCATTCATCAACCGAGGCTACCAGGGAAATGCGCACGCGGCCGAGCCCCGGGTTGCCGGCGGGCGTGGCACGCGCCAGAAATGATCCCGGAACGACGGTCACGTGGGTCGCGGCATACAGCTCGCGCGTAAAGGCCTGGTCGTCAGCGCCGACCTCGGGCCACAGATAGAAACCGCCGTCCGGTTCGCTGACCTGCCAGAACGGAGCTAACAGCGGCAACACACGGGCGTATTTCACGCGGTACAGCGCGCGGTTGGCGACAACATGGGCATCGTCATTCCAGGCCGCCGTGCTCGCGAGCTGGGTCGGCACGGCCATCGCGGAACCATGATAGGTCCGGTACAGCAGGAACTTCTCGATCAGCGCCGGGTCGCCGGCGACGAACCCCGAGCGCAGGCCGGGCAGGTTCGAGCGCTTTGAGAGGCTGTGGAACGCCAGGCAGCGCGTGAATTTCCCGTTGCCCATCTGCTGCGCGGCAGCTAACAGACTGGCCGGCGGGTTGGCGTCGTCGCGATACAACTCGGCATAGCACTCATCCGACGCGATGACGAAGTCGTAGCGCTCTGCCAGTTCCAGTGCCTGGCGCAGCCAGGCGCTGCCGAGGGTTGCGCCCGTGGGGTTGCCTGGCGAGCAGATGTAGAGCAACTGGCAGCGCCGCCAGGCATCGGCCGGCACGGCGTCGAGATCAGGCACGTAGCGTGTCGCGGCGGTGGTGTTGAGGAAATACGGCTCGGCGCCTGCTAACAACGCGGCGCCCTCGTAGATCTGGTAGAAGGGATTCGGCATCGCCACCAGCGGCGCCTGCGCGCTGCGATCGACCAGCGCCTGGGCAACCGCAAACAGCGCTTCGCGCGTGCCATTGACCGGCAAGACCATCGCGAGAGCGTCGAGCGATTCGGCTCGCAATCCGAAGCGGCGCTCCAGCCAGCGCGCGCAGGCGGTACGCAACACCGGCAGCCCGGCTGTGGCCGGATAGCTGCCGAGCCTGTCGAGGTTGTCGCGCAGGCTTTGCAGCACGAATTCGGGCGGCGCGTGCCGCGGCTCGCCGATCGAGAGCGGAATGGCTGTCAAACCGGCCGGCGGTGCCGTGCCAGCTAACAGTTTTGCCAATCGCTCAAAAGGGTAGGGCTGTAGTCGACCGAGATCCGGGTTCATGCGGCACGCCGCTTATCCAGCGTTTCCGTGAGCCGGGCCTGCAGGCCCTGCGCGGCGGCTTCGGATAACGGCGCGCCCTGCGTGTCGGTGACATAAAAGACGTCCTCGGCGCGCTCACCCACCGTCATGATCTTGGCGCCCTGCAACGCCACTTTTTCCGCTAACAAAACCTGGCCGATGTCGCACAGCAGGCCCGGGCGGTCGCCCGCGACAAGCTCCAGCACGCTGCGGCGATTGCGCTCGTCAACGCTGATCGCGATCTGGGTCGGGGTGTTGAACATGCGCATCTGGCGCGAGGCGCGGCGCGTGACCGCGAGCGACTGGTCCGGCGAGCTGACCAGCGCGCGCCGCAAGGCGCGGTCGATGTCGGTGACCCGGTCCGGATGGGTGAGCGGTGCGCCGTCACCTTCGAGGATATGGTAGAGGTCGAGACTGCCGCCGTCGGTGGTTGGCGTGACGCGCGCATCCACGATGGTCAGGCCCAGCTGGTCCAGCACCGCCGTTACCCGCGCGAAACTGCGCAGGCGGTCCGGCGTCAGCGTGGTTACCGCGGTCGTGCCGCGTTCGCCGTCACCCTGGACCGCGACCACGGGTTCGTGCTGGCCGCCGTGGCGTGTCGCGATCAGGCGCGTGTGCCAGGCCACCTCGTCGGGCGTATGTCGCAGGAAGTAGCCGTCGTCGAGAATGCTCCAGGCGTCACGGATGCGCTCGTCCGGCATGCCGCCCTCAACTAACAGGCTGCGCGCGGCGACCTGGGTTTCGTCGCGCAGTTCCTGCGCGTCGATCGGGCTCTCGAGGCCGCGGCGCAACGCGCGCCTGACGCGGTTGTAGAACTCCTGGAACAGCGAGGCCTTCCAGGAATTCCACAGCTTCGGATTGGTGCCGCGAACGTCGGAGGCGGTCAGCACATAAAGGTAATCAAGGTGCGACTCATCGCCGACGAATTGCGCAAAGTCGTTGATTACGGCGGGATCGGAAATATCCTGCTTTTGTGCCGTCACTGACAGTTTCAGATGCGCGCGCACCAGCCAGGCGACCAGACGGGCGTCGTAACGCGACAGGCCCTGCTCGAGGCAGAAGGATTCCGCGTCGACCGCGCCCAGATCCGAGTGATCGCCGCCACGGCCCTTGGCGATGTCATGAAATAGTGCGGCGAGATACGCAATTTCCGGGCGCGGCAGTTTCTGCATGATCGCCGACAGGACCGGCAGCTCATGGTCGTAGCGCGGAATCGCCAGCCGGCGCAGGTTACTCAGCACGAACAGCGTGTGCGCGTCAACGGTGTAGGCATGGAACAGGTCATATTGCATGCGGCCGACGATGCGGCCAAATGCCGGAATGTAGCGGCCTAACACGCCGTAGGTGTTCATGCGGCGCAGCTCGTGCGTGACCCCGGCGGGCGCGCGCAGCAATTCGATGAACAGGCGGTGATTGCGCGGGTTCTGCCGGAACTCTTCATCGATGAGCCACAGGCTGCGACTCAGGGCGCGCATGGTTGACGCATGCACGCCCTTGACGTTCGCGTTCTGCTGCAGCAGCACGAACAGTTCCAGCAGTGCCGACGGCGTGCGTGCGAACACGTCCTCGTTAGCTGTTTCCAGGTAGTCGTCGCGAATCTGGAAGCGCGCATTGAGCGGCAGGGGCGCAACATTGCTGGCCGGCGTGATCGCCTCGCGGAACAGCTGCAACAGCAGCTCGTTCAGCAGGCTGACGTCCATGACGGTGCGGTAGTAGCGCTGCATGAATTGCTCGACCGCGAGCGTGTAGCTGGCATCCTCGTAGCCGAAGATTTTCGCCACCTTGACCTGGTGATCAAACAGCAGGCGGTCCTCGCGCCGGCCGGTTTCGATGTGCAGCGCAAAGCGCACGCGCCACAGGAATTCCTGCGCGGCTTTCAGGCGCCGCAATTCGGCCGGGGCCAGAAACCCGTTGCCGGCGAGTTCCTCGAAAGTGCCGCAATTGAAATGGCGCTTGGCGACCCAGCCTATGGTCTGGATGTCGCGCAGGCCGCCGGGACCGGTCTTGACGTTAGGTTCAAGGTTGTAGGCGGTATCATTCGCCTTGCGATGCCGCTCCTGCTGTTCGCGGACCTTGGCCGCGAAGAATTCCTGTATCGGCCAGACTGCCGCCGCGCTCAGCGCAGCCTGCATGGCCGACATCAGCGTGGCCGAGCCCGCCACCAGGCGCGATTCCACCAGCGTTGTCATGACGCTGACATCCGCGGCACACTCGCGCCCGCAATCGTCGACCGTGCGGACGCTGTGCCCGAGCTCGAGGCCCGTGTCCCACAGGAATGTGACCAGCTTTTCCAGCTGCTCGCGCTCCGCGGCATCCGGCACGGCCGCAACCAGAATCAACACATCGACATCGGAGCAGGGGTGCAGCTCGCCGCGTCCGTAGCCACCGACCGCCATCAGCGCCCAGTCACCGGCACGCGCGCCGAGCAAATGCCGCCATACCGCGCCTAACAAAACATCGATCAACAGCGCGCGCGCCCGCACCAGCGCTTCGATGGACTCCTCGGCGAGGAAACGCGCACAGAGGTCCTTGGCCGCTTCCGCGAGCAATTCACGGTAGCGTGCGGCGGCATCGGCCGACGCCGGATCGACCGCGCGCAGCCGCTCCGGCCAGAGCCACTGGCCGAGTTGATGAGAGGGATCAGTCATGCGGCGGCCCGATGCCGGTCACGCGCACCGAGCGTCAGGACTTCGAAGCCGCTGTCGGTGACCAGTATCGTGTGTTCCCATTGCGCCGACAGCGAGTGGTCCTTGGTGATGACGGTCCAGCCGTCACCTAACAGCTTGACGTGGCGCTTGCCGGCATTCAGCATCGGCTCGATGGTGAAGGTCATGCCGGCACGCAGCTCCAGGCCCGTGCCCGGCTGGCCGTAATGCAGCACCTGCGGATCTTCGTGATAGACGCGGCCGATGCCATGACCGCAGTACTCGCGCACCACGGAATACTCATGCGACTCGGCGTAGCTCTGGATCGCATGGCCGACATCACCTAACGTCGCACCCGGACGCACCTGCTCGATGCCGCGCCACATCGCTTCGCGCGTCGCGTCGGCCAGGCGTTTCGCGGGCGGCGGCGGCGTCCCCACGAAGTACATGCGGCTGGTGTCGCCATGAAATTCGTCGCGAATGACGGTGACATCGATATTGAGGATGTCGCCATTCTTCAGCCGCTTGTCGTTAGGTATGCCGTGGCAGACCACATGGTTGACGGAGGCGCAGATGGTCTTTGGGAAGCCGCGGTAGCCGAGATTGGCCGGCAAGGCCCGCTGCACCCGGGTGATGTGTTCATGGCAGACACGGTCGAGCTCGTCCGTGGTCACTCCCGGCTGGACGTGATCTGTAACGATATCGAGCACTTCGGCGGCCAAACGGCCCGCTTCGCGCATTTTCTGCTGTTCTTGAGGGTTTTTAAGGGTGTACTGCATGGAAAGCAGCGTGCAAGCCATTGATTTGACGGGGGGTGAATGGTATAAAGCGCCGCCGTTTTTGGCAAACAAACCACACGCGTATCGTTAAATCGGCAGTTGGGTGTCTCTGGCAACAGAGATGACTGCCGAGATACGCGGAGGCTTAACCCGACAAGGAGATATTGAGATGGCCAGCGTGTCCATGCGACAGATGCTGGAAGCGGGTGTTCATTTCGGACACCAAACCCGCTTCTGGAACCCGAAAATGGCGGAATACATTTTCGGCGAACGAAACAAGATCCACATTATCAACCTCGAAAAGACCCAGCCGTTGTTCGCGGAAGCTGCCGCGTTCATCAAGGGCGTGGTCTCCGATGGTGGCACGGTGCTGTTTGTCGGCACCAAGCGCTCGGCTCGGGACGCGGTGCTCAAAGAGGCGCTGCGCTGCGAAATGCCCTACGTCAATCAGCGCTGGCTGGGCGGAATGCTGACCAATTTCAAGACCATACGCGGTTCCGTGAAGCGCCTCGCCGACCTGGTCGAGATGAAGGCCAATGGCCTGCTCGACAAGCGCGGCAAGAAGGAAGCCACCATGCTGCGCCGCGAGATGGAAAAGCTTGAGCGCAGCCTGGGCGGCATCAAGAACATGGACTCCCTGCCGGATGCCATTTTCGTCATCGATGTCGGTCACGAGAACATCGCGATCCACGAGGCCCGCAAGCTCGGGATTCCGGTCGTGGCGATCGTCGACACGAATTGCACGCCGGACCACATCGACTACGTCGTGCCGGGCAATGACGACGCGATGCGTGCCATCGCGCTCTACTGTGGTGGCGTCGCCGAAGCAGTCCTCGAGGGCAAGGCCTCAGTGCCCAATGTCATGGTTGGCGAGGACGACTTCGTTGAACTCGACGAGCAGGGCAATCCCAAGCCGAAGTCTGCCCGCGATAACGCCCGCAACAAGCCGCGCCGTGATGCCAACGTACGCAGTCGCAAGGCGGCGGCCCCGGCGCGTCGCCGGCCCCTGCCTGCCATTGCTGCCGCCGAGGTCGTTGTGGCCCCGGTGGTCCCAGCCGTGGTACCGGTGGTGGTCGACGAAGTCGACGTCGCCGACGATGTGGATGCGGGCGATGCTCCGAAGAGCGTCAGCAGCAGCGTCAAGCGTCGCAGCACCACGGGTGCTCCGGGTGGCGCACGGCGCAAGGGCTAGCTCATGAGTGTTACAGCAGAAGCGGTCAAGCAACTACGCGAGCGCACCGGCGCGGGCATGATGGAGTGCAAGAAAGCCCTGGTTGAAACCGGTGGCAATCTGGACTCCGCGGCCGAGTTGATGCGCAAGCAAGGCCTGGCCAAGGCCGACAAGAAAGCCACCCGCATTGCGGCGGAAGGCGTCATTGTGCTGGAGAAAGCGGCCGATGGCCGTTCAGCCACGATGATCGAAGTCAACTGCGAGACCGATTTTGTCGCGCGCGAGGCGGATTTCCAGCGTTTTGCTGCGGATGTCGTCAAGGCCGCGGCGACCACCCGCGCCCACGACGTCGAGACCCTGGCGGCTGCCAGGCTTGCCAGCGGCCAGTCGGTCGATGAGGCGCGCCGTGGCCTGATTGCCAAGATCGGCGAGAACATCAGCGTGCGGCGCGTGGCGCAACTGTCGTCCAACGGGTCGCTGGGCGCTTATCTGCACGGCAGCCGCATTGGCGCATTGGTGGCGGTCAGTGGTGGCGATGCTGCGCTGGCGCATGATCTTGCGATGCACGTGGCGGCCAGCAATCCGCGCTATTTGAGCGCCGCCGACGTGCCCGCAGGCGAAGTGGCGCATGAGCGCGATATTTTGGTCGAGGCTGCCAAGAGCAAGAGCAGTGGCAAGCCGCCAGAAATCATTGCCAAGATGGTAGAGGGCCAATTGCGCAAGGCGTTTAACGATGTGTCTCTGATGGGCCAGCCATTTGTGAAGGACGACAAACAAACAGTTGAACAATTGCTCAAGAAGGCCGGTGCGAGCGTCAAAGGTTATTGCCGTTTCGAAGTCGGTGCTGGCATCGAAAAGAAACAGGATGACTTCGTAGGCGAGGTCATGGCGCAGGTCAAGGCGAGCAGCAAATAAGCGCCGCTGAAAACAAGCCCCGCCAGACGGGGCTTTTTTTCAGCCGCGGAAAGTGAAAGCAGACAATGAGCGCAGTCCGATACAAACGCATTCTTCTCAAGCTGTCCGGCGAGGCGCTGATGGGCGCGGGCGACTACGGCATCGATCCCGCGGTACTGAAGCGCATCGCGCTGGAGATCCAGGACATCATGGCTCTGGGCGTGCAGGTCGCGGTGGTGATCGGTGGCGGCAATATATTCCGCGGCGCCGGGCTGGCGCGGGCCGGTATGGACCGCGTGACCGGGGATCACATGGGCATGTTAGCCACGGTGATGAACAGCCTGGCGATGCAGGATGCGCTCGAGGGCATTGGCTGCTTTGTGCGCGTGCAGTCCGCGATCCGCATCAACGAAGTGTGCGAAGACTATGTCCGGCGCCGGGCGATCCGCCACCTGGAGAAAGGCCGCGTGGTGCTGTTCGCGGCGGGCACCGGCAATCCGTTCTTCACGACCGACACGGCCGCGAGCCTGCGCGCGGTGGAAATTGGCGCCGATGTGCTGCTCAAGGCCACCAAGGTGAACGGCATTTATTCCGAGGATCCGATGAAAAATCCTGCGGCGACCCGTTATACGCAGCTGACTTTCGACCGGGTGCTGGATGATCGTCTTGCCGTGATGGATGCGACGGCGATCGTGCTGTGCCGTGACAATCGTGTGCCGTTACAGGTATTCAATCTCGGCAACGCGGGCGACATCAAGCGCATCGTGCTGGGCGAGAATGTCGGCACCGTGGTGACCAACGAATAGTGGCCTAACGAGGAGTTCACCGTGTTAGATGACATACGCAAAGACGCGGTGCAGCGCATGCAGAAATGCGTTGCATCGTTCCAGGCCGACCTCAAGAAGATGCGCACCGGCCGGGCGCACCCGAGCCTGGTGGAGCACATGAAGGTCGATTATTACGGCACCGACACCCCGCTCAACCAGCTGGCCAACATCTCGATCGAGGATGCGCGCACGCTGACGATCACGCCCTGGGACAAGGCAGCTGTGCAGGCGATCGAAAAGGCCATTTTCAAGAGCGACCTTGGATTGACGCCGATGACGGCCGGTACGGTGATCCGCCTGCCCATGCCGCCGCCGACGGAAGAGCGGCGCCGCGACATGGTCAAGATGCTCAAGGCCGATGCCGAGAATGCCCGCGTTGCCATTCGCGGTGTGCGGCGCGACGTGCTTGCGGACGTGAAGGAAGCGCTCAAGGAAAAGATGATTACCCAGGATGAGGAAAAGGGCGCCCAGACCGACATCCAGAAGCTGACCGACAAGTACGTGGCCGAAGTCGATCAGACGGTCGTGACCAAAGAAAAAGAGGTCATGCAGGTGTAGGGCCTGCATGTCCGACGTGACCACCGACCAGCGCGCTGCCGGACGCGTTCCGCGCCATCTTGCTGTCATCATGGATGGCAACGGGCGCTGGGCTGAGGCGCGTGGCGAAACGCGCACCGCCGGACATCGCGCGGGTCTCGAGCCGGTCCGCATGTGTATCCGCGAATGCCTGCGCCACGGCATCGGTCTGCTGACAATATTTGCGTTCTCCAGCGAAAACTGGCAACGCCCGGAAGCTGAAGTGCGCACGCTGATGAACCTTTTCATGGAGTCGCTGGATCGTGAGATCGATGAGCTTGCGGCTAACGGCGTCGCGATTCGCTTTATCGGCGATCGACAGGCGCTCGCCGTGCGTCTGCAACAGCGGATTCTGGCGGCGGAGCAGCGTCTGGGCGATAACCGCAAGCTGCTTTTTCAGGTCGCAGTGAGCTATGGCGGCCGCTGGGACATCGTCAACGCCGCGAAAGCGCTCGCCAGGCAGTGCCAGAGCGGCGCGCTGCGGCCGGACGACATAGACGAGCAGCTCTTCGGCGCCACACTCGCTCTGGGCGATGGAGCAGACCCGGACCTGTTCATTCGCACTGGCGGCGAGCACCGCATCAGTAATTTCCTGCTGTGGAATCTCGCCTACACCGAGCTGTGGTTCACCGACAGGCTCTGGCCGGATTTTGCCGAGGCTGATTTCGCGACCGCGCTCGACGCGTTTGCCGCGCGCGATCGGCGCTTCGGGCGTACCGGCCAGCAGGCCCGCGGAGGGTCGCATGCTTAAGCAGCGAATACTGACCGCGGTGGTCATCGCAGTGTTGCTGCTCTCGGTGCTGTTTCTGCTGCCGCCGGTGGCCGCGCTGGGCGTCATTACGCTGGTAATCCTGTTAGGAGCCTGGGAGTGGTCCGGGCTGTTTGCGCCCGGCTTCGGCCTGCCGCGCTGGCTGCTGCCGGCCCTGCTGGCGCTGTTGCTGGCCTGGTGGTGGCAGTCGCCGCCCGATGCCGATGCCGCGCGCGCGGTGCTGGCGGGCTCAGCCCTTTGGTGGCTGATCGCGCTGCTGTGGATAGTAATGGCGCCGGGACGTGGTCACCAGGTACTGACAGCATTGGCCTGTGTGCTGTCGCTGGCGCCACTGTGGGTGGCGGTGGCCGCGCTGCGCGGTTCGGATCGGCATGGCGCCTGGATCCTGTTGTCTGCGTTGGCGATCGTCGTGGCCGCCGACACCGGGGCTTATTTTGCCGGTCGCGCGTTTGGTCGCGTCAAGCTGGCGCCGCAAGTCTCTCCAGGCAAGACCTGGGAGGGCGTGATCGGGGGTTTGTCAGCATCGGCAGCGGTTGCATGGGCAGCGGCCGGGTGGCTCGGCTGGTCGGTGCCACAGATATTGCCACTGGCCCTGACTGCGGCAGGCCTGTCCGTGGTCGGTGATCTGCTGGAAAGCAAAATGAAACGGCAGGCGGGCGTCAAGGACAGTGGCCATCTGTTTCCGGGTCACGGCGGCGTGTTAGATCGGATCGACAGCCTGGCCGCCGGCCTGCCGATGCTGGCGCTCGGCTTTGCGTGGTTTGGATGGCTGGCATGAGCCGCGCGCCATGAAAGGCATCGCGATTCTCGGCTCCACCGGCTCGATAGGCCGCAGCACGCTGGAGGTCCTGGCGCTGCATCCGGAGCACTATCGTGTGGTCGCCCTCGGCGCCTGGCGTCGCGATGAGTTGCTGTTCGAGCAGGTGAGCAGATTTGCGCCGGAATTTGCGGTCATGGCCGATGAGGCGGCGGCCGCACGCCTGGCGGCGCGCCTGCGCGGCACCGGCAGCCGCACCCAGGTGCTGGCGGGCGCCGAGGCACTGGCCGGGATCGCCGCACTGGCGAGCGTCGAGCAGGTCATGTGCGCCATCGTGGGCGCCGCAGGCCTGCCGTCAACCCTGGCGGCGGCGCGCGCCGGCAAGCGTATTTTGTTAGCTAACAAAGAAGCGCTGGTCATGGCTGGTGAGCTGCTGCTGGAAGCAGTGCGGCGCGGCGGTGGCGAATTGCTGCCGATCGACAGCGAGCACAATGCGATATTCCAGTGCCTGCCGCTGGGCACCCGCTGCGGCGTTGCGCCGTCGGGACTCAAGCGGATAATCCTGACAGGATCAGGCGGACCGTTCCGCGACTGGACACAGGCGCAAATCGATGTGGCTACGCCCGCGCAGGCGATCCGTCATCCGAACTGGTCGATGGGCCCCAAGATCTCGGTGGACTCGGCGACCATGATGAACAAGGGCCTCGAGTTCATCGAGGCGCGAATGCTGTTCGGTGTCAGCTCCGAGCAGATCGAAGTCGTGCTGCATCCGCAGAGTGTGGTGCACTCGATGGTGGAGTACCTGGACGGGTCGGTTTTGGCCCAAATGGGGACTCCCGACATGCGGACCCCGATCGCCCAGGCACTCGCCTGGCCCGAGCGAATGGCTTCCGGTGTAAAATCGCTTGATTTGGTGGCTGCCGGGCGGCTCGACTTTCTGCCGCCCGACCCGACGCGTTTCCCCTGTTTGCCGCTGGCACAACAGGCAGCTCGCACGGGCGGGCTGGCACCAGCTATTTTGAACGCGGCGAATGAGGTAGCGGTGCAGGCATTCCTGGACGGACAAATGAACTTTGGCGGCATACCGGCGGTCATTGACAAGGTCATGCAACAAGCCGCGATCGGCCGCCTCGAAACACTCGAAGACGTGATCGCGGCCGATGACGCGGCGCGGCGTGCTGCCCGTCGCCTGTTGCCCGGCAACGCCCCCAAACACGCTGGAGCCCGCTGAACATGCTCGAAGCGCTGGGGAACGGAGTTTGGGCTGCGGTCTGGTTCATCGTGGCTGTCAGTGTGCTGGTGACGGTGCATGAGTTCGGTCATTTCTGGGTTGCGCGCCGCCTTGGCTTCAAGGTATTGCGTTTTTCGGTCGGCTTTGGCCCGGCGATCTGGCGCAGCAAGCCCGACAAGCACGGGACGGAATTCGTCCTCGCCTCCATTCCGTTAGGCGGCTACGTCAAATTGCTCGACGAGCGCGAGGCGCCGGTCCCGCTCGAGGACCGCGCCCGCGCCTTCAACCAGCGCCCGCCGTGGCAGCGAATCCTTGTTTTGTTAGCCGGGCCGGGGATCAATATCCTGTTCGCCGTGCTGTTGTTGTGGATCGTTCTGGCGGTGTCCGGTCGCACCGAATGGCGCGCCGTGGTGGGCCAGGTCCGCGCCGATTCCGTCGCGGCCGCGGCCGGACTGGCGCGCGGCGATACCATCGTCGCAATCAACGATGATGCGGTTTCGGGCCGCAGTTCGGCGATGGTCGCGCTAATCGAAGCGATGAGCGATGACGGCGACGTCCGGATGCGCGTCGTCAGCGAGTCGGGCGCTACGCGCGAGCGCCTGCTGCATGTCCCGGACAGCGGCAAGCGAATCGCCATGACCGAACCGGAAAACATGCCTGACCGCGCCGGCTTCCTGTTCGTCGGTCCACCGGCCATCCTTGCAGGCGTCATCAGCGGCGGGCCCGCGGCGGCGGCGGGTTTGCGTGCTGGCGATGAAATCCTCGCGGTTGACGACCTGCCGATGGCGGATCGCGAGCAGTTCGTTTCGCGGGTGCGCTCAGCACCCGGCGCGACCCTCAATGTTAGCTATCGGCGCGCCGGCGAGACCTTCACGACGCAAATGCAGGTCCTGGCGGAGCAGGAAGACGCGGTGACCACCGGCAAGATCCGCGTGGAGTTCGCCAAGCCATCCGCCGAGTGGATCGCGAGCATGGCGGTTCCCAGCAGTTATTCCCTGGCTGGCGCGCTCGGCGCGTCGGTGAAGGAGTGCTGGCACATGACGGCCCTGCAGGCCAGCATGCTGTGGAAGATGTTGACTGGCCGGGTGTCGGTCAAGAATCTTTCCGGCCCCATCACGATTGCCGAAGTCGCCGGACAGTCGGCGCGGGGCGGTGTGCAGGCATTTGTATCAATGCTGGTACTGATCAGCCTGAGCCTGGGTTTCCTGAACCTGTTGCCGATCCCGATCCTGGACGGCGGTCAGGTGATCTATCAGCTGGCCGAGTGGCTCAAGGGGAGTCCGCTTTCAGAGCGCGCGCAGGCTGTGGGCCAGCAAATCGGTATCGCGTTACTGGTGCTGTTGATGGGCGTCGCATTTTTCAATGATATTGTCAGACAAATTCAACCAGGCTGAGGGCGGATGATCAGTTTTTTAAAGAAGTTCAGCCTGATGCCGCGACTTACGCCCGTTCTGTTAGCTATCGGACTGCTCGCAGGGGCGAGCGCGCGTGCACAGGCGCCACCGGATTTATCGTTTGTGGTCGGCGACATCAAGGTGCAGGGCCTCGAGCGTGTCTCCGAGGGCACGGTCTACAACTATCTGCCCGTCAATGTCGGCGACCGACTGACGCCATCGCGGGTGCGTGAAGCGATACGCGCGCTGTATGAGACCGGATTTTTTCGCGACGTACAGTTGCAGCGTGAAGAGGCAGTGCTGATCGTCGTTGTCAAGGAGCGGCCGTCGATCGAGAGTTTCGAACTGAAGGGCAACAAGGACATCAAGACTGAAGACCTGACCAAGAGTCTGCGCAATGTGGGACTCGCGACTGGCAAGACCTTCGACCGTTCGGTGCTCGAGGACGTCAAGCAGTTTTTGACAGACCAATACAACGGCCGCGGCAAGTACGCCGTCAAGATCGACACCAAGGTCGAAGACCTGCCCGGCAATCGGGCGCGCGTCAAGATCGAGATCGTCGAAGGCAAGCGCGCCCGCATCCGCCAGATCAACGTGGTTGGCAACAAGGTCTATGCAGACAAGGACATCATCGAAGGCTTTGAACTGAGGACGCCCAACTGGTTGTCCTGGTACAAGCAGAACGACCGGTATGCCAAGGAAGCCTTGCAGGGCGATCTGGAAAAACTGCGTTCCTATTACATGGACCGTGGCTACGCGAATTTCGACGTTGAGTCCACGCAGGTGGCAATTGCGCCCGAGAAAGACGACATCTTCATTACGGTGAACGTCTCCGAGGGCCAGGTATTCAAGCTCGGGGAGATCAAGCTGGCGGGCACTTTTGTCGTGCCGCAGGACGAGCTCAAGCGCTATTTGTTAGTTCAGCCGGGCCAGACCTACAACAAGAAACTCATCACGTCCACCCAGGAGCTGTTGCAGAACCGGCTCGGCATGGATGGCTACGCATTCGCCAAGGTCGATCCGGTGCAAACGCCGGTCGACGGCAAGGATGAGGTTGGGCTCACTTTTGTGGTTGACCCGGGCAACCGCGTTTATGTGCGCCACATCGTTTTCAACGGCGTAACCAAGATCAACGACGAAGTGCTGCGCCGCGAAATGCGCCAGCTGGAAGGCGCCTGGCTGTCTAACGTGCTGGTGGAGCGGTCCAAGCAGCGCCTGCAGCGCCTGCCCTACATCGAAAAAGTGGAATCCGAGACCAAGCCGGTGCCGGGATCGGCGGACCTCGTGGATGTGGAATTCCAGGTCAAGGAAGGTCCGTCGGCGCAGCTCGGTGGTGGCATCGGCTATTCCGAATCGCAGTCCTTCATCCTGACCGGCAATTACGCCGACAGTAATTTTCTCGGCACGGGCGAACGCGTCGCGATCGACCTTAACAGTGGCCGGTTCTCGAAGGTCTACGGTATTTCGCATACTGATCCGGCGACCTCGATTGATGGGGTCGCACGCACGATTTCACTGAGCTATCGCGACGTCACGCAGTTTGTGTCCGCGTCATCGGACTTCTCATCTGAAACGCTCGCGGCTGGCGTCGATTACGCCTTCCCGCTGACAGAGTTTCAAAGTGTCCGTTTTGGCCTGTCGATACAACAGAATTCGCTGGTCACCGGTGAGACCGGCAGCGCCGACCAGGCGGTTGCCTGGGTGCGCAGCCCTAACAACGGGCGGCCGTTCACGCGGATCTTTGATCAGCAGTTCTACGATGCCGCGACCGGTAACCTGGTCACGCAGCCTGTGATCCTGTACGGCAACAAGTTCACCACCTACGAGATGGTGCTGGGCTGGGGCATGGATACCCGCAACCGGACGCTGTTCGCTGATCGTGGCAAGCGGCACAGCTTGTCTTTGAGTTACGCCTTGCCGGGCAGCGAAATTCAGTACTTTGTCGCCAGCTATGACGGGCAGCAGTTCATTCCGTTGTGGAAGCGCTGGACCCTGTCGCTGACCGGCAACGTCGATTACGGCATGGATATCGGCAAGACCACCGCCTTGCCGCCATTCCGCAATTTCTACGCAGGCGGGCCGGACAGCGTGCGCGGCTTCCGGGAAAGCCGTCTCGGGCCCAAGGACCAGTTCGGCAATCCCTACGGCGGCAACATGAAGGTGCTGGCGCGGGCCGAGGTGATCTTCCCGACGCCTGAGAAATGGAAGGCCCAGGCGCGGGTCAGCTTGTTCTACGACATTGGCAACGTCTTTTCGACCGGCAATCGCTATACATTCTATGGCAGGGACCGGGTGGTCGACTTCAGCACTAACACGGTTATCTCGCCCGGCACCCCGATCAATTACGGCTTCAAGTATGATAACTTAAAGCGCTCAACGGGTATTGCGGTGCAATGGCTGGCACCGCTCGGAATCTTCCGCTTCAGCTATGCAGTGGCGCTCAACGCCAGCCCTGGCGATGCGGTGAGGTATCCGGATGAAGTGGAAGGATTCCAGTTTTCAGTTGGCCAGGCATTCTAAATCAAGGTTTTTCAAGAGGTTAAGAAGCGAGATGAACATGTCCAGCAAGTGGGTCGGGGGATTATTCCTCGCGACGTTGTTAGCATCGGGCGCGGCCAGGGCCGAGCTCAAGATTGGTGTCGTTGATTTCACGCGTTTGCAGGGCGACGCGCCACAGGCGCGCGCGTCATTGGATGCACTGCGTAACGAATTTACGCCCAAGCAGAAAGAAATTGAGACTCGCGGGGCGGCCCAGAAAGCCCGCGTCGACCGGTTCCAGAAGGACCAGGCGACCATGTCGCCGGATCAGCGCGCCAAGCTCGAAAAGGAAATTCGCGATGAAGAGCGCGAACTGGCGCGCCGCCAGAGCGAATTTACCGACGACTTCAATGCGCGTCGCAACGAAGAACTGGCCAAGCTGAACCGTATCCTGATCGACGAGGTGCGTAATTTTGCGCGTGCGCAGAATTACGACCTGGTGCTGTCCGGCGATTCCCTGGCGTATGCCACGGCGTCCGTGGACATTACGTCGGCTGTGCTCGGTGCATTGACGGCGCGTGCGACGCCGCAGGGCGCCGCAGGCGCGGCTCCTGTCACGCCACGTGCGCCAGGGCCTGCAACGCCGTCCCCGGCACCGCGGCCGCAGCCGCCGCCGCGCGGAAACTGAACAGCACCCGTGTTGGACAGGCCGTCTTCCCAGGCGGTAACTCTCGGTGAACTAGCCGTGCAGTTCGGTTGCGAACTGCACGGCGATCCGCAAATTCGCATTGATCACGTTGCCGCCCTGCGCGCTGCCGGCCCCGGAGCCATCGGCTTTGTGGTCAACACCCGCTGGCTCGAGGAGCTGCAAACCACCGCCGCCAGTGCCGTTATTCTCGACCGCGCCCTGTTAGCTGACTGCAAGGTCGCGGCGCTGGTCGCGCGCAATCCCCATGCCGTGTTTGCGCGTATTGCACAGCGCCTGCATCCGGCGCCCGTGGCGCGGCCCGGCAGGCATCCGACTGCAGTGATCGAATCCGGTGCGACTATCGATGCCAGCGCCGAGATCCAGGCACTGGCCTATGTGGGTGCGGGTGCGAGCATCGGTGCGCGCGTCATCGTCGGGCAGGGCTCGGTGGTGGGTGCTGGCGCGGTGCTGGCGGACGACGTGCGTATTTTCCCGAAAGTCACCATCTGCGAAGGCGCGCGCATCGGGCCGCGCAGCATCCTGCATCCCGGCGCGGTGATCGGCGGCGATGGTTTTGGCCACGCCAACGAGCACGGCGCCTGGGTGCGAGTCCCGCAGATCGGCAGCATCGTGTTAGGCGCCGATGTCGAGGTCGGCTGCAACACGGCAATTGACCGCGGTGCGCTGGGCGATACGGTGGTCGAGGACGGCGTCAAGATCGATAACCAGGTGCAGATCGGCCACAACTGCCGGATCGGTGCGCACACTGCGATCGCCGGCCGGGTGGGCATGGCGGGCAGCTCCGTGATCGGCAAGCGTTGCCAGTTCGCGGGCGACGCGGGCGTCGCCGGTCATGTGACCGTCTGCGATGACGTCATAGTCACGGCCCGCGCGCTGATCACCTCGTCGGTCGACAAGCCTGGCGTTTATAGTGGCGTCTTTCCCGCCGAACCCGCACGTGAGTGGAAGCGTCTGGTGGCGGAATTCCGCCGCATCGGCAAATTGCGCGAGCGCGTGCGCAAACTGGAACGCGGCGACGGCGTGGCCGATCAGGACGATGAGGAGAACGAGACGTGAGTGACAACAGCATCTCGATGGATATTCTGGAAGTGATGCGCTTCTTGCCGCATCGCTATCCGTTCTTGTTGGTTGACCGGGTCGAATCCTGCATCAAGGGTGAGTCGATCCGCGCGCTGAAGAATGTCACGTTCAACGAGCCGTTTTTTTCCGGGCATTTTCCCGGGCGTCCGGTGATGCCTGGCGTGCTGATTATCGAGGCGCTGGCGCAGTCGGCGGGTATTCTCGCGTTTGTGACGGCTGGCATTATTCCCGACGACAAGACCCAGTTCTTTTTTGTGGCGATCGACAAGGCGCGATTCCGCCAGCCGGTGATGCCGGGCGATCAGCTGATCCTGACCGCCAAGCTGGAACGCGTCATTCGCGGCTTGTGGAAATTCTCGACCGTCGCGTACGTGGGTGACAAGGAGGTCAGCTCCGCGGAAATGATGGTTGCACCGGGCGATACGCCCGCCAAGAGCACCTGAGTCATGGCAATTCATCCGAAAGCGGAAGTGTCGGGCCGCGCACAAATAGCAGCCGACGTGGAAATTGGCCCATTCACGGTCATTGGTCCTGACGTCGAGATCGGCGCCGGCTGCTGGATCGGCCCGCATGCCGTAATCAACGGCCCCACGCACATGGGACAGCGCAACAGGGTGTTCCAGTTCGCGTCGATTGGCGATGCGCCTCAGGACATCAAGTACGCCGGCGAGCCGACCCGCCTGGAAATCGGCGATGACAATACTTTTCGCGAATGCGTGACCGTCAATCGTGGCACGACCAAGCAGGAAGGCGTCACGCGCATTGCTAACAACAACCTGTTCATGGCCAACTCGCACGTTGCGCACGATTGCCAGATCGGCAGCCATTGTGTGCTGGCCAATCTGGCGACGCTCGGCGGCCACGTCGTGTTAGGCGACTGGGTCATCATGGGCGGTTTTTCGGGCGTGCACCAGTTCGGCAAGGTCGGCGCACATGCCTTCGTTGCTAACAATGCCGCCGTCACGCGCGATATTCCGCCGTATGTACTGGCGGTCGGTCAGCCTGCCGAGCCGCATTCGGTGAATTCAATCGGACTGTCGCGGCGCGGATTTACACCCGAGCAGGTGCGCAACGTCAAAACCGCTTTTCGGATTCTGTATCGCGAGGATCGCAAGCTCGCGGATGCGTTGTTCAAGCTGCGCGAGCTGGCGGCGCAGGCGCCGGAGATAGCCGCGCTGGTCGACTTCATCGGCCAGTCGGAACGCAGCCTGGCGCGTTGACACGGGCAGCCGATGAAATTTGCCCTGGTCGCAGGCGAGGCTTCTGGCGATACGCTGGGCGCCGCGCTGATGCTGGCGTTGCGGCAGCGTCATCCCGGGGCAGAATTCATCGGTGTCGGCGGACCGAAGATGCAGGCGCTCGGTCTCACGATGCTGGCGCATGCCGAAGAACTCGCGGTCATGGGTCTCACCGAGGTGCTGGCGCATCTGCCGCGACTGCTGGCCCTGCGCTCGCGCCTGCGGCGTGAGTTGTTAGCTGGCAAGCCCGATGTGTTCGTCGGGATCGACGCGCCGGAGTTCAACCTGGGCCTGGCACGCTGGCTGAAGCGGCGCGGGCTGAAAACCGTGCAGTACGTGAGCCCGCAGGTCTGGGCCTGGCGCCAGGGCCGGGTCAGGACCATGGGCCAGGCGGTTGATCTGGTGCTGTGCCTGCTGCCGTTCGAACCCGATTTCTACCAGGCCAACCAGCTGCGGGCCGAGTTTGTCGGACACCCGCTGGCGGACGAGATCCCGCTGGTCATAGACCGGCAGGGCGCACGGTCGGCGCTCGGTGTTCCGGCGGCGGCGAAGGTGCTGGCGGTGCTGCCGGGCAGTCGCCTCGGTGAGGTGAGCCGGTTGGGTGCGGATTTCGCCGCCGCCGCCGCGCAGTTTGTCGCGGCGCAGGCGCCGGGCGTACGCACGGTCGTTCTGGTTCCGCTGGTCAATGACGCGGTCCGGACCCTGTTTACCGAACAGGCGCGCGCTGCTGCGATCGCCGCCGAAGTCCGATTGCTGGACGGCCAGGCGCAGCGCGCGCTGGCGGCAGCGGACGTGGTGCTGGTCGCCTCGGGGACCGCGACCCTGGAAACGCTGCTGTGCAAGCGGCCGATGGTGGTCGCCTACCGGCTGGGCGCCGTCACCGCTTTCCTGTTACGGCGCCTGGGCCTGGTGAAAGTCCCGTATTTCTCGCAGCCGAATCTTTTGTTAGGTGAGCGGCGGGTGCCGGAGTTCTTCCAGGAGCAGGTGCGGCCCGCCGCGCTGGCGGCGGCGCTGGCGCAGGAAATCGCGGATCCCGCTCGCGTGCAGGACCTCGAGCGGCGGTTTCTGGGCCAGCACCAGCGCCTGCGTTGTGGCGGCGCTGAGCGCGCCGCCGCCGCCATACTCAAACTGCTGGGCTGATGATCCACCTGCATCTGACGGGGGTGGATGAGGCGGGTCGCGGCCCGCTCGCCGGTCCGGTGGTCGCTGCGGCCGTGATACTCGATCCTGGCCAGCCCATTGCCGGCCTCGCAGACTCGAAAACCCTGAGCCCCGAGCGGCGCGAGCAGCTGGCCGGATTGATTCGGGCACGCGCGCTGGCCATCGGTATTGGCTGGGCGGGCCCCGAGGAGATCGACCGCATCAACATCCTGCAGGCCACCCTGCAGGCCATGCGGCGGGCTGTGCAGTCCCTGGGCACGGCGCCCGGCTGCGTGCAGGTCGACGGTAACCGCCCACCGCCCATTGGCGACCTGCCCGGCGTGCTGCGGGTGGAGACCATCATCCGCGGGGATAGCAAGGTCGCGGCAATCTCTGCCGCGTCCATCATCGCCAAGACCTGGCGGGATCAGTTGATGATTCAACTGGATACGCGCTTTCCTGGATATGGTTTCGCGATTCACAAGGGCTATCCGACCGCGGCGCACCTGCTGGCCCTTGACAGCCTGGGCATATCACCAGTCCACCGGCGTACCTATGGACCGGTAAAATTGCGCGCATGAGCTCGCCCGGCTTCGTCCACCTTCGACTGCACACCGAATTCTCGCTGCAGGACAGCGTGATCCGCGTGCCGGAGCTGATGCAGGCCGTAGCCTCGTTAGGTATGCCGGCGGTGGGGCTCAGTGATGAGCACAACCTGTTTGCGCTGGTGAAGTTCTACCGCGCCGCGATGAGCGCCGGCATCAAGCCGCTGGTCGGCGTCGATTTTCGCATCCGCGCGACCCAGGAGCGCGCGCCCTGGTCGCGCCTCACGCTGCTGTGCCAGAACGATGTCGGCTACCGCAACCTGACCCGGATCGTGAGCCGCTGCTATCTCGAGGGCCAGCAGAGCGGCGCGCCACAACTGGAGCTCGACTGGCTCGACCCGGCTAACATGACTGGACTCATCGCGCTGTCGGGCGGCAGCGAAGGGGACGTCGGTCGCGCGCTGCAGATGGAGCGCAGCCTCGAGGCTAACAAACTGCTGGATCGCTGGCTCGCCCTGTTCGGCGACCGCTATTACCTCGAAGTGACGCGCCTTGGGCGCGCCGGCGAGGCGGCGCAGGTGGCGCGCACGGTGGCGCTCGCCGCGGCGCGCGACGTGCCACTGGTCGCGACCAACGACGTGCGGTTTCTCAAGGCCACCGATTTTGAAGTCCATGAAGCCAGGGTCTGCATTTACGATGGCGCGCTGCTGGCCGACACGGCCCGGCCGCGCAAGTACAGCCAGGAACAGTACCTGCGCAGTCCCGCCGAGATGGCGCAGCTGTTCGCGGATCTGCCCGAGGCACTGGCTAACACGGTCGAGATCGCCAAGCGCTGCAACCTGACCCTGGACCTAGGCAGCAGCCGCCTGCCGGTATTTCCGGTGCCACCAGGCTGGACGGCGGAATCCTTGCTGGAAGCAGACGCGCTGCGCGGACTGACGCAGCATCTGGCCGCCGCCGCCGTGACCCGCGAGCAGGACATCCAGCCGTATCGCGAGCGGCTGGCGGCCGAACTCAAGGTGATCGCGCCGATGGGTTTTGCCAGCTACTTCCTGATCGTCGCGGATTTCATCGCCTGGGCGAAAGCTAACGGCGTGCCGGTGGGTCCGGGGCGCGGTTCCGGCGCGGGATCGCTGGTTGCCTGGGCGCTCGGCATCACCGGCCTGGACCCGCTGCGCCATGACCTGCTGTTCGAGCGTTTCCTGAATCCGGAACGCGTTTCCATGCCGGACTTCGACATCGATTTCTGCATGGAAGGCCGCGACCGGGTCATCGAATATGTCGCCGACAAGTATGGCCGCGACAAGGTCTCGCAGATCATCACCTACGGCACGATGGCCGCGAAAGCGGTGGTGCGTGACGCCGGCCGCGTGTTAGGCCTGAGCTACGGTTTCGTCGATCGTATCGCCAAGCTGGTGCCTTTCGAGCTGGAAATGACGCTGGACCTGGCGCTGGAGAAAGAGCCCGAGCTGAAGCGCCTGTACGACAGCGATGACGAAATCCATAACCTGATCGATCTCGCCCGTTCGCTCGAGGGCCTGACCCGCAATGCCGGCAAGCACGCCGGCGGCGTCGTCATTGCACCGTCGGTGCTGACGGACTTTGCGCCGCTCTACTGCGAAAGCTCGGGCGAGGGCGTCGTCACCCAGTTCGACAAGGACGACGTCGAAGCCGCAGGCCTGGTGAAGTTTGATTTTCTGGGCCTGCGTACCCTGACCATCATCGCGCGTGCGGTGCGCAACATCAATGCGACTCGCGTTGCGGGCGGCGAGCCGCCGATCGACCTCGACGCGCTGGCGTTCGATGACCAGGCCACCTATGCCTTGCTGCAATCGGCCCAGACGACGGCGGTGTTTCAGCTGGAATCGCGCGGCATGAAGGACCTGATCCGGCGGCTCAAGCCGGAGACCTTCGATCACATCGTGGCATTGGTGGCGCTGTTCCGGCCGGGCCCGCTGCAGTCGGGCATGGTCGATGACTTCATCGCGCGCCGGCACGGTCGCGGCGAGGGCCCGGTCGATTATCTGCATCCCCTGCTCGAGCCGGTACTCAAGCCGACTTATGGCGTGATTCTCTACCAGGAGCAGGTCATGCAGATTGCCCAGGTGTTAGCCGGCTACACGCTGGGAGGCGCCGATCTGCTGCGACGCGCGATGGGCAAGAAAAAGGCCGAGGAAATGGCCCAGCAGCGCAGCATCTTTGTCTCGGGCGCGGTCGCGCGCGGTGTTGCCGAGGTGCGCGTGGCGCATATTTTCGACCTGATGGAAAAGTTCGCCGGCTACGGATTCAACAAGTCGCACTCAGCCGCCTACGCGGTGCTGTCCTATCAGACCGCGTGGCTGAAGGCGCATTGCCCGGCCGAATTCATGGCGGCGGTGCTGTCCGCCGACATGGACAACACCGACAAGGTCGTCACCATCAAGGATGAGTGCGACCAGATGAAGCTCGCGGTGCTGGCGCCGGACATCAACGAATCGGTTTACGAGTTCACCGCGGTGTCGGGTCAGTCGGTGCGTTATGGCCTGGGAGCCATCAAGGGCGTCGGTGCGGCCGCGGTCGAGGCGCTGGTCCTGGAGCGCGGCACCGGTGGGCCGTATGTCGCGCTGGAGGATATCTGCCGCCGGGTCGATCCGACCAAACTCAATCGGCGGGTCTTCGACGCCTTGATACGCAGCGGCGCACTGGATTTGCTGGGACAGAACCGTGCCACCTGGATGGCGCGCCTTCCTGCCGCCATGTTGTTAGGCGAGCAGAATGTCCGGGCTGCGGAGGCTGGCCAGAACGATATGTTCGGACTGGCCGCCAGCCGCACCATGCCGCAGGGCGGCGAGGAAGCGCGCGTGTTTCAACCCGAGTGGAGTGAGAGTATTCGGCTTGCGGGCGAGCGCGAGACGCTCGGCTTGTACCTCACCGGCCATCCGCTCAACCGTTATCGGCGCGAGCAGAAGCGCTTTGCCAGCGCGCGCATTGGCGACATCAACAGCGAGAAGCCGGTTACCGGTGGCAACGAGCGCGGCTTCTATCCGGCGCGCAACGCCGCAGTGGTCGGCTACGTGCACGAGCTGCGCAAGCGCGGCATGCGCACCAGCGCCGTGCTGGATGATCGCAGCGGCCGAATCGAGGTCGGATTTTCCGATGAAGTGTTCCAGCAATACCGCGAACTGATCGTCAAGGACGCGATTTTGTTAGTCGAGGGGTCGTTGCGGTACGATGAATTCACCGCCGGCTGGCGCCTGAATGCCAAGCGGGTATTTGAGCTGGATCGCCTGCGCGAACAACAGGCGCAGCGCCTGTTGCTGAACTGGCCCGGAACTGCCAGCGATAAATTTTTGGAAAAGCTCGCCGCGATTCTCAAGCCCGGTTGCGGTGGCCGCACCGATGTCACGCTGCGCTATCGCAATGCGGCGGGACAGGCGGATCTCGATTTCGGGCCGGAGTGGCGCGTGCGTGCGAGCCATGACCTGCTGGAAGCGCTGCACGCGCTGTTGGGCAGCGATGGCGTGGACGTTGTTTTCGGTGCTCCGGCAGGCAGCAGTGTGCCGCTTGCGTCGACGGCTTCCGCGCCGTAACCTCGGAGGCCGCCATGCCCCTCAGTTTTCTCGATTTCGAACAACCCATCGCCGAGCTCGAGGCCAAGATCGAGGAGCTGCGGCATGTCAGCGCCGACGGCAGCGTCAACATCCAGGACGAACTGTCGCGCCTCGAGGCCAAGAGCCAGCTGCTAACAAGAAATATCTTCACCAACCTTACGCCCTGGCAGATCACCCAGCTCGCGCGTCATCCGCAGCGGCCGTATACGCTCGATTACGTCAACATGATTTTCACCGACTGGCAGGAGCTGCACGGCGATCGCATGTACGGCGACGACGCGGCGATCGTCGGTGGCCTGGCCCGGCTCGCCGACCGGCCGGTCATGCTGATCGGCCACCAGAAGGGACGTGACACCAAGGAGCGTGTGCGCCGCAATTACGGCATGCCGAAACCCGAGGGTTACCGCAAGGCATTGCGCCTGATGCGCCTCGCGGAGCGGTTTCGATTACCCCTGATCACGATGATCGACACGCCGGGGGCCTATCCGGGCATCGGCTCCGAAGAGCGCGGCCAGTCCGAGGCCATTGCGCGCAATTTGTTTGAAATGTCGGTGCTGCGTATCCCGATCATCAGCGTCGTGATCGGCGAAGGCGGGTCGGGAGGCGCGTTAGCGATCGGCGTCTGTGACCGCCTGCTGATGCTCCAGTACAGCATCTATTCGGTGATTTCGCCTGAGGGTTGCGCGTCCATTCTCTGGAAAAGCGCCGACAAGAAGGAAGTCGCTGCTGATGCGATGGGCCTGACCGCCGAGCGCCTTTCGAAGCTGGGCCTGATTGACGAGGTGTTGCCCGAGCCGCTCGGCGGCGCGCACCGCAATGGCACACAGATTGCGGAGGACCTCAAGGCCGCCTTGCTCCGGCATCTGCAATTGCTGGATGTCCTGAGCCCGGAGGCGCTGCGCGATCGGCGCAACGAGCGCATCGCGTCGTTTGGCGTCTACTCGGAAAGCGCGGGCGCCGCCTGAAACCGATCCCGTCGTGGATCCGCCCGTCGTGGATCCAGTAGCCCGGCTAGAGGCCGAACTGCGGCAGCGGATCGAGGGCTGGCCGCGGGCGCGACTCCTGTTAGCCTGCAGTGGCGGCGTCGATTCACGCGTGCTGCTGGAATTGCTGGTGCGTCTGCGCCGGCAGCGGCATTTCGAGCTGCGCGTCGTCCATGTCAACCATCACTTGCAGCCGGCCGCGGCGGGCTTTGCCCGTGGTGTCCGCCAGGATTGCCGCGAACTGGCCGTACCGTGCCGGGTCCGGCATGCGCGCGACGTCGCGCGCCGTGGCGAATCCGTGGAAGCCCGCGCCCGCGAGGCACGCTACGCGTTGTTAGCCGCCGAGCTGCGCGCTGGCGAGGTTCTGCTGACTGCGCAGCATTGCGATGACCAGCTGGAAACCGTGTTGCTGCAGCTGTTTCGTGGCGCGGGCGTGGAGGGACTGGCTGCAATGCCGGCGAGCGCGTCGTTCGGACGCGGCCTGCTGCTGCGGCCGTTGCTGGCCTGGCGGCGCGCCGACCTGGAAAAAATTGCGCAGCGCTGGGACCTCCGGCACCTGGACGACCCCAGCAATCGCGACACGCGTTTTGATCGAAATTTTCTGCGGCAGGAAATCATTCCGCGGCTCAGCGCGCGCTGGCCGGCGTTGGCGACCACCGTGGCTCGTTCCGCCGGACATGTCGCGGAAGCGGCGCGCCTCGTCAAGGCACTGGCGGCGCAGGACCTGCCGCTGGTGCTGAAGGACGGTGGGCTCGATATCGCATTGCTGACCGCGCTGCCCGCAGCGCGCCGGCGCGCGATCGTCCGGGCCTGGCTGCGATCCTGTGGCCTGCAGCTGCCCGACCAGATACATCTGCAGCGGATCCTGCAGGAGTTGACTGGCGCACGGCCCGATCGTCATCCGCAGGTGCAATGGCCGGGAGGCGCAGCCTGGCGCGAGCGCGGCCTGCTGCTCGCAGCCGCCGCGATGCCGCGCCGCACGGCGCGCAAACCTGCGCCGGAGCTCCCAATTGACTGGGACTGGCGCGCCGGAAATCACCATGGCCTTGCGTGGCTGCCGGATTCGCAAGGGCCCATCGATGGCAGCCGGCTGCCGCCGCGTATCGAGGTGCGATTTCGCGCCGGCGGCGAGCGGTTGCGCCCGCGCGCGCGCGGCGCGCGCCGGCCGCTCAAGGATCTGCTGCGCGAAGCTGCCGTGCCGGAGCGCAGCCGCAACGCCGTACCGCTGATCTTTACTCCGGCCGGGTTGTTAGCTGTCGGAGCGCACTGGGTCAATTTCGATCATCCGGCCGTGCGCGCCGGCGCGCTTGAGCCCGGGCGCTTTGTCGCGGTCGTAACAGACTAGGGAACCTGTACCACGCCTGACAGCGAATAGCGCCGCCTGATATCCAGCGAAGTTAACAACTGACCGTCGGCGCTGCTGCGCTGCTCGAGGATACCGGCGAGAAAATTGCCGAGAAAGAAACTGGCGCCATCGTTTGCCAGGGTGAGCCGCGACCAGCCACGCTCGATCTCCGGAGCGACGCTGCAAATCGGCTGGCCGTCAGGCCCAAAACACTCGGCGCCGCGACCCGTTGCCATCCACACCTTGCCGTCGGCAAGAACTGCGGGCCCGAAGGTGCCGCGCAGGTCGTCGGCTGCGAAGCCCAGAAAATCCGGCAGTTGTTGCTCCGACTGCAGGTCAAAACGCATGATGCGCCGGCCGCCCTCGGACACGTAAAGCAGCGTGCGGCGGTCCGCTGCCAGCGCCATGTGCGTAATACAGTGAAAGCCCTGGCGACCGCCATCCACGGCCGCCGCGAGACCGCGGCACGCCGGGGGTTCGAGGCTGCCGACGTACAGCCGGCTGGCCGGTTGCGCCGGGTCCTCGCCGATGCGGCTGTGCAGGCCGGCGACGAAGCGCCCGGCGGCGGTAAATAACAGCGCGCCGATGCGCGCGCGCGGCAGGGCTGGCGCCAGGCCTAACAATTCCGCGGACGGTGAAAAAACACTGATCGTCTGGCTGCCCGGATCGCAGGCATAGAGGTTGCCGTCGCCGGGGTCGAGCGCCAGACCCACGACCAGGCCGGTCCGGCCGGTGCGCCACTCACCCAACAGCCGATAGTCGCGATCGTAGTGCAGGATGCGGCCCGCGCCGGCGTGGCGGCGCAAATCGACCTGCGTGTCGTCGACGTCGGTCGCGGCAATCAGCAGGTCTCCGGACCTGGTGCTGGTTCTCATGCGGTTGACCTGCGCAATGATTGGGCAATCCAAAGTGTCAGCAACAGGGCGGGCAGCATCATCACTGCGCCGAAAACATAAGGCGCATCGTACCCGGCCAGGTCATAGAGGCTGCCGGAAAAGGCCGCGCCCACGAAGCGTGCCAGGCTGCTGCTCGACTGATAAATGCCCATGACAGTGCCGCGGGTGTTGCCGGCGGCACGCGACGACACCAGCGTTTGCAGGCTGGTTCCGAACAGCGCGGTCGCAATCGAGCCGCACAGGATGCCCACCGCCAGCCAGCCAAAGCTGCCGGCCAGCACCAGGATCAGCCAGCCGAGCCCGTAGCAGGCAATTCCGGCCCTGACCGTCCGCAGCTCGCCGAGGCGCTGAATGACCAGGCCGGTCACGAAGAACTGCATGGCAGCCACGCCGAGGCCGTTGATGGTGAACAGCAGCGTGATCGAATGCGTATCGAAATGGTGTTTGTCATGGGCCCAGAGCGCGAGCAGCGATTCGCGCATCGCGGCGCAGACAAATACGGTCAGCGACAGCGCCAGCATCAGCAGCAGGGCGGTGTCGCGGCGAATGATCTCGGTGCGCGTCTGCGGCAGCACGCGGTTGCCCTGCGTTGCCTGCGCCGGGTGATGGGTTTCCGGAAGCAGCAATACGATGGCGGCGAATGACAGCAATGACAGTATCGCTGCGGCGAACGCCGGCCGGTGCAGGTCCGCGGCCACCGGCGTGACATCCCCTGCTAACAGGCCGCCCAGCAGCGGTCCGAATGCATAGCCGAGCGCGAAGGCTGATGACACGCGCGCCAGGCCCGCGGCCCGTTTCTCCGGCGGGCAGACGTCGGCCACGTAGGCGTAGGCGGTTGCCAGGTTGCCGGAAGTGAAGCCGGACAGCATCCGCGACAGCACCAGCAGCGCGATGTTGTCGGCGAACCCTAACAGGAGGTAGGCGGCAGCGTGGCCCAGCATGCTGATCATCAGCACCGGCCGCCGGCCCAGGCGATCGCTGATGCGGCCGAGGATCGGCGCACCGACAAACTGGAACAGCGCATGCAGGGAGATGACGAAAGTCACCCAGCCGGGCGACAGACCAAGCTTGACCGCATAGAAAGGCACCAGCGGTATCAGCACGCCGAAACCTAACAGATCGACGAATACGACCAGCCACAGCGCCGCCAGGCGCCGGCGAATATCGCGCGGTGAAGTGTTCAGGGGCGTGGCCCCGGGAAGCGGCTGCCTGTAAATGGATTGGCGATGCGGCGGCGGCAGATACGCATTGCAACGGAGGCTAGCACACCCCTACCATTGCTCACAGTTATGGCTCCTGTGCAGGCCACGGGCGATTGGAGAGGGTGATGACGGCTAACAAGGATGTGGCGATCCGCGAAGATGGTACCTACGAGACCGTGCCGCTGCGCCGCGACAGTGTCGCGATCGGCATCGTGCAGACGCCAGCTACCGGCATCGATGGCGACAATCCGGCGCCGGGACTGCGCGCCAATCTCGACTACATGCTGCGCTGTATCGACAAGGCACAGAGCTTCGGCGGACCCTGCGATCTCTTGTGCTTTCACGAATTCCCCTTGCAGGGCTACCGGCTGGGCTGGGACCGCAAACAGTCGCTGCGCGTCGCCATCGAAGTCCCGGGCCCGGAGGTCATGGAAATCGCGGCGCGCGCCAAGCGCTACAGCTGCTACATCGCCTTTGGCTGCCTGGCCCGCGATGCCACCTGGCCGGGGCATCTGTTCAACTGGCAGGTCCTGGTGGGCCCGCAGGGCAACGTGGTCGACGTCCACTGGAAGCAGCGCAACGTGCGCGGCATGTTTCCAGGCTCCGAGAACCTCACGACGACGATTTACGACATCCTGGACGAGTATGTGGAACGTTATGGCTGGGACCGCGTCATCCCGGTCGTCCAGACGGAGATCGGCAATATCGCGATGTCAGCGGTGCAGTTTGAACCCGAGTTGTTTCGTTGCATGGCGCTGAAGGGCGCCGAGATCATCTGCCGTACCGCGACCGGTGGCTGCGAATGGGACGATATCCGCCTGACGTCGTATCACAACTCGCTGTATACGACGCTGGTCAACAACAGCCTGGGCCTGGGCGGCGAGGTGCCGGATTTCTTCATCGACAGCGCGCCACGCAACGACTGGATTGGCCGATCGGCGATTTTCGGGCCACGCGGCGACGTGCTGACCGAGGCCGACAAGTTCGAAGCCCGGCGTCGCGCGGTGATCAATATGAAGGAATTCCGCGCCAAACACCGGCTGCCCGATGTGCACTTGCCGATCTACCAGCATGTATTTGACCGCTATCGCGTGCGTTACGACGCCGGCCTGTACGGGAAGGCGCTGCCGGAGACCAAACTGGAAGCGTTCCATCAGTTCCAGAAGGCGGCGCGCTGGACCCATTATTGGTAAGCCCGTTAATGGCGAACATGGCGTGCGCCGCTTAATTTTGCTACGCTGACCTCCCGTCGTGATCTGGAATTCAGCGCTTGTCCATAGCGGGCAATTTTTGATCACCCTCTAATTCGAATCCTGCGACGGGTGCCCCATGCCTCGATTTATTTTTGTCACCGGCGGTGTCGTTTCCTCTTTGGGGAAGGGCATCGCCTCTGCGTCGTTAGGTGCGATCCTTGAAGCCCGCGGCCTCAAGATCGCGATGGTCAAGCTCGACCCCTACATCAACGTCGATCCAGGCACCATGAGCCCGTTCCAGCACGGCGAGGTCTTTGTCACGGCGGACGGCACCGAGACCGATCTTGATCTTGGTCACTACGAGCGCTTCGTGCACACGACCACCGGCCGTAACAGCAATTTCACCACCGGGCGCATCTACGAGCGCGTGATCGCGAAGGAGCGCCGCGGCGACTACCTGGGTGCCACCGTGCAGGTGATTCCGCATATCACCGACGAGATCAAGCGCAGCATCGTGTTAGGTGCCGGAGAGGCCGATGTCTGCATGGTGGAAATCGGCGGCACGGTGGGCGACATCGAATCACTGCCGTTCCTGGAAGCGATACGGCAGCTGGGCGTGGAGCTGGGGCGTAATAACTGCGTCTATATCCATCTGACGCTGGTGCCGATCGTCGGCGGCTCCGGTGAGATCAAGACTAAGCCAACCCAGCATTCAGTCAAGGAGTTGCGCAGCATCGGTATCCAGCCGGATGTGCTGTTGTGCCGTTGCAAGGATCCAATGCCGCTCGAGCAGCGCCGCAAGATTGCGCTGTTCACCAATGTCGAAGAGCGCGCGGTCATTTCGGCGGTCGATGCCGACGACATCTACAAGATTCCACAGCTGCTGCACGACGAAGGCCTGGACGACATCGTCGTCGACAAGTTGCGGCTCGACGTGCCGGTCGCGGACCTGTCGGGCTGGAAGCAGGTCGTCATGGCGAAAGCCAACCCCGATGGCCAGGTCGACATCGCGATGGTCGGCAAGTATGTCCAGATCCGCGACAGCTACATCTCGCTCAATGAGGCGCTGATGCACGCCGGGCTCAAGTCCCGCACCCGCGTCAACATCCACTACATCGAATCCACCGACATCGAAGCGCGCGGCACGCATTGCCTCAAGGACATGGATGCGATCCTGGTGCCCGGCGGCTTTGGTGAACGCGGCATCGAGGGCAAGATCCAGGCGATCCGCTACGCGCGCGAAAACCGCATCCCGTACCTGGGTATCTGCCTTGGCATGCAGCTGGCAGTGATCGAATTCGGCCGCCACGTGCTGGGCCTGGAACAGGCCAACAGCACGGAATTCAACAAACTGACGCCAGACCCGGTGATCGCGCTGATTACGGAATGGCAGGACGCGGCGCGTGGCGCGCAACAACGCGATGAAGCGTCCCATCTCGGCGCCAGCATGCGCCTCGGGGCCCAGGACGTGCTGTTGTCACCTGACACGCTCGCGCATGGCATGTATGGCGCTGAGCAGATCGCCGAGCGGCATCGCCACCGCTATGAATTCAATAACAACTATCAGCAGCGCTATTTGGCCGCCGGCATGCGCTTCTCCGGCATGTCGCGCGATCAGCTGGTGGAGATTGTCGAGATTCCGGGGCACCCGTGGTTCCTGGCCACGCAGTTTCACCCGGAATTCACCTCGACGCCGCGCGACGGGCATCCGCTGTTCACCGGGTTTGTGCGCGCGGCTCGCGCGGCGCGCCAGGCGCAGCTGCCGGCCGCCGTGAGCGCCTGATGGATCTTTGCGGTTTCACGGTCGGTGCAGACCGGCCGTTCTTCCTGATTGCCGGCCCCTGCGTGATCGAGAGCCGCGAACTGACCATGGAGATCGCCGGCCAGTTGCGCGAGCTAACAAAACGGCTGGGCATCCCGTTCATTTTCAAGGCGTCTTTTGACAAGGCGAATCGCTCCTCGGCGAGTAGCTATCGCGGACCGGGGGTGGACGCCGGGCTGGAAGTCCTGGCTGCAGTGCGCAAGCAATTGCAGCTGCCGGTGTTGACCGATGTGCATGAAGACACCGACGTTGCGGCGGTGGCCGCGGTCGTCGACGTGCTGCAGACGCCGGCATTTCTGTGCCGGCAAACCAGTTTCATCCAGCGCGTCGCCGCTGCGGGCAAGCCGGTCAACATCAAGAAAGGCCAGTTCCTGTCGCCGGAGGAAATGCCTAACGTGGTCGACAAGGCGCGCGCGACCGGCAACCAGCAAATCATGGTCTGCGAACGCGGCTTCAGTTTTGGTTACCGGAATCTGGTCTCAGACATGCGCAGCCTGGCGATCATGCGCCGCCAAACCGGCTGCCCGGTGGTTTTCGATGCGACCCATTCGGTGCAGCTGCCGGGCGGGCAGGGCACCGTGTCAGGCGGTCAGCGCGAATTTGTCCCGGTGCTGGCGCGGGCGGCCGTTGCCAGTGGCATTGCCGGGCTTTTCATGGAGACCCATCCCAATCCGGCCGAGGCTAAGTCCGACGGACCAAACGCCTGGCCGCTGCAGCACATGGAATCCCTGCTGGTCGCACTGAAGGAAATTGATCACGCGGTCAAGTCCCGGCCGTTTGCCGAAGATCTGTTGTAAGAAAGATCTGTTGTTAGGAATGTACTCATGAGCAAGATTGTCGAGATTCTGGGGCGGGAAATCATTGATTCGCGGGGCAATCCAACCGTCGAAGCGGATGTCACGCTGGCCGACGGCACGCTGGGCCGGGCGGCAGTGCCTTCGGGGGCGTCGACCGGTTCGCGGGAAGCCGTGGAGCTGCGCGATGGCGACCAGAGCCGATACCTCGGCAAGGGCGTGCGCAAGGCAGTCGCCAACGTCAACGGGCCGCTGCGCGATGCGCTGCTCGGGCGCGACGCTGCGGACCAGGCAGGACTCGATCAGCGCATGTGCGAGCTGGATGGCACGGATACCAAGGCCTGCCTCGGCGCTAACGCCTTGCTGGCCATTTCACTGGCCAATGCCCACGCCGCCAGCCGCAGCGCGGGTAAACCTCTGTGGCAGTGGCTTGCGGGCGAGCGCGCGCCGCAGATGCCGGTGCCGATGATGAACATCATCAATGGCGGCGCCCACGCTAACAACAGCCTGGATATCCAGGAATTCATGATCCTGCCGGTCGGTGCTCCGAGCCTTGCCGAAGCGCTGCGCTATGGCGCTGAAATCTTTCATACGCTTAAGAAACTGCTCGACGGCATGGGCCAGTCGACTGCGGTCGGCGACGAGGGCGGGTTCGCCCCCAACCTGGGTTCCAACGCCGAAGCACTGACGCTGATTCTTGAGGCGATCGAGAAAGCCGGTTACCGGCCCGGCCAGGACATTTACCTGGGCCTGGATGTCGCGAGCACCGAGTTCTTCAGGGACGGCCGTTATCACCTCGAGGCCGAAGGCAAGAGCTACAGCGCCGCAGAATTTGCCGGGTATCTCGAGAGCCTGGTGGCCAAATACCCGATCATTACCATCGAAGATGGCATGGCCGAGGGCGACTGGGACGGCTGGGCCGGCCTGACGCAGCGTCTTGGCAGCAAGATCCAGCTGGTGGGCGATGACCTGTTCGTCACCAATACCCGGATCCTGGCGGAAGGCATTGCCCGGAAGATTGCTAACGCGATCCTGATCAAGCCCAACCAGATCGGCACGCTGACCGAGACGCTGGCGGCGATCAGCATGGCGGACAAGGCCGGCTATGCCTCGATCGTGTCGCATCGTTCGGGCGAGACCGAGGATTCGAGCATCGCGGACATCGCGGTCGCCACCGCGGCCACGCAGATCAAGACCGGCTCGATGTCGCGCTCGGACCGCGTCGCCAAGTACAACCAGCTGCTGCGGATTGAAGGCAGTCTGGGCGGCAGGGTGGGTTATGCAGGGTCTCAAGCATTCCCCGTAAAGCTCTGATTTTAAGGGCTTTATTTCCTGTCACAGACAGGTTAATCTCTTGCCCCTATGAAGTGGCTGTTTGGGGCATTGCTAACGGCGACGGTACTGCTGCAGTACCGCCTGTGGCTGTCGCCGGACGGCGTGCGCGAAGTGTCGAGGTTGTCGGCCGCCGTGGCAGCGCAACAAGCTAACAACAATGAACTGCGGGCGCGCAACTCGCAGCTGGCCGCCGAAGTGACCGATCTCAAGCAGGGCATGTTAGCTCTCGAAGAGCGCGCGCGCAGCGAACTCGGCATGATTTCGGCTAACGAAACTTTTTACCAGGTGGTAGCGAAGCCGATGATGGCGCAAGGCGATGGGCGCACGCGCACCGCGCTGCGCTGAGGCCGGCTGATGTCCGCCGCGTACTGGCTGGTCGTGCCGGCCGCCGGCGCGGGCCGGCGCAGCGGCGCTGAGCAACCCAAGCAATACCGCAATTTGTTAGGTCGCCCGCTGCTGGAGTGGGCGCTCAGGCCGTTCGCGGCCGATGCGCGCTGCCGCGGCGTGGCGCTGGCGCTGGCGAGCGGCGATACGCAGGGCGCCGCGCTGGCCGGGGCGCTCGGGTTTGCCACGGTCATGATCGCCGTCGGCGGCGCCGAGCGCTGTCATTCCGTGCAAAGTGCCCTGCAAACGCTGTCGCTGCACGCCGCCGCCGGCGACTGGGTAATGGTCCACGATGCCGCGCGTCCCTGCGTGAGCCGCGGCGAAATCGATGCACTGCTGGCCGCCTGCTTTACGGCAAATTGCGGCGGTTTGTTAGCACTGCCGGTCAGCGACACCGTCAAGCGCAGCACCGGCGACAAGGTACTGAAAACCGTGCCGCGCGCCGGCCTGTGGCGGGCGCTGACGCCACAGCTGTTCCGTCTCGGGGAATTGCAGTCGGCATTGCAGGCGGAGTTGTCGGCGGGCAGACTGCCGACCGACGAAGCGCAGGCCATGGAAGCGGGCGGTGCAGCGCCGCTGCTGGTAACGGGTTCGACCAGCAATCTCAAGGTGACCGGCGCCGGGGATTTCGTGCTGGCCGCCGCGGTCCTGGGCGCGCAGCCCGACTTGTCAGCGAGGAGCAGCATGCGTACCGGATTTGGCACCGACGTCCACGCGTTTGGCGCCGGCGATCACCTGATGTTAGGCGGCGTGCGGATACCGCACGACCGGGGAGCGGTTGCGCATTCGGACGGCGACGTGCTGTTGCACGCGCTGTGCGACGCGTTGTTAGGCGCGGCAGGTCTCGGCGACATCGGCGTGCATTTCCCGGATTCCGATCCACGCTGGCGCGGCGCGGCGAGCGCCGGCTTCGTCACCGAGGCTTTGCGACTGCTGCGGGCGCGTGGCTTGCGACCGGTCAACGCCGACCTGACCTTGCTGGCCGAGGCGCCCCGTATCGGCCCGCACCGCGCTGCGATCGTCGCCAGTATCGCCGCGCTGCTCGGGCTTCCGGCACAGGACGTCAATCTCAAGGCCACGACCACCGAAGGCCTGGGATTCGTCGGCCGTCGCGAAGGGCTCGCAGCGAACGCCGTTGTGACCCTGACGGCCCTTTGAACGAGCTACCCGGGGACTGGCTGGCCTCAGCCCTGCACCCGCCACGCGCCCATGGGGAGCCCCTGGGGCGGGCGAGCCTGCGCGCGCAGCCCGAGGACTTCCAGGTCGATGAAGAGCTGGGATTCGCAGCGGCCGGGCAGGGCCATCACTGGCTGCTGCAGGTCCGCAAGCGCGGCGCCAATACCGAATGGGTCGCGCGCGATCTCGCCAGGCGCGCGCGGGTCCGGCCCCACGATGTCGGTTTCGCCGGTCTCAAGGACCGGCACGCCGTGGCGACGCAGTGGTTCTCGGTGCCGGTGAGCCGCGGCGAGGCGGTGGTCTGGGAAGGATTCAGCGGCGAGGGTTACGAAGTGCTCGCGGCCCATCCCCATGACCGCAAGCTGCGCCGTGGCGCGCTCGCGGCCAATCGTTTTGACCTGCTGCTAACAAATCTGTCAGGCCTGGTGTCCCGGGCGGCGATCAATGAGCGGCTGAGTCTGATCGCGGCCGCCGGCGTGCCCAATTATTTCGGCCCGCAGCGTTTCGGGCGCGACGCGGGCAACCTGCTGCGCGCCCGCCAGTACGCGCAGCCTGTGGCGGCTGACGCCCCGGCCGGGTTCGTGCGCAGCGATCGCAGCTTCGCGCTGTCGGCGGCGCGCAGCCTGATTTTCAACCGGGTATTGGCGCAGCGCGTCCAGGCGCGAACCTGGAACGAACTGCGCGCCGGTGACATCGCCAATTTCGATGACGGCAATACCGTATTCGCAGTCAACGAACCGGATGACTCGCTGCGCGCACGTTGCCAGGGCAGCGAGCTGCATCCCACCGGTCCCATGTGGGGCGCGGCCGGCGGGCTGTCGACGCAGGGCGAGACCGCAGACCTCGAGGCCCGGGCGGCGGCCGCCTGCGAACCACTCGACCGCTGGTTGTTAGCTGAGGGCCTGCGCGCGGAGCGCCGGCCGCTGCGGCTGCGCGTCCAGCAACTGTCGCATCAGTGGGGCGAAAATAATGCGAGCCTGCGGCTGCAATTCCGGCTCAACCCGGGCAGTTTCGCGACCACGGTGCTGCACGAACTGCTGGATGCCCGGGACGCGCACAGCGGCGCCGAAATCTAGACTGACAGCAGCACGTACACGGCGCCGGTACCACCATCGACATGGCGCGCCGAACAGAAGGCCAGCACCTTGTCGAGGCGGCGCAGCAGCCCAACCGTCATCACTTTGACAACCGGGCCACGGTGGCCCGAGCGCAGGCCCTTGCCATGCACGATGCGCAGGCAGCGCAACTGGCGCATGCGGGCCTCGGCCAGGAACGCGCGCAGTTCAGCGCGCGCGGCCTCGACGTTGAGACCGTGCAGATCGAGCTCAGCCTCGGTGCGGTAGCTGCCGCGGCGCAATTTGCGCAGCACGGCCTCCTGGACACCGTCGCGCCGGAAACTGACCGTGTCGCCGATTTCCGCGTCCAGGACCTCCGGGTCGGCGCGCAGGCTTTCTTCGAGTAATTCACGACGTGCCGCCAGCGTAAAGCGGGCTCGCGGCGCGGGCTTGCGGGCGCCGCGCGTGACACGTGGCTCATGCTGCAATGGCAGGGCATCGGCGACCGCGGCGCGAAAATCCGCGTCGGGCAGCGGTTCGACCGTGGCGGTCGTATGCTTATTCTTTTTTAGCTCGCGACGGCGCGGGGGATGACTCAAGCTACCTCCTCAAGCGGCGTTTCAGTATATTGGCGCGCCTTGCAGAACCCAATCAGGACCCAGCGCACGACGTGAGAATACTTCTGGCCAATGACGATGGTTATCGTGCACGCGGTCTGACCGAGTTGCGCAAAGGACTCGCCCACGTGGCCGAACTGGTCACGGTCGCGCCGGATCGTAACAAGAGCGGTGCCAGCAATTCGCTGACGCTCGATGTGCCAGTGCGCGTCGGCAAAGTCGAGCCTGGGGTGTTTTTCGTGACCGGCACGCCGACCGACTGCGTGCACCTGGCGATCTGCGGCCTGTTTGACTTTGACTTCCAGATGGTCTGCTCCGGGATCAACGATGGCCCGAATCTCGGCGACGATGTGCTTTATTCCGGCACGGTGGCGGCAGCCATGGAAGGACGTTTGCTGGGGCTGCCGGCGATCGCTTTCTCGCTCAATTGCCAGTCGGGCAGTGGCCGGCATTTCGACAGCGCCGCGCGTATTGCGCGGCGACTGGTGGAGCACATGATCGCCGTGCCGCCCGGACCTAACACAATGCTCAACGTGAATATTCCGGATCTGCCGTACGAGCAGATCCGTGGTATCGAGACCACGCGGCTGGGTGCGCGGCATCGTTCGGAACGAGCCGTCAAGACCCAGGATCCGCGCGGCCGCACGGTTTACTGGGTCGGGCCCTCGGGTCCCGGCGACGATGCCGGCCCGGGCACCGACTTTCACGCGATCGCTAACAGCCTGGTATCGGTGACGCCGCTGCAAGTCGATCTCACACGGCAGTCGGCGCTCGATGACACGCGCCACTGGTTGAAAGCGATGCCCGCTTGACCGACCAGCGTTTCGCCGGCATCGGCATGACCTCGGCGCGCACGCGCGACCGCCTGGTGCAGCGCCTGCAGGATCAGGGCATCAAGAACATGGCGGTCCTGGATCGGATTCGCAACGTGCCGCGGCACATTTTCGTCGACGAAGCGCTGGCCAGCCGCGCCTACGAAGACACCGCGCTGCCTATTGGCTTCGCGCAGACCATCTCGCAGCCCTACATCGTCGCGCGCATGACCGAGGCGCTGCTAGACGGACCGCCGCTGCGCCGCGTGCTTGAAGTCGGCACAGGCTGTGGTTACCAGACCGCGGTGCTCGCGCCCTTCGCCGACAAGATCTGCACCATCGAGCGCATCGAGCCTCTGCTCGAGCGTGCCAAGGCCCGGCTCAAGGAGCTTGGCATCCGCAACGTGCGATTCCGTCACGGCGATGGCAGCCTGGGCTGGAAAGCGCAGGGCCCGTTCGACGGCATCCTGGTGGCGGCGGCCGCGTTGCGCGTGCCCGAGGCCTTGCTGCAGCAGCTGGCGAAGGGCGGCCGCCTGATCGTTCCGGCCGGGACGGAAGGGCAGCAGGAATTGTGGTGCTACACGCGCCGCGAAAAGCAGATCGACCGGGTTTCGCTTGGAGCGGTCACTTTCGTGCCCCTGCTGGGTGGCGTTTCAAGCTCTTAAAGAGAGTATTGGTTAACAAAGCGTGCTAACCGTATGAAATATATAAATATTAGTTCGAAATTAAGGGCTTTTTTGGCATTTAGGGCCTGAATAAAATCTCTTTTTGAAACCGGTACTTGCAAGATGAATTGAGACCCGTTTAACATCTTCTGGCGGGACCTTTGACGGGCACCGCGAGAAGACACAGGGATGATGGGGGAAGTCGGGCTAAGAAGAAGAAGAAAAACCAACAAGAAAAACTACAGGCAAACAATTGTTCGGGTCTGTCAGCTTCGAATAATTGGCGGTTGAAACGAGCTTCTTCTCCCTGTGTCTTCTCTCGGTGCCCGTTGCGCGGCACCGAAAATTTTTCACCAGAATACAGCGACCACTTCGCGACCTTCAGTCGCGAGGACGTTATACGTCCGGCATGCAGCGCCGCGTTCCATGGTTTCCAGGCCCACGTTGCGCGCGCGCAGCGCGCGGCGAATTTCCAGATTGAGATCGGTTGCGGCACCGGGCAGTGCCAGCAGCAAAATACGTGGTTGCAGGTCCAGCGCCTGCTGCAAGTCCTCAACCCGCAACTGCGCAGGCGCCGGCGCAGGCCATGAATCAATCACGGTCTTTGGCGCGACGATGCAAGGCCCGCTCAGCAGCTTGTCGCCGATCAAAAGCTGCACGCCGTCGTAGCGCCGGATCCAGTTCAATTCTTCAGATCGCTCTTGAGTGAGTCGCATGACGCGTAACATACCGCGAACAAGATGTCGGAACCCATGCGACTTGCGTTCGTGCTCAGCGATTTTTATTTGCATCCCGAGGAGCAGGGCGAGCCCGCGCCGGCTGTCGCCAGCCTTGCAATTGCGTTGCGCCATGCCAGTAGTCAGAGCCTGGCCGGGGATTGGCGTGCCTGGCTCGCGTTGCGGCACTTCCCGGCCACAAATCGTGCGGCACAGGTGCAGCCCGCTGAATCGTCGCTGGCGCGTGAATTCTGGCTGTCGACGATGCGCGCAGCCGCGACGACCACGAACGCGCCCTCGGCCTGCTGGTTCGCGACGCCAGTACACTGTCGCGCGGGTCTCACTCACGTGCAACTCGATGCGCGCGGCTGCCTGCGCCTCGATACCGCGGAAGTCACTGAGTTGTTAGCTGCGTTCGGGCGCGACTTCGCTGGCAGTGGCTGGTCGCTGGAGGACGCCGGCGACGGCCGCCTGCTTCTGGCCGCGAGCGATCCAGTTGCCGCGGTCATCACCCAGCCTCCGGAGCGCTGGCTGGGCTGCAATGTTGCCGCCGCGCTGCCGCTCGGGCCGGGCGCCGCGCGCCTGCGTGGGATCACGGGCGAGATCGAACTCTGGCTTTTCGGTGCTGCTGTCAATCGCAGGCGTGCGCAAAATGGTCTGCCGGCCGTAACCCAGCTTTGGTTATGGGACAGCGCTTGTAGTCCCGACTGGTTTGCTGCGCGCATTCCCGACGGCCACAATCGCCCGCGCTTGTTCGGCCGGGATGCGGTGGCCGCTGCGCTGGTTCGGGCACAGGCCGGAGTGGTCGCCGATTTGCCGTCGCAATGCCGGGATTTATTAGACATGAATGCGAGCGGTCTGACGGTGGCCTTGCTGCCGACGCAGGAACCGGGCGGGCCCGATCTCGCCGGAGCTCTCGGACAGTGGCTGGCGCCGTCGCTGCAGGCCATGCGGCAGGGCGCGTTGCGCTCGCTGCAGCTGCTGGCGAATGGACGCATCTTTACCTTGCGGCCGCGGGACGCCTGGCGATTCTGGCGCCGGCGCCGGCCCTGGTATCAGGTGTTAGGCGCTTGACTCTGCGCATCATCCGACGGGAGGTTGCGGCCGCGGAGCTGGCCGGGTTCTCCGGGTTGCATCCGGTGCTGGCGCGCGCCTATGCGGCGCGCGGCCTGCGCCAGCCCGCGGAACTGTCGTTGACACTTGACCGCCTGCTGCCGGTGGGCAGTCTCGGCGGCATCGATGCAGCGGTCGAGCTGCTGCTGGCGCATCGCGAGGCGCCGGGCAGAGTCCTGATCATCGGCGACTTCGATGCCGATGGCGCGACCAGCACGGCGCTGCTGATGCGCGGTCTCAGGGAATGCGGGTTCGCGGACGTCGATTTTCTCGTGCCTAACAGATTTGAGTTCGGCTACGGCCTCACGCCGGAGATTGTCGCGGTGGCGGCCGGCCGCAAACCGAGCCTGGTGGTGACGGTGGACAATGGCATATCGAGTCTCGCCGGCGTGGCCGCCGCGCAGGCCGCCGGCATGCAGGTGCTGGTGACCGACCATCATCTGCCGGGGCGCGAGCTGCCCGCGGCCGATGCGATCCTCAATCCGAACGTGCCGGGCAACGGCTTTCAGTCGCGTTTTCTGGCCGGCGTCGGCGTCGCTTTTTATTTGTTAGCAGCGGTGGCGCGGCGGCTGACGGTGCCCGCGGCACGCGTCACGCAGTTGTTGGACCTGGTGGCGCTCGGGACCATCGCGGATCTCGTGCCACTGGACCGCAACAACCGCATTCTCGCGGCGCAGGGGCTGGCGCGCATTCGCGCCGGCGCCTGCGTGCCGGGTATCCGCGCGCTGCTGCAGGTCGCGAAGCGCGAGTACGCGAGCGTGCTGGCGTCGGACCTCGGATTTGCCGTTGCGCCGCGGCTCAACGCCGCCGGGCGGATCGACGACATGAGTATCGGCATCCGTTGCCTGCTGGCTGACAATGCCGACGAGGCCGCGCAGCTGGCTGAGCAGCTGGACAGTCTCAATCGCGAGCGGCGCGAAATCGAAGCCGACATGCAGCGCCAGGCGCTGGCCGCGGTCAAGGCGCTCGACGACCCGCAGGCGCTCGCTGCACAACGCGCCGGCGTGGTGCTCTACGATGCGGACTGGCATCAGGGCGTCGTCGGACTGGTTGCCAGCCGGGTCAAGGACCGGATTCGCAGACCGGTGGTCGCTTTCGCAAACGCGAAGGGCGATGAGTTGCGGGGTTCGGCGCGCTCGGTGCCGGGGGTGCACGTGCGCGATGTGCTCGAAGCCATGGCGACCGCGGAGCCAGGACTCATCGAGCGCTTCGGCGGACACGCGATGGCTGCCGGCCTAACACTCAGGCCCGCCAATCTCGACCGCTTCGCGCGCGCTTTCGATGCCGAAGTGATGCGCTGGTTGGGTCCCGGCAAGACCCACGACACGATTGAGACCGATGGCGGCTTGTCGATCGATGAAATTGCCTTGCCGACCGCCGAGGCCCTGCGGGCGGGCGGGCCCTGGGGACAGGCGTTTCCTGAGCCGAGTTTCGATGGCGAATTCGCCGTGCACCAGTCGCGCGTCGTCGGCGAGCGGCACCTGAAACTGTGGGTCGAGCCCACGGGCAGTGGGCGGCGCTTCGATGCCATTGCCTTCAATCATCTCGATCCGGGCGCGCGTCCGCAGCTCGAGGGCAGCACGGTGCAGTTGGTCTATCGACTGGATATCAACGCGTACCGCGGCGAGCGGCGCCTGCAACTGTTGATCGATCATCTGTTGCCCGTCTGTTAGAATCCGCGCCGTGATCGAACTCGGTGCCCTCAAGCGCAGCCTCAAAGACCTCGACGAGCGCGTGCTGTCGTTACGGGGGTTTCTTTGAGTACGACAACAAGAAAGAGCGGCTGGAGGAAGTCAGCCGGGAGCTAGAGGATCCGGCTGTCTGGCAACAGCCCGAAAAGGCCCAGGAACTCGGCAAGGAACGCGCGCGCCTGAGCTCGGAGCTCGAGGAAATCGACAAGACGCAGCGCGCTGTGGGCGATTCGGCGGAACTGCTGGAGCTCGCGGAAGCCGAGAACGATGAAGGCACCGCGCGCGAAATCGAGCGCGACCTGCCTGATGTCGAGACGCGGGTGCGCAAGCTGGAACTCAAGCGCATGTTCCGCGGCAAAATGGATCCCCACAACGCATTTCTGGATGTGCAGGCCGGCGCCGGTGGCACCGAAGCCCAGGACTGGGCCCAGATGCTGCTGCGCATGTACATCAAGTGGGCGGCGACGCATGGCTTCGCCGCGGAAGTCATCGATTCCAGTCCCGGCGAAGTCGCAGGCATGAAAAGCGCGACGCTCGAAGTGCGCGGTGAAAATGCCTACGGCTGGTTGCGCACCGAAACCGGCGTGCATCGACTGGTGCGCAAGTCGCCGTTTGATTCAGGCAATCGCCGTCATACCTCGTTCGCCTCGGTGTTCGTGTCGCCAGAAATCGACGACGACATCAAAATCGACCTGAATCCGGCCGATATCGAAATGGATGTGTTTCGTTCTTCCGGCGCCGGCGGTCAGCATGTCAACAAGACCGAATCCGCAGTGCGACTGCGCCACCTGCCGAGCGGCATCGTCGTCGCATGTCAGAATGAACGCAGCCAGCACAAGAATCGCGCCACGGCCATGAAAATGCTCAAGGCCAAGATGTACGAGCTCGAAGTCAACAAGCGCAACGCGGCAGCCAAAGTGCTGGAAGACTCCAAGTCCGATGTCAGCTGGGGCCACCAGATTCGTTCCTATGTGCTTGACCAGTCGCGCATCAAGGATTTGCGTACCAACATCGAAATCGGCAATACCACGGCGGTTCTGGACGGCGATCTCGATGTATTTCTCGAAGCGTCACTGAAGGCGGGTGTATGAGCGACGATGAAAACAAACTCATAGCCGAGCGCCGCCAGAAACTGGCCGCGATCCGCGCCCAGGGCGTGGCATTTCCCAACGACTTTCGGCGCGACAGCTTCGCGGCCGATTTGTCAGCTCTGTACGAAAATGTCAGTGGCGAACAGCTGGAAGCGCAGCCGGTGCGGGTCAAGGTGGCCGGACGCATGATGGCCAAGCGCGTCATGGGCAAGGCCAGCTTCGCCAAGATCCAGGATCCCGGCGCACAGCTGCAGCTTTTTCTGCAGCGCGAAACGCTCGGCGACAGCTACGAGGCCTTCAAGGGCTGGGACGTCGGCGACATTGTTGCTGCGGAAGGCCAGTTGTTTCGCACCAAGACCGGTGAGCTGACGGTGCGCGTCAGCCAGCTGCGCCTGCTGACAAAATCGCTGCGGCCGCTGCCGGACAAGTGGCACGGACTGGCCGACACCGAAGTGCGTTACCGGCAGCGCTATGTCGATCTGATCATGAATGAGGACAGCCGCCGTCTTTTCATGCAACGCACGGCCGTGGTTCGTTTTCTGCGCGACTACCTCGACCGGCGCGATTTTCTCGAAGTCGAGACGCCGATGATGCAGCCGATTCCCGGTGGCGCCGCGGCCCGGCCGTTCAAGACCTGGCACAACGCACTGGGCGTAGAGATGTTCATGCGTATCGCGCCAGAGCTCTACCTGAAGCGGCTGGTGGTCGGCGGTTTCGAGAAGGTCTACGAGATCAACCGCAATTTTCGCAACGAGGGGCTGTCGACCCGCCATAACCCCGAGTTCACGATGCTGGAGTTGTACTGGTCCTATGCCGACTATGACGACCTGATGAATCTGGTGGAAGATCTGCTGCGCGGATTGGCAACCCGGGTGTTAGGCGGGACCACGTTCGAATCGCAGGGCCGCCAGTTCGATCTGGAGCCGCGGTTCGCGCGCCTGACCGTGGCCGAGGTGATTCTGCGCAATAATCCGGGTCTCGATGCGTCCCGCTTGCGCGATGTGGGCTACCTGCGTGAGCAGTGTGCTGACAGGGGCATCGCCTTCAAGGACGGCGATGGCGCCGGCAAGCTGCAGATCGAGCTGTTCGAGAAGACCGGCGAGCACACCTTGCAGGATCCGACGTTTGTGTACGCCTATCCCGCGGAAGTGTCGCCGCTGTCGCGGGCCAATGACCAGGATCCATTCCTGACTGATCGCTTTGAGTTTTTCGCCAGTGGCCGCGAACTGGCTAACGGATTTTCTGAATTGAATGATGCCGAGGACCAGGCCGCGCGGTTTCGCGCCCAGGTCGAGCGCAAGGATGCCGGCGACGATGAGGCAATGTTCTACGACGCCGATTATGTGCGCGCTCTGGAGTACGGCATGCCGCCCACGGCGGGACTCGGCATCGGCGTCGACCGCGTCGTGATGTGGCTGACTAACGCGGCGTCGATCCGCGATGTGCTGCTGTTCCCGCAGATGCGACCCGAGGCCGATTGAACGCCGCCACCCGACCGCTTCGCGCCGGCGGCCCGATCGGTGTCTTTGATTCGGGCATGGGCGGGCTCACGGTGTTAGCTGAATTGCGGTGCGAACTGCCGCAGCACAAGTTCATCTATCTGGGCGATACTGCGCGCCTGCCTTATGGCACCAAGTCGGCGTCTACCATCGTGCGCTACGCGCTGCAGGCGGCCGAACTGCTGGTCGAACGCGGCATCGGCACATTGGTGGTGGCCTGCAACACCGCGTCGTCGGTCGCTCTGCCGGCGTTGCGCGAGCGATTTGAAGCGATCAACATCGTCGGGGTCATCGAACCCGGCGCGGCCGCTGCCTGCGCCCAGACTCGCAACCACCATGTTGCCGTCATCGGTACCGAGGGCACGGTGCGCGGCGGCGCCTATGAACGTGCGATCCATGCCATCTTGCCGGACGCGCAGGTGGCGTCACTCGCCTGTCAGCTGTTCGTGGCGCTGGCCGAGGAGGGCTGGGTGGACGGCGCCGTGGTCGAAGCCGCTGTGCATCGCTACCTGGATACCTGGCTGGCATGCATGTCCGTGCAACCCGACGTGCTGGTGTTAGGTTGCACGCATTTCCCGGTGCTGGCGCGCGCCATTGCCGCAGTCGCGGGGCCGGGCATCCGGCTGGTGGACTCGGCGCGCACCACCGCCGCCGCGGTACGCGCGCTGGCTGCCCAGGCTGCGGTGCTGCCGGATGCGGGCTCACAGGCGGGCATCGAATTTCTGGCCACTGACGGAGTCGAACGCTTTGCCCGGATCGGCAGTCGCTTTCTCGGCGAGTCGATTGTCGACAGCGAAGTCGAATTGGTGGAGTTCTGATCAGGCATGATTGAGCCAACATGATTCTGGCGCGTTACATCCTGCGCGAATTTCTTGGCAACTGGCTGGCGGTTGCCCTGTCGGTCTCGGTGCTGGTGCTGGGCAGTCAGCTGACGCGCTCGCTGGAACGCGCAGCCGAGGCCAATTTACCCAGCGACATCGTGCTCAAGCTGACCTTGCTGACGTTCCTGCAGACCGCCCAGATCACCATGCCTTTGGCCTTGTTGTTAGCCATCGTACTGACCTACGGCCGGCTCGCCCACGACGGCGAAATGAGTGCGATCCGCAGCAGCGGCATTGGTCCGTGGCAATCAGCCCGCGGGATCCTGCTGTTCGGAGCCGCCGCGGCATTGGCGCTTGGCTCAGTGACCTTGTATTTCGCGCCGCAAATGGCGTTGCGCGAGCAGCTGACTCTGAGCGACGCCTACCGCCGTTCGCAATTGACTGCCTTCGAGCCCGGTCGCTTCACACAGCTGCCGGGGACGGGCCTGGTGGTGCATGTCGGTTCGGTTGACGCCAGCGGCGGATTGCGCGATGTGCTGTTTCTGCAACGCGATGGCAAGACCCTGGAAGTGATACGCGCGAGCCGTGCCACCTATGAGCTGGATGCCGGCATCCGCAATCTGAGTCTGCATCTGGAGCAGGGCGAGCGCCTGACGGGCGAGGCGAACGCCGCGGCGTCGCAGCGCATTCGATTTGCGGCGCTCGAGCTCGCGGTGCCGCTGCCATCGGTGGAGCGCTCCCGGACCAGCCGCGACATGTTGTCCACCTCCGATTTGTTAGGCTCCGCGCGGCCCGAAGATCAAGCTGAGCTGCAGTGGCGCGGCTCGGTTCCGGTGATGTGCATGCTGCTGATGATCGTTGCCGTGCCGTTGTCGCAGCTGCGGCCGAGGCAGGGGCGCTACACGCGCATGGCCCCGGCGTTGCTGCTGTTTTTTCTGTACGTCAATCTGCTGGCCGCGGCCCGCAGCAGCATTGCGCGCGGCACGTTGCCCTTGTGGCCGGGCATGTGGGCCGTGCATCTCGGCATCGCTGCGGCGGCGGTGTTGTGGTTCACACGCAAACGCTGGCGGCGCACGAGGGTTGTGACATGATTCTGGTGCGCTACATCCTGCGTACCGTGCTCACGCACATGGCGACCGTGCTGCTCGCTCTGCTGGGACTGATCGCGATATTCAATTTCATCGAACAGCTCGACGATGTCGGCACCGGCCATTACACCATGGCGTCGGCGTTGCTGCATTCGCTGCTGATGCTGCCGACCTGGGCGCTGGATTTCGCGCCTGCGGCAGCGTTGTTAGGTGCATTGTCCGGCCTGGGGCGCCTGCAGCAGGACAGTGAGATAACGGTGCTGCGCGCAGCGGGCTGGTCGATCTGGCGGCTGGCGGGCATTGCCGCGTTGGCAGGGGTAGCGCTTGCCGGCAGTGCCGCGATAATCGGTGAGTACCTGGCGCCTGGGCTTGCCGAGGCTGCCAATCGCATGAAAACTGAGCAGCGACTCGGTCCCGGCGTGCTTGCCGGCCGCAGCGCCTGGTGGACCATGGTGGGTTCGCGCATTATCGGCGTCGACCGCCGGCCGGAGTTTCCCGCCGCGACCATCATCGAGCTCGATGCGGCAGGCCGCGTCAGTGGCCTGGCCGAGGCGGCGGCGGTGTCGCTCGATTCCCAGGATCGCATGACCTATGAGCGCTATCGCGCCGTGCATTATTCAGATTCTTCTGCAGTCATCGAGCAAAGACCGCTGGTCGAGGAAGTCAGCACGGAGGCGAAATCGCTGCTGCGGGCGTCGCAGGGCACGCGCCGTTACTCCTCGTTGCGGCAGCTGGCTGCGCAGCGCGCGGAATTGCAGCGGGCGCGGCTGCCTTATGCCACGTTGGTCTACAAATATCATGAGCGGCTCGCCAAGCTGGTAACCGCACCGCTGCTGGTATTGTTAGCTTTGCCAGCGGTGCTTGGACTGCTGCGCTCCGCCAGGCAGGGCGCGCGCCTGGTGCTGGGGCTGATCGTCGGGTTTTCGTTGTCGATGCTGCAGGATGTCGCGAGCAGCCTGGTGAGCGTGTATGACGCGCCGCCGGCGCTGGTGGCCTGGATACCGGCAACGCTGATAGCGGTCGTCGCCGGCCTCTTGTTGTGGCGTCTGACAGCACGTCCGCGGCCCCAGGCCGCCATGCCGGAAAATCGCCGCCGCTAGTTTTCCGGCAGCGCGTATGGCAGGGGCAGCGCGCCCGCCGCGCCGATGGGCGCAACCGCGAGCATTGCATCCCGGGTGGCCTCCACGACCTGGGCCGACTCGCCCGAGGCCAGCGTGACGCTGGCGCCAGGCGCCGGCGCCGTAGCGGCTGCAAGTGCGAAGCGCTGCAGGCGCCGTTTGACCCGCCCGCGATAATGGGCGCGCGCGACGATCTCCTGGCCGATGTAGCAGCCTTTGTCGAACGCGATTCCGTCTAACAAATCGAGATTCAGCATCTGCGATACGAACTCACCGTGGCTGCCCGCGTACACCTGCGGCACACCGGCCGCAACATCCAGCGCCCGCCAGTCTTCCCGCGATCGCGGCGGTTGGCTGGGGGGCGGGGCGGCGGCGTCGCGCAGCAGCAGGCAGCGGCCGCTGGCGTCGACCCTGGCGTGCATGCTGTTAGGTGGTGCGGCGCTCGCTCCCAGCACCTGCCAGTTGGCGCTCGCATCGGCCAGCGTTACCTTGGCGCGGAACACGCGCTTGCGCAGCGTTGCCAGAACATCGGCGCTCAGCGCGCGCGGCAGAACTGCGACCCACAGGGTTTCGTGGACCCGGAACAAACGCAGCAGCGCCTGCACGCGGCCCTGGACGGTATGCAACGCAGTCAGCTGCGCCTCGCCAGCTGCCAGTTTCGCCACGTCGTTAGACAGCTGGCCTTGCAGGAATTTACCTGCGTCAAGGCCTTCTGCGGACAACGCGCCCAGATCTGGCAGTGAAAAGTATTCGATGTTCAACGTGCGGTCCGCCAACTGCGTAGTTCTTTGCCAGCAATTCTGGCAGAATTACCTCTAATGCAGCAGCCCGACCCAGGTCTGCCGACGCCTGAAAGCCCTGCGCCCGCGGCGCCGGCCGCAACAGCCACACCTCTCGTGAACAAGTCCCCCGCTGCGGTTGCGGAAATCGGCGGCCGCGAAGGGCCCGATCCGACGCGCTTCGGGGATTGGGAACGCAACGGCCACTGTATCGATTTTTGACCTCAGATTTTTAGGTTTTGATTGCAGGACAGTCGAATGCCCACCAGACCCTTATCGCCACACGCGTCCATCTACCGGAAGTTTCCGATCATGGCGCTGTCGATCATGCATCGCGTTACCGGCGTCGCCCAGACCGCAGGTCTCGCCTTGCTGGTCTACTGGCTCATGGCTCTGGGCTCCGGCCCCGCGGCCTATGACAACGCGCGCAGTCTGCTTGGCCAGGTTTGGGTCAAGCTGCTGCTCGCGGGTTGGCTGTTCGCATTTCTCTATCACCTTTGCTACGGCATCCGTCATCTGGTCTGGGACACGGGCCGGGGTTTCGAAAAAGCCGACTCGCGTCGCAGTGGCTGGATCACCTTGTTCTCGGCCCTGGCGCTGTTTGCGTTCTTTGTGTGGCGCGCGTTTTTCGCCGGAGCTGCGCCATGAGCCTGCGCAGTCCGATGGGCGTCGCGCTTGGCAAGGGCGCGGCTGGCGGCGCAGCACAGCACGGCTGGCTGCAACTCGTGACAGCCGTGGCGCTGGTGCCCCTGATGCTGTGGTTCCTGGTTTCGCTGTTAGGTCTGGAGTCGTTCGAGTTTGCTGCCGTTCGATCCTGGCTCGGCGGCGGCTGGACGCCCGTGTGGATGATCCTGCTGGTTATCTGCGCAACCTGGCATTCGATGCTGGGTATCCAGGTCATTATCGAAGACTATGTGCCGCGCAAGTCGACCAAGACAGTAGCGCTGGTGCTGCTCAAATTTCTGCACGCCATTGCGGCAGTGGCTGCGGTGTTCGCGGTGCTCAAGATCGCAATGCAGTCGACCTAGGAATCAGCCCCGTGGAAACCAGACGATGAGTGCCTATCAGTTTATTGATCACAGCTATGACGTCGTCGTGGTCGGCGCGGGTGGCGCCGGCTTGCGCGCCGCGCTCGGGCTGGCCGAAGCGGGCCTGTCGACCGCCTGCGTGACCAAGGTGTTTCCGACGCGCAGCCATACGGTTGCTGCGCAGGGCGGCATCTCCGCGGCGTTAGGCAACATGGGCGAGGACGACTGGCGCTATCATTTCTACGACACCATCAAGGGATCGGACTGGCTCGGCGACCAGGACGCGATCGAGTTCATGTGCAAGGAAGCGCCGGCCGCCGTGATCGAGCTCGAGCATTACGGCGTGCCGTTTTCGCGCACGCCGGAAGGGAAGATCTATCAGCGGCCGTTCGGTGGCATGACCACGCAGTACGGCAAGGGCATTGCGCAGCGCACCTGCGCCGCCGCCGACCGCACCGGCCACGCCATGCTGCACGCGCTCTATCAGCAGTCGCTGAAACACGCTGCGGAATTTTTCATCGAATATTTTGCCGTCGATCTGATCATGGAAAACGGCGTCTGCCGTGGCGTGGTCGCGATCGATCTCGCCGAGGGCACGATCCACCGCTTCCGCGCCCAGCTCGTGATCCTCGCTACCGGTGGCTACGGCCGCGCCTATTTTTCCTGCACCTCGGCTCATACCTGCACCGGTGACGGCGGCGGCATGGTGTTGCGCGCGGGTCTGCCCTTGCAGGACATGGAGTTCGTGCAATTTCATCCGACCGGCATCTACGGCTCGGGCTGCCTGATCACAGAAGGCTCGCGCGGCGAGGGCGGCTACCTCACCAATGCCGCCGGCGAGCGCTTCATGGAGCGTTATGCGCCTAACGCCAAGGACCTGGCGTCGCGCGACGTGGTGTCGCGGTCCATGACCATTGAAATTCGCGAAGGCCGGGGCGCGGGCGCCGACAAAGATCATATCCACCTGCATCTTGAGCACCTCGGGCCGGAGGTCATCAAGCAACGCCTGCCGGGTATCGCGGAGACCGCGCGGATTTTCGCCGGCGTCGATGTCAACCGGGAACCGATCCCGGTCTTGCCAACCGTCCACTACAACATGGGTGGCATTCCCTGTAATTATCACGGCGAAGTGGTCACGCGCGCGAGCGGCGTCGATGTGGTCGTGCCGGGCCTGATGGCCGTGGGCGAAGCGGCCTGCGTCTCGGTGCACGGCGCCAATCGGCTTGGCTCCAATTCGCTGCTGGATCTTGTGGTGTTCGGGCGCGAGGCGGCGCGGCACGCAGCGACCGTGGCGACGCCGGGTGGCAAGCAGAAACCTTTGCCCAGGGATGCCGGCGACCTGGCGGTGTCGCGCATCGATCGCTATCGCAATGCCAGGGGTTCGCGCGGCACCGCGGCAGTGCGCCTCGAGATGCAGCGCATCATGCAGGAGGATGCGGCCGTGTTCCGCAGCGGCGAGAGCCTGGCGGCAGGCGTTGCCAAGCTGGCCGGCACCGTGGCGAGTTTCGCCGATGTCGGCATTACCGATCGCAGCCTGATCTGGAACACCGACCTGATCGAGACCCTGGAGCTGGACAACCTGTTGGGCCAGGCGCTGGCGACCATCAATTCTGCCGCCAACCGCACCGAAAGCCGGGGCGCACACGCGCGCGAGGACTTCAAGAGCCGCGACGACCTGAACTGGCTCAAGCACTCGCTCGCCTGGGTTGAAGGCAGCCGCGTAACCATGGACTATCGCCCGGTGCAGCTGGGCACGCTGACGGACGAAGTTGCGTCCATTCCGCCGAAAGTACGGAGTTACTAGATGGTTGAGTTTGCATTACCCGCGAATTCCAAGATCAGCCGCAATGGCAAGAGCTACGCGGCGCCGGCGGACGCCAAGCGCGTGCGCAAGTTCCGTGTCTACCGTTTCGATCCGGATTCCGGCCAGAACCCGCGTATTGATACCTACGAAGTCGACATGGCGAGCTGCGGCCCGATGGTGCTCGATGCGCTCATCAAGATCAAAAATGAAATCGATTCAACGCTGACTTTTCGCCGCTCCTGCCGCGAAGGCATTTGCGGCAGTTGCGCGATGAATATCGACGGCGTCAACACACTGGCCTGCATCAAGTCCTGTGACGACGTCAAGGGCGACGTCAAGATCTATCCCCTGCCGCACATGCCGGTGGTCAAGGACCTGGTCCCGGACCTGACGCTCTTTTACGCGCAGTACGCCGCGGTCAAGCCCTGGCTGCAGACCCGGACGCCAGCGCCGCCGGATCGCGAACGCCTGCAGTCGCCCGAGGACCAGGAAAAAATCGATGGCCCGTCAGCCTGCATCCTGTGCGCCTGCTGCTCGACCTCCTGCCCGAGCTACTGGTGGAACAGCGATCGTTATCTCGGCCCGGCGGCTTTGTTAGCCGCGTACCGCTGGATCATCGACAGCCGGGATGAATCCACCGGCGAGCGGCTCGACGAGCTCAACGATCCGTTCAAGCTGTACCGTTGCCATACCATCATGAATTGCACCGAGGCCTGTCCGAAGGACCTCAATCCCGCCAGGGCCATTGCCGCAATCAAGAACCTGATGCTTGAACGCTCGCATTGAGCGGAGCCGTTGATGGCCGTAGTTGATGGCTGCAGTTGATGGACGATAACCTGGATGCGCGCTGGCGCCGCCTGCACTGGAGCTGCCGCCGCGGCATGCGCGAACTAGATGTCCTGCTAACACGCTATGTTAACTCCTGCGCGGCACTGCCGGCTGCCGAGCGGACGCGCGAATTGCTGCTGATCGAGCAGTTACTGGAGTTGCAGGACCCGGAACTCCAGCGTTATCTGCTGGCGGGTGAAAGTCCTGAAAATTCCGAGCTGGCGGCCCTGGTGGCGCGGATTGCCGCGCCGCCTCGGCTTCGCTGACCCCGGACTGCTGGTTTTCGCAGGTAACGACCTGGTTTGCGGCTGTGCGCAGCCCCATCCCTTCCGGCCGCTGCGGCTGTCTTTCCTGGCGCCTGAGGTTGCGGTGGTAGCCTGGCGTTGTCAGGGCTCAAGGCGCTACCTGTGGTGCTCCGCGCGGTCCCTGGGTGGGCCTCGGCTCGCCGCGGTCTTGCGGCTCGCGAGGACCACTGGGTGATCGCTGCTACAATCGGTTGCAGGCCCTGGGGCCTGTATCACAACGTGGCGGCGGCAATTACCTGACATGGCCGAACTTTCCTCCTGGTTCAGAGTCTATTCAGCCGCTTGGACGCGATCGCTGCAATTCCCCGTACGCCCCGACTGCTGGTGCCCAAGGCGCCAGCGCCAGTCATGACACTGGAGGAGACCGACGGCAGCCTGGTGCGTCGTGTACAGCGCGGCGACAAGACTGCCTTTGATCTGCTGGTGCGCAAGTACCAGCACAAGGTGGTGAAGCTGGTCATGCGCTATGTGGGCAATCAGGCTGAGGCCGAAGACGTCGCCCAGGAAGCATTCATCAAGGCCTATCGGGCGCTGGTCAATTTCCGCGGTGACAGCGCCTTTTACACCTGGCTTTATCGCATTGCGATAAACACGGCCAAAAACACCATCGGGTCGCGCGACCGGCGCACAGTGCCCATTGAAGGCGGCGACGATGACGAGGGCAGCTACGACCTGCAGGACCGCCTGCAGGACAACGCGACGCCGGAAGCTCTGGCCATGACCGATGAGATTCGGGACACGGTGAACCAGGCCATCGCCGCGCTGCCGGAGGACTTGCGCACCGCCATCGTGCTGCGTGAGCTGGAAGGGCTGAGCTACGAAGATATTGCTGCGACCATGTCCTGCCCGGTGGGTACGGTGCGGTCGCGGATATTCCGCGCCCGCGAGGCGATCGATGCGCGCCTGCGCGAAGTTTTTGAGGGTGGCCTGGGCCGCTCGGAGGAAGTCGGATGAACGAGGAACGCGACAGCCAGCTGTCGGCGATGTTTGACGGCGAGCTGCCCCAGCCAGAATGCGAGTTGTTAGCTCGGCGGCTGACCCGGGATGTCAACCTGACGACGCAGTGGTCGCGTTATGCGCTGATCGGCGCGGCCTTGCGTGGTGAACCGATCCAGTCGGCAGGGAGCGCGGGCGGTGAGCCCCGCGTACTGTCTGTGGCCGATCGGGTCGCACAAAGCGTCGGCGCCGCGGCACCGCAGCCTGCGGACGTCGATAGCCAGGACCTGGCCGCTCCGATGCGCGCCCGGCTCGAGCGCTGGGCTCAGCCGGTCGTGGGCATTGGCGTCGCGGCCGGAGTCGCTGCCTTGTCGATCTTCTGGTTGCAGGCCCGCGTAACCGATAACGCGGCCGCGCTGGTGGCGCAAACCGGTGCAGATGCTAACGCCGGCGAGATCGTGTTAGGTGGCGTGGACCTGCCGGAGATGCGTGACAATCTCAGCCTCGCGGCCGCGAGTGCGGGCGGTGGCACGCGCGCGCTACCGCGCATCGTCAGCAACGGCGAGCCTGAGCGTTACACGGTGCCGGCGGCGGGCCGCAATGCAGGGCCGGGCCTGGCTGCCGGGCAGTTTGCCAACTATGTCGTGGCGCACAGTGAATATGCCGCGCCGCTCAATCGACGCAACGTGCTTTCCGCGCTGGTCGCCAGTGAGTCAGTCCTGCCATTGACACCGGCGCCATTGAAATCGGTGCCATTGAAATCGGTGAAGACGCCGGCCGTCCAGCCCGAACAAGAGCAGCGCTGATGCCCATGCTGCGTTCACATTGTCTGCTGCCGGTCCTGTTGCTGCTGGCGCCCGGGTGGGCCGGTGCGCAGGCGGTGACCGCGGGCGCCGCGTTTGCCGACGATGCCAATCCGATGACCTGGATCAAGCGCATGAACGAGGCGCTGGCGACGCGCAATTACGACGGCGTGTTTTTCCATGTGCGCGACGGGCGGGTGGAAACGATGCGCATCCTGCATGGCGTCAGCGATGGTGCAGTGCGTGAACGACTGGTGTCGCTGGACGGCTCCGGGCGTGAGTTCGTTCGCAAGGGCGATGAGTTGATCTGTTATCTGCCGGACCAGCGCACGGTGCTGGTTGAGCCGCGCAAAGACAGCAGCTCTTTGTTGGGTGCCTTGCCGATTGCCGACGCCACCGCCAGCGATAACTACGAGCTGACCCAGCCGGGCCGGGCGCGCCTGATGGGCCGCGATGCACGTGTGATCGAAATCAAGCCCCGCGATGAATTTCGTTTCGGCTACCGGTTGTGGATCGATGAGGCCACGGCCATGCCGCTCAAGAGCCAGCTGTGCGACGCCAATGGCGCGGTGCTGGAACAGATTGTGTTCGCGCGGCTCAGCCTGCCGGCGCGGATCGCCGATGATGCCTTCAAACTGCCGGCTGCGGCCGATACCTTTCGCTGGCTGCGGCCTGAGCCGCAGCCGCTGATGGCTGCCGGCAATGCAACCGCTGCTGCGACCACAGTCGGCGGCGAGCAACGGCTTTGGAATGTCATGCGGCTGCCGCCGGGCTTTCAGCTAACAACGCGCAGTACCCAGTTGCTGCCGGGCGCCAGTCAGCCGGCAACGCATCTGGTTTTCTCGGACGGTCTTGCGACGGTGTCAGTCTTTATCGAAACGTCTGGCCCGGATTCGCAGTCGCCCGCCAGTTCCGGGCAAATGGGTGTCTCCAGCGCCTACAGCCTGAGGCGCTCAGGTGTGCAGATCACGGCGGTCGGCGAGGTGCCGCTGACGACGGTGCGTTTCTTCGCAAGCCAGGTGCGGGCGGATGGGGTCCAGGGCCTTGAACCGCGCCGCGCGCCGGAACTGCGCCCCGGCCGGCAGTCCCTGCCGCAGGTCGGCGTGCCGGCCTTTGCGCCCTCGGCCGCGCCGCGTCGCTAACAGCCGGGCGCCGCATGGGTCTCACCCTGGTGACTCGCGAGGATTGCGAGCTGTGCGAACTCATGCAGGCGGAATTGCGCAGCCTGTTGCGGGTTCTCAGCTTGCCGGCACTGCAACTGGTCGATGTCGATTCGGACCCGGAGCTTCAGCGCCGCTATGGTCTCAAGGTGCCGGCGCTGCTGCTGGACGGAACGCTGGTTTGTTATGGCCGATTGCAGGCCGATGAGTTGCGGCGGGTGCTGGCTAAGCGCCTGCCATCCTGAGGCCCATATGCCTTCCCGACTCGAAAAATGGCGTTCCGTTTATAATGGTTGTTTAACTTCGGTCCGCCCGTGCAACGCATTCGCAATTTCTCCATCATCGCCCACGTCGATCACGGCAAGTCGACGCTGGCTGATCGCCTGATCCAGCTGTGCGGCGGGCTTGCGGACCGCGACATGCAGGCGCAGGTGTTAGATTCCATGGATCTGGAGCGTGAGCGTGGCATCACCATCAAGGCACAGAGCGTAACGCTGTTCTACGACGCGAAAGATGGCGAGCGCTACCAGCTGAATCTCATCGACACTCCCGGCCACGTCGATTTTTCCTACGAGGTGTCGCGCTCGCTGGCAGCCTGCGAAGGCGCGTTGTTAGTCGTTGACGCCTCACAGGGCGTTGAAGCGCAGAGCGTGGCGAATTGTTATACCGCGATCGAGCAGGGTCTCGAAGTCGTGCCGGTGATCAACAAGATCGATCTGCCATCGGCGGACCCGGCCAAGGTCATGCGCGAGATCGAGGAAATCATCGGTATCGGCGCGCAGGACGCCTGCCGTGTCAGCGCCAAGACCGGCGAAAATGTCGATCAGCTGCTCGAGGCGCTGGTGGCGCGCATTCCGCCGCCCAAAGGTGACCCCGCGGCTCCGCTCCAGGCGCTGATCGTCGATTCCTGGTTCGACAACTATGTGGGCGTGGTGTCACTGGTCCGGGTAGTCAATGGCGGCATCAAGATTGGCGACAAGATCCAGGTCATGTCGACCGGCCGCAGCTGGCAGGTCGACAGACTCGGGCGCTTTACACCCAAGCCGGTTGCGGTGCGCGAGCTGGCTGCGGGCGAGGTGGGTTTCGCCATTGCCGGCATCAAGGACATTTACGGTGCGCCGGTCGGCGATACGATCACGCTGGAGAACCGGCCCTGTGCCGCACCGCTGCCAGGATTCAAGCAGATTCAGCCGCGGGTTTTCGCCGGGCTGTTCCCGATCAATTCCGAGGACTACGAGTCGTTTCGGGATGCGCTTGCCAAGCTCAAGCTCAACGATTCGGCGCTGCATTACGAGCCGGAAGTCTCGACTGCGTTAGGTTTCGGCTTTCGTTGCGGGTTTCTGGGGCTGCTGCATATGGACATCGTGCAGGAACGCCTGGAGCGCGAATACCAGCTCGAACTGGTCACGAGCGCGCCCACGGTGGTGTACGAGGTCGGCCTGTCCGGCGGCGGTAGTCAGCTGGTCGACAATCCGGCCAAGCTGCCGCCACCTAACAAAGTAGCCGAGATACGCGAACCAATCATCGTGGCGAACATCCTGGTGCCGCCGGACTATGTCGGGTCGGTGCTGCAGCTGTGCGAAGAAAAGCGCGGCGTGCAGAAGAAGATGCAGTACCTGGCGAACCAGGTTTCGCTGCAATATGAGTTGCCGCTCGCCGAGGTGGTGCTCGATTTCTTCGATCGCCTGAAATCCTCGAGCCGCGGCTATGCGTCATTTGACTACGAGTTCAGCCGCTTTCAGGCGGCGCCGCTGGTCAAACTGGATATGATGATCAACGGCGACAAAGTCGACGCGCTCAGTATCATTGTTCATCGCGACAACGCCTATCACCGCGGCCGGGACCTGGTCGACAAGATGCAGGAATTGATCCCGCGACAGATGTTTGAAGTTGCGATCCAGGCGGCGATCGGCACCCATGTGATTGCACGCGCCACGGTCAAGGCATTGCGCAAGAATGTGCTTGCGAAATGCTATGGCGGCGACATCTCGCGCAAACGCAAGTTGCTTGAGAAGCAGAAAGAGGGCAAGAAGCGCATGAAGCAGCTTGGCCAGGTGGAGATTCCACAGGAAGCGTTTTTGGCAGTACTCAAGATCGGCAAGAAGTAGGACCCATGTCACCCACATACAGCGATTTACTGAACCAGCTTATTTCGTGGCTGGCATTGCTGGCCTTGCCGTTAGGCATTGTCTGCGTCGTTGACGACTGGTTTCTGCGCGCCAGGCGCCTGGCCAGCGCCTCGCCCGGGGCATCGGTCGATCCCTGGTGGCTGAAAATCGCCTATGGGCTGCTGCCGTTTACGGTGCTCGCGATCCTGTGGCAGTTGTTTCGCAGTCAGCGCACCGATTTTGGCTTCGTGCTGGTGTCGGTCACCGCGGTATCAGGACTGGTGTGGGCATTCGATCACTGGGTGCTGCGCCGTGGCAGGCATGCTCTGTTTCCGGCCGAGCGCCCCGAGGGCCTGCCGGCCGATCAACCCTGGCCGCCGGAACCCGCGACCCTGGATTATGCACGCAGTTTCTTCCCGGTGGCAGCGGTCCTGCTGGTCCTGCGTTCGTTTATTTTCGAACCGTATCGCATCCCCTCCGATTCGATGATGCCGACCCTGTTGGATGGCGACTTCATCCTTGTCAACAAGTACGCGTACGGCATGCGGCTGCCGGTCATCCATCGCAAGATCGTCGAGGTCGGCAGCCCGGAACGCGGCGATGTCGCGGTGTTCCGGTTTCCGGAGGACCTCGGGGTCAACTTCATCAAGCGCGTCGTGGGATTGCCAGGTGATCACGTGATCGTGCGATCGGATCAACTCATCATCAATGGTCAATCGGTGCCGTTTCGCGATGTCGAGAATTTCAATGACGGTTGTTATGTCGGCATGCAGCGAGCGCTGGAAAAACTGGGAAATGAGGAGCATCAGGTGCTGCATTGCCTGAGTGCGCGCTCGCATGATGTCGCGCCGGGCCTGCCGGGCTGCAACCGGCGGGTGATGGCTTCGAACTATGTGTGCGAGCCGGGCCTCGCGCCGGGTGAAGTGGATGCGCATGACTCCGGTCATGACCCGATGATGCGGGTACCGGAGGAGATAGTCGTGCCGCCCGGTGAGTACCTGATGCTGGGTGATAACCGCGACAATAGCCTGGACAGCCGCTACTGGGGTTTCGTTCGTGAGGAGTACCTCGTAGGCAAGGCGACGCGAATCTGGTTCAATCTCGACTTCAATCGGCCCGGCAAGCGCATTCAATGGGACCGACTGGGTCAGAAAATACAGTGACAGATTGTTAGGAGCACATCATGCACTCAGAGTTTTCCGCACATAGGCAACGTGGCGTAACCGCCATCGGCTGGGTTTTCCTGTTGGTGCCCATATTCATTCTCGGCTATGTCGCAATGCGCTGCATTTCGCCATTCAACAACTACATGGCGGTAATCCGGGCGATGGATAATTTTGCCAAGGACAATGCCGGCAACGGCACTCTCACCAAGGACCAGTTGAAGGACTTGTTGTCACGCAAATGGGTGGTGGAATATATCGAGCGGCCGGACATCGAAGATCTCGCGATCACGCGTAAGGAAGGCGGCTGGCAGATTGACGCCAACTATGAGCAGGTTGTGCCGCTGTTTTACAACATGTCGCTGCTGTTTGAATTCGAGAAGTCGGTGGAGTTCAAATAGCGGATGAATTCATCCCGCGGGCCAGTGTCGCAGTGGCTGGCTGCGCGCTTCGGTTACACGCCGTTGCGTGACGAATTGTTCACCATGGCGCTGACGCACCGCAGCGCCTCCAGTACTAACAATGAGCGCCTCGAATTCCTTGGCGATGCGGTCCTCAATCTGCTGGTTGCCGAACACCTGTATGAGCGTTTTCCGGATGCCGACGAAGGCGACCTGAGCCGCTTGCGGGCGCGCGTCGTGAGCGCGGAACCCCTGGCGCAGCTGGCACAGGGACTGGGTATCGGCGAGGCGCTGCAATTGGGCGGCGGCGAATTGAAGACCGGCGGTTTTCGCCGGCAATCGATTCTGGCCGATGCTCTGGAGGCTGTGATCGGGGCGATTTTTCTCGATCGTGGCATGGACGCGGCGCGCGCCCAGGTCCTGCCGCTGGTGGCGCCGGTGATCGAGCAACTGCCTGATCCGGCGGCGCTCAAGGACCCGAAGACGCGCTTGCAGGAGTGGTTGCAGGCGCACGGTGAACCCTTGCCGGAATACCGCGTCGTATCAGTGTCGGGCGAGGCTCACGAGCAGAATTTCGTGGTCGAATGCGCGCTCGAAACCCGCGGTTGCCGCGCCTCGGGCGCGGGCACCAGCCGGCGCCGCGCTGAGCAGCAAGCCGCCATCAAATTGCTCGAACAGCTCGAGTCAGGCAGGCGAACATGAGCAGCCCAACATGAGCAATCAGCCGCAGATTCACGCAGGATTCGCCGCGCTGATCGGCCGGCCAAACGTGGGCAAGTCAACGCTGCTGAACTCGCTGATCGGGCAGAAACTGTCAATCGTCACGCCGCGGCCACAGACCACCAGGCATCGGGTGTTAGGTGTGCTGCATCGGCCGGGACTGCAGATCGCCTTTGTCGATACCCCGGGCCTGCATCTGGGTGCGAAGCGCTCACTCAACAAGGCCATGAACCGCTCGGCCTCCGCAGCGGCCATCGATGCCGACGTCGTTCTGTGGGTCGTCGAGGCATTGCGACATTCACCGGATGACGCGTTGGCCTTGCAGCGTGCGCTGGCTGCTGGCCGGCCGGTGATCGCGGTGGTCAACAAGGTCGATCAGGTCAAGCCGCGCTCCAAACTCTTGCCCTTCATGGAGGAGCTGGCGAAGCAAGCCGAGTTCGTCGATATCGTGCCGGTATCCGCCGCCCATGGCGACAACCTGGAACCCTTGATTGCAGCGATTGCTAGGCATCTGCCGTTGTCGCCGCCGCTCTTTCCGCCGGACATGCTAACGGACCGCGATCTGCGTTTCAGGATAGCGGAGCTCATCCGCGAGAAACTCACACTGATGCTGAACCAGGAATTGCCGTACGGCATTGCGGTCGAAATCGAGTCCCTGGAGCGCGAACCCGAGCGCTGGGCGGTATCGGCTGTGATCTGGGTGGATCGCGAGGGGCAGAAACCGATCGTCATCGGCAAGGGCGGGGAGCGTCTCAAGAAAGTGGGCACCTCCGCGCGTCGCGAACTCGTGCACATGACCGGTGAGCGATTTCACCTGACACTCTGGGTCAAGGTACGCGAAGGCTGGGCCGACGACGCGCGCGCGCTGAAATCGCTGGGTCTCGAATGAGCCGTGCGGCGCGGCGCGTGCAACTGGCCGCAGGCTACGTGCTGCATCATCGGCCGTACCGCGACACCAGCAGGATCGTCGAGGTTTTCACGCGCGAGCAGGGCCGGCTGACACTATTCGCGCGCGGCGTGCGCGGGCCGAAATCGAGGCTGGCCCCGGTGCTGCAACCCTTTCGGCGCCTGTTGCTGTCATTTGTGTTAGGCCGCGGCGACGCCGCGCAGCTGACCGGCGCCGAGCTGGCGGATGCCGCCGCGCCGACACCGCGCGCCGAATCCCTGATGTCTGCTTACTACCTGAGTGAATTGCTGCTCAAGCTGACGGAGCGCCTCGATGCGCAACCGGCCTTGTACGAAGCGTACTCGCTGGCGCTGCAGCAGCTGTGCGAGCCGGGCCCGGAGGCGCCGGTGCTGCGCGAATTCGAAATGCAGTTGCTGCAGGCCTGCGGCTACGGCATCGACTTCGCCGGGCTGGAGCCGGCCCGACGCTACCTGTTTACCGCGGGCATCGGGTTTACGCCCAGCCAGCAGCCAGGCCAGCATGAAGAGTCGTTGAGCGGTGCTGCCCTGTTAGCGGTGGCGAGCGGGCACTGGCATGAGCCTGAGTGCCTGGCAGCCGCAAGCCGCATCCTGCGGGCGGCGCTGGATCAGTGTCTCGATGGCTACGAAATTCGTACGCGCGCGGTTGCCCGGTCAGTGCGCCGGCAGGTGACGCGGTGATTTTCGGGATTGGCGTCGATGTGTTGCAGGCCAGCCGGGTGGCGGGCGTATATAGGCGGTTCGGTGAGCATTTCGTGACCCGCCTGCTGATGCCGGGCGAGCTTGCCCAGCTAACACGGACGAAACGCAAGGAGCGTTTTCTGGCGTTACGGTTCGCGGCCAAGGAAGCGATCGTCAAGGCCATGGGCACCGGATTTGGCCACGGCGTCTGGATACGTGACATCGGCGTGGTGCAGAACGCCTGGGGGCGGCCGGAGGTCGTCTATTCGCCCCGTGGCGAACGCGTGCGTCGCCGCCTGGGCATCGGCGACGGCCATGTCACACTGACCGACGAGGCTGGATTGATCGTCGCGGTTGCGGTGCTGGAGAAGGCGCGACGCAAGAAGCGGACCAACAAGAAGCGGACAATCAGGAAGCGCCCATGAACGTGCTGGTATTTGACATCGAAACGGTGCCCGATGTCGCCTACGGCCGCACGCTGCTAGGCCTTGGCGATCTGCCGGACGCCGAAGTTGCCAAGGCCATGGCGGCGCAGCGGCGACAGCAGACTGGTGGCAGCGAGTTTCTGCCGCTCGAGCAGCATCGTATTGTGGCGATATCCTGCGCCCTGCGCAGCGCCGATCAGCTCAAGGTGTGGAGCCTGGGCGAGGTGGAATCGGGCGAAGGCGAACTGGTGCAGCGTTTTTTTGACGGCATCGAGCGCTATCGTCCGGACCTGGTCTCGTGGAATGGCTCTGGATTTGACCTGCCGGTGCTGACCTACCGGGCGCTGAAGCACAGTGTGCAGGCGCCGCAGTTCTGGGAAATGGGCGACAGTGACAACGCGTTTCGCTGGAACAACTATGTCAATCGGTACCATGCGCGGCATACCGACCTTATGGACCTGTTGTCGTTTTACCAGGGGCGGGCGCGGGCGTCGCTGGCTGACATGGCGGTACTGTTAGGTCTGCCGGGCAAGCTGGGGTTTTCCGGCGCACAGGTCTGGGATGCCTGGCGCAGCGGCGAGGCCGTGGCAGTGCGACGCTACTGTGAAACCGATGTGCTCAACACCTACCTGGTGTATTTGCGGTATCAACTGTTACGCGGTGTCCTGGATCGCGCGCAGTTTCAAGCCGAGACTGCGCGGGTACGCGATTGGCTGACGGCGTCTGCGGATCCGCATTGGCGCGAGTTCCTGGCGGCCTGGCGCGAGGCCGTGCATTGAACGCCGTGCCCGAGGAAGAGGGCCTGGTCGCGGCGCTCAACCACGACGCCGAAGGTGTCGTACGCGCCAGCAAAACGGTGTTCGTGCCGGGCGCCTTGCCGGGAGAACGCATACGTTTTCGCCGGCGCCGGCCGCAAAAGCAGTTCGACTATGCCGACCTGATAGAGATTGTCAGCCCGTCCAGTGACCGGGTCACGCCGCGCTGCAGTCATTTCGGGATTTGCGGCGGCTGCGCGTTGCAACACCTGTCGCCGGCGGCCCAGTTGCTTGCCAAGGAGCAGGAGTTGCGCGAGACCCTGCAGCGGATCGCGCAAGTCGAGCCGGAACGATGGTTGCCGCCCCTGATTGGGCCGGTGTGGAACTACCGGCGGCGCGCACGGCTCGGCGTCAAGGATGTCGCCAAGAAAGGCCGGGTCCTGGTCGGATTCCGTGAGCGCTCCAAGCCCTACATCGCGGACCTGACGCGCTGCGAAATTCTCGCCGAGCCGGTCGCCAGCCTGCTGGAGCCGCTGGCGCGGCTGATTGAAAAACTGACCGTGCGCGCGCAGCTGCCGCAGATTGAAGTGGCGGTCGCCGACAACGCGACCGCCCTGGTGCTGCGCATCCTGCAACCGATCACGACTGCCGACCGCGAGCTGTTAGCGCAGTTCGCGAAGACCCACGCGGTTGAATTTCTGTTGCAGTCCGGCGGGCCGCAGACGGTCACGCCGCTGGCCGAAGCCGGGGCGCCGCTCTACTACCGGCTCGAGGAGTTTGCGGTAACGCTTGAATTCCAGCCGCTCGATTTTGTGCAGGTGAACGCGGGACTCAACGTCCTCATGGTGCGGCAGGCGCTCGACCTGTTAGGCGCCGGCCCCGGGGACCGGGTGCTCGACCTGTTCTGTGGACTCGGTAATTTCAGCCTGCCGCTGGCGCGCCGCGGCGCCGAGGTGGTTGGAATCGAGGGCGATGAGGGCCTGGTGAGCCGGGCCCGCGCCAATGTGGCCCGCAATGCGCTGCCTAACAGCAGTTTTTTCAGCGCCGATCTCAGCCAGCCGGACCTGGATGCGCGCTGGTGGCAGGGCGGTTATTCACACGTGCTGCTCGATCCACCGCGTGCCGGGGCGCGCGAGATCCTGGCGGCCATTGCGCGACTCGCACCCAGGCGCATTGTCTATGTGTCCTGTCATCCGGGTACGCTGGCGCGCGACCTGGGCGAACTGACTCAGCAGCACGACTATGTCGTGCGTGCGGCTGGCGTCCTCGACATGTTTCCACACACGACGCACATGGAGTCCATGGTGGTCCTGGAGCCGCGGCGCAGCACGCGTGCGCGCGCGAGAACTGCCGCATGACGCTCGGACCGCTGATGATCGACGTGGCGGGCCAGGCGCTGGCACCCGAGGATCGTGAAATCCTCACGCACCCGCTGGTCGGCGGCGTCATCCTGTTTACGCGCAATTATTCAGATCCCGCGCAGCTCGCGGCACTGGTGGCCGAGATCAAGGCGGTGCGCAATCCGCCGTTGCTGGTGACGGTGGACCACGAGGGCGGGCGTGTGCAGCGCTTTCGCAGCGGTTTCTCGCTGCTGCCGACCGCGCGCCGCATCGGCCATGAGTTTGACGCCGATCATGCGTCCGGCATCGCACTGGCACGGCACCTGAACTGGTTGATGGCCGCGGAATTGCGCGCGGTTGGCATCGACCTGTCCTACGCGCCCTGCGTGGACCTGGACTACGGTGTCAGCACGGTGATCGGCGACCGCGCCTTGCATCCCGATCCGGAAATTGTCGGCCGGCTGGCAGTGGCGGCGATGTTAGGGATGCGGGATGCTGGAATGGGCGCCGTAGCCAAGCATTTTCCGGGCCATGGTGCCGTGGTCGCGGACTCGCATCATGCGTTGCCGGTCGATCGGCGCGGGTTTGCGGATCTGGAGCGGGACCTGCGCCCCTATTACACCCTGATCGCCAACAACCTGCCGGCCGTGATGGTTGCGCATGTGCTGTTTCCGGAAATCGATTCGCTGCCAGCGAGTTTGTCGCGGCGCTGGATCCAGGGCGTGCTGCGCGGCGACATGCAGTTTGGCGGCGTGGTGTTTGCGGATGATCTGTCAATGGCAGGTGCGACACAGTTTGGCGGTCCGGTAGAACGCGCGGCGCTGGCGCTCGAGGCCGGCTGCGATGTGCTGCCGATCTGCAATCGTCGCGCGGATGTGGTTGCCGTGCTGAATGGGCTGCGGCGCCCGATCAATCCGGCGCTGTCGCTGGGTCTGGTGCGGCTACGCGGCCGCGGGCCGAAACGCAGTCTGGCCGAATTGCAGGCCAGCGCGGACTGGCAGCAATGCCGTGCAATGCTGGCGCGTTGCGAGGCGCCGCCGAGTCTGAAACTGGGTTGAGTCATTCATTGGGGAGACGACATGCAACTTACACGACGCGAAGTATCCTGGTCCTTGTTAGCTCTGGGCGCTGTGGCGGCCGGCAGTGACACGCGCGCGCGTGCCGCCGGACTGGATGGCGCCACCGACCCTTTGCAGGTCGCAAGGCTCTACCGTCAGATGCGGTTTGCGGGTGACGGGCAGGTGTTTTTCTGGTGGCTACAGGGGCGCCGCTATGGCCTGGTCGATAACGTGCTGACACCGTTCTTCGACATGCATGTTGGCTCGATGCACCGCTGCATCGACCAGGGCGATGGCCGCTATCAGGTGATCGGCGCACAAATCGGTTACTACACCCATCTTGAAACCGGCGCCTTGCTGGAAAACTGGCTGAACCCGATCACCGGCGCCAACGTGGCGCTGACATATGCGCCGCCGCGTGCCAACACCAGCAATTACGGTCCGACGGGTCCCGTGGAACCCGCGTCGACGAACGGTGCGGAGCGGCGTCATTTGTTAGGTCCGGTCAGTGTGGTCGGCGATTCCGTGTGGCTGCGCGAAGAAACCTATATCGTGGTGCCGGCGTCGGCAGCCGTCGCTGCCAGCGGTGGTGGCATCGCCGCTGCGCGGCCGTTGCGGGTACACGACATGTACACACTGCAAAGTCCACGCGCCGCGCTCAGGGATTCGGGGGCGCTGCCACGCTGGGTTCCGGCCCTGGGCCAGTTCAACGATTTCAACAGCTGGTCGCCGCGATTTCAGATGGGTGACCGTCCGGGCACGAGCCTGTCGCGTTGCGCTGGGCGCAAGGAACGCCGCTGGCAGGACCTGCCGGAGAAATTCCGCGCTCTCGCCGCGCAAGTGCATCCCGAATGGGCGCGCGCACCAGACAAGATTCTGGGCTAGTCTCGGCCCCGGTTACGATAGCTAACGCCCGGGGGGCCTGGCACCCTGCGACGGTGTGACCATGGCCAGCACGCCAATCACCGGATGGTCGAAGTACTGCTTGTCGTAAAACTTGATGCGTCGTGATTCGTCGATGCGGTAAGTCGGGCCGCCCGCGCTGTACGCGATGCTGACGCCCAGGTGCAGGTAGGTGCCGCGTTCCAGATAGACGAGTCCTGAGAGCCCGCCGGCCTGGGAGCCGAGCTTCGCCAGAGTGAATCCCGCCCGTGTTCCCCAGGTGCTGGCGGTTTGCTGCCAGGCGATATGGGTGAGGATCTGGTAGCGCCCGCTGGCGCGCAGCTTGGCGACTTCGTTAGCCATTTGAAACTGCGAGGGCGGCATCGCGGCCACGAATCGGCCGACCTGTGCATTGCCTGAACTGGAATCACCGCCGCCCGCAGGAGCGCTCGCGCCTGGCGCGCTCCAGTCTTCACTCGAGCCGCCGTTGCCCGAGAACACCACCAATTCGATGTTGTAGACCGTTGGCGTCGGGGCGGCTGCTGGAGCCGGCGCCTGCGCAGCAGCCACGGCGGCGACAGCGCCGAGCAGCAGCGCCGTGCTGATAACCAAAATTCGCCGGGACGTCATGCCGGCATTTTAGCGCAGCTCGCGCAGCAATCGTTCGGCAAACTCAAATCGTTCAGTTACGGTGTCAAAGTCGCGCAGGATGCGCAGTTTCAGCGGCCCATCGAGGCGAAAGTCGCGCGGCTGCTTCTGCACCCGCTCGATGACCTTGCGTGGATCAGCATGATTGTGCGGCTCGAACAGCAGGTAGCCGCCCAGCTCGCCGAGTTCCAGCTTGCGGACGCCTAACGCGCGCGCCAGCAGCCGCAGCCGTGCCGCTTTCAGCAATGCATTGCCCGATTCCGGCAGGGGGCCAAAGCGATCGACCAGTTCCGCGTGCAGCTCGTCGAGATCGTTGTCGCTGGCGGCGGCGGCGATGCGCTTGTACAGGGTCAGGCGCAGATGCACGTCGGCCACATAGGTCTCGGGCAGCAGGGCGGGGACGCGCAGCTCGACTTCGGTGGCGGCGGCGAGCGGCTGGTCGAGTTGCGGTTCCCGGCCGGACTTGAGCGCGCGTACCGCGCGGTCCAGCATTTCCAGGTACATGTTGACGCCGATTTCGGCGAGTTCGCCGCTTTGCCGCTCGCCGAGCAGCTCGCCGGCGCCGCGATTCTCGAGATCATGCGTGGCTAACACGAACCCCGCGCCGAGATCTTCCAGCGACTCAATCGCTTCCAGCCGCTGCAGCGCGTCCTGCTTGAGGCTTTTGCGCGGCGGGATCAGCAGGTAGGCATAGGCGCGGTGGTGCGAGCGCCCGACCCGGCCGCGCAGCTGGTGCAGTTGCGCCAGGCCGAAGCGATCGGCGCGATCAATCAGGATTGTGTTGGCGGTGGGCACATCGATGCCGCTCTCGATGATCGTCGTGCAGACCAGCACGTTGAAGCGCCGGTGATAGAAATCGACCATCAGCTGCTCGAGTTCGCGCTCGCGCATCTGGCCGTGACCGAAGCGGATCTGCGCTTCCGGCAGCAGCTGCGCGAGATCCGCGGTGAATTTCTCGATGTCCCTGACTTCGTTATGCACGACGTAGACCTGGCCGCCGCGGCGCAGCTCGCGCATCACCGCCTCGCGTATGCCGGCGGGATCCCACTCGCCGACAAAGGTCTTTACCGCCAGGCGCTCGGCCGGCGGCGTCGCGATGATGGACAGTTCACGCAGCCCACCGAGCGCCATGTTGAGCGTGCGCGGGATCGGCGTCGCGGTGAGCGTCAGGATATGCACCTCGGCACGCAGCGCGCGGAGCTTTTCCTTGTCACGTACGCCGAAACGATGCTCCTCGTCGATGATGATCAAGCCGAGGTCCTTGAAGCGCAGCTGCGCATGCAGCAGGCGGTGCGTGGCGATGACGATGTCGACCTGGCCGCTTTCGATGCCCGCGATGACCTGGGTGGCTTCCGCGTCGGTGCGGAATCGCGACAGCATCTCGATGCGCAGCGGCCAGTCCGCAAAGCGGTCGCGAAAATTCAGGAAGTGCTGGGATGCTAACAAGGTTGTCGGCACCAGCACCGCCACCTGTTTGCCGGCCTGGGCCGCGACAAAGGCGGCGCGCATGGCGACCTCGGTCTTGCCGAAGCCGACATCGCCGCAGACGATGCGATCCATGGGCTGGTCCCTGCCAAGATCGGCCAGCACCTTGCGGATGGCGTCGCCCTGGTCGGCGGTTTCCTCGAACGGAAACGCATTGGCAAAACTCTGGTATTCCAGTTCGCGCAGTGGCATGGCAAGGCCAGGCTTCGCTTTGCGGCGCGCATACAGGTCCAGCAGCTCAGCGGCCACGTCCCGCACCTGCTCGGCTGCGCGACGTCGTGCCCTGGCCCATTGATCGGTACCCAGTTTGTGCCAGGGTGCGCTCTCGGCATCCATGCCGCCATAGCGGCTGACAAGATGGAGCGCATGCACCGGCACGTAGATGCGGTCGCCATCACGGTACTCGAGCGCCAGGAATTCTCCCGGCTGGCCGCCGATCTCCATGCTCTGCAGGCCCAGGTAGCGGCCAACACCATACTGTTCATGCACCACCGGCGCGCCGGCGGTCAGGGTTTGCAGGTCGCGCAGGATGGCGGCCGGGTCGGCCTGGCTGCGCCGCCGGCGCCGTTCCTGGCGCGCACGCGATCCAAACAGCTGGTTTTCCGTGAGGATAGTGAAGGCGGGCTCGGCGCAGGCCACCGGCCGCAGTTCCGGCGCCTGGATCATCGCGAGCGCAGCGTCGCCGGCAAGAAACTCCTGCCAGCTGTCCACCGCGACGGCGCGCAGCCCGTGCGGCCGCAGCATCTCGCCCAGCACTTCGCGCCGGCCCGCGGAATCGACGGCTAACAGCACGCGGCCCGACTGCTCGCCCAGCCAGCGCGTCAACGGCGCCAGTGGCTGCGCGGCGCGCGCATCCAGCCGCAGCTCCGGCGGCGCGCGCGCTGGCAGGTTCCGGCTGACACCGGAGATTTCATGCTCGATCTTGAAGCTGTCGAGTTCGAGCCGCGCGGTGCGCGCGAAGATCGCGCCCATGTCTGCCGGCGGTACGGCGATTTCCGCCGGCGCCAGCAGCGGCCGCTCGATGTCGTGGCGCCGATCTTCGTAACGGCTGACGATCTGCCCGAAACTCTGTTCCAGCGCGCCTTCCCAGCCGCGATCCATGACCAGCACCGGATTGGCGGGCAGGTAGTCGGCGAGTGTTGCGCAGCGGTCGAAAAACAGCGGCAGGTAATATTCGATCCCGGGCGGCGCCAGCCCCTCGCTGACGCCGCGATAAATCGCCGTGCGGGTCGGGTCGCCCTCGAAACGCGCGCGGAAGCGTTTGCGAAAACCGCGCACGCTGTCGGGATCGAGCGGCAGTTCGCGTCCGGGAAGTACCTCAAATTGCTTCAGGGCATCAAGCGAGCGCTGCGACTGCGGGTCGAAGCGGCGGATTGAATCGATTTCGTCGTCGAGCAGGTCGATGCGCAACGGCATCTCGCCGCCCATCGGAAACAGGTCTAACAACGAACCGCGGATCGCGAATTCCCCGGGCAGGGTCACCTGGCCGACTGCGACATAGCCCGAGGCGATGAGTCGCTGGCGGAACGGTTCCAGCGCCAGCTGCTGACCCGGGCGCAACTGGAAACTGCGGCTTTCGATGTACTGCCGCGGCGGCAGGCGCATCGGCAGGGTATCGATGCTAACAAGCACGACGCCGCGCGTCAGATGCGGCAGCGCCGCCAGCGTGCGCAACCGGTCCGAGATCAGGTCGGGGTGCGGCGCGAAGGAGTCGTAGGGCAGCATTTCCCAGTCGGGCAGCTGCCATAGCGGCAGGTCGGACCCGCCGTAGAAGCGCAGCTCGGCCTGGCGTTGTTCGAGTGCCTGCGCGCCGTTTTCAATTACCAGCCAGGGGCGAGTGTCAGTGCGTGCGGCATCGGCGATCGCCAGCGAACTGATGCTGCCCGCGAGCTGACACCAGCGGGCGGGTTCAGCGCCGGTGCGCGGTGATGGGAGGTGAAATAACGGCGCCATGAAGGCGCCGCAGCATAGTTACTTGGCAGCCGCTGGCAAGCGCGAAATTAATCAGCCGCCGGCGCTGACCGCGTGGACCACCCGGTCAAATTCGAAATACACGGAAAATCCCGCGTAATCCCAGCGTGTAATGGGTGGTTTGCCGACCGTGCCGCGCTTTTGCGCCGGCGCGCCGAATTGGGCTTCCACAGCCTGCATGGTCATGCCGGGGCCGGGTTTGGGCTGGCTGTCGGGACGCAGCATGGGTTTGCCATCGGCTGCGACTAGTTCGGCTCTGGCCGACATGGCGGTGGCAGCCAATGCAACGGACAGCAACGCGATTTGCAGTGCTTTCATAGGTCTGGCCTTGATCTCAAGCGCGAGAGGCTATGTTAACCCCGATCCAGCGGGAAAACGTGAGCCGGGTCGCTATTGTCAGCCCCAGAGTACAATTCGCCGGATGTTCCAGCCGCTGTCGCTGTTTGTCGGGCTGCGTTATGTGCGGTCCCGCGCGCAGAAATTCTTTGTGTCTTTCCTGACCTGGATTGCCGCGATCGGCGTCGGATCCGGTGTCGCGGCGCTGATCGTCGTGTTGTCGGTCATGAACGGCTTTGAAAACGATATCCGGGACCGGCTGGTCGCCTTGAGTGCGCATGCGCGGCTGCAACCACTGGCAGCCAGCGCCGATGTCGGAGCCCTTGCAGCGATCGGCGCGACGTTTCGCAAACAGGCCGGTGTTGCCGGAGTTGCACCGTTTGTGCAGCTCGAGGCGATCGCGGTCAACGGCGCCGAGTCGCAGCCGCTGCTGCTGCTGGGCATAGATCCGGCGCAGGAAATTTCAGTCTCGGACTTGTCGACGGCGGTGCGCGTTGGCCGGCTGCAGGATCTCGCCCAGGGCGATCATATTGTGCTGGGGGTGTTGCTGGCCGATCGCCTGGCCGTCGGTCCGGGCGATTCGATCATGATCCTCGTGCCCGCAGTCGATGCTGCCGGTGTCCCGTCACCGCGCCTGCGGCAATTCGAGGTGGTCGGGCTGTTTGAAGTCGGCGCCCAGGAGAGTGATGCGGTGCTCGCGTACACGAATCTCGACGCGGCGCGCGCGCTGAGCGGTGGCGATGCCCGGACTGCGGGCCTGCGGCTGCGGTTCGACGAGGTGCTGCAGGCGCCACAGCGCGCCGCGGCGCTGCGTGGCGTGGTTCCCGCAGGTTTCGAGCTGCGTGACTGGACCCAGGATCATGGGAATTATTTCCGCGCCATCCGCATCGAGAAGACCATGATGGGATTGATCCTGCTGCTGATCGTCGCGATCGCCGCGTTCAATCTGGTGTCGATGCTGGTGATGGTCGTCAATGACAAGCGCACCGATATTGCGATACTGCGTACCATGGGAGCGACAGCGACGACGGTGCAAAAGATTTTCCTGACTCAGGGACTGGTGATTGGCTGGGCAGGCGTGCTGCTCGGCGTCGTCACCGGGCTGCTGGTCGCGGGCAACGTCGCTGTTATCGCCGGCAATCTCGAGCGCTGGTTCCGTTTTGAATTCCTGGATTCCAGCGTCTACTACGTGACGCAGCTGCCTTCGGAGATACGCCCGCCGCAGGTCATACTGGTTGCGCTGTTAGCCTTGGCATTGTCACTGCTGGCTGCCTGGTGGCCCTCGCGGCGCGCCGCCTGGGTCGCGCCTGCCGATGCGTTGCGCTACGAGCGGCTCTGATGGCCCGCTATGAGTCCATGCTGGCGCTGCGCTATCTCGGCATTACCCGCCGCCATGGCTTCTTGTCGTTCGTGGCCGGGGTGTCCATCGTCGGGCTGGTGCTTGGCGTTGCGGTCCTGATCATCGTCCTGTCAGTGCTCAATGGTTTCGAGCGCGAACTGCGGCAGCGTCTGCTGGCCGTGACTGCCCATGCGACCGTCCGAAGTGAAGAGCGGCTGCTCGGGAACTGGCAGTCGCTGCAGGCGCTGGCGCTGGGAGACAAGGACGTGCAGCTTGCTGCGCCGTACGTGGAACAGCAGGCGATGCTGAGCGCCGGCGGCCGGACGCTGGCGTTGAACCTGCGTGGCGTTCGCGTCGCGGACGAGCTGGCCCGCGGCGCGGATAGCTTGTTAGCCGCACCGCGCCTGCAGAGCGGCCCTGCGGGCGGCGCGGCGCTCGCCAGCGGCCCCTACCGGCTCTATCTCGGCGCGCAGCTGGCGCGTGAGCTGGCGGTCAAGCAGGGTGACAGCGTGATTGCGATTGCGCCGCAGGCGACCGCAACGCCCGCCGGCCTCGCGCCGCGCATGCGCCGCTTTGTCGTGGCAGGCACCTTTGCATCCGGCATGTATGAATACGATCGTGGCCTGGCCCTGGCGGAGATGCAGGATGCGGCGCGTTTCTTTCAAATGGGCGACGCCGTGACCGGGGTCCGCCTCAGCCTGCATGATCCCGGGCGCGCCCCCGCATTGGTCCGCGCGCTCGCGCGCCGCGTGGTCGACCGGGACGGTGGCACGCTGATCGTCTCGGACTGGACGCAGAGTCATGCGAATTTTTTTCGCTCGATCCAGCTCACCAAATCGATGCTGTTCATCATCCTGTTGCTGATCGTGGCGGTCGCGGCCTTCAATCTGGTCGCGAGTCTGGTGATGATCGTGCGCGACAAGCAGGGCGACATCGCCATCCTGCGCACGCTCGGCGCCGGGCCCGGCAACATACTGCTGAGTTTTGTCATGTCGGGTGCCTTGATCGGCGGTCTCGGGATCGCAGGCGGCGCGTTGTTAGGCATCATCGGCGCCTGGAATACCGAAACCGTGGTGCGCTGGCTCGGGCGCCTGAACGGCGCGCCCCTGCTGGATGCGCAGGTCTATCTGATGAGCGACCTGCCGGCCGACGTGCAGTGGCCTGATGTGGTAAAGGTCTGCGGCGCGGCGCTGGTGCTATGCACGGTCGCGACTTTGTATCCGGCCTGGAAGGCGGCGCGCACCGTGCCGGCGGAGGTGTTGCGGCATGACTGAGGCGGCAAGGGCATTGCTGGAGGCGCGGGAGTTGCGGCGCAGCTTCCGGCAGGGCAGCAGCGAGCTGACCGTGCTGCAGGATGTCAACCTGCAGATCATGGCGGGCGAGCGCGTCGCGGTGGTCGGCGCATCCGGTTCCGGCAAGTCGACGCTGCTGCAATTGTTAGGCGGGCTGGACACGCCGAGTGCCGGCCAGGTGCTGATCGATGGCCAGGATGTCGCGACCCTGACCGAGTCGCAGCGCGGCGAGCTGCGCAATCGCGCGCTGGGCTTCGTGTATCAGTTCCATCACCTGCTGCCGGAATTTTCCGCGCTGGAAAATGTCGCCATGCCCTTGCTGGTGCGGCGCGCGCCGGCCGCCGAGGCACAGGCCGCAGCCATGGCGATGCTGTCGCAGGTCGGATTGGCGGAGCGGTTGAGTCACCGGCCGTCAGAGTTGTCGGGCGGCGAGCGCCAGAGGGCCGCTGTGGCCCGGGCGCTGGTGACGCGGCCGCGCATCGTGCTTGCGGACGAGCCGACCGGCAATCTCGATGGCTTCAATGCCGACGCGGTGTTTCAACTGTTGTTAGATCTGAATCGCGAGGCCGGCACGGCGCTGGTGGTCGTGACCCATGACATGACGCGCGCGGCGCGCATGGACCGGATACTGCGCCTGGAGCGCGGCCGCCTGATCGGCTAATTCTGGCTGGACCGCTGCGATTTGCGCAGCTGCGCGGCGGCCCGGCTGCGGTATTGTTGCTGCACGCGCCAACGCCACAGCAACTCAACGCTCAGCCATGCGGTCAGTCCTGCGATCACTGCACAAATCACGCAGCCGACCAGGAAGGGCTTCCACATCGGACCCAGGCCATGCTCCAGCCAGTTCCAGCTCATTTTGAACCGAAACCTGTGGGGCGCAAAGCCGGTGGCGAAAGCGCCGACGCGATAGGCGAGGTAATACGCCGGCACCACCGTGAAGGGATTGACCGCAAATATCCCGAGCATGGCGGCCGGAAGGTTGATACGCGATATGACCGCCACGGCAATGGCCACGGGAATGTGGATCGGCAGCGGTATGAAACAGATCGCAGCGCCTGCGCCCAGTCCGCGCGCCACCGTGCGACGCTGGAACGACCACAGCTTGGGATCTAACAAGCGGTCCCCGAACGGGGCGATGTACCAGCGATGACGCATGTCATGCACGCGACTCGCCAGCCGCCGCAGCAGGGGTTTCAGCATGATGAGGTCATTGTCGGCGAGCCCGGCGGCTTAAGCCAGCCTTCTGTACGTTGCGCGACCAGATCGCTGCTCAGTCCAGAGTCGATCACGGTGTTCGCAGGCAGCGGCATGGCGGTGGTGTTTGCGGTTGCCGCGGGGGCATCGGTGTCGATGCTGCTGCCGTGCGCGCTGCTGGGCGTGCTGATCGGTGCGTGGCGCCGCTCGGCGGTGGTTGGCGCTGCCGCCCTGGGGGCTCTGTGGATCTGCAGCGCGCTGCAAGGTCATCAGGCCAGAGACTGGGGCGAGGCGCGGCGTGGCGAGCGCGTGCTCGCCGCGGTGCAGTTTCCAGGCCTGGTGAACCGCAGCGACACCGGCTGGCATGCCGATGCCGATCTGCAGGTGGTGAATTCCCTGCGACCGGGCGAACCCGTGCGCCGGGTCCGCATCAGCGCCAGCAACGCCACTTTGTTAGCGCCCCGGTCGGGCGAACGCTGGCAACTGGTGTTGTCGTTGCGCGAACCGCGGGCGCAATTGAATCCGGGCGCGGTGGACATGGAGCGGGTGTATTACGCCGCCGGCATCACGGCACTGGGTACCGTCCGCGCGTCACCGCTCAATCGGCGCCTGGCCTCCGCCCGGGGCGCCTGGCTGGCGCGTGCGCGCCAGCAACTTGTGCAATGGGTGTCGGCCGCCGGTTCGGATCGTGACGCCGACGCCTTGTTCCTGGCGCTCGCGGCCGGCATCACCGAGGGCTTCAGTCCCGATGACTGGCGGGTGTTCAATGCCACCGGCACCACGCACCTGATTGCGATCTCGGGCTCACACGTCACCGGACTGGCCGCCATGCTGTATTTCCTGGCGGCGGCCTGCTGGCGGCTGCTGGCGCGTTGTGGTTGCGGCACGGCGCGCGACCATTTTGCGGCGACCGTGGCGCTGCTTGCAGCGTTTGCGTACGCGCTGTTCGCCGGATTTTCAGTTCCCACCCAGCGTACGCTCCTGATGCTGTGCGTCTGGCGCCTGGCGCGCGGTGGCGCGCGCCACGTCGGCGCGCTGCAAACGCTGGCGCTCGCGTTGTTAGCCGTGCTGATGGTCGATCCGCTGGCGCCATTGTCGGCCGGTTTCTGGTTGTCATTCGGCGCAATGGCGGTACTGCTGTGGCAATTTCAGACGGCGTCAGCTGCGCCGCGCCGACCGCTGCAGTGGCTCAAGGACTATGTCCGCAGCCAGTGGGCGGTTACCTGGGCGCTGGCGCCGCTCACCGCGATGATTTTCGGTTCGGTGCCGATTGCAGGCCTTTGGGTCAACCTTCTGGCCATCCCGCTGTTCACCTTTCTGCTGGTGCCACTGGTGCTGGGCGGTTCGCTGCTGCTCTGGGCCTGGCCGGTCGCGGGCGCCTGGTCGTTAGGCATCTTCACCACCATGCATGATTTGTTAGCAGCCGGGCTGGATGCCGCGGCTGCAAGTGCCTGGGCGCTCTGGCATCTGCCGGAAGGGGCCTGGCCGGCCTTCGGCCTGCTGCTGGCTGCCTGCTGCCTGCTGCCGTCGTGGCCGTGGCAAACACGCACGCTGGCGCTGGCCCTGTGCGCCGCGCTGTTAGCCGCTGGCGCGGCGCAGGCGGTTCGCGATCGTCCCGTGGCGCAGCTGCTGGCGCTGGAATCCGGCAATGGACTTGCGATCATAGTACGCACTCGCGGGCACGCCGTGGTGGTCGATACCGGTGACAGCTGGCACAGCCGTGGTTCGGTCGCCGCGCAAAAACTCGTGCCGGCGCTGCGCGCCCTCGGTGTCAGCGCCGTCGACATGCTGGTGCTGGGCCGCGCCACCGCGGATCGAGGCGCGGGCGTTGCGCAGCTAACAAAAGCCATGCCGGTGCGCGAATTGATCGCGCCGCCGGGCTGGCATGCAGGGCCGCTGGCGTTGGTCCCGTGCGCCCATCGGCAGTGGCAGTGGGAGGCGGCGCGCCTTGAACTGCGCCGGGCCGGCGAGTCCTGTGCGCTGCATGTGCTGGTTGCGGGGCAGGGTTGGTGGATCGTGCACACGGCTCGCCCGGACGATGAGATCGCGCTGGCGCAGGCCTTGCGACTGCTGCCACTGGCCGAGGCTCCCGAGCGCACACAGGTCCTGGTGTTGCGACGTGGCGCTGTGCGCGCCGGGCCCAGTCATCCACTGTGGGGTTTGCTGCAGCCGCAGTGGGTCATCGCGGCCGGCCGCGGCAACGGCCTGAAAACGCCGTCAACTGCGCAAGTCTGGCGGACCGGCGACCACGGCGCGCTGCACCTCGCCGTATTCGCGGGCGGCCGGACCGCGTGGAGCTCACAACGCGAGGATTCCTCGCAGTGGCCCTGGCGGCGTCCGGGCGCGGAGCCGGGCCCCTGAATCCCGCCAGGGTCGTCGCGCGCCGAAAGCCTCTCCGGTATGATGCCTGCGGCGCCAGTTGCGGGTGTAAATCTGATGTGGGAAATCGTGCGGGCCGGCGGTCCGCTGATGTGGCCGATCATTCTCTGTTCCGTTCTGGCTGCAGCCATCTTCCTGGAGCGCCTGTGGACGTTGCAGGCGCGCCGCGTGCTGCCGCCGGAATTGACGCGCCGGGTCTGGCAGCTGGTCGAAAACAACCAGGTTACGGACCACGCCATCAAGGTGCTGGAGCAGAGCTCGCCACTAGGGCGGGTGCTGGCGGCGGGGCTGGCCAATCGCCACCGCTCGCGCGACGCCATGAAAGAACGGCTGGAGGACACGGGCCGGCATGTCGTACATGAGCTGGAGCGTTTCCTCGACGCACTTGGAACCATCGCGTCGATCTCGCCGCTGCTCGGTTTGTTAGGAACGGTGACCGGCATCATGAGGGCGTTCAATGCCATCAGCGCCGGCGGCGCGGGCGATCCGCGCATGCTGTCGGGCGGCATTGCCGAAGCGCTGATTACCACCGCGGCGGGCCTGTGCGTCGCGATACCCGCGCTGGTCGGCTACAAATATCTGCGACGCCGCATCGATCGGATCGTGGTCGACATGGAAAAGGAAGCCATCCTGCTGGTCGACGCGGTTGAGCGCTCGGCCGAGGCCGACAGCGCCGCCGCGGCCAAGGGTGCGCGCCAGTGAATCTGGGCGCGCGCCGTAACGACGATCCGGACATCAACCTCGTGTCGCTGATCGACGTGGTGTTGATGATGGTTATTTTCTTCATGCTGTCGTCAACCTTTATCGAAGAAGGCCGGGTGCGTATCCGGCTGCCCTACGCGGACACGATAGCCACGCGCGCCGAGCGCCAGTCAGGCATCGTTGTCGGCGTCTCTCGTTCGGGAACCTACAGCGTGGACGGCAGGGAGCTGCTGAACGCGAGTCCCGAGACCTTGCGTGCTGCGCTGCTGGCGGTTGCGACTGCGTCGGGCGCGTCAGAGCAGCGCATAACCCTGCGTGCCGACGGGGAGGCCACGCACCAGTCCGTGGTGCGCGCTCTCGATGTGCTTGGCAAGCTCGGGTTCCGCGAAATCCGCATCGCGACTGTCGACCAGGAATCCGTCGGGACAGCGCCCGCTGCGCGTTCCAGTTCCCCTTGAGCGACCAGGCTGTTAGCGATCAGCGTGCCGTGTTCCGGCGACTGCTCAGGTACGTCCGCCCGCATCTCGGTACCTTCCTGATCGGCGTCGCCGGCATGACGTTATTCGCGGCGACCGACGCGGCGATCAGCTACTTCGTGGCCTATTTCGTCCGCGGCACCTTTGTTCAGCCGAACGCCGACATGCTCTGGACCGTGCCGCTGGGAGCGGTCGCACTTTTCTTTTTGCGTGGCATCGGCGACTACGCGTCGAATTTTTTCCCGGGCGCGGTTGGCCGTCTGGTTGTGATGAAACTGCGCGAAGAACTGTACGCGCGTTACCTGCGGCTGCCAGTCAGCTATTACGACCAGTCTTCCACCGGGACGATGCTGTCGCGCCTGACGTACAACACCGAACTGGTCGCCGAGGCCAGCACCAATTCCATCACGATCATCATCCGCGACTCGCTGACCATCGCCGGTCTCATCGGCATGCTGTTCTGGTACAACTGGCGGCTTGCAGCCTTCGTCATGTTGCTGGCGCCCGTGGTGTCACTGCTGATCGGACGCGTCAACAAGCTATTCAGTCGCTACAGCACGCGCATTCAGAATTCCATGGGCGACGTCACCCGTGTCGCGAAGGAAACGCTGGACGCGCAGCGCGTCATCAAGGTGTTCGGCGCCGAGGCCCAGCAGCAGGCGGTTTTCGAAAAAGTCATCGAGCACAACCGGCATAGCAACATGCGGCTGGTCGGCGTCAGGTCGTTGTCGAATCCGGTGGTGCAGCAGGTCGCCGCGTTCGGGCTGTCGGGAGTGCTGTTCCTCGCGATCCGCCAGACGCTGGATCACAGCATGACTGTGGATATTTTTCTCGGCTTCCTGGTGGCGGTGTCGATGCTGACTGCGCCCCTGCGACGCCTGGTCAATGTGCTGGGACCGCTGCAGCAGGGAATTGCAGCCGCAGCGGGTATTTTCCAGGTGCTGGACACGCCGATCGAAGATGAAGGCGGCACGCGGGCGTTGACGCGGGCGCGCGGCGATCTGGAATTTTTCGATGTCAGTTTCCGCTACCGCAGTGACAAGGAAGTGGTGCTGCGCAACGTCAGCTTCTCGGTGCCGGCCGGGCGCACCTGCGCCATCGTCGGCCGATCGGGCGGCGGAAAATCCACGCTGGTCAGCTTGCTGCCGCGTTTTTATGACCCGGACAGCGGCGAGGTCCGCGTCGATGGCGTTTCGGTGCGCGAGTATCGCCGCGTCGATTTGCGGCGCAATGTCAGCTTCGTCAGCCAGGATGTCATGTTGCTGGACGATACGCTGCGCAACAACATTGCCTTTGGCACCGCGGATGCTGACGCCAAGGCGATCGAAGCGGCGGCTGAAATGGCGCATGTGATGGAATTCGCGCGTGATTTGCCGCGGGGCCTCGACACCATTGCCGGTGAACGCGGCGCGCAGCTGTCGGGTGGCCAGCGCCAGCGCATCGCGATCGCGCGCGCCTTGCTCAAGGATGCGCCGATCCTGATCCTCGATGAAGCGACCTCGGCACTCGACACCGAGTCCGAGCGGCGCATCCAGGGGGAGCTGGACGCGCTGCGCCGCAATCGCACCACTCTGGTCATTGCGCATCGCCTGTCAACTATCGAATCGGCCGACATGATCGTGGTGCTGGATGATGGGCGGCTGATGGAGCAGGGCACGCACGCCGATCTGTTAGCGCGCAATGGACTGTATGCGCAGCTGCATCGCCTGCAATTCAATGCGTGACTGAGCAGGGCATCAACAGGCTTTGGTATCGGCCGTCCTGGCGCTGGGCGGCATGGTTGTTAGCGCCGCTGGCCGCAGTGTTTGCCTTGGTCGCTGGCATGCGCCGTGTTGCCTATCGGGCCGGACTGTTCCGCAGCCGGCATCCCGGCGTCCCGGTGATCGTCGTCGGCAACCTGACGGTGGGCGGCAGCGGCAAGACGCCGTTCGTGATCTGGCTGGCGCAGCAACTGAGCCAGCGCGGCCGCAAGGTTGGCATCGTGTCGCGCGGCTACGGCGGCACACAACGTGTACCAGCACGCCTGCCTGACAACGCAGACCCGCTACTCTATGGCGATGAGCCGGTATTGATCCAGGCCGCGACCGGCTTGCCAGTGGCAGTGGCCGCGGTCCGTTCACAGGCCGCTCTGTTGCTGGTGGAGCGCGACGCCGTCGACGTCATCGTGTGCGACGACGGCCTGCAACACTACGCGCTGCGGCGTGATTTCGAAATCGCGGTGGTGGACGGCCAGCGCGGATTCGGCAACGGCTGGCTGCTGCCGGCCGGGCCGCTGCGCGAGCCGTGCAGCCGGCTGCGCAGCGTCGATGCCGTGGTGGTGCGCGACCCGGGCGCCAGCGGCGTTCCGGGCCTCGGGGAACTGGCAACTGACAGTGTGGAGATGCGCCTGGTGTTAGGCGCCGTGCATCCGCTGCTGGCCGAGACACCCGAACTGACAGACATCGCGCAGTGGCGCGGCCGGACAGTGCATGCGGTTGCCGGAATCGGCATGCCGGAACGGTTTTTTACAGCCCTGCGAGCCGCCGGTCTTGCGGTGCTGGAACGCGCGGCTCCGGACCATCACCGCTGGTCGGCACCCGAACTCAATTTCGGCGACGGCCTGCCGGTACTCATGACCGGGAAAGATGCCGTAAAATGTCGCGGCTTCGCGCAGCCGCATTGGTACAGTGTCGAACTGCGGGCGGAAATTCCGCCGGCGCAGGCCGAGCGGCTGCTGACCGCGCTGCTGGCGCGAATTGGCGCACGCAGGGAAAGCTAGAGGTTTCCATGGATTCACGATTGCTGGACATTCTGGTGTGCCCGCTGTGCAAGGGGCCGCTGCTGTGGCGCCCGGCTGCCCTGGTGCTGGTGTGTCGACCAGACCGGCTCGCCTATCCGGTCCGCGATGGCATACCCGTCATGCTGGACGACGAGGCGCGCCCGCTGGCTGCCGACGATCCATTGCTTGAGATCTAGGGAAGCTCTGCGCAAGCGCCCCCTGAGCTAACAAACATGTTTCGTGTTGTCATACCGTCCCGCTATGCCTCGACCCGCCTGCCTGGCAAGCCACTGCTCAACCTGGCCGGCAAGACCATGCTGGAATGGGTCTGGTCGCGCGCCTGCGGGTCCGCAGCCGCTGAAGTCCTGATCGCAACCGACGACGCGCGCATCGCTGCAGCGGCGCGCGGTTTCGGCGCCGAGGTCGAGATGACCTCTGCACATCACCAATCGGGTACCGCACGCATTGCCGAAGTTGCGATACGGCGCAGCTGGGCCGCCGACAGCATCGTCGTCAATGTTCAGGGCGACGAGCCGTTGCTGCCACCCGAGTTGATTGACCAGGTTGCGGCTTTGTTAGCCACGAACAAGATAGCCGATGTCGCGACGCTGGCGACCCGGCTGCGGGATCGTGCGCAGTTCCTGGACCCGGCGGCGGTCAAGCTGGTGACCGACGTGCGCGGTTATGCGCTGTATTTCAGCCGCGCGCCGATTCCGTGGCAGCGCGATGCAACGCCCGATGCCGAGCCGCCAGCGATTGCGCGCCGGCATCTGGGACTCTATGCCTACCGGGCGGCAGCCCTGAAGCGCCTGGCGGTGCCCGCCAGCGCTGCAGCCTGCGAGCTCGAGAACCTGGAAAAACTCGAGCAACTGCGGGTGCTGGCGCTGGGTTACCGGATCATGGTTGCCGATGCAGTTTCCGAGCCGGGACCCGACGTCAATACGCCCCAGGACGTGGCGGCGGTCGAAGCCCTGCTGACGACCTGATGGCTAACAAGCGGGCCGATGTCGCGACGCGCGAGTATCGGGTGCTGGTGGTCTGCCTGGGCAATATCTGCCGTTCGCCGACCGCTACTGCAGTGCTGCAGACCCTGGCCGCCAAAGCCCTGGAACCCGGTGTGCTGTACGTCGAAGGCGCGGGTACGGCTGGCTACCACGTCGGTGAGCCGCCGGATCGGCGCAGTGTCGAGCATGGCCTGCGGCGCGGCTACGACCTGCGGCATCTGCGTGCCCGTCAGGTTGTTAGCCAGGATTTTCATGACTTCGATCTGATTCTGTCGGTCGACCAGCCAAATCTTGCGTCCCTCAGGCGCAGCACGCCCGACGGCGCGCGTGCGCGGCTGGGGCTGCTGCTGGACTACGCGCCGCAGCAACCCTTGCGTGAAGTGCCGGACCCCTATTACGGGCAGGCCGCGGACTTTGAGCGTGTGCTGGATCTATGCGAATGGGCGGCGCAGGGCCTGCTCAGCTCCTGGCCGCCCGGTCGTTAGCTATTCGCGGTCTGGCGGACGATCACCTGAATTGCTGGATGACCAGACCAGTTTTGGCTTGTCATCGCTGCTGGGCGCCGGTGCATCGCTGCTCCAGACTTTTTCGGCAGGGGCCGCGCCAGTCCAGGACATCGGTGCCGCCGGCGGCGGCGCCGGACGAGGCTCGTTGCTGACAACTGCGGCTGGTTCCCGCGCGCCATCGACAGGCGCGGGATCATAGTTTCCGCCTGCGTTGCCACTCGGTTCATCGCCGCCCGGGTTCTCGCCGTACTGCCCGGCTGAGCCGCCCTGGTCACGGTTGCCACCCCGACGGCCACGGCGGCCGCGACGACGGCGGCCGGTTCGGCCGAACTGATCGCGTTCGCCAGCCGGGTTGGCCACGCCTGGGCCGCCGGCGTTCTCGACCGGAGCGTCGAAATTGTCCGCGACGTTGCCGTTGATGTCGTTGAACTTGTTAGGGTCGACGTTATCGGCCGGCGCGGCTGCCGCTGGCGCGCGTGCCGGCTCACGATCGCGATTGGCATCGCGCGGGCGCTGCTCCCGCGGACGGTCATTGCGATCCTGGCGCGGCTCGCCCTGGCGTGGGCGGTCGGCCCGCTGTGGGCGGTCTGGCCGGTCGCCAGCAGGCCGCTGGTCGCGGTCCTTGTTGCGGGGCTCGCCGCTGCGCGGGCGATCCCGATCCCGATTCCGGTCGCGGCCATGACGATCACGCTCGCCATGACGATGGCGGTCGCGGTCTCCCTGACGCGGACGACGATCACCGCCCGGGTGGTGATGACTGCGAGGCGCTTGACTGTTCGCAGGCGCCGGCGCGGCGTCACCGCCACCGGCAAACACCGCCTTCAATCGCGCCCAGAAGCCCGGTCGCGGGCTGGCAATGGCGGCGGGGGCCACCACCACGGTGGCCGCGTTAGCCAGAGTCTGGGGTGCGGGCGTGGCCGGCAGGAAAGTCGGCACCGCTGCAGGTTCCAGTTCGGGTTTCTGTTCGTGCGTGCCAGTCGGCTCGGCGACTGGCGCAGGCGTCGGCATCTGGTAGCTGAGGCGTTTGTTTTCCGGCGCTTCCATTTCGTCGGCGCGGATGCGCCGCAGATTGTAGGCCGGCGTGACCATGTTGAGGTTCGGCACTATCACCACTTCGGTGCCGGACTTGTCTTCGAGGGTGCGCAGCGCGCTGCGCTTTTCGTTGATCAGATAGGTCGCGACGTCCACCGGTACTTCGACGAACACCTTGGCGGTGCGTTCCTTGCGCGCTTCCTCGCCGATGAGGCGCAGAATTGCGAGTGCCATGGACTCGACGGTGCGGATGCTGCCAATGCCGCTGCAGCGCAGGCACACCGAGTGACTCGAATCGCTGAGTGAGGGTCGCAGACGCTGGCGCGACATCTCCAGCAAACCGAATCGTGACAGGCGGCCGATCTGGACACGCGCCTTGTCGAACTTCATCGCATCACGCAGCCGATCCTCGACCGCACGCTGGTTACCAGGCTCTTCCATGTCGATGAAGTCAATGACGATGAGGCCGCCAATGTCCCGCAGCCGCAGTTGCCGTGCGACTTCGTCCGCCGCTTCAAGGTTGGTATTGGTGGCCGTGGTTTCGATATCGCTGCCGCGCGTCGCGCGCGCCGAATTGATATCGATGGACACCAGCGCCTCGGTGTAGTCGACGACCAGTGAGCCGCCCGACGGCAGCTGCACCTTGTGCGCGTACGCGGATTCGATCTGGCTTTCGATCTGGTAGCGCGTAAACAGCGGCACATCGTCAACGTAAAGCTTCAGGCGCCGCTGCACATCGGCCGGCATGAAGCGCTGCATGTACTCCTGCGCCGTGGCAAAGGCGTTAGCCTCGTCGACCAATACCTCGACGACATCGTCCGAGAGGTAGTCGCGCAGGCCGCGGGTCACCGCGTCGCTTTCGCGAAACACCAGGAAGGGCGCGCTGTGTGTGTCGGCGGCCTTGGCAATTTCCGTCCACTGGGTCGCAAGGTTGTCTAGGTCCCACTGCAGTTCCTGAACGCTGCGGCCGACGCCGGCGGTGCGCACGATCGCGCTCATGCCTTCAGGCACGTTGAGCTGATCCATGATGGCTTTCATCTGGTCGCGTTCTTCGCCTTCGATGCGGCGCGATACGCCGCCGCCGCGGGCGTTGTTGGGCATCAGCACCAGGAAGCGGCCGGCCAGCGACATGAAGGTGGTCAGGGCGGCGCCCTTGTTGCCACGTTCTTCCTTTTCGACCTGCACCAGGATTTCACGGCCTTCCTGGATCAGTTCCCGGATGGTCGAACGCGAGGGCGAGGTGCCTTCGCGGAAATATTCCTTGGAAATTTCCTTCAGCGGCAGGAAGCCGTGCCGTTCGGCGCCGTAATCAACAAAGCAGGCTTCGAGCGATTGCTCTACGCGCGAGATCCGGCCTTTGTAGATGTTGGATTTTTTCTGTTCTTTGGACGATAGCTCGATTGAGAGATCAAACAGCTTCTGACCATCGACCAACGCGACACGCAGCTCTTCCTGCTGCGTGGCGTTGACTAACATGCGTTTCATTTACCCCATTACTCCATTGTGGGGCCGCCTGGTGTGCGTCGTTCGTGGCTAACGAGAGCCTGTGCCCGTACGTCCGCTGGGTGCGGAGACGGGTGTTCAGACCAAAAGCGGGTGAGATGGGCGCGAGAAAATGCCGAGCCATTTCGGTATGGTTTTGGGCTTCTGCATGCCGCGTCGCTGCCAGTTCGAAACTGGAAAGCGCCGCTGCGCCAAAAATTCGCATTCGGGTCTACGAGCGCCGGCGCAACAGGGAGTCTTTTGAACTCAACCGAGTGGACTCCTAGGGGCCCAGCTCAAACCTGCGGCAACGGCCAGTCGGCCTTGCTTTGATGGTTCCGCTGAACGGAACCAACTAACATGCGATAGCTTTACTATCGCGTTCATGTGCATCACCAGAACTGAACGAATTAAGCGCAGGCCCGGGACGACAACGGGATAATATGACAAGACTGCTGCAAAAACAATGCCTTAGGATGGAATGACTGTGTCCGACGTCACACCAAGCGTGAGCCCTGCGGGCGTCAGGCACGTAAAAATCAGCGCCGACGATGCCAGCCGGCGGCTAGATAAATTCCTGCAGAACCTCTGGCCGCAGCTGCCCAGGATCCGGATTTTCCGCCTGGTGCGACGCGGCGAGGTGCGGGTCAACGGCAAGCGCGTACAGCCGGAGCACAGGCTGGTGGAGGGCGACGACGTACGTGTGCCGCCGGTGCGCCTCGAGGCGCCTCCAGCGCGCGAGGAATTGGCCGAGCAGGCCGAGCCGGCCGTGCGCCAGGGCGCCGGGACGGCAGAGACTGCCGTTGTTGTTCCGGCAACGCAGCGGGTCGCGGCAGCGCCTGCGGCCGCCGCCAAGGCAGCGCCGCGCAGCGGCAAGCGCGGCCCATCCGCGGCCGACATCGAGCGCATCCAGCGGGCGATCATTTCCGAGGACGAGCGCCTGATCGCGATCGACAAGCCGGCCGGTATTGCCGTGCATGGCGGCAGCGGTGTTAGCTTTGGCCTGATCGAGGCCTTGCGCGCCGGACGTCCGAAGGAATCCCTGGAGCTGGTGCATCGCCTGGATCGTGATACCAGCGGCGTGTTGTTAGTCGCGCGCAAGCCGGCGGTGCTGCGCAGCCTGCATGCGCTGTTGCGTGGCGACGATGAGAGCGATGGCTTCGAGAAGCGCTATCTCGCGCTGCTGCGCGGCAGCTGGCAATTGGGCATCAAGCGCATCGATGCGCCGTTGCGCACCGACCTGCGGGTGAGCGGCGAACGTACCGTCAAGGTGATGCCGGGCGGCAAGTCGGCGCTGAGTGAATTCCGGCCGGTGCATTTTTTCGGCAAACGCGCAACGCTGATGGAGGTGCGTATCGAAACCGGACGCACGCACCAGATCCGCGTGCATGCGGCTTACGCAGGCCACCCGGTTGCCGGCGACGACAAGTATGGCGACCGGGAATTCAACGCGGCCATGAAACTGTTAGGCCTGAGGCGCATGTTCCTGCATGCGTCCAGCCTGTCGTTCGTCTGGCCGGACCGGGGCACGGCATACGCGGTCAGCGCGCCGCTGCCCGAGGAACTGTCGGCGGTGATCAGTCAGCTCGAGCGCGGACCTAAGACCGGTTCGCGAACCGGGCAAGCCCCGCGCTCAAGCCGATCAGGGGCAGGCCGACGAGCGCGGTCGGATCGAGCGACTCGACGCGCTCGAGGAGCGAAATCCCCAACCCCTCGACCTTGAATCCGCCGGCACAATCGAGCGCCGGTTCGCGTTCGGCATAGCCGGAAATCGCCGTACTTGTTAGCTGGCGAAACACGCAGCGGGTAAGGTCGCTGTGCTGGTACAGAAAGTCGCCGTCGAGCGCTACCAGGCAGACGGCGGTGTGAAAATCGGCGCTGCGCCCGGACAAGGCGCTGAGCTGGGCTTCCTGGCCGCTGCGGCTTCCGGCCTTGTCGAGAATCGCATCGCCGAGCGCGCAGACCTGGTCACTGCCGATGACCAGCGCATCGGGGTGCCGCCGCGCCACCGCCTCGGCCTTGTCGCGCGCCAGCCGGGTTGCCCGGTGGCCGGGTGTCTCGCCCGCCAGATACGCTTCCTGGACCTCGGGTTTTTCGACCAAAAAGGGCAGGCCCAGCCGCGTCAGCAGTTCGCGCCGGTAAGGGGACGTGGAAGCCAGGATCAGCGGCGGTAATTTCGCTTGTAAAACAATCATTTAGCCGAGGCCCCTGGGGCTGAATTCTCTTTTGACTACGGTGGGCGAGGTACCTATGATACGCGCCCCATGCCATCTGACTGGTCGCGTAGTTGGGATGTCGACCGGCTGGTTGCCGGGCAGCTTAGCTTCGATGGTGAAGTTCCGCTGGCCAGCATGCCGAGGCTGCAGGACCGCATTGAGGTTGCCAGCACCGGCTCAGCCGGCTCAAAGGTAGCGCGCGCCAGGCTGAGTTTTGGCAAGGAACATGGCGCCAATGTGGCGCGGATATTAGTCGCAGCTGAGGTGCCGCTGCGCTGCGAGCGCTGCATGGGCCTCATGAGCTGGCCGGTGCGGACCGAGGCGACCCTGGCACTGGCGGCCGATTTGTCGTCGGCCGACGCAGTGCCTGCCGGGCTGGAACCGGTGTTAGCCGAGCAGGGCCGGGTGGTGCTTCGCGACCTGGTCGAGGAAGAGCTGTTGTTAGCCCTGCCGCTGGTTGCGCGTCATGAAGGCGCGGCGGATTGTGCGGCCGGAGCAGGTGCCGGAAAATTTGATAGTGCGGCCGATAATGCGGTCGCGGATGAAGTTACACAGAAGCCGTTTGCGCAGCTCAAGGATCTGCTCAAGCAGCGTTAGGTTTCAGGAGAGAAGATCATGCCCGTTCAGAAAAGCCGCAAGACCCCGTCCAAGCGCGGAATGCATCGTTCGCACGATGGCCTCGCCAAGCCGGCCATGTCGAAGGACCCGCAGTCCGGCGAGACGCACATGCGCCATCGCATCACCGCCGACGGTTTCTACCGTGGCAAGCGCGTGATCGAGAAGCGTAGCGACGACGACGCGGCGGGTTGATACCTGCTGACGTTGTCAGCTCGCGCGGTGCTGGCCATTCCGGCACAGCGCTTTCTGGCGCTGCCACGATGACAACCCTGGCCATCGACGCGATGAGCGGCGACATTGGTGTCGCGGCCTGCGTGCCGGGCGCATTGCGCGCGCTGGAATCGCACCCCGAGCTGCAATTGCTGCTGGTGGGCCGCACCGCGGCCATCGAGCAGCAACTGGCAGTCTGCCCGAACTCCGCTGCCCTGCGCGGACGCTACCGTATCGTCGAAGCGCCGGAAGTCATCGCCATGGACGACAAGCCGCGCGATGCGATCCGGCATCGCAAGCACTCCTCCATGCGCGTCGCGATTGACCTGGTGAAGTCGGGGGTGGCGGCGGGAACGGTGAGCGCGGGAAATACCGGTGCGCTGACGGCGGTCGCGCATTTCGTGCTCAAGTGCCTGCCTAACGTCGAACGCGCGCCAATCATGTCCTCGCTGCCGTCCGCGCACGGCTTTACCCACATGCTCGATCTCGGAGCTAACACGCTGGCGACGCCGACGCAACTGCGGCAGTTTGCGGTGATGGGCTCCATCGTTGCCCGCGATGTCCATGGCATCGACAATCCGCGCGTCGGCCTGCTGAATATCGGCAGCGAAGAGCTCAAGGGTCATGAACTGGTGCAGCTGGCGCACGCGCAATTGCGTGCCTGCAAGGGCATTCATTACATCGGTTTTGTCGAGGGCAATGATATTTTCAACGGCCGCGCTGATGTCGTGGTGACCGACGGATTTACCGGCAACGTCGCGCTGAAATCCCTCGAGGGTCTCGCCGGTCTGATTGGCCGGCGCCTCAAGGAAGGGTTTACCGCGAATCTGGGCGCCAAGATCGCCGGCCTGGTGGCGAGCCGGGTGCTGCGTGGTGTGGCAGAATCAATGGATCCGCGCCGTTATAACGGCGCGGTCATGGTCGGGTTGGGTGGCGTTGTGGTCAAGAGCCACGGTAGTGCCGATGCGCTGGCGTTTTCGCAGGCCATCAGCGTGGCGAAACTGGCAGCGGAACGCGGCCTGATCCAGCACATCGCGCAAGCCGAGGAGCTCGTAGCTTGAAATATTCGCGTATCGCCGGCACCGGCCGCTTTCTGCCAGACAATGTTGTCAGCAACAAGGACCTGGAACAGCGCATGGATACCACCGACGAGTGGATCCGTACGCGCACCGGAATCGAACGCCGGCACATTGCGAGGCCCGACGAAACCACGGTGGACCTGGCCGAACACGCGGCGCGGCGCGCGCTGGAGGCCGCCGGCGTCAATCCGCAGGACGTCGATCTGATTGTCTTCGGCACGACCACGCCGGACCTGGTGTTTCCGAATTGCGGCGCCTTGCTGCAAGCGCGCCTCGGCATCAGGCTGTGCCCGGCCTTCAGTGTCGAAGCGGCCTGCAGCGGCTTCATTTTCGCGCTGTCGATCGCCGACAAGTTCATCCGGCTGGGCGACGCCAAGTGCGCGCTGGTGGTCGGCGCCGAGACCCTGTCCCGCATCACCGACTGGAACGATCGCGGCACCGCAGTGCTGTTTGGCGACGGTGCCGGCGCTGCGGTGGTTGTGCCGTCAGCAGAGCCGGGCATCCTGTCGACCCATTTGCACACCGAGGGCTCTTACAAGGACCTGCTGTACTGTCCGGTCGGCGTGTCCAAGGGCTTCACCGAAATCGAAAATGGCCGTGCCAAGCACTCGATCGTGATGGCAGGCCGCGAGGTATTCAAGGTTGCGGTGCAGTCGCTGGGGTCGATTGTCGATGAGGCCCTGGCAGCTAACAAACTGGACAAATCGGCGCTCGACTGGCTGGTGCCGCACCAGGCTAACATGCGCATCATCCAGGCCACCGCCAAGAAGCTCGACCTGCCGATGGACAAAGTGATTGTCACGGTGCAGGACACCGGCAATACCTCGGCGGCATCGGTGCCGATGGCGCTCGATACCGGTATCCGCGACGGCCGCATCAAGCGCGGCGATCTGCTGCTGCTGGAGGCGTTCGGCGGCGGCTTTACCTGGGGCGCGGCGCTGATCCGCTACTAGCCGGGATTCTTCCAAAAAACGCGCAAAAAAAACGCCGCGTCTCCGCGGCGTTTTTTCGTCAGGCCAAAGCGCCTTATTTCGAGATCGAGCGACGGAACATGCGTTCGATCTTCTCGTTGGTCTCATTGCAGCAGGTCTGGCTGGCCTGAGCGGCAGAAGCGGCCTGGTTGGCGGTGCTCTGCGCGCTGCTGGCTGCCTGGGTGGCAGACGCGGCGGCGCCGTTGGCAGCGTCGGCTGCCGACTTGGCGGCGGCGACCTGCGATTCCAAAGCGCTGACCTTCGACTGAAGGTCGCCGATCTTCGCGTCGTAGGGCTTCATGTCGGTGCAGGCCGGCAGCAGCAGCGCGGCTGCGAGAACGGTAGCGGTCAAAGATAGCTTAGTCATGATCAATCACTCCTCAAGTGGAACCACATGCAAAATCTTGCGTGCGCGACTCCAACAAAACGGACGCACGAACGCAATAATTTTCTGAAGATCTGTCTGCTAGATGCGACAGGCGCTGTCGCCAATGGCATCATCTGGCAGGTTCAGGCCAATGAATTTCGCGGGCAGTCTGCGCTCCGACCCGCGTTTCGTCGAGCGAATCCGGCATTTCTGCCTCGCGCTCGGACAATGCACGGCGGCCGGCCATGATCTCGGCGCGCGACTGCGGAAAGCGCGGATTGCGCCCGGGCTCGGCATACCCTTGGGGAAAGAGCGGCTGCAGGGTCACCGGGTCGTACTTGTCGGTGGCACCCAGTGTATGCAGGATTTCGTGCGCTATCACCACGCTGTTAGGCCCGTCGGCCCTGCGGGCCGCATAGGCATAGACGACGCCAATCAGGCCCTTAGCAAGGCCCGATGAATGCGGTACCGAGGTCGTCACATCGGGGTCATGGTAGAGCACGAAGACACGCACCTGGCCGGCATGGCCGCGGCCATGGCGCCGCGCGTACAGGCGCATCTTCATGCTCCACCAGAGGCGCGCCGGTGCGCTGCTGCCCGGACGCAGACGCGGTGGCAATTCCCGGACTTCGGATTGCAGGCGAACTTGCACCGGCGCGCGGCGCGGCACGCCGTAGCGCAGCGCTTCGCGTGCAAAAAAGTCTTCAAGCGCTGCAAAACTCTGGCGGTCGAGGCCCGCGAGGTAGGCGCTGGTCGCCGGCCGGCCATCCGCGTTGATCGGAAAAATTCCGACCGTCAGAGTGTCATCCCAGTCCGCCGCCTGAAAACGATCGAGCAGCGCGCTGCTGCCTGCCGCCAGCAGGATCAACAGCAGGATCGAGATTCGCAGGCTGCGCCACATGGTGGCCCAGCATAGCGTGACGCCCCGGTTTCGCGCCGTCGCCTGGCGGAAAAATTACGTACAAAATGTGTGTGGCGGCAGTTACTTCAGGCGCACTTCGCGCAGCAGCAGGCTGCGACCGGTCCCTTGAGTGCGAAAGATGCTGACGCTGCGGACGGCGCCCAGGTCCAGTTGCCTGCCTCCGGGTGTGCGTGCAACTTCTTCGAGAGGCAGCGTGACGACTCGATGCGCGTGTGCGGCTAACAGGAATGCGGTGTTGAAGCGATTGTCGTAACTGTTAGTGTCCCCGGCATCGCGAACCACCAGGCCGATTTCCACCGCGGTGTTGTCGGGGTTTTGCAGGTCGAGCGCAAGCGCGTGGTAGTGGCGCCAGTCCCGGGGCCAGCCCTCAAAGGTGATGCCCGGCCAGGGCAAGCCGTCCTGAAACTGGATACGCCAGTGTGGAGGCATGCGCTGGATGGTGGCGGAACGCTGTTCGATGTTGAGCAGCGCGCGCGGCGTCGCATCGCCAAGCAGCACTGGCAGCGCGCGCTGCGCTTCGAGTTGGGTTGCGAGCTGTTGCCAGAGTGGCTGGCAGCCGATGACCAGCAGCGCGAATGATGCGGCGGCGACGAGCCAGCCGGTACCGCGACGGCGCTTGCGCTGTTGCCAGGCGGTGAGGGCCAGCAGACCCGCTGCGGCGCCCAGGGCATCGGCGCGCAGATCGCTCCAGGAAGCATCGCGGCCTGTTAGCGACTGCAGGATTTCGATGGCCAGGCCCAGCGCGACCGCGAGGCCCCAGGCGCAGGCATTGACGGTCAGCAGGGAGCGCCCGGCTAACAAACCGGCGCCGCTCAGCCACAGCGCCAGGACCGGCGTCAGCGCGGCAAAGATCAGCACATGCGCGGTATCCTCGAGGGCCCGCCAGAACGGGCCTGCAATCCCTGGCAGAGGTGCCAGAAACAGGGTCAGGAGGAGCAGGGCGGCGAGGGTCCACCAGGGAAGTCGGGGCAGCATGAAAACTTACGATAGCAGGCTTGCAACTGGATAAAATCACAGGTACTGTGTTTATAACCAGAGACCGCCTGTGAGGTGCCCCGTGACCGACCTGACTCCCCGCCAAACCCAGATTCTCCGCCTGATCCAGCACGCCATCATGGAAACCGGCATGCCGCCCACCCGCGCCGAAATCGCCGCGGAGCTCGGCTTTCGCTCGCCGAACGCCGCCGAGGAACACCTGCGGGCACTGGCCCGCAAAGGGGTCATCGCGCTGATTCCGGGCGCGTCACGCGGCATCAAGCTCATGGACACGCTGCGCGAGCAGCTGGGCCTGCCGCTGATCGGCCGCGTCGCCGCCGGCCGGCCGATGCTCGCCGAAGAGCACATCGAGGCGCGCCTCAACATCGATCCGGACATCTTCAGCCCGCGCCCGCACTACCTGCTCAAGGTCAAGGGCATGTCCATGAAGGACGCCGGCATTCTCGATGGCGACCTGGTCGCCGTGCATCGCACGCCCGAAGTGCGCAACCGCCAGATCGTGGTCGCGCGGCTCGAGAACGAGGTCACCGTCAAGCGCTACAAGCAGGAAGGCACGCTGATCTGGCTGCTGCCCGAAAACCCGGATTTCGAGCCGATCCGCGTCAACATCAAGGAAGACGCCATCATCATCGAAGGCGTGGTCGTGGGTGTGCTGCGGCGGGGCCGGGCGCAGGGCACGGGCTTGATGTAAGCGCCCGGGTTTGATGTAAACGGAGATGCAGTCATGAGCGCTCATTTTCTCGGTCTGCGCACCGTCAAATACCGCGCGCCGGATATCAGGCGGGCCCGCGACTGGTACACCGGGGTGTTAGGTTTCGGTCCGTATTTCGACGAGCCCTTCTATGCCGGGTTTTCAGTCGGCGGTTTTGAACTGGGGCTCGATCCGGACCTGAGCGAGTATGGCGGGGGCGAGGCCACTCCTGATCAAGGAGCCGTTACTGTTTATTGGGGTGTCGCGAATGCCGAGGCTTCGCTGGCTCGCTTGTTAGGTCTGGGCGCGGTGGCGCGTAGCCCGGTGCAGGATGTCGGCGGCGGAATCAAGGTCGCGACGGTGTTCGATCCTTTCGGCAACGTGCTGGGCATCATCGAGAACCCGCATTTTCAGTACCAGCCGCCGCCGCAAGTGCCCGCAGCGAGCAGCTAGTCCATGTCAACTTTGTCAGCAGGCGCCTGGTGTCAGGGCGCCCGGGGAGCTTTTGTGTTGAAAAAACCGACACTGAAAAAACCGCGGCTGCGTAGCTATGCCTGTCCCTGTGGGTGTGGTCGCAGCGCCTGGGCGACGCAGCCGCGGTCTTTGCGCAGTCAACCGGTACCCAGCGCCGCAGACCTGGTGCTGGTTGCAGCGCCCGTGCCGGGATCAGGTGTTTCCGGATCATGAGTGTGGCTGATCATGTCCGACCCCGTCAGCATCGAGTCCGCACCCCAGAATCCGCCCCGGAATCTGGATACCGCGCTGGCGAGCCTGCTGCGTATCCCCGGCCTGTGGCGCGGGCGTCAGACAGCCGCCGCTGGCGCTGATACCTGCAGTACCGGCTTTGCGGCTCTGGATGCCGCCTTGCCCGGTGGTGGCTGGCCCCGCAGTGGCCTCGTTGAAATTCTCACAGCCCGTCACGGGCTCGGAGAGCTGCGCCTGCTGGTGCCTTTGTTAGCTTCGCTGGCGCAGCGCACACCCGCACGCTGGACCGCCTGGATCGCGCCGCCGTTCGAGCCTTATGCGCCGGCGCTGGCGGCGCGCGGGCTCGCGATCGAGCGGCAGCTGGTGGTGCGCGCCGGCGCCGAGCTCTGGGCGCTGGAGCAGGCGCTGGCTTCCGGTGCCTGCGAAGTGGCGCTGGCCTGGACCGGGCGCACGCCGCCGGTGCGCAGCCTGCGCCGTTTGCAACTCGCGACCGAGCGTGGACGCACCGCCGGATTTCTGTTTCGCCCGAGTCGTGCGGCCCGCCAGGCCTCGCCAGCCGTGCTGCGGCTGTCGCTGGCGCCGTTAGCCAGCGGCGCAGGGGTGAGCATCGAGCTGCTGAAAAGCCGCGGCGGTGCGCGCGGCGTGGTCGAGTTGCACTGGACGGGGGCGATATGAGCCCGCATCCCCGCATTCAGGCGACGCGCTGGGTGGAGCGCGCTGCAAGTCTCGCAACCACGCCCGGGCGTACGGGCACGCCGGTGTTAGCTCTATCGCCGCCAGCGACGGCTGCTGCCGGCATGCCGGAGCAGGTCTGGCTGGCCCTGCACCTGCCTGATATTGAGTTTGCCGCCTGTTATGCCGATGTGCTGCGCAGCCCGGCCACCGCGCCCGGAGCTGCGGTGCCCGGGCCTTTTACGCCGCGCGTCGTGATCGAGCGCGATGGCCGTCTGCCGCGGGTGCTGAGCGCCTGTGCCGAGGCACGCGCCCGCGGCATCCAGCCCGGCATGCCGCTGGCGGCCGCGCTCGCCGCGGTGCGCGATCTGGAAGCGCGACCGCGCTCGGTGCAGCGTGAACGCAGCCTGCTCGACACTCTGGCAGGCGGCAGTTTTGCGCTGACGTCCTGGGTCAGCCTCGAGCCGCCGGATGCGGTGCTCCTCGAGGTGCGCGGCAGCCTGAAACTTTTTGGCGGTGAAGCATCCCTGTTAGCTGCGGCAGTGGAGCGCAGCCTGGCGCTGACGGGCGCCAGGCCCTGTGTGGCGCTTGCGCCGACGCCACTCGCGGCGCTGGTGCTGGCGCGCGCAGCGGCCCTGGCTGGCAAACCTGTTGCGCCACGCGAGCCAGCGCGCCTGCCTGCCGTGACGGGCGCGCAGTCGGACCCGGCGCTGCTCCCCGGCCGGCTTGCGCCATTGCCACTCAGTCTGCTGCGCTGGCCGCCAGAGCTGCTCGAGCGGCTTGCCACGCTTGGCGTGCGCAGCATCGGTGAGGCGCTGCGCCTGCCGCGTGCCGGATTCGCGCGGCGTTTCGGCAAGGCACAGTTGCTGGCACTCGATCGCTTGACGGGTCGCCTGCGCGAGCCGCGCCCGGCCTTTGCGCCGCGCGAGCGGTTTGTTGCGCGGTGCGAACCCGCCTGCGAACTCATCGAGCACGCGGCGGTGCTGCGGGTCGCCGAGCCGTTGCTGCAGCAGCTCGAACACTTCCTGCGCCAGCGCCAGATCGGCGTCACGCTGCTGGTGCTCGCGTTACGGCACCGGCCGCCGCCCGGCGCACTGCGCGGCGATGGCGTCCTGACGCGCGTCCCGGTACGGCTCGCGGCGCCCGAGCTTGCGGCGCCGCGTTTCGCGGCTTTGTTAGCCGAACGCCTGGCGCAGACGGCCCTGCCGGCGCCGGTGATCCATGTCGAGCTGCGCACCGGCGCAGGCACACCGTTCGCGCCGGGCAGCGATTCGCTGTGGCGGCCGGGTGAGCATGGCGGCGCGGCGGGGCGCGAGGCGCCGGCATTTCTCGAACGCCTGCGGGCCCGGCTCGGCGCGGAATCTGTCTACGGACTGTGTCTGTTGCCGGCGCACCGGCCGGAATCCGCCTGGGGCGTGGCGGAGCCGCAACTGTTGCCGGCAGGCCCGGCCGGCCCACGCAAGGCGCCGGTGCGTGCGGCGCTGGCCTGTGAGTCCGCTGCGCGCAGTCATCGCGGCCGGCCGCTGTGGCTGCTGCAAACGCCGGAGCCGCTTGCGATCGAGCAGGATCAGCTCGCCACCGCCGGGCTCGAGTTGTTAGCCGGCCCGGAGCGCATCGAAACCGGCTGGTGGGACGGCAATGAGGTGCTGCGCGATTACTACATCGCGCGCGACGCCGCGGGCGCCGAACTCTGGCTGTATCGCGAGCGGGATGCGCCGCATCGCTGGTTTTTGCAGGGTCTCTTTGGGTGAGCACGCGCTACGCCGAGCTGCACTGCATTTCCAGTTTCAGTTTTTTACGTGGCGCTTCGCAGCCGGAGGAGTTGATCGCGCGCGCCTGCGAGCTCGGCTACACGGCACTCGCGCTTACCGATGAATGCTCGATCGCGGGCGTGGTGCGCGCCCATGCGGCTCTGGCCGAGCGGCTGCGCATCGCGCAGGAGGGTGGCAAGGCGCCGCCCCGGACCCGCCTGATTGTCGGTGCGGAGTTTTGTCTCGACTGCGGATTGCGCTTCGCCGCGCTCGCTGCCGACCGCGCAGGTTATGGCGCGCTCTGCCGCCTGATCAGCCGCGGCCGGCGCGCCGCACCCAAGGGCGAATATCTGTTGACCCGGGCGGATGTGGCCGAGTTGCTGCCGCCCGGGTCCTGCCTGCTGCTGTGGCTGCCGCGTGCCGGGCAGGGCGCCGGCGCATGTCCGGCTGACGCACCGACGCAGTCTTTGCTGGACGATCGCGCGGCCTGGCTCGCGGCGCAGTTCGGCGTGCATGGCGCGGCCTGGGTCGCGGTCGAGCTGACGCGCGACGGCGGCGATCAGCAGCACCTGGCGTTATGCGAGGCGCTCGCGAAGTGGCATGGCCTGCCGCTGCTGGCCGCCGGTGAAGTGCAGATGCACCGGCGCGCGCGCCGGCGGCTGCAGGATGCGCTGACCGCGATCCGCCACAACCTCACCGTGGCGGAGGCCGGGTTCAGGCTCTGGCCCAACGGTGAACGTTACTTGCGCGAGCCGCAGCGTCTGGCGCGCCTTTACCCGCCTTCTTTGTTAGCAGAAAGTGTCAGGGTCGCGGCGCGCTGCCGTTTTTCACTGGCCGAGCTGCGTTATGAATATCCGCGCGAGATCGTGCCGGACGGTGAGACACCGGCGAGCTGGCTGCGCAAGCTCACCGAGGCGGGTGCGCGGCGGCGCTGGCTGGGCGGCATGCCGGAGAAGGTGCGGGCGCTGGTGGAGCACGAATTGCAGCTGATCGCAGACCTGCAGTACGAGCCTTACTTTCTCACCGTGCACGACATCGTCAGCTTTGCGCGCACCCAGGGCATCCTGTGCCAGGGCCGCGGCTCGGCGGCGAATTCCGCGGTGTGCTACTGCCTCGGCGTCACCGAGGTCGATCCGGCGCGCATGCAGCTGCTGGTGGAGCGTTTCATTTCGCGCGAGCGCAACGAACCGCCGGATATCGACATCGACTTCGAACATGAGCGCCGCGAAGAGGTCATTCAGTACGTCTACCGCAAGTACGGCCGCGAACGCGCCGCACTCGCCGCGACCGTGATCAGTTACCGGCCGAAGTCCGCGCTGCGCGATCTCGGCAAGGCGCTGGGTTTCGATCCGCTGCAGACTGAGCGGCTTGCGGGGGCGATGAGCTGGTGGAGCAGCGACATCGACGTCGAGCGCGTGCGCGAAACCGGCCTGGACCCGGACAATCCCAGGGTCAGGCAGCTGCTCGAACTGGCCGCCGAGTTGTTAGGGTTCCCGAGGCACCTGTCGCAGCACGTCGGCGGCTTCGTGATCGCGCGCGGGCGGCTCGAGGAGCTGGTGCCGGTCGAGAACGCCTCGATGCCCGAGCGCACGGTAATCCAGTGGGACAAGAACGATCTCGACGACCTCGGCCTGATCAAGGTCGATTTGTTAGGCCTGGGGATGCTGACCGCGATCCGCCGCGCGCTCGATTTCGTCGGCGAGTACCGGGCGCGCTTTGCGGCGGTGGGCAGGGCGGGCATGACGCGCCCCTTCACCATGGCCGATGTCCCGCCCGAGGATCCGCGCGTCTACGACATGATCTGCCGGGGCGACACCGTGGGCGTGTTCCAGATCGAATCGCGGGCGCAGATTGCGATGCTGCCACGTCTCAAGCCGCGCAATTTCTACGACCTGGTCATCGAAGTCGCGATCATCCGGCCAGGCCCGATCCAGGGCGACATGGTGCATCCTTACCTCAGGCGGCGCAGCGGCGAGGAGGCTGTCAGCTATCCGAGCCCCGAGGTTGCCAGGGTGCTGGAGCGCACCCTGGGTGTGCCGATTTTCCAGGAACAGGTGATGCAACTGGCGATCGTCGCGGCCGGGTTTTCAGCGGGCGAGGCGGACCGGCTGCGGCGCGCGATGGCGGCCTGGAAACGGCGCGGCGGCCTGGGTCCCTTCGAGGAGCGCCTCAAATCCGGCATGGCCGCGCGCGGTTACAGCGCCGAATTCGCGCAGCAGATTTTCCACCAGATCCTCGGCTTCGGCGAATACGGTTTTCCGGAATCGCATGCGGCCAGTTTCGCCTTGCTGGTCTATGTCTCCTGCTGGTTGAAATGCCACGAGCCTGCCGCATTCACGGCGGCGCTGCTCAACAGCCAGCCGATGGGGTTTTATGCGCCTGCGCAGCTGGTGCGCATGGCGCGTAACGCGGGTGTGGAAGTGCGCGCCGTGGATGTGCACGCCAGTGACTGGGACTGCACACTGGAGCTGGGTACCACTACGCTGGCGCCGCAGCCTGCGTTGCGTCTGGGTTTGCGGATGGTCAAGTCGCTGTCACGTGAAGGCGCCGCGCGGCTGGTGGCGATCCGGCAAACCGCGGCGGCGGCGGGGGTGGCCGCCTTTGCCGATGCCCAGCAACTCGCCGAGACTGCGCGGCTCGATCGTCGCGATCTCGAAGCGCTGGCCGCCGCGGGTGCGCTCGCTCAGCTTGCCGGCAACCGGCATCAGGCCTTCTGGAGTGTGGCCGGCACGGAAAAACCCTTGCCGCTGGCGCCTGCCGACCGGCAGGAACTGGATGTCAGGCCTTTGCTCAGGCCGCCAACCGAAGGCGAGGATGTCGTCAACGATTACCGCGCCGTGGGCCTGACGCTGGGCCGGCATCCGGTGGCGCTGCTACGGCCGCTGCTCGCGCGCGAACGCATACGTCGCGCGGATGAACTGCTGCGCCTGCCCGACGGCCGGCGGCTCAAGGTCGCCGGCATCGTGATTACGCGGCAGCGACCGGGCAGCGCCAGCGGCGTCACCTTCGTTACGCTCGAAGATGAATCCGGTCACGTCAACATCGTGGTCTGGGAACAGCTCGGCCTCACGCAGCGCCGCGAGCTAACAGGATCGCGGCTGCTGGAAGTGCGCGGCAAGCTGCAGCGCGAAGGCATCGTGATCCACGTGATCGCGGAGCGGCTGGTGGACCGCTCGGACCTGCTCGGCGAGCTGGTGGCGCCAGTGCGCGAGTTCCGCTAGACCAAGCGCCGGATCAGGCGTGCCGCGACGGCCGCGGCCGGCGACCCGGGCCATCCGCCCCGATGTCGTAGTCGTCGAAGTCCTTGATCATCTCGCGGGTGGCGCGTTCTTCGCGCATGCGTTCCAGCTTGCGCCAGGCAGGATCGCCCGCCTTCTGGCTGCGTTTTTTACTGACATCGAGATCCCGGATGACTTTATCGACGTCAACATCTTCCTCGCCGGCAAGTTCTTCCGGTTCATCGTCGTCAAATTCTTCCGACTCTGGCTTCTCGTTCATAGCCATCTGAATAAATGACAGGTGCCGAAATTAAGTCAGGTCAACTGATATTCGCAACCCCGAATCAGCGTATTAGCGTATTCATTTCGAAAATTGGGAGCAACATCGCAAAAACGATGGCCAAAACGAAGCCGCCCATCAGGACGACCAGGGCAGGGCCCAGCAGGCCCACCAGACCCGCGATCAGGCTGTCGAGCTCCCGTTCCTGGCTGATCGAGGCCCGCTCCAGCATGTCTTCGAGCTCGCCGCTCGACTCGCCGCTGGAAATCAGGTGAATTGTCATCGGCGGAAACAACCGGCTCTGGGCTAACGAACGGCCGATAGGCGCGCCCTCGCGCACCCGCTGGGCGGCAACAGTGACGGCATCGCGCATCGGCAGGTTGGTGACCACCTCGCCGGCGATCCGCATCGCCTCGAGCACCGGCACCGAGCTTGCGGTCAGGATGCTGAAGGTGCGCGCAAAACGCGCGTTGTTGAAGCCTCGTATCAGCCGGCCAAACAGCGGCACATGCAGTATCCAGCCATGAAACTTCGCCCGCGCGTCGCGATCCTTGATCCACTGCCAGAAGCCGATGCCGGCCAGCGCCAATGCGACCAGCAGCCAGATGCCGTAGTGGCGCAGGAAATCACTGACGCCGATCAGTACGCGGGTAATCAGCGGCAGTTGTGCGCTGCTGGCCTCGAAGACGTCGACCACCTTGGGCACGACGTACACCATCAGGCCGGCGACCACGAACAGGCAGACGATGGTCAGTACGATCGGATACAGCATCGCGGCGATGATTTTCTGCCGGATCTGGTCGCGGTTTTCGGTGTAGTCGGCCAGTCGCTCCAGCACCCGGTCGAGATGGCCCGCCTGTTCACCGGCCGCGACCGTGGCGCGATAGATCTCCGGGAACACCTTCGGGAATTCCGCCAGCCCGGCGCCTAGCGTATGCCCTTCAAGCACCTTGGTGCGCACGCCCATCAGGATCGATGAGATGCGCGGCTTCTCGGTCTGTTGCGAGACCGCGAGCAGGGCCTCTTCCAGCGGCAGGCCGGCGCGCGCCAGTGTCGCCAGCTGCCTTGTTAGCAGGGCGACGTCGGTCGGGGAGGCGCTGCGCGCAAAGGAAAAGGGTTTCTGCCGCACGGCTTCCTGGGCGCCAACCTCCAGCACGCTGACCGGCAGCAGCTGCCTGTCGCGCAGAGCCTGGCGGACGGCGCGCGCGTTGTCGCCTTCCAGAACACCCTTGCGTTCCTTGCCGGCGGTATCGAGTGCGGTGTATTCAAATGCGCCCATGGGCGGTGCGAAAGGTATCAGTCTTCGCGGGTGACGCGCAGCACTTCTTCCAGCGTGGTCTCGCCGGCCATGACCTTGGCGCGGCCATCGTCGCGAATCGACGGCGTTGCCGTGCGGGCGTGGCGCTCCATGTCCAGCTCGCTGGCGCCGTCGTGAATCATGGTGCGCATCGTGTCATCGAGCATCACCAGTTCATAGATGCCGGTGCGGCCGCGATAGCCAGCGGCAGTGTCGCGGCCGGGGCGATAGAGGATCGGCGAGGCGTCGCCGGTGCTGAGGTTGAGCAGGCGTCGCTCGTATTCACCGGCGCGGAACGGCTCCTTGGATTCGGGGTTGAGCACGCGCACCAGGCGCTGTGCGACCACGCCGATCAGGCTCGATGACAGCAGGAAGGGCTCGATCCCCATGTCGCGCAGCCGCGTGACCGCGCCGACCGCAGTATTGGTGTGCAGCGTCGAGAGCACCAGGTGACCTGTCAGGGAGGCCTGCACGGCAATCTGTGCGGTCTCGAGGTCGCGAATTTCGCCGACCATGACCACGTCCGGGTCCTGGCGCAGGATCGCGCGCAAGCCACGCGCAAAAGTCATCTCGACCTTGGTGTTGACCTGGGTCTGGCCGATGCCGTCAATGAAATACTCGATCGGATCCTCGACGGTCATGATGTTGCGCGTGTTGTCGTTGAGGCGTTCGAGCGCCGCGTACAGCGTGGTGGTCTTGCCGGAACCCGTTGGACCCGTGACCAGGATGATGCCGTGCGGCTTGTGAATCAGCTCGTCGATCTGCGTCTGAGTGCTGGCGGCCATGCCGAGCTGGGCAAGATCGAGCCGGCCGGCCTGCTTGTCTAACAAGCGCATCACGACGCGCTCGCCGTGCCCGGACGGAATGGTCGAGACGCGCACGTCGACCGCGCGTCCCGCGACGCGCAGACTGATGCGGCCGTCCTGCGGTAGGCGTTTCTCGGCAATGTCGAGTTTCGACATCACTTTGATGCGCGAAACCACCAGCGGTGCAACGGCGCGCTTGGACTGCAGTACTTCGCGCAGTACGCCATCGACACGAAAGCGGATAACCAGACGATTTTCAAACGTCTCGACGTGGATATCCGAGGCGTTTTCCTTGACCGCCTGCGTTAGCACAGCATTGATCAGGCGGATGATGGGCGCGTCGTCCTCGCTTTCCAGCAGGTCTGCCTGCTCAGGCAGATCCTGGGCCATGGAGGCGAGGTCCACGGATTCCTCCAGGCCGCCGGCGGCGCTGATGGCGTCGTTGCCGCCCTCGTAGGTCTCGCGCAGCAGCCGCTCAAATTGTTCGTCACTGACACGCTCGAGGCGCAGCGGAATACCAAGATAGCGACGCGCTTCGGCAACCGCGGCAACGCTGGCGCCCTCGCGCACCAGGCACAGGGTTACATCGCCCGGCACCGCGCGTGTCACCACACCGTGGCGTTTCGCGAAGGCGAAGCTCAGGCGGCGGTTGCTGACCGTGGACGCGTCAAGAGAGGCGGCGTTCATGGTTTCGGTTTGGCGGGCTCGGCGGGCGTGACCGGAGCGTCGCCAGCGGGTGCAGTCGGCGGCGCCGCGGCGGGCGCCGGCTTGACAGACCCAGACTGCGGCTGTGGCGCCGGCCCCTTCCTTGCGGGCGGGTCGGGCAACGGCGGCAGCACCTGGGTCTTGTTGCCCGGCAACAGGGGCAAGATCTCGCCGCGCGGGCTCAGCTGCTGCTGTTGCTCGCGGATGTAGTTGTACTTCTGGTTGGTCTCGATCGCCGTATCGGTGCCGTCGCGCAAGATGCGCGGCTGGATGAAGACCAGCAGGTTGGTCTTGTTTTTCTTGGCGCTGCGGGTACGGAAGGCTTCGCCGATGATGGGAATTCGGCCCAGGAATGGCACGCGCTGCTCGCCGTTGGTCTGGGTGTCGGAAATCAATCCGCCTAACACGACCGTGCCGCCGTCCTCGATGATGATCGTGGTGTTGATGGTGCGCTTGTTGGTAATCAGGTCGACCGCGCCGGCCGCCGTGCCGGCGAGGCTGGAACTTTCCTGCTCGATCTTGAGCGTGACCGAGTCGCCGACGTTGATCTGCGGCGTAATCTTCAGGATGGTGCCGACTTCCTGCCGCTGAATGGTCTGGAACGGATTCACCGAACCGTTGTTATTGCCGCCGGTGTTGGTGAACTGTCCGGTCACGAAAGGAACTTCCTGCGTCACCTTGATTTGCGCTTCCTGGTTGTCGAGCACAGTCAGCGAGGGTTGGGCAATGATGTTGGTGGTCGCATCGCCGCGCAAGGCACGGATTACGGCCGCAAAATCCACGCCGCTGGCGGCGCCAAGGCGGCCAACGCCAACGGTCGTGCCCAGCGGAACCGAAGTCAGCGACGCAGGATTGTCGACCGCGCGAGCGAGGTCAATGATGCTGACACCGCCGACCGGCTGGACAAAGCCTCCTGCGGCCTTGTCGCTTTTGGCGCCGTTGATCAGCCAATTGACGCCCAGCTCCGCCGACTTGTCGGCGCTGACTTCGACCACGATGGCTTCGACATGCACCTGCGCGCGCCGGATGTCGAGGCGATCGACCACCGACATCAGCGAGCGCATGGTCTTCGGCGGCGCCGTGATCACGAGCGCGTTGGTTTCCTTTTCGGCCCAGATCGTGGCGCTGCGATCCGCGACGGCCGCAGCGCCTGCGGCGCCGGGAGCGCCGGCTGCGCTGCCCGCCAGCTGTTCCTTCAGTTTGGCGGCAATTTTTTCCGCGTCCGCGTACTGCAGATAGCGCACCTGGGTGTCGCCACCATTTTCCAGCGGCTGGTCGAGATAGGCGATGCGCGCCTTGTACTTGAGCACCTGGTTCTTGTCGCCGGACATCAGCACGCTGTTGGTGCGATCGTCCGCGACCAGTCGCACGCTCGGAGTGCCGCCTTCGCCCTGCGCCTGCGCGGCGATCAGCGCGCTCATCACGCGCACGATTTCCGTCGCCGAGGCGTTGCTGAGCGGCACGATCTGGAAATCCGAGTCGCTGGTCTGGTCAATGCGCTGGATGATGCGCATCATGCGGCTGACGTTGTTAGCGCGGTCGGAGATGATCAGGATGTTGGTGGGCGGGTAGGCGACCAGGTGACCTGACTGAGGCATCAGGGGGCGCAGAATCGACACCAGTTGCGCGGCGCTGACATTGTTGGTAGCAATGATCTGCGTGACAAACTCATCCGAATAACGCGACACCCTGCCGGGCAGGTCATTGCCCGCGGCGGTTTTCGCGGCCGCATCCGGGATCACCTTGATGACGTTGCCGGACGGCACGGCGACAAATCCGTGTACCTGCAGCAGCGCCTGGAACGCTTCATAGAACGCATCGGGCGACATCGGTGTCGAAGACAGCATGGTCACCTGGGCTCGCACCCGGGGGTCGATGATGATGTTCTTGCCGGTTGCCGCGCTGACCGCTTCAATCACCTGGCCGATATCCGCATCCTTGAAGTTCGGGGTGATGCGCTGCGCCTGCTGCGCTGGCGTGAGCCCGCCCGCGATGCATAGCAGCGCCGCCAGAGTCATGGATCGAATCGGTTTGTTAGCCATCACAGTGGTCCTTACGAGCTATCATTCCGCGCCATCGCCCGGCACGGGCGGCTGCGCACTGGCCGGCGTCATGCCTTCGGTCCCCACGACCTGTTCAACCTGGCGCGTCACTTCAGTCATGTTGACCAGCACTTCGGTCGGCCGGCCATTGCGGATCACGCCGACCCGTGCCTCCGGCACGCTCTGCAGAGTCCCGAAGATCTCCAGCGCGCGATTCGGATCATCGAGCGGCGTGCCGTTGACCGAGGTGACCAGGTCGCCGGCGCGCAGTCCGAGCTTGCTGAATGCGGCCACGTTGCGGCCTGGAAACACGCGTACGCCGCGAATCTTGCCGGCACCGAGATCGCCAACCGGCTGCGCGCGGACGATTTCGGACAAGGCATCCGGATTGCGTTGCAAGGCTTCCTGCGCGGCCTGTAGCGGATTCTGCGGTCCCGCGGCTGCCGTGGGCGGCGGCGAACCTAACAAGGTGGCCTTGCGCGGCAGCAGCAACGCCTCGAGGACGCCGCCGCGGTCGATGATCACGCGGTCGCGATACACCTCGTGCAGGCGCACGCCACTCGGCAGGATAGCGCCCGCCGCGTAGACGCGTGCGCTCGCCGCCGAGTCGCCAATGAGCGCGAAGCCTTTCTTCGGATCCTCGCTCGCGATGGTGCCGGCCAGCACCATGGCCATGCTGGTCGTGGGCGCGTTGCGTGAATCGACGTTGTTGGCCGCCTGACCAAACAGGTGGGCGTTCATGAGCGCCACAACATCAAACTGTGGCTGGTTGGCAGCGGCAGGCGCCGCACCGCCGGCAGCCGAGGTCGCGGGCGGGCCGGCGAAATAATCAGTGACCAGCAACGCAAGCTGGACTGCGATCAGGACGCCGAAGATGCCGGTCGAAAGTTTTGGCCCATGGGACAGTAGCCAGCCAGGCCACTCGGCCGGTGTGCGCCAGGGCAAAGCGAGCGCCATTGCGCTCATTTGCTGTGGATTCCGCTGGGGGCAGGCAACCGGGTCATACTCCAATGATACGGGGCGCACGCTAAATGCCACAAGCTGCTGTTTTACTTCATAAATCCATAACATCGATACTGGGACTTGTGTTGTAGGCGGAGGCCCCATATAAAAGGCCCATGTCCGGAAAAGAGCGACCAGATTCGGATTCTGGTGTACTGGTCGCAGAAGCGACGCCTAAAACACGACAACCGCCGCTGTTTAAGGTGGTGTTGCTGAACGATGATTTCACCCCTATGGAGTTCGTGGTCGAGCTGCTGGAGCGGTTTTTTGCGATGAATCGCAGCAAGGCGACCCGGGTGATGCTGGAAGTTCACACCCAGGGGAAGGGCGTTTGCGGTGTTTTTACATATGAAATTGCTGAAACCAAGGTTGCCCAGGTCATGGCGTTTGCGCGCGATAACCAGCACCCCCTGATGTGCACGATGGAACCGGCCTGAGCGGCCGCTGACTAATGGATAAGGATTAGGAACCCGCATGCTGTCACCCGAACTGGAACTGTGCCTCAACACCGCGTTTTCGAGCGCGCGGGAGGGATTGCACGAGTTCATGACCGTCGAGCATCTGTTGTTGTCGATACTCGACTCACCCAAGGTCATTGAGATTCTCAAGGCCTGCGGCTGTGATGTGGCGCGCCTGAAGGGCGAGCTGAAGGAGCACGTTGACCGCAATACGCCGCGCCTGCAGGCCGGCGACGAGCGCGAGGTGCAGCCGACACTCGGGTTCCAGCGTGTGTTGCAGCGCTCCGTTTATCACGTCCAGTCGAGTGGCCGCAAAGAGGCTGGCCCGGCTAACGTGCTGGTGGCAATCTTCGCCGAGAAACAGAGCCATGCGGTCTACCTGCTGAATCGGCAGGATGTTTCGCGGCTCGATGTCGTCCAGTACGTGTCGCACGGCATCGGCAAGGACGGCGACCCGCAGGCTAACAAGGATGATGCGGCCATGGATAGTGCCGACGGAGCCGAGCGCCTGGAGGCGGAAGCGGAGAGCGGTCCGAGCGCGCTCGACAAGTTTTCCGTCAACCTCAATGAACAGGCAAAGGCCGGCAAGATCGATCCGTTGATCGGTCGCCAGCTGGAAGTCGAGCGGACCGTGGAGATCCTGTGCCGCCGCCGCAAGAACAATCCCTTGTTCGTCGGCGAATCCGGTGTCGGCAAGACCGCCATCGCGGAGGGTCTGGCAAAGCGGATCGTCGATGGCGAAACTCCGGCGGTGCTGAAGGACGCGGTCATATACGCGCTCGATATGGGCGCCTTGATCGCCGGCACCAAGTATCGCGGCGATTTCGAGAAACGCCTGAAAGGCGTGTTAGCCGAATTGAAGGAACGGCCGCACTCGATTCTCTTCATCGATGAGATTCACACGGTGATCGGTGCGGGTGCGGCTTCGGGCGGTGTCATGGACGCGTCCAACCTCATCAAGCCGGTGCTCGCCAATGGTGAGCTGCGCTGCATCGGTTCGACGACCTATCAGGAATACCGCGGCATCTTCGAGAAGGATCACGCGCTCGCCCGTCGCTTCCAGAAGATCGACGTGGTGGAGCCCACCGTGACCGAAACCTACGAAATCCTGAAGGGTCTGCGCAGCCGCTTCGAGGAACATCATCAGATTCGCTACGCCGACGCTGCCCTGCAGGCGGCCGCCGAGCTGTCAGCGCGCCACATCAACGACCGGCACTTGCCGGACAAGGCGATCGATGTCGTCGATGAGGCAGGCGCGCGCCAGCGGCTCAAGCCCGATGCGGAGCGCGATCCCGTGATCGAAGTCCGGCATATCGAGGACGTGGTCGCGCGTATTGCAAGGATTCCGCCGGCTAACATTTCCGCGGACGACAAGGACGTGCTGCGTAACCTCGAACGCAATCTGAAGCTGGTGATTTTCGGCCAGGACGAAGCGATCGAGTCGCTGGGGGCGTCGATCAAGATGGCGCGTTCGGGCCTTGGTAATGACCGCAAACCGGTCGGCAGCTTCCTGTTCGCGGGCCCTACCGGCGTCGGCAAGACCGAGGTCACCCGCCAGCTGGCACTTGCCTTAGGCATCGAGTTCATCCGCTTCGACATGTCGGAGTACATGGAGCGGCACACGGTGTCGCGCCTGATTGGCGCGCCGCCGGGATACGTCGGCTTTGATCAGGGAGGACTGCTGACTGAGCAAGTCACCAAGCATCCGCACGCGGTGCTGCTGCTGGATGAAATCGAGAAGGCGCATCCGGATGTGTTCAACCTGCTGCTGCAGGTCATGGATCACGGGACCTTGACCGACAACAACGGGCGCAAGGCCGATTTCCGCCACGTGATCATCGTCATGACCACCAATGCGGGCGCGCAGGACATGGCGCGCAGTTCCATCGGCTTCGTGTCACAGGACAACCAGTCGGACGCCATGGAAGCGATCAAGCGTCTGTTCTCGCCGGAATTCCGCAATCGTCTCGACGCCGTGATTCAGTTCAAGAGTCTGGACCGCCCGGTCATCGAGCGCGTGGTCGACAAGCTGCTGATGGAAGTCGAGGCACAGCTGGAGCTGAAGGGCGTGTCGCTGTCGCTGGACGAAGCCGCGCGCAGCTGGCTGGCGCAGAAAGGCTATGACCCCAAGCTCGGTGCGCGCCCGATGGCGCGGCTGATCCAGGAGCAGATCAAGCGACCGCTCGCCGAAGAGCTGTTGTTTGGCAAGCTCGCGGGCGGTGGCACGGTGCGGGCGCGGGTCAAGGCCGACGGCAGCGGGCTCGCGCTGGATTGCGAAGCGACCCGCAAGCCGGAGCCGGTGCTGACCTGATTTCAGCCTGTGGCCTAACGGCCGCGGTAGGTGATGCGCCCGCGCGTCAGGTCATAAGGCGTCATTTCGACCGTGACCTGATCGCCGGTGAGAATACGGATGTAATTCTTGCGCATCTTGCCGGAGATATGCGCGGTGACGAGATGCCCGTTCTGCAGCTTCACGCGAAACGTGGTGTTGGGCAGGGTCTCCACGACCTCACCTTCCATTTGCAGACCTTCTTCTTTGGGCATCTAGTATTCGCAGTAACAACGAGGGCGCGCATTGTGCACGCGGACTTCGCCTGCATGCAAGCCGAGTCGCGCCGCCCCCGCCAGACAGGGTTGTTGCCTGATTACCACGTAAAATCCGGCTCGCTACGGCAGTGCCGACCCAACAGCTCGACAAACTGGCTGCGCGGCATGGTGCGGGCGCCCAGGCTGGCCAGGTGCCGGGTCGCCATCTGGCAGTCAATCAGGGCCACGGAGCGCTTCTGGCACTCCTCGACCAGGCGCACCAGCGCGACTTTGGACGCGTCGTTACGCCGGCTGAACATGGATTCGCCGAAAAACACGCCGCCCAGATGCACGCCGTAGAGGCCGCCGACCAGTTCACCGCCGCACCAGGTCTCGACGCTGTGCGCGTAACCCGCGCGCTGCAGATCCTGGTAGGCCGCGCGCATTTCATCGGTAATCCAGGTGCCGCCACCGTTATTGCGGGGCGCGGCGCAGGCGGCGATCGTGGCCGGGAAATCGCGATCGGTATGAGTCTCAAATTCGCCCGAGCGGATGCGCCGCGCCAGGCTGCGCGAGACTTTCAGATCCTGCGGCAGCAGCACCGCGCGCGGGTCGGGACTCCACCACAGGATTGGCTGGCCCTCGGAATACCACGGGAAGATGCCGCGCTGGTAGCCGGCTAACAAACGCGCCTGGCTCAGGTCGCCGCCGACCGCTAACAAACCTGGAGGTTCCTCGAGCGCGCTCTCCACCGGGGGAAAGTGCCCGGGCGGGTCCGCGGCTGTAAGCCAGTGCACGCGGCTCACGGCTTGGCTGCAAAGTCCGGCTGGCGAAATGGCAGATGAGCGTCGACATCGGCGGCGTATTCCTCGACCGCACGTGCCTCGCGTTTCAGGAAATCGGCAATTGCAGAGCGGAAGCGCGGCTCGGCAATCCAGTGCGCCGAGCGCGTCATGTGCGCACCGAAACCGCGCTTGATCTTGTGTTCGCCCTGGACGCCCGGGTCAAAGTGCCCTATCCGGTGCTCGATGCAGTAGTCGATGCCGCGGTAGTAACAGGCCTCGAAATGCAGGCAGTTGATGAACCGGTCCGAACCCCAGTAGCGGCCATACAGGCTGTCGGCGCCGCGAAAGAATACCGCGGTGCCGACGATTTCGCCGCCCAGGCGCGCCAGCTGCACCATCATGCGCGGACCCAGTTCACGGGCCATGCGCGCCAGGAACGCGGCTGACACATACGGCTCCTGGCCGCGATGATTGAAGGTGCGCTCGATCAATGTGTGTATGCGCGTGACCTCGGCTGTTGTCAGCTCATCGCCATGGCGGGTCTCGAACTGCACGCCGGCCGCGGCAACGTAGCGCCGTTCCTGGCGGGTTTTCTTGCGGTGCTGGGCTGAGAAAGTTTCCAGGTAGCTGTCGAAACTCGTGTAGCCCTGGTTGCGCCAGTGAAATTGGCAATCCTGGCGGGCCAGGAACCCGGCGTCATGGGCCGCCGCGAGATCGGGCGCCGTTGCGAACAGCAGGTGGACCGATGACAAGTCCAGCTCCGACGCCCGCGCCAGGATCGCAGCTAACAACTGCGCGCGCATCGCGGGGCCATCCGCATCCGCGCGCACCAGCAGGCGCGGCCCGGTAACGGGCGTAAAGGGCACGCCGATGACCAGTTTCGGGTAGTACTCGAGGTTGCTGCGGGCGTAGGCCTGGGCCCAGGAAAAATCAAAGACGAATTCACCGAAGGAATGGTTCTTGAGCCAGGCGGGCGCGGCGGCCAGCAGGCCCTGTTCGTCATGCAGCGTGAAAACCTGCGGCTGCCAGCCGTTGTGTGGGCCGACGCAGCCGGCCAGTTCCAGTCCGGCGAGGAACGTGTGGCTGATGAACGGGTTGCTACCGTCATGCAGCGAGTCCCAGCTTCGGGCGGGGATGGCCGTGACGCTGTTCAGCAGCTCGTGGCGCAGCGGCAGTGCAATCTGATCGGGAATGTTCAGGAGCCGCCACCCTCGAGTCTTTCCAGGTACTTGTCGGCATCCAGCGCCGCCATGCAGCCGGAGCCCGCGGAGGTGATGGCCTGCCGGTAGACATGGTCGGCCACGTCACCCGCCGCGAACACGCCCGCAATGCTGGTGGCGGTTGCCGCGCCTTCCGAGCCCCCCTGGACCGTCAGATAGCCACCCTGCATCGCCAGCTGGCCGGTAAACAGCTCGGTGTTAGGCGAGTGGCCGATCGCGATGAACACGCCTGTTAGCTCGAGCGTCCTGCTGCCGGATCCATCGGTGGCGCGCACCCGCAGGCCGGTGACGCCATTGGCGTCGCCCACGACCTCGTCGACCGCGTGATTCCACAGCAGCGTGATCTTGCCGGCGCGCTCGCGCTCAAACAGCCGGTCCTGCATGATCTTCTCCGCCTTCAGCTTGTCGCGGCGGTGTACCAGCGTGACGTGCTCGGCTATGTTAGCGAGATAAAGCGCCTCCTCGACCGCGGTGTTGCCTCCGCCGACGACGGCGACGCGCTGCTGGCGGAAGAAAAATCCGTCGCAGGTGGCGCAGGCCGATACGCCCTTGCCCTGAAAAACCTGTTCCGAGGGCAAGCCGAGGTACTTGGCGGTCGCGCCGGTTGCGATGATCAGCGCATCGCAGCTGTATTCACCGGAGTCGCCGCGCAGCCGGAAGGGCCGGGCGCTCAAGTCTGCGTGGTTGACGTGATCCGCGACCATTTCGGTGCCAAAGCGTTTTGCGTGCTCCAGCATGCGCTCCATCAATGCAGGCCCCATCAGTCCATGCGCATCGCCCGGCCAGTTGTCGACCTCGGTGGTCGTCATCAGCTGGCCGCCCTGCTGCAGGCCGGCGATCAACAGCGGGTGGCGGTTCGCACGCGCGGCGTAGACCGCGGCCGTGTACCCCGCGGGTCCGGAGCCGAGAATGATGAGTGGGCTGTGTCGTACTGTCATCGTGGCATGGTAGGGGAGCGCGGCCCGAGGGCCAAGTGCTGTTGTACGCGACTTGTGAGCCCCGTTACGTTTCCAGTAGAATCAAAGCTCTGCCTGCCATAGTTGAACTATCTTGACTGAACGCGCTGCCGAGCCGGGCCTGGTTCCCGTGATGTCTGCCGCCGTGATCCGGGCGTTGCGCGAAAGCGCCGTCATCGGGCTCGGTGTCATCGCGCTGATGATTTTTCTGGCGCTGGCCAGCTACCACCCGGAAGACCCTGGGTTTTCTTTTACCGGCGACGGCCAGCAGGTCGGCAATCTGATCGGTCGCGGCGGCGCCTGGTTTTCCGATGTGCTGTATTTTCTTTTCGGCGGCCCGGCCTACCTGCTGCCGCTGATGATCGGCTTCGCCTGTATCGTGATGCTGCGCCGGCCGGCTCCGGACAGGAAAACGCTGCCGCTGTCGCGCGCTAACACGCTGCTGCGCTTCGGCGGTTTTGCGGTTTTGCTGGCGGCGAGTTGCGCGCTGGCCAGCCTGCACTGGGACCCGGGCGCGCTGCGCCAGAGCGCCGGCGGCGTGGTTGGCAGCTTGTTAGGTACGAGCCTTGCGACCGGCGTCGATTTCCTGGGCGCGACGCTGCTGCTGTTAGGCATGTGGATGGCCGGCGTGGCGCTGGCGTTCGGCATTTCCTGGCTCACGGTGATCGACAAACTCGGTGCTGCGGCTTTTGCGGCCTGGGACTGGTACCAGGCGCGCCGCCAGAGTGCGCGCGACAGCGCCGAGGGCGAGGTGCGCAAGGCCGAGCGCAAGGAAAATGTGCAGGCCGAGAGCAAAAAGGCGGCAACGCGCGCCAGGCCGCGCATTGAAACGGCAACGCCGGTCGTAGAGAAGAGTGAGCGCGTCGACAAGGAGCGGCAGGCGCCGCTGTTCGACAACCTCAAAGCCGGCGAATTGCCGCCATTGCAGTTGCTGGAAGACCCGCCGGCCGCGCAGCAGGCGCAGTCCCCCGAGGCGCTCGAGGCGATGAGTCGCTTTGTCGAGCTGAAACTCAAGGAGTTCGGCGTCGACGTGGAGGTGGTCGCGGTGCTGCCGGGCCCGGTGGTTACACGCTACGAAATCAGGCCCGCTCCCGGCACCAAGGCGAGTTCGATCACGGCGCTGTCGCGCGATCTCGCGCGCGCCCTGTCGACCACCAGCGTCCGTGTCGTTGAAGTCATTCCCGGCAAGTCCGTCATGGGCCTGGAAATTCCTAACGAAAAGCGCGAAATCGTCACGCTCGGCGAAATCGTCAAGTCGCGCGCCTATGACGAAATCAGCTCGCCGCTCGCCCTGGCGCTGGGCAAGGACATCGGCGGCGCGCCCATGGTCGCGGACCTGACCCGCATGCCGCATCTGCTGATCGCCGGCACCACTGGCTCCGGCAAGTCGGTTGCGCTCAACGCAATGGTGCTGTCGCTGCTGTACAAGAGCACCGCCGAACACGTGCGCATGATCATGGTCGATCCGAAGATGCTGGAACTCTCGGTCTACGAGGGTATCCCGCATTTGCTGACGCCGGTGGTCACTGACATGAAACAGGCGGCCAATGCGCTGCGCTGGTGCGTGGCGGAAATGGAGCGCCGCTATCAATTGATGTCCGCGCTGGGGGTGCGCAACATCGGCGGCTACAACCGCAAGGTCAAGGATGCGACCGACGCGGGCAAGCCGATCATCGATCCGGTGATGCTGCAGAAGGCGGCTAACGACCCGTCGATCGATCAGAAAGCCATTCCGGTCCTGACCCCGTTGCCCTACATCGTCGTGATCGTCGATGAGCTGGCCGATATGATGATGACCGTCGGCAAGAAAGTCGAAGAGCTGATCGCGCGCCTGGCGCAGAAGGCGCGGGCGTCCGGCATCCACCTGGTGCTCGCGACCCAGCGCCCGTCGGTGGATGTCATAACCGGCCTGATCAAGGCCAATATTCCCTGCCGCATTGCCTTCCAGGTGTCTTCACGGGTCGACTCGCGCACCATTCTCGACCAGATGGGCGCCGAATCTTTGTTAGGTCACGGTGACATGCTGTATCTGCCGGCGGGCACCTCGCAACCGACGCGTGTGCACGGCGCCTTTGTCGGTGACGCGGAAGTGCATCGCGTGGTCGCTGCACTGAAAAAGTCCGCAGCACCCAATTACATCGACGAGGTTTTATCCGGACCCGCGGCGCCGTTGCCGGGAATACCGGGTGACGACGGCATATTTGAGGACGGCGCGGATGCGGAGCAGGACGCTTTGTACGACGACGCCGTCAAGATTGTGGTGACCGAACGCAAGCCTTCGATTTCCTACGTGCAGCGGCGCCTCAAGATCGGCTATAACCGCGCGGCGCGGCTGCTCGAAGCCATGGAATCAGCCGGCGTGGTCGGACCGCTGCAGTCGAACGGCGCGCGCGAAATCCTGGTGCCGGCTTCGGCCGGCAACTGATGCAGATGATTCGCGGGCGGCGCGGCGCAGCGCTCGCAGCGCTGTGCCTGGCCGCGGCCACCACGATGGCCGCGGGCGTTGAGCGCACGCCGCTCGACCGGTTTCTCGACAAGCTGACGACCTGGCAGGCTGATTTTGTGCAGCAACTGCGGGACGACAAGGGCCGCGTTCAGTCGCGCGCCGAAGGCCGGATGACGGTGTCGCGGCCCGGTAAGTTCCGTTGGGAGCTGCGCCCGGCGGGCCCCGGACCCACGCAGTACGCGCAATTGCTGTTAGCTGATGGCCGCAATCTCTGGTTTTACGATCGCGATCTTGCGCAGGTGACCGTCAAGCCGGCGGCCACTGCGCTGGCCTCGGCACCCGCCGCCTTGTTAGCCGGCGGCAGCAACTGGCGCGACCTGTTCCTGGTGCGCAGCCTGCCGCGCGCCGCGGATCTCGACTGGCTCGAGGTGCGGCCGCGGCGCGCCAACGCGGAATTTCGCGACCTGCGGCTGGGATTCGCCGGCGCGGACCTGCGTCGCATGGTGGTCAGGGACAACCTCGGGCAGATCGCCGAAATCGAGTTTCGCAATGCGCAGCGCAATCCCGCAGTGCCCAGGGAACTGCTTGAATTCATTCCGCCCGGCGGTGTCGACGTGATTGGCGCGCCGCAGCCGGGTCCCTGACGACATGTTGCGGCTGCAAAAGCTCTGGGCTGGCCTGAGTGTCGTATTGCTGGTCGTGTCGCTGTGGTTTGCACTCAAACCCATCACTCCCGACGAAGAAAACTGGCTCGATTGGCTGTCGTTCCTGACCGCCTCCGACAAAGTCGTGCACGCCGAAGCGTTTTTCGGCCTGGGGCTCTGGTTTGGAGCGCTGGCGGGTCCGAACCACTGGCGCCGCGTCGGTCTGCTGTTGTTGCTGTACGGTGCGCTTGTTGAACTTCTGCAGGGCGCCATGGCGCTGGGCCGGACCGCGGACCTTTGGGATCTGGCGGCGGATGCCGGCGGCGTCGTGTTAGGGCTGCTGGCGGCCCATAGGTTTGGCCGCGGCTGGTTGCTGCGGATCGACGGCTGGGTGGCGTCCCGTGGCAGCTGACAAGGATGCAGCCGCCAGCTGGCGGCCGCTGGCGGATCGCATGCGCCCGCGCAGCATCGCGGAGTTTGTCGGGCAGGATCATCTGTTAGCAGCGGGCAAACCTCTGCGGCAGGCCGTGGAGCGTGGCCAGTTGCACTCGATGATTTTCTGGGGCCCGCCCGGCACCGGCAAGACCACGCTGGCGCGCCTGCTGGCCGGTGGCGCGAACGCAGATTTCGTGGCCTTGTCGGCGGTCATGGCCGGCATCAAGGATGTCAGGGCCGCCGTCGAGCGCGCGCAGACAGCGCGTGCCGAACACAACCGCCGCACCGTTCTGTTCCTCGATGAAGTGCACCGCTTCAACAAGTCGCAGCAGGATACTTTTCTGCCGTACGTTGAAGACGGTACGCTGATCTTCATCGGCGCAACGACCGAAAATCCATCGTTCGAGGTGGTCAGCGCGCTGTTGTCGCGGGCGCGCGTCTATGTGCTGAAGGCATTGACGCCCGCGGTTCTCGAGACGCTGATGGACAAGGCGGTGAGTGACAAGGAGCGCGGCCTGGGCGCGCGCGGACTGACGCTCGCCGCGGACGCGCGTGCGTTGCTGGCGGTGGCCGCGGACGGCGACGCGCGGCGGGCGCTCAACATGCTGGAGTTGGCGGCGGAAATGGCCGAGGCCGAGTCGGCTGACAAGAAGGCCATTGACCTTGGCATTGCCCGCGAGGTTGGCTCGGGCACAAGGCGCCGGTTCGACAAGGGCGGCGAGCAGTTCTACGATCAGATTTCAGCACTGCACAAATCGGTCCGTGGCACGGACCCGGATGCCGCGCTTTACTGGCTGTGCCGCATGCTGGATGGCGGCTGCGACCCCAGCTATCTGGCGCGGCGTATTTTGCGGATGGCGATCGAGGATATAGGCCTGGCGGACCCGCGTGCCCAGCAGGTTGCGCTCGAGGCCTGGAACACCTATGACCGCCTCGGCAGTCCGGAAGGCGAGTTGGCGTTAGGTGTGGCGGTGACCTATCTGGCGGTGGCGCCCAAGAGCAACGCGGTATACACCGCGATGAAGGCCGCGCAGGCGGATGTCGAGCAGTTCGGCACGCTGGACGTGCCGCTGCGGTTTCGCAATGCGCCGACCCGCCTCATGAAGGAGCTGGGCTACGGCAGCGGTTATCGCTATGCCCACGATGAACCCGAGGCGTATGCGACCGGCGAGCGTTACTTGCCGGACGAAATGCCGGATCGCCAGTATTATCAGCCCGTGAACCGCGGGCTCGAAATCAAGATCGCTGAGGCCATGGCGCGTCTCAAGCGCAAGCCGAAGGAGGGCGCATGAATGTTTTGGCTGCAGCTTTGGGCAGCGCGCTTGGCGGCGTGCTTCGCTACCTCTGCGGACGGCTCTGGCCCGCGGCGCCGGGTGACTGGCCGCGCGCTACAATAGCCGTGAATCTCCTGGGCTGTTTCGTGATCGGCGCGAGCTACGTCTGGATGATGGAAAGGCATGCTGCGAGTGAGCCCTGGCGCATTTTCTGGATCAGCGGCGTGTTAGGCGGCTTCACGACCTGGTCGGCGTTCGCGCTGGAGACCAACCTGATATTCAGCGCCGGCCTGACCGGCCGGGCGCTGCTGTATGCCGCCGCCACGGTGTTCGGCTGTTTGTTAGCGGCCTGGGCGGGCAGGGCCCTGGCCACGATGGTCTGAGGAATGAGCAGGTGTTAGACAGCAAGTTGCTTCGTACCGACCCGGAAGGCGTGGCGCGCAACCTCGCGCGCCGCGGCCATGTGCTTGACGTCGCCGCGTTTCGTGCGCTCGAGGAGCGACGCAAACACTGGCAGATGGAAGCGGACCGGGTACGCGCGGAACGCAACGCCAACGCGAAAGCGGTCGGCATGGCCAAGGGCAGGGGCGAGGATACGACGCCACTGATCGCCAAGGGGGAGGCGCTCGGGCAGCAGCTCACGGCTGCCGATGCCGGCATTGCGGCCGTCCAGGCCGAGGTCGACGGCTGGTTGATGACGCTGCCCAATCTGCTGCACCCGGAGGTGCCGGATGGCGCCAGCGAGGACGCTAACAAGGAGATCCGGCGCTGGGGCGAGCCGCGCAAGTTCGATTTCGCGCCCAAGGATCATGTCGATGCTGGCGCCGTGTTAGGGGGGCTGGATTTCGAGGCCGCAGGGCGGATATCCGGCGCCCGCTTCGCGGTGCTGCGCGGCGGCGTGGCGCGGTTGCACCGTGCGCTGGCGCAGTTCATGCTCGATCTGCACACGCGTGAGCATGGCTATACCGAATGCTATGTCCCGTACCTCGTGAGTGCTGCTGCCCTGACCGGCACCGGCCAGTTGCCAAAGTTCGAGCAGGATCTTTTCAGGATGCAATCCGCGCCGGGGACCGCCGGTGGCGCGGGTCTCTATCTCATTCCGACCGCCGAGGTGCCGCTGACCAATCTGGTGCGCGAGCAGATCCTCGCTGCCGAACAGCTGCCGCTGAAATTCGTCGCGCATTCGCCGTGCTTTCGCAGTGAAGCCGGGTCCTACGGCAAGGACACGCGCGGCATGATCCGCCAGCATCAGTTCGACAAGGTCGAGCTGGTGCACATCGTGCGCCCGGAAGACTCGGGCCGCGCGCATGAGGAGCTAACAGGCCATGCCGAAGCGGTGCTGCAGAAACTGGACTTGCCGTATCGTGTGTTAGCGCTGTGCGCCGGCGATATCGGCTTCGGCAGCTATCGCACCTATGACCTCGAGGTCTGGCTGCCGGGGCAGGGCAAGTATCGCGAGATCTCATCCTGCAGCAATTGCGATGCCTTCCAGGCGCGGCGCATGCAGGCGCGCTGGCGCAATCCCGCGACCGGCAAGCCGGAGCCTGTCCATACGCTGAACGGCTCGGGACTGGCCGTCGGTCGCACGCTGGTGGCGGTGCTGGAGAACTACCAGAACGCGGACGGGTCTGTTACCGTGCCGGCCGCGCTGCGGAGCCTGATGGGCGGCCTGGAACGCCTAACGCCTGGCTAACGAACGGAGAGGTGGCGGAGCGGTTGAACGCACCGGTCTTGAAAACCGGCAGCCCTTCACGGGGCTCGTGAGTTCGAATCTCACCCTCTCCGCCAACATTCACGCCCGCCCTGCATGCGCAACCGATCTTGCCTACGCCACACGCCGATAACCTGAGACGCGACCGTGTGCCCAGAATAGCCACGGCGCTCGCCGTGCAGGTGGGTGTGGCGCGGCCTGTCGCTGTTCCACGTGCCGCTGCCGCTGAGTCGAGGGACATTCTGGTCGGGTAGCCCGCAACGAGCACGGACTCCGACGGAACCACCCGCCGCGAGGTCCACTCGCGGCGAGTCGCCCGCTGGCGCCCCAACCCTCAACCTGTCGGTTGGCTCGCCTTCATGCGAGGCCCTTCAGTTGAGCGGGACCTTGACGACCGTGCCTTTCAGCAGTTCGGTTGCATAGAGCACGCCGGTCTTGGGATCGATGGACATCGACGTCGGTCGATACAGCATGCAGCGATTCACCTCGACGCTGCTGGAACCCGCCTCCTCGAATCGCCTCACCGACGCGCCCGATGGCGGCCACGGCGGCGCCGGCGCAAAGTTGTTCTGCAGAGTCAGGTACTCGGTGTCGTCGTCGTCGTCGCCGGCCCCGATCGGCAAGGACTGGATGGACGTGCGCAGGCCGGTCAGGAAGTCTGCCTGGGTGCCTGTTACGGGATCGACCGTCTTGACCCGCGAAAGGCCCGGAATGAACGGTCCGCCCGACAGCAAAGAGACCAGCACCTGCCCATCCGAGTATGCGAGCCCGGTCGGTACCGCCTCGACGGATGGGGGTCCTATTGGGGGTATCGTGTTCGTGTTCGCAATGCGACCGAAGACGGCGAGTTCGGCGTAGCTGCCCGTATCGAGATTCACCTTGTACATGAGGTTAAGTCCGCCATTCGTGACATACAGGTAGTCGTCGACGGGCAGCACGCCAAATGGATTAGAGTTGCGCACGTTGTTCGCGTTCGCTGCATTCGGTTCACTGACGGAGTCCGGGAAGTTGACGACCAGATCGACCTGCAGCTTGTCGCCCTTGCCGTTGCTCAGCATCACCTTGCCGCCGCCAGCTAACGTCATCCTGTTCTGCTCACTGAGCGTGAATCCGGCGGTCGATCTTTCGGCGGCCGCGCTCAAGTGGATGGCCAGGACCGAGCTGAAGAGCGGTGAGGACACATTTGGGTTGGGTATCGTCGAGCCCGCGGGGCCTAGAATTACTGTGTCGCCCTGACCAATGGCCACGTAGATCGTGCGACCCCGCATCGCGAGCGAGTTAGGGCCGGAGGCGTCGCCTCCTGCCGCGTTGGTGCCCTGCGGCAGGCCGTCGAGCAGTGTCCTGCGCCCGCCGTCCGGACTCACGATGGAAACGCGGCCCGACGCCGGCACGTTCTTGATGCCGGTCTCCGAGACCACCAGGTTCCCCTGGTTGGTGAACGCACTGCCGATCGGCGATCGCAGGCCGGATGCCACGATTTCACAATCCGCGGCTCCGGCGATCCCGCCTAACAGCACTCCGGCACCCCCCAGCAGCGCCACAACGGTGGAATGCAAAACGCGAAAATACCCCCGGGCGTTGCTGGCCAATGGCCGGCGATTCATGGTGTCTTTCATGGTTTTTCCCCAAATTTCGAAATTTTTATTCGACGTTTCCGGCCAGCACCCAGCAGGCTGGAGCGTCATGTTGCGATCGAATTTGCGCCCTGCGACCCTTCGTAGTCAAGATGCAGCGCAAACTTGGACAGCAGGCGCGCAGAGTCCGGCCCCGCAACGATTTGCAATCTAATTTGCACTTCTATGGATTTCTGCAGAAAACTGACCTGATATGCTTTCATTTAACTTAATGTAAATAGGCACTAGCGTGCGTAACCGTTGTGCGTATGCGCGCCGCGAGCAATCTCACCCTCTCCGCCAACATTCACGCCCGCTCTGCATGTGCAACAAATCTTGCCTACGCCACACGCCGATAACCTGAGACGCGACCGGGTGCCCAGAATAGTCACGGCGCTCGCCGTGCAGTTGGGGGCCGCGGCGCTGCTGTTCGCGCTGGTGCGCGTGTCCGGCATGCCCGTTAGCTCATTCGAGTTCGCGCTGGCGTGCGGACTGCTTGCGGCGCTGGCCACGGCTGGGCTGCGGTTTGAAGCCTGGTGGATCGTCATCCAGTTCCTGCTGCCCTTGCTGCTGTGGACCTTCCTGTGGTTCGACATTCCATCGTGGATTTTTCTGGCCCTGCTGCTGTCACTGAGCCTGGTGTTCTGGTCGACCATCGGCACCCGGGTTCCGCTCTACCTGTCTAACAGCCAGACCTGGCAGGCGGTCGAAGCCCTGCTGCCTGCGCCGGATCCGGCGCGCACCCTGCGGTTTGCGGATCTTGGCAGCGGCCTGGGTGGCGTACTCTTCCATCTGGCGAGCCGCAGGCCGGACCTGGAATTGCTGGGTGTCGAGCTGGCGCCGCTGCCGGCGCTGCTGAGCCGGATACGGGCGCTGCTCGCCGGCCGGCACCGGGTACGGATTCGCTGGGGCAGTTTCTGGTCGTTGAGCCTCGAACCCTATGACGTGGTCTTCGCGTATCTGTCGCCCGTGCCGATGGCCGACCTCTGGGACAAGGCGCAGCGCGAGATGCGCCCGGGGACGTTGTTTGTCAGCTGCGCGTTCGAAGTGCCGGACCGGCGCCCCGATCGGATCATCGAATTGTCATCACCGCGGCAACCACGGTTGTTAGTGTGGCAAATCGCGGCCAGCAAGTGATCCTGCCCGTCGTTGGTTTCGCGCCGGTGCTGCCGGTGCGGGCGCGTGTGCTGGTGCTTGGAACCCTGCCGAGCGTGGCCTCGCTCACGCAGCAGCAATATTATGCGCATCCGCGCAACGCCTTCTGGCCCATCATGGCTGAACTATTGGAGTTCGATGCGTCGTTGCCGTACGCGAGGCGGGTGGAGCAGCTGCGACGGCACGGCGTCGCGCTCTGGGATGTCTGCCAGAGCGCACAGCGCAGCGGCAGCCTGGATGCCGCGATCAAGGCGCAGGGACTGGTGGCTAACGACATTGCCGGATTGCTGGCTCTGCAGCCTTCGATCCGCGGCGTGTTGCTGAACGGCGCCGCGGCCGCGACGCTCTTCAGGCGCTGGGTTGCGCCGACACTCGCGCCTCGACACGCGTCTTTGCCGCGCTGGACCCTGCCTTCGACCAGCCCGGCCAACGCCACGATTTCAGTGCGGCAAAAAGTTCGGGAATGGTCGAAAATCAGCCGCTACCTGTCAGGAGTTTAGCAATGACCGAATTCACGCCCTGGATGTCGTTGGCGGGAGGCGCGTTGCTCGGACTCGCCGCGCTGCTGTTGATGGCCGGACTTGGCCGTATCGCCGGAATGACAGGGATCCTGGCGGGCGTGTTGCCGCGCGTTGTCCAGGACTTCGATTGGCGTTTGGCGTTTCTCGGCGGCGCGGTACTTTCCCCGTGGTTGTTAGGTATCGCGGGAGTGGCCATTCCCTTTATGGTACCGGTGTCGTCGCTGTCACTCGCGATCGGTGGCGTAGTAGTTGGCGTGGGTGCGACGCTGGGCTCGGGCTGCACCAGCGGCCACGGTGTCTGTGGTAATGCGCGCGGTTCAATACGCTCGGTGGCGGCTACCCTGACCTTTATGACCACGACCGCGATCACCGTCTACGTGCTGCGGCACGTGCTCGGGGTCTGAGATGAAATCCCTGTTAGGCCTGGCCGCAGGCTTGCTGTTCGGCGCCGGCATCGCACTGTCCGGCATGATCAACCCCGCCAAGGTATTGAATTTCTTCGACCTGGCGGGACATTGGGATCCCAGCCTGATGTTTGTGATGGGCGGCGCGCTCGCAACGACGGCGCTCGGTTATCCGTTGATATTCCGGCGCGGGCGCCCGTGGCTGGACCGCTTTTTTCACCTGCCGGCGCCCGGAGCGATCGACAGGCGTTTGATTGCCGGATCGGCGCTGTTCGGCGTGGGGTGGGGTATTGCCGGATTTTGCCCGGGCGGTTCGATTCCGGCGCTGGCGCTCGGCGACCAGCGCACCTTGATCTTTGTCGCTGCCATGTTGTTAGGTATTGGCGCAACCAAAAACGTCCTGGCCAGGATCTGATCTAGCCCTGGTCAGGATATAGCAGGCAGGCCTTGCGTTCGGCACGCCAGGCGGTTTCGTCGCGCCGTGCCAGGCTGTCCAGGTCGCCGCAGATCGCAGCCGGGTCGTCGACCCACTCGCGCAACAGTGCACTGCCATTGATGACATCGATCGCGAGCCGCGTAGTCTCATATTCGTAGGCGAAGTCGCGCCACAAGGGATAGTCCGGCCGAAGCGCGCGCAAGGCCTTGAAGGCCAGCGCCTGCAGACGCCAGGGCTGGAAGCGGGCGTGGTCGTAGCCCTCGCCATCGGCATGCACCTGCAGGCCCTGGCACAGCTGGCCCTGATACTTGTAAAACGTTGGCTCGAACCAGCACGGCCTGATCCGGCAGCCCATCAGCCACTGCGGCGCCAGGCGCTGCATCTCAGCTAACAAAGCCGGGGCATCGATGTCAGGCGCGCCGAACAGTTCCAGCGGCCGCGTGGTGCCGCGGCCCTCGGACAGCGTCGTGCCTTCGACCATGACGGAGCCCGGATAGACCCGCACCATGTTGAGCGAGGCTGCGTTGGGGCTGGGATTGACCCAGCTGCGCGCGGCCGGCCAGCCGAATCCAGGCGCTTCGTTCGGCCGGTAGTCCGGCATGCTGACAACACGGCATTCCACCTTGAGTTTGAGCGTCGCTACAAAATAGCGCGCCAGCTCGCCGAGCGTCAGGCCGTGGCGCATCGGTATCGGCGCCGCGCCGACAAAACTCTCGCCGCCGGGGCGCAGGGACAGGCCTTCGACCGGGCGTCCGGCCGGGTTGGGTCGGTCGAGCACCCACACCGACTTGCCGTGCTGCGCAGCGGCCTCGAGCACGTAGCGCAGCGTCGTCATATAAGTGAAAACGCGGCAGCCAACGTCCTGCAGGTCGACCAGGATCACATCGCAGTTCGCGAGCATCTCGGCCGTCGGGCGGCGTACTTCACCGTACAGGCTGAATACCGGAATCCCGAGGCGTGAGTCGACGAAATCCTGCGACTCGACCATGTTGTATTGCTTGTCGCCGCGAATGCCGTGTTGCGGACCTAACGCCGACGTCAGGTTGATGTCCGGGTGCGCAGCCAGGACATCGAGACTGTGCTCGAGCTTGCGCGTCACCGAGGCCGGATGGGCGACCAGCGCGCAGCGCTGGCCACGAAGCTCGCCGAGCAAGGCCGTATCCGTCAGCAATCGATCAATACCGAAGATGTTGTCGCTCGCCATGCCGCTAATTTACACGCGGCCGAGCCAGCTGTCCGGGTTGTGGAAATCCGGCGCGCCGGCCGCGTGCGCCAATGCCCAGTAGTCGAGGCGGCCGTGCCGGTCGGCGACGACCATTGAAACGCCGACCTCGAGCGCCGCCCCAGGCACGTCGATTTCCGCTGTCAGCATCCACTCTGTTAGCGGCAGAGCGGCGGCGCTTGCCGGTCGCGGATGCGGCAGGCCAAGATCAATCGCCGGCAGCGCGACCTCGGCCGCGCACTGGCCGCTGCGTCGCGCGCTGAAGTCATAGGCCTGCCAGTGTCCCGCGGGCGAGAAATTCCATTCACGATAGTGCGCTGCGCCGGCCGTACGCACGAACAGCTCACAACAGGTCGCGCGCCAGAGATTGTCGAGCCGCAGCACGGTTGCCCCGACCTCGGGCCAGATCACCGATTCGGGGTCGCCGCGCAGCCAGTAGCGCACGCGCAGGCGCGTCGGCGTCACGCGCCGCAGGGATGCAGCCGCCGCGGCCGCGCCGTGCGCCAGACTGTCCGGATGCCGCCCGAGCGCAATCCGCGGCGCCGCAGGGACGCCGGTCACCGCTTGCGCGGCTTCGCTGTTAGCTCCGTGAGCACGGCGTCCGCCTTGTAAACCTTGCTGAGCGCCTCGCGCATGATTGCCGGATGCACCGCGATCGCACGGTTCTTCGACGCATCGAACCAGTAGTCGCCCGCGATCGAGTGGATGTTGCCATCGAACAGCAGGCCGACAATCTCGCCGCGCGCGTTGATCAGCGGGCTGCCGGAGTTGCCGCCAACGATATCGCTGTTGGTCGACAGGTTGAACCTCGTGCTCATGTCGAGCTGGTCGCGGACCGCAAGCCAGCGATCGGGAATCCGGAACGGTTTAGCGCCCGTGGCACGCTCGAAGGCGCGAGCCAGCGTGGTAAATGGCGCGAGATCAACGCCGTTTTCGCGCCAGGCCTGCACGCTGCCAAAATTGAGGCGCGGCGTGAAGGTTGCATCCGGATACACGGCGGTACCCAGGATCGCAAAGCGGGCGGCAGCGATTTTCTCGGATGCGGTATCAATCGGCGCCTGGACCTGGTCCTCGTGCCGCTTGCGTAATGCACGCGACGCGGCATCAACACCTCGGGCCAGCTCGATCATCGGGTCTGTGGACGCCTTGACAGCGGCTGCGCCGCCGGCAAACAGCGCGGCACGCACTGTCGGATCCTGCAGCTGCGTGCCCTTGATCACACGCGCCGCAAGTTCGTCCGGCGATGCCGTGACTAACAGGCTGCGGACGACCGCGTGGTCAGGGCCCAGCCACTCGCGCATGCGTTGCAGCGAGAACGACAAGGTCAGTTCTTCGAGTTCAGGATAGACCGGGACCGCGGCTTTCAACTGCTGCTCGAGGCGCGGCAGGCCGGCGTCGGTATACTCCCGCAGGCGCTCCGTGTTAGGTTTGGCGCGCTCATCGGCGGCCCGGACCAGTGCGCGGGCGTAGCGAAACAGGCGGCTGTTGAAGCCAGCGCCGCCCTCGAGAAAAACGTACTCGAAGTACATGTCACGTTCGACCGCCAGCGCCTGCTCGATGTCGCGCCAGGGATCGCCGAAATTCCTGGCAAGATCCGGACGCGCAGCTACCTGTTCGCGCAGCGACTGTTCCGCAGCACGCTTGGCAGCGATCAACGAATCGTCCAGCAACGCATCTAACAACTTGCGGCGTACCTTGATGCCGTTTTCAAGGCTGTGAATCGGTTCGTCGGCAATGCGCGCCGTGGTCGGGCTGGTCTTGGCGAACTGCAGGTAGCGGCCACGCAGCTCGCTGCTGCGCAACAGGGCGCCGGGTAATTCCAGATTGCGCGATTGCAGATATTGCGGGACCGTCAGCAGACGGTTGGTAGTGCCTGGATTGCCGGATACGAACACGGCTTCCCCGGCCGCCGGCCCGTCAAAATTGATCGGCATGTAGTTTGTGCTGCGAACGGGTTTCCCCTGTTCGTCATAGACCCGCATCAGCGACATGTCGAGGCACCAGCGCGGATACTGAAAGTTGTCCGGATCGCCGCCAAACGCCGCAATGTCGCCTTCCGGCGCAAAAACCAGTCGCAAGTCGCTGTAGCGCCGATACTTGTAGATGAAGTACTGGCCGCCGTTATAGAGGGTAACTGCCTCGCACTTCAGCGGGCCGGACTTTTTGTCCTTCGCCGCGGCTGCTTCGCAGCTGGATTCCAGCTCGGTCAGCTTGCGCTTGCGGGCCTCGTTAGCCTCGGCAGCGCTGAGGCTGGCGGTCGCTGCGCCGATCTGTGCAGTGATGTTATCCATGGCAACCAGGATGTCGGCCACCTGCACGCGGCAGCGCAGCTCGGCGCTGCGGGCGGTCGCGAGGAAACCGCTGTCAAGAAGGCTCGCTTCCTTGTTGGAATTTTCCGCGAGGCAGGATGCTGCGCAATGGTGATTGGTCAGGATCAGACCATCCGGAGATACAAAACTGGCGCTGCAATTCTGCAGGCGCACCGAGGCGAGGCGTACCTGATCCAGCCACGCCTGGTCCAGTTTCAGGCCGTACTGCGAGTTGACCCGCGCGAGCGGGAAATTATCGAAGGTCCACATGCCTTCGTCGGCAAAGCTAACACCGCTCAACAGGGCGGCCAGCAGGAAAACAGGTTTCAGGCGACGCATCGCAACTCCGGAATATGATTGATGATTGCCGCGCATTATCCCGTATTCACGCCAGAAATGCGCCACCACGGAGTTTGCGGATCAACGGGCCAGATATGCGGCTGGTCCCACCACCGCGGCCGCGCTGTAATTGCCACGCGGTCCCGGGGGATCGCGGCAGCCAGGGAAGGAAGTTCATGCGTCGTCAAGCAGCGGGTCAGGGTCTGTTCGAGGCAATGGTGGTCATCGCCTGTGCGGCTTCGTTGCTGTTGGGGGCGTACGGACTGATGGCCAGCCGCCAGGGAGTGGGGCGCGATCTCCGGGGCAACAGCGGCGGCACGGCGTCGTCGGCGAGGCAGGGTGTGCTGGCCGAGCGGCCGCGCCTGGCCGGGGCCGGCGGCGCCGGCGAGGGCGTCTGAGCATGAATGCCGACCGTTTGCTACACAACGGCCAGGCAGTTGACGTCAACGTCTGGCACTGCGAGTCCTTCCTGGAGCGCGCACTCGGGCTGATGGGGCTGACGCCGATCCCGAATGCGCTCGCGTTGCGAATCACGCGCTGCCGGGCTATTCACACCTTCGGCCTCGGCTTCGCCATCGATGCCGTGTTCACCGATCGCGACGGTCGCGTGCTGCGATGCCTGCGGGCGCTGCCACCGCGCCGGGTGGCGCTGCAGCCAGGCGCCTACGCGGCCTGGGAAATGCGCGCCGGGCTTGCCAGTGTGTTAGGTCTCGAAGCGGGCAGCACGCTCATGGCAGAACGGGAGTCACGGCCCGCGGGAATCAGTTAGCGTCGTCGGGCATGAGTGTCAGGCTGTCCGGCACGCTCGGGGCAGCAACATTCTGTTCCGTGTCCTGCGTCAGCGGCGCCGGGATGGCGGCACGGTGCGCCTCTTCGCGCGCCAGCAAGTCCTCCGGCGTGTCGATGTCGATCGCCGCCGATGGCATGGTTACCCGAATCACACGCTCCATGTGGCGCTGCAGGATCACGCGCGCGCCACGGTCGCCCTGCAGCTGCTGCAGGTCGCTGAAACACCAGCGCGGAAAAATTGCCGGGGCGCCGACTGTGCCGCTGAAGCTGGCGGCTGCGATCCACTCGGGTTGCGCGCGCCAGGCGCCGGTGAGGCGCGCAAGGTCGTCATGCGTGACGTCTGGCTGGTCGGCTAACAGGATCAGCACGGCGTCAGCCGAGCCCGGCACCTGGGCAAGGCCCGCCCGGATCGAACTCGAAATCCCCTCGCGCCAGTTGCGGTTGATTGCCAGGCCGACACTCGCGTGACGCAGCGCCGGCGTTAGTTCGGTCGCATAGGCGCCTAACACCACGGTGACCGCATGTCCCGCGATCTGTACGGCGCGTGCTACCGCCAATGGCAAGAGCGGCCGGTCACCGATGCGCGCCAGCTGCTTGGGCGAGCCGAAGCGGCGCGCTTCGCCGGCCGCCAGCACGAGCGCATGTACCGCGGGTTCGCTCACGGTGCCTCAGGGCCCACTGACGTCAGCCGGTCGTCCCGGCGATCGCAGTTCAACACCGGTGGGCAGTGCGCGGCCGACCGCGTCAAACAGTTCGCGCTCCTCCAGGATGGAATCCGCATCGACAAACGACGCGCGCCGCCATTCCGCAACGCTGTAGTGTTGCTCGAACAGGTGGTAGATCGCGTGCCGCCTGCGGACCAGCACGTCGGTATAGAACTGGTTGTACGTCTTGCAGGCGGCTAACAAATCCGCTGGCGGGGAGTCCAGCGACGTACCCAGGTCCTCGATCGCCCGGCTGCTTATCCACAGGGTCTCGGCCAGATCCGCGAGGGTCTTGTGATCGGTGGTGTCGGTTGCCGGAATGAGCGGTTGCAGGATGGCGCAATGCTCCAGGTCCTGGCGATTGAAACGACGCACCACGAATACCAGGTAGCGCGCCGCGGCCCGCGCGAACGGTTCCAGCACCTCAAGCGGGTAGTCGGCGGCCAGCGCCGCGGCCATTGCAGCGCGGGCTGCGCCCATATGCGCGCGTTCTGTGGAAACCTGCTGGCGGATGAAATCGAGTTCGTTCATGCGGTCGTCCGGGGTAAGCGCGTGCGGAAATATATCACGAGCGCCACGGCAGCTAACACGGCATCGGCGACGCCCATGACAATGTAGGGCGCGGACGGACGCCAGCTGTCAAACAGACGGCCGCCGATGAAAGTGATCGCCAGGATGCCGGCTGCCCCGAACATGCTGAAGACGCCGATGATGGCGCCGCGGCCACGATCCGCGGATACCTGGCCGACCAGCGACTGTGATGCAAGAATGCCGCTCATTTCCCCGATACCTAACAAAATTGCCGCGAAATACATTGCCGGCGACAGCGGATCCGGGATCAGTCCGACGGTCAGGTAGGCGACGGCGGCGAGCGTCATGGCCAGCGCGACCGCGAGCGTGCGATCGATCCGGTCGACGAACAGGATGACGACCACGGCCCACAGGGTTGCCGCGAGTTGCGTGACGACGAAGAATATGCGGCCCGCTGCCTGTGCCTCGGCCGTGGTCATGCCATTGCTCACGCCAACGATCGTCAGCCACTGCAGGAAAAATGTCGACAGCACGGCCAGGTCGCCGCGCGACACGAAAGCCGACAGGTAGGCTAACAAAACGCGCGGTTCACGTGCAGCGCCCAGGCCGATCCGCAGCGTCGCCAGCAATGGCTCGCGCGTCGTAACCCTGGCCGGCGCGCCGGGCTGCAGACCAAAGGCAACGATCAGCAGCGGCACCAGGCACAGCGCGGCAATGCTCCAGTACGAGCAGCGCACGACCTGCTCGGGTGCCACACCCATTTTTTCGAGTATGCGCGGCAGTCCTGCGCCGACGCCGATCAGCGATGCGATGCCGATGCCATTGAGGAAAAAGCAGATGCCGACCAGCCGGCCACGGGTCCTTTCGACCGCGTAGTCGGCAATCACGGCGGCAATCATGGCCGAGACGCAGGCGGCGCCGACAGCGAAGATGCCGCGGAACGCATACAGCTGATCGGGGTGCGTTGCCAGCGGATAGAGGACATAGGCAATCGCCATCAGGGCAAAACCGATTGCGTAGATCCCGCGCCGGCCTGCCTTGTCCGATGCCGCGCCGACCAGGCTCGCGGCGATGATGAAAATGATTTCGTTGAAGCCGGCCAGGTTGCCGGCGAGTTTGCCGACCTCACTGTCAGGCACCCCGAGCACTTCGCGAAAAAAATACGGTTGCAGGTTGCCGATGATCGACAGCAGTGCAATCGTGAAAAACGACGCGCCTAACAACGAATAGAAATGGCCGCGCGTGACACCGGGTACAAACTCCCAGGGACCGATTTTCAGTTGCAGCGGCGCCGCGTCTCGATTCATGGACAAGGTTTCCGGTTGGTTCCTGAAAATGAAAAGGGGCCGACCCTGTCGGGTACGGCCCCAGTCAGTCAATGCCGAAAGTCCGGGTGCGCGGCGATCAGCCGGCCGCCTGCTGCGTCACCTGGCTCCCGGCGGCCCTCGGTTCCATCAGCGGCGCGGTGTCCAGCACCCAGGCCTTGGTTTCGCGGCGCGCCGGGCAGGGGATGGCAGTGATGACATCGCCCTTGGACTTCAATTCCTTGAGCTTGTCCAGGTCCAGGCGCCAGCCACGCTGTTCGAATTCGTCCAGCTTGTCGCGATACTGCAGGATGACCTTGTCGGCGGGCATCATCAGTTCCTTGGCGCGGCTCGGTGGCGTCAGTCTCGGATACACCTCATTCATGACCTTGATGTCCTGCGAGGCGATGAACACGTTGCGCTGGTTGACCTTCCTGTCGAGCCAGTTATTGAGCCATTTCCACGGCGCTTTCTTGCCAAACAGCACGTTGCGCTCGTTGAGCAGGAACACGCGCGTATGGGTCTCGTCGATCGGCGCTTCGAACATGTATTGATGCATCGAGGCCTTGGCCGAGAAATTGATGAAGGTCCACATGTGATTCGGGCCATAGGTGCCCGAACCCGCCTCCATCTTTCCGCCCTTGGGACGCGCAAAGCGCATCACCGGATTCTTGAGCGGGGGCGCATCGAACGTCGACAGGAAACCAAAACCCCAGGGGTTGTTCTTGTGCGGACGCAATTCCATCATCAGGTAGCTGTCTTCGCGATCACCCTGATAACCGTGCGTGGTGTGCACGTACTCGTTATGTGCCGGATCGAGGCCGTTCTCGATGGAACGCTCGTAGTGGTAATTGATGTCGAAGGTGATGACCGTGGAGCGCCACTCGGGCGTGCCGTGCTCCTCCACCGGCATGATCGGCGGGCGTTCTTCGGCGGGCAGGTCGCCCAGGAAAGCGAACACGATGCCGTATTTTTCCTCGACCGGATAGGCGTCCACGCGCGCGCGCGGCGGCGGCGGCGTCTTCATGCCGATCGACGGGATACGGATGCACTTGCCGTCGCGGTCATAGCGCCAGCCGTGGTAAGGGCACTGGACCGTGCCATCTTTGCACTTGCCCATGCCAAGGGACGCGCCACGGTGCACGCAGGTATCGGACAGCACGGCGGGCTTGCCTTCCTTGTCGCGGAACACGACGAAGTCATGCGCCAGGATGCGCACCCGTTGCGGCGTGGTGCTCAAGTCCTCGGCACGAACCACCGGATACCAGAAATTGATGTACATAGCTCAGCGCTCCTTGCGAACCGATCGTCAACCGGGTGATTGTCCCGCTGCGGGGTGGTTTTGGACCATGTACAAGCCCTGCATTGACCGACGCGCGGTCGGCGTGGTCTAGTTTGCCTCATTGCGTCACGGAGGTGCGGGCGATGAGCGAAGTACAGCGAGCTGTTAGCAGCGAAGGTCCCCGGGCAGGCGGTCCGCCACTGGGAGTCGGTGGTCCACCTCCGGGCGTAGGCGGTCCCCCGCCGGGCGTCGGCGGTGGTCATAATCCCATGGCCGGCACCTCCAGCGGTTTTGAAGGCCGCGAGGAATTGTTAGGTCAGGCGGTCGCGCTGGCGATCCGCACGCTCAAGGACTCGGTGCCGTACCAGCACGAAATGAACGACGCGCTGGTCAAGATGCATCTGACCGCACTGCAATTCGCCAAGGACAAGGGCCTGGTCAAGGAACTGGTCGAGCATGACATCAAGACCATGCAGCCGATGCTCGCCCGCATGAAGGGCATCATCGAAAAAACCGGCGACAAGGAGATTGCGCTGATCGGCATGTTCGATCGCACCGCCTGCCTGTATCAACTGTGCCTCGATCTCAAGGTTGAAAAGGGCCGGCGCGAGTTCACCTTCCCGTTCACCATGGTGCTCAACATCAGCCGCAGGATCGGCCAGTTCGACATGACGTCAGACGAAGTCCACGAACTGTGGATGAAGCCGCGCCTGCATGGCTACGCCGCCTGCGTCGGCGTCAAGATCGATGTGTCCGACATCGGTGCCGACGGCAAGGTCGTGGTCCAGCTCGTCGCTTGATGCAGCGGCGCGACCTGCTGCCGGCGATGTTAGGTTTCGGCGCGGCGTTTGCGGCCGCGACGGCACCTGCAGTTACGGCGGCGAGCCCGGGGAGCGATGAACCGGGCAAGGGCCTGCCGCAGACAGCCGCTGAACACCTGCGCAACCTGGTGCGCATGCAGGGCAGCCTCGACGAAGAGGACGTGCCCTGGTGGTTCACGGGCGTCATCTTCGCGGTTGCGGGCGAGGGCAGCACGCCGGTGCCACTGGTGCGCTTCGAAGGCATGGAGATCTACTGGTTCCGGCACCAGCCCGATGGCTATTTCCTGGCCGGCAACACGGTTACTTTCTTCCGCGATTTCACCACCAACCAGTATCTGGGCGAATTCAGGAATCCCTGGACCGGCAACACCGACACCGTCAAGGCGGCGGTGCAGGGCGGCGGGCTCGGGTTCAAGTACACCGAGCGCGGCATCTGGCCGGCCCGCTATAACGGCGAGGATCTCGGGCCCGTGCCGCAGGGACCGCTGTGGATCCAGTGGCATGCGTTAGGTGACTACGTCTGGCTGCAGCATCAGACGGTCTATCCGCCCGGCATGCCGCCGATGCATGGCCAGCGTCAGTCCATGTTCGTACCGCGGCGCGAGTTCGCGCGCAAAACCAGCAAGCGCCTGCCAGCGGCGTTCACTTCGGTGGTGTTCCAGGGCTGGCCACGCTGGATGAACATGGGCGATCGGCCCGGGCATGTTGTTTGGCATGCCTCCGGCGTCAAGATCGCGTCTGTCGCGCAGCTGCCACGGGAATACCGCGAGCGGGCCGAGCGCGAATATCCCGACAGAATGACGGCCCGCCCCAAGGCTTGAGTTTTGGTAACAGAATACGGTTGCGCTGGAGCAACAAGGTTGACCGCGGCCAGTTGGGTCTGCTACTAAGTGCATGGTGCTACTAAGTGCATGGATTGAACCGCCCGTCAGGGGCGATCCCTCAGGGACGAGTGGATTTCGAGTGTTAGGGGCGGGAGCGGCGCTGGATGCGCAGTCTCTTCCCATCACTGTTATCGGGGGAGATTTCAAGATGCGAGCCAATAGAATTCGCTCATTCGCTTTGCGTACCGCAGGTGCCATGGCGCTCGGCGCGTTAGCCACGGTGCCGGCATTTGCCGAAACTTCCGAGTCCGGCGGCCTGGATGAAGTTATCGTCCAGGCCCGCAAGGTCGCCGAAAATCTCCAGGAGGTGCCGCTCAGCATCAGCGTCTTCACCGCCGAGGACATCAAACGGCAGAACATTTCGTCGAGCGAAGACATCGCTCGCCTCGATCCCTCGGTTATTTTCGATTACGGCGCGTCCCTGCAGGACACACGCATCGTGATCCGCGGTTTATCGCCGACCCGGGGCCGCGTGAACTCCGCAGTGCTGATCGACGGCATTGATATCACCAGCGAGAGCATCCAGTTCGCGGGCGGCGGTCTGCTGGCCACGGGCAAGTTGTTCGATCTGCAACAGATTGAAATCGTCAAGGGGCCGCAGGCCGCTCTGTATGGGCGATCCGCGTTTGCCGGTGCAATTAGTTACACCACCAAGGACCCCGGCAAGGAGTTTGGCGCCGAGGTGCGCCTGGATGGCTCCGAAAAAGGCCGTTACTACGCCGGCGTCGGTCTGGATTTGCCGGTCAACGACGATTTTGGAGTTCGCGTCAGTGGCACTTACTACAACCGCGATTCGATCTACAAGAATGTTGCGCTGAACGCCGATGTCGGCGCGACCGACGGTTATAGCCTTGCGGTCACCAGCAAGTGGCAGGCGACTGAAAATTTCAGCGCGCGTCTGCGCCTGGATTATTCGCAGGACAGTTCCGACGTACGTGCGCAGTATTACCTGCGTTCTAACACACGCTTGGATCCCGCGGCCGCGAATTTATGTCCTCCTGCGCTTCCTGTCCCGATGGGACAACCCCCGAATCCGGACCCTCGCATTGCCAATACGACCTGCGTATTTACCGGCACCGGCATCAACCCGACGACCGGCGCCATTGGCAGCCAGACGCGGCTCTTTTACTGGGGCAGCACCGGGCGCTACGCGGACATCGGCAGTCCGCGGCCTAACATGACGCCGGATCCGAAGACCGGCCAGATGTATCCCGGTTCCGACCTCAAGACCTTCCGTGCCAACCTCACCATGGAGTGGAAGCTGGCCCAGGGCACGCTGACCTCGCTCACCGGCTTGACGGACTCCGATGCCTTCGCGTCCGAAGACCTCGATCATGATTCAGTGTGGAACGGCACGATTGACACGGCGAATCGCCTGTCGGCCTTTACGACCAAGACCAAGACCAAGCAATTCAACGAGGAATTGCGTTACAGCAGCGACCTCGAAGGCCCGCTCAATTTCACCGTCGGTGGCCAGCTGTTCAAGGCCGATGACGACAACAAGACCAATTCGCTCAGTATGAGCTGCTTCCCGGCGTTCTTTAACTGCGGGTCGCTTGCGATTGGTATTCCGCCGATAAGCGCCTACTCGCTGGTTTCGCGGCTCAATGTGCAGGATCGTTTCTGGGGCCGCAGCCTGGATCACAAGTCCTTCTACGGCAAGCTGGAGTTCAAGCCGACCGACAAATGGGAATTTGAAATCGAGGGCCGTCATTCGAAAGAATCCGAATCAATCTATGGCCCGATCTGCGACCCGGTGAATACCTCGTTCGCATTCGGGTTCCCGCTGGCCTGCGCGGATGCAACCACCACGGCAGCGGGTTCGCCGTTCCCGCCGGGAACCCCCGGTGTCGTGTTCCCGTTTACGGTCGATTTCCCGTCCTCGACCTTGCTGTACAGCCCGTTGTCCGCGGCGGGCGTGCGTCAGCAGACCTCGATCACCGGTCATGCGCCGGACTACGACAGCAGCTTTACGAGCTATCGCGGGTATGTGCTGTTCAAGGCCGCGGAGAACATGAATTTCTATGCAACCGTGGGCCGATCAGTCAAGCCCGGCGGCCGCTCGACCGTGACGGCGGGTAACTGGCTCGATGGCAACTACGACGGCGTATTCGACGACAGCTTGTATGGTCCGGAAAAGCTGATTTCGTATGAGCTGGGCGCGAAGATGCAGTGGCTGGACAACCGGCTGCGCACGAATTTCGCGTTGTTCCGTCAGAACTACACGCAGAAGCAGATCGGCACGCAAGTGCTGACGCCGAATGGCACGCCGGTCGGCCGCGTCATCAACGCCGGCAAGGCCCAGATCGATGGCGTCGAGGCGGATATTCAGTGGCGCGCGACTGACCGTCTGAGTTTCGCGTTAGCGTACAGCTACCTCGATGCCAGGTACACGGACTTCAAGTTCCGCTCGAACTCGGCGACCGACGCCATACGTTTTGGCGACTGTACGAGAGCAGCGGTTACGGTGACACCAGTTTCTGGTCCGCCAGTAACCTCATATTTCTGCGATATCGATGCGCTGAAGAATCGCAGCCTGCGGCTCGAGGACGTGCCGAAACATTCGCTGTCCGCCTCGGCTCATTACGAGATTCCGGTCTCGGCGTTCGGTGGATCAAAGTTCTACATCGAGGGCGATTCGCAGGTTCAGTCTGAGCGCACGGTAGATCCGGCCAACCGGCGCTGGGTTGAAGACTATGTGCAAGCTAACATCCGCTTCGGTCTGCAGGCCGAGCGCTGGGAGGCTGAGCTTTATGTCAACAACGTGACCGATGACGACACGATCCTGTCAGCCCAGGACAACCCTGGCGACGTCGATGCATCGATCAATACGCCGAACGCTTTCGGCCCGACCGATGGCCTCATCATCACGTTGCCGGATCCGCGCATTGTGGGTCTGCGCTTCAGCTGGCGCTTCGGCGGCGGCAAGTAAACGCACCGCGTTGCGGATGAGTTGAGTGATGGGCCGCTGCCTTCGGGCAGCGGCCCGTTACATTGGGGAGTATGAAAACTCCCATATCCGTGCTTGAGTTCGTTCTGTTAGCGAGTTGCCTCGCGGTCCAGGCCGGTGCGGCAGGCAAGAGCCCGATACAGTTTGTCGATGAAGCCGCACAACGCGGGGTCGCGGATCCCGCCGTCAACTCCAGCGGCCCGACTTTCGGCGATTTCGACAATGACGGCGATCTCGATGTCTTCGTGCCGGTTGAGGATCTGGCGCCGGGCCTGACCGACCGGCTGTTTGAAAACGACGGCAGCGGGCACTTCAAGGACGTCGCGGCGGCGCACGGAGTGCAGAACCCCGGTTCGTTCAATCGCGGCGCGATCTTTGGCGATTACGACAATGACGGCGATCTCGATCTGCTGACCGCGAACATGCCGCCGGGCGAGGGCCGCCGCAAGCATATTCCGACCACGCTATTCAGGAATCAGCTGAAAGAAACCGGGAGCGCGAACTTCATCGACGTGACGCGTGCGGCGGGCCTGATGCGCGCGGGTAACGAGAATGACGCCAAAATCGGTGGCATCGGCGATACCGCCGGCGGCGTGGCCTGGGGCGACTATGATCGCGACGGTGACCTGGACGTGTACTGGAAGAATGCCGATGCCGACATCGACAACGCGCTGTTCCGCAACAACGGCGACGGCACGTTCACCGATGTGACCGCCGCCTCGGGCGCCGGCGTGCAGGGCTTCGTCAAGGAATCCAATTCCCAGGGCTCGCCCAACTGGACCGACATCGACCAGGACGGCTGGCTCGATTTGCTGGTGACGATGGAGGGCGATCGCAAGGTGCTGTTGCATAACAAGGGCGACGGATCCTTTGAGAACATCACCGCGAGCCGCAAGCCGCCCAGCGGCCTGCCATTCCTGAATCCCGGCAACGCGCAGGGTGCCTGCATCGCCGATTTCGATCATGACGGCGACCTGGATTTCTACCTGCCGCTCGCGGACCAGGCGAACCGGCTGATCCTGAGCCGCTTCAAGGAGAAGGGCGTCGTGACATTTGATGACACGACGCTCAAGTCCGGGGCCGGTGACAAGGGCGGCGCGCGCGGCTGCGCGGCCGCGGACTTCGACAACGATGGCAACATCGATCTGTACGTCAACAACGGCGGGCTGACCAACACGCTGATCAACGACATGATCCCGGGCTTTCCGCCGTTCGTGCAGTTTTACATCGCCTGGGACCCGGCGCCTAACACGCTGCTGCGCGGCAATGGCGATGGCACCTTTGTCGATGTCACCCGGGGCTCAGGCGCCGAGAGCATTGGCATAGGGTCGGGCGTGGGAGCAGCGGACATCAACAACGATGGTTTCGCCGATCTCTATGTCACCAATCGGACCTACTATGCACTCGGCAAGCAGGTCAGCCCGCAGGCCGGGCAGACCCGGCTGCTGATTGGCAGGCCTAACAGGAATAACTGGATCAAGATCAGGCTGCGCGGCACCAGGGGCAATCGCGATGGGCTGGGTTCACGAGTGCTGGTCGTGTCTGGCGACCTGAGCCAGACCTTTGAAACCACCAGCGCGCATGGCTACAACTCGACCAACGATCCGGTACTGACCGTGGGACTGGGCCAGCGCAGCTCGGTCGACCGGATCGAGGTGCGCTGGTTGTCAGGCGCCGTCAGCGTGCTAGAACAGCCCGCGATCAAGTCGCGGGTTGAGGTTGTCGAACCGTCCGACCGCTAGCGCGCGGCCAGGCGGTTGTCGCGGGCCGGAATGCGGGTGCCGACGCCCGGGTCGGTCTTCATCTGCACTGTCCGCACCGTGCCATCCAGTTCGTACTTGACGCGGTACCCTTCAGTGCGGCGCGTCGTGTCGTAGACCGTCTGGCACTGCTTTTCGGTGACCGTTTCAGTGTTCTTTTCCTGCATTCGCTCCTGCACTTTTCGACCGGCCAGGCCGCCTGCGACCGCACCCGCGACGGTTGCGATTTTCTTGCCATCGCCGCCGCCGATCTGATTGCCGAGCACGCCGCCAACCACCGCACCGATGGCGGTGCCTGCGATCTTGTCCTCGTCTTTGATCGGCTTCTGGCGCGTGACCTGCACGTCTTTGCATTCCTGGCGCGCGACCTTGTCGGTCACGACCACCGGCGAACTGGCCAGCACCACGGCATACCGCTCGGCAGCGGGCGTGGCTGATTTGCTAACAGTGGCGCTTGCGGCTACCGGTGTCGCTGCCGGCGCCGTCGAAGTGGCCAGACTGGAAACCAGCGGCAAGGCTGTCACCGCCTTGGCGGCGTCCGGCGCACTGCTGCGATAACTGGCAACCGCGGCAATCGTGCCCGCGACCACTATGCCAATGCCTACACCCGTCAGTAATTGCTTATTCATCGTGTCCTCCACAAGCACCAGGATTCTGGGTACAGGCTAACCCGCGCAGCCTGAACGCAGCATGAAATTCGTCGGGAAATTCCCAACAAAGTTGTGCACACTGTCGCCGCGTGCCGACAAAACGCGCGCCTGAGCGCGATTTGGCTGGTCAATATGTCGGATTGCATGTGTTGGATTGCACAATCCATTCGGGAGTTAAGCATGCGTGTAAGTCTGGGTCGCTGGCTGCTGTCGCTGCTGATCGGCTATATCGTCGCCAGCGGTCTCAATTGGGCAGTTGCCGAAAAGTTTCTCAATGACATCATTAAGCCTGGTTTTGGTCCGCTGATGCGTACTAACGCGAACGCCCAGGTCGGCGTGATTGTCGGCGGTTTCGCGCTGCTGATGGTGGTGTTGAGTCTGATCTGCGCGTTGCTGCGCAGCCCGGATCGCTGGCTGCCACGCGGCCTGGTGGCAGGTGGCATTGTTAGCCTCGGCCTGTTCGCGACCTACACGTTCCTGAGCGGCTGGCTGAATCTGCCGACCCGCGAGATGTGCCTGACCGCGACCGCCGACTCGATCACGGTGATCATCGGTGCGCTGGTGATGACCCGGATTCAGGACTGGCGTTGAGCATGCGTGACTACCTCATGCTGATCGCCGGCGAGATGACCGCCGGCGATGGCAGCAGCTGGATCGAGAGCCACAATCCAGCCACGCTGGCGCCGTTAGGTCGGGTGCCGGACGCCAGCGCCAGCGATGTCGATCGCGCCGTGCTGGCGGCCTCCGAGGCCCAGCTTGACTGGGCGCGCCTCAGTGTCTGGGAGCGCGCCGGTGTGCTGCGCCGGCTCGCGGGCGGCATTCGTGCACGCGGGCCCGAGATCCTGGACCTGGAAGCGCGCGATACCGGCAATACGATCAGCAAGCTGGCGGCCGACGTGCAGATCGCCGCCGGGTACCTGGAATATTTCGCGGGCTTGGGGTCGGAGCTCAAGGGCGAGACGATACCGGCCACGGCCCAGGGACTGCACTTCACGCTGCGCGAGCCGTACGGCGTGGTCGCGCGCATCGTGCCTTTCAATCATCCCTTCATGTTTGCGGCCGCGCATCTGGCGGCGCCGCTGATGGCCGGTAACGCGGTGGTCGTGAAAACTCCGGAAACCAGTCCGCTGTCCGGCAGCCTGTTAGCCGAGCTGTGCCTCGAGCATCTGCCGCGCGGCCTGGTCAGCATCATCCATGGTCGCGGCAAACCGGCAGGCGATGCGCTGGTGCGCCATAAACTGATTCGCCGCATCGGCTTCACAGGGTCGGTGCCGACCGGCCTCGCGATTCAGCAGAGCGCGGCGGCGTCGGGGGTCAAGCATGTCAGCCTCGAACTGGGCGGCAAGAACCCGTTCATCGTTTTTCCGGATGCCGATCTCGACCAGGTCGTGAAGTTCGCCGTGAACGGCATGAATTTTTCATGGGCGGGCCAGTCCTGCGGCTCGACCAGTCGGCTGCTGTTGCATGAACACATCCATGACGAAGTGGTGGAACGCGTCGGCGCGGCGATGAGCGCGCTCAGGCTCGGCGATCCGCTCGATCCGGAATCAGAAATGGGCCCGGTAAATTCCGCGCGCCAGCACCAGCGCGTGCAGAGCTTTATCGCCGACGCCAAGGCCGCAGGCGCACGCCTGGTTACCGGTGGCAAACGCCCCGCGGGCAAGGCGTTTGCGCAGGGCTACTGGGTCGAGCCGACGCTGTTCGCCGATGTGACGCCCGACATGCGGCTGGCAAACGAAGAGGTCTTTGGGCCGGTCGTCGCGGCGCTGAAATTCCGTGACGAAGATGCCGCCATTGCGCTGGCTAACAACAGCGATCTTGGCCTCACCGCCGCTGTCTGGACCACCGACCTGGCGCGCGGCATGCGCATGATGCGCGCCTTGCACGCCGGTACCGTGTGGATCAATTTCGCTGGCGCGCATTTTGTCGGTACGCCGTTCGGCGGCTGGAAAGACAGCGGACTCGGTAGCGAGGAATGCCTCGATGAGCTTTACTCTTATTCGCAGGTCAAGGCCGTGCACGTCATGCCGTAACGGCGGGCAGCGGCCTATTCAGTCGCTGGATTCCGCGCCGGCGGCGACCCAGGCGAGATCGCTCATTGACACTTTCTCGAGATCGAACTGGCGCGCCGCGGCGGTCATTCTGGTCAGCGCCTGCGCGATCGGCATCACGGGTTTCTTGTCGCCCGGCTTGACCTTGTGAAAACGCACCGGATTGATACGCGCCACGACGTAGCTGCGCAGGTAGGGCGATTTCATGCCGCGGTTCTGCAGCGCTTCGACAATGCGCTTGACGGCGGCATCGATGGCGCCTAGCCGTGCGGCATGGTCGGTACGCTCGCGCAGGCTGACGGCCAGGGTCTTGTCGCTCAGCCGATCCACTTTTTTCAGGAACGAGCTGTAGGCGCCGCCGCCGAAGCGGGGGACTTTTTCATACAGAATGCCGAGCGTCAGCAATTCCGCGCTTTCGAACTGGGCAGCGAAAGCGGACTCTTTCAGGGTCGGTTGCCGTTTCGCCAGGTTGCGCGCCATGCGAATCACTTCCAGGCTCTTGTCCCTGAGGTTGTGCGCCTTCTCGGTGTTAAGCGCCAGGATCCGGTACGACAGCGATTCATCCGGTGAAATCAGCGCCGTAATCTGCTTCAGACCTAACACCTTGGCGGCGGCGAGCCGGTGCCGGCCATTGGGCGTCCAGAGTTTGCCATCCTCGCCGCGTACTACAATCAGCGGATCGAGAAACGCGTCGGTCGCCTCGATGGCGGCGGCCAGGCGTTTCGCATGTGTCGGCGACAGGTCGCGCTGGAACGGCGTTGGCTGGATCGCGGCGAACGGCAGCGACGCGAGCAACAGTGGTCTGCCTGACAGCGGCTCGCGGTACGCGCCGATCGGCGCGCCGCCGGCGCTGCGAACCAGCGCAACCACCTGTTGAATCGCGGCGTCATCCAGCGGCAGTGCGACATCGGCAGCGCCCAAGCCGCGGTTGCGCGCGGCGGGCGCCAGCTTGCCGCTGCGTCTGGGCTTGGGCGGTTTGGATTTCATTACCGGTCGCTTGGCTGGGCTCATACCGCGATCATAGGGCACGGACAGGGTTGCAGCGGCACGCACAACACCCGATGATCGTACCGGTCCAGCTGACGGCATTGTTAGCTGACAATTGGTACTCTAAAATATATTCGTAAAAGACTATAACTATATGATTCTTAAATACTTAAAAGCAGCTGGAAAGGGATTCTTGTGGATTCTCTCTGCCACTGTCGCAGCCTTCCTGGTCGCGACGCTTTTCTACCGCGACATCCCAGCCAGTGAGCTTGAGGCCAAGTGGGCGACGCCGCCCTCCAAGTTCGTGGTGCTCGACGGCTTGCGCGTGCACTACCGCGATGAAGGCCAGGGTCCTGCCGTGGTGCTGCTGCATGCGAACTACGCCAACCTCTACATGTGGGAACCCTGGGCCGCGGCCCTGAAAGACAAGTACCGCGTGATTCGTCTTGATCTGTCGGGGCATGGGCTCACCGGTCCCGACGCGAGCCGTGATTACAGTCTGGAGCGCAGTGCCGCGACGCTGGGCCGGTTGCTCGACTACCTGAAAATCGACAAGGCGACGCTCGGCGGCACATCGATGGGCGGCACGGTTGCCATGCATTACACGGTAGCGCATCCCGAACGCGTGGAGCGCCTGATCCTGATCAGCCCGGGTTCGCTCGAGAAAGACGTGCGCGGCCGCAAGACGGCGCGACCGGTGCCCAGGGCGGCGGACGTGCTGATCCTGGTGACGCCGCGGGCGCTGGCGCGTTTTTTGTTAGCCAGCAATTACGGCGACAAGTCCAAGGTCACCGAGGCGGGCGTCAACGAGTGGTATGAATTCTGGCTGCGCGAGGGCAATCGCCGCGCGATGCTGGATCGGCTGCGCCAGTACGTATCGGGCGATGTCGAGCGCACGATCGCCGCGGTCAAGGTTCCGGTGCTGCTGATGTGGGGCGAGAAGAACCCGCGCGTTCCGGTCGCACTCGCATACGAGTTCCAGAAACTGCTGACCGGATCGCCACACGTGGATCTCAAAATTCTGCCCGGTGTCGGGCACATGGCGGTGCAGGAGGCGCCGGTGGAAACCTCGCGCATCGTGCGTGAATACCTCGACGCCGCACCAGCGGCCGCTAGAACTTCGGGCGCCGTTTCTGCTGGAACGCCGCCGCCCCTTCCAGGAACTCCGGGGTCCTGAAGCTGTCGTTGAAGAGGGCGATCGACTCCGGCGTTTCGAGCCGCTCGCCGCGCGCGATGCCGTTGATCAGCTGCTTGGCGATGCGCAGCGAGTTGGGCGCGTTAGCTGCGATTTCGAGTGCCAGCGCTTCGGCGGCGGCGTCAATCTGCTCCGCGGGCACGATGCGGTTGACCAGCCCCATCGCCAGCGCCTCGTTGGCGCTGAATTTACCCGCGGTGTAGAGAATTTCCTTGGCGCGTGCCGGCCCGACCAGATCCACGAGCCGTCGTGTGTCGGTGAGGCTGTAGGCAAGCCCGAGTCTGGCCGGGGTAATCGCGAAATAAGCGTCCGGCGTGGCGAGCCGCAGGTCGCTCGCGATCGCCAGCCCGCAGCCGCCGCCGACACAAGCGCCGCGAATCACCGCGATCGTTGGCAGCGGCAGGTTGAACCACGCCTCCTGGCCGGCCTGCGTGGCGTCCTGCATGGCGCGCATCTTCACGGGGTCCGCAACATTGGCGTGCATTTCCGCAATATCGGCGCCCGCGCTGAAAGCCTCGTCACCCGCGCCGCGTATCAGTGCCGCGCGCAGTTCACTGTGCGCAGCCAGTTCATTGCACACTGCCGGCATCGCAGCCCACATGGCGCCCGTGACCGCATTGCGCTTGTCGGCCCGATTCAGGGTGACCCAGGCGAGTGGCGTTTTGAGGTCGATGCGGATATCGGTCATGGCTTGCGTTGACAGCAGTTGGCAGCTCCTGATCTTATCAGCGCGCATTTGTTTCGGGTGGTGTACGGGAGATTCCAGCTCATGGCGAATTATCCGGATTTGCGCGGCAAGGTGGCGGTGGTCACGGGTTCGGCCAGGCCCAAGGGCCTGGGCGAGGCCATGGCTTGGCGACTCGCGACCGAGAGCTGCAAGGTGGTGGTCAGCGACCTGGGTGCTGCACGTGGCGCCGACATGCCCGCCAGCGCCATAGGCAGCAGCGTGGAAATCGAGGCGCTGGTGGCAGCGATCAAGGCCGCGGGCGGCAGCGCCGCAGGCTGCGCCTGCGATGTGCTCGAGGAGGCCCAGGTCGCCGCGCTTGTTAGCTTCGCGGTCAAGACCTTCGGCCGTATCGACATCATGGTGAACAATGCCGGCATCGGCTACCTGATGAAACCGATCATCGAAACCGAACAGCCGCAGTGGGATGCGGTGTTAGGGGTCAACCTGCGCGGCGTGTTCTACGGCATCAAGCATGCAGCCCGGCAGATGATCGCGCAGGGCGGCGGCGGCCGCATCATCAACATTGGTTCGCAGGCCTCAAAATCCGGTTTTCCGTTCGCGGCCGCCTATGTCTCTTCCAAGCACGGGGTCGTCGGCCTGACGCGTACCGCGGCCCTCGAACTCGGGCAGCATCGGATCACGGTCAACACGATCTGTCCCAACCACGTCACCACCGGCCTTGGTGCCTGGCAGAACCAGTACTTCAGCGCGGCCACGGGTCGCAGCGAGGAGCGGTACCTGGCCGACATGCGCGCCAAGATCCCGCTCGGACGGCCGGGGCTGCAGGAGGACATCGCCAAGGCCTGCGCGTTCCTTGCCTCCGGCGAGGCGGATTACATCACCGGCGAGGCCATGAACGTCTCCGGCGGTGAGGAGTACCACTGATGGCCAAGGCCAAAAAACAGTCGCCTGCTAACAGGACGCGGGCTGCGCGTGGCTTCTGGCCTGGCGGCGCGAGCCTGGCGCTGTCGCTGGTGGTCAACGTCGAGGAAGGCGCGGAACAGAACATCCAGGATGGCGATCCGGGCCCGGACGCGGTGGATGAGCTCGGGATTGCGCTGCGCAAGCCGGTGCGCAACTTCGGCAATGAAAGCAATTATCAATACGGCATCAACGAGGCCGCACCGCGCTTGCTGCGCTTGTTGGCGAAGTACCGCGCGCCCGCGACCTTCACCGCGGCCGCGCAGGCGCTGGAACGAGCGCCGCAGGTCGCGCGCGGGATTGTCGTCGGCGGGCATGAGGTCTGCGCGCATGGCTGGCGCTGGCAGGCGACCCTGGGCATGGACGAAGCCGCCGAGCGCGCCTTCATCGCCAGGGCGCGCGACAGCATTGCCGCCAGCTGCGGCGTGGCGCCGGCCGGCTGGTTGTCGCGCTACCTGCACACCGCGGCGACGCGCCGTCTGTTAGCCGAGGAAGGCTACAGCTACCACATGGACGATTTCAGTCGCGACGAACCCTTCTGGGACCGCTCGGCCGACCTGCCGCGCCCGATGCTGGTGCTGCCCTATGCGCTCGACAGCAACGACATGAAGTTCTGGAGCCATCCCGGCGTCACGCCGGCTGCCTGGCTGGAGTATGCGCGCGACAGCTTCGAATGGTTGTTAGCCGAGTCGCGCGGCAGCGGCGCGCCGCGCATGATGTCGCTGGGAATTCACCTGCGCATCATGGGCCGGCCGGGACGCATCGGCGCATATCAGGGGTTTCTGCGCCATGCGGCCAGGGCGCGCGGCGTCTGGATTGCGACGCGCCGCGACATCGCCGCGCATTTTGCCGCGCGCCGCCCGGCCTGAACACTTAAGGCAGCCGAGCCTGCTGCCAGCGCGCCTCGAGACTGCAGGCCAGGCCGACCAGATTCTCATCCTGGCCCGCGCGACCTAACAGCTGCAGGCCGCCAGGCAGCTGGCCGGCGGCCGCGGGTATCGGCAGCTGTACCGCTGGCACGCCAGTCGCACTCGCGATGGTAGTCAGGTCGGCGGTGTTCTGCGGCCGGCGCTCGCCGAGCGGAAAGCTGGTGCAGGCGACGGTGGGCAGTACCACCGCATCGAGGTCGGCTGTAGCCTCCTGCCAATCCTGGTAGAACCGCGCGATCCTGGTTTCGGCGTCAGCAATGTCATCGCCCGATAACTTGCCGCCATAGCGGATAAAGGCCCGCAGTCCCGGCGAATAGTCTTCGGGCGTGTCGTTGAGGCGTGAGCGATTACTGCGCCACATCTCCAGTTCGCAAAGTGTCAGTACCGCACGCCGCAGCTTCGGTAAATCCCAGCGTTTGAGATCCACCGGCAGCAGCTTATGGCCCAGGAGTCGCAGCGCGGCTATCGCATTGTTGTAGTAAGCGACGATTTCATCGCTGACCATCAGCTCCGCGAAGCCTACGGCGTAGCCAATCGTGGCCTGCCTGTTAGCAGGCCGTTGATCGACCGGCGCGGCAGCAACCGACACGGCGCAGGCATTGTCGTAGCCGGCCAGCGCTGCGAGTGCCAGCGGCAGATCGCGGACCGAGCGGGTCAGGGGACCCGCGTGATCGAAGCGCAGGTTGACAGGCACGATGCCGCCGACGCTGACCAGGCCGAAACTGGGCTTGATGCTGGCGCAGCCGCAGAACGCCGCCGGAATGCGCAGCGAGCCGATGGTATCGGTGCCGACAGCGAATGCGCACAGGTCGGCAGCGACGGCCGCGGCGGATCCGCTCGAGGAACCGCCGGCGCAGTAGCCCGCCCGCAAGGGATTTTGCGTGGTCAGGTACCAGGGGTTCATGCCCTCGGCGCCGAGTGCGCCTTCGTCCATGTTGGTCAGGCCTAACAGCACGGCGCCGGCAGCGCGCAGGCGCCGCACCAGGAATGCATCCTGGGCGGCGATTTCCTGCTGGCGGAACCTGAGGCCGGCGGTGTAGGGCCAGCCCCGCACCGCAATGTTAGCCTTGAGCGCGACCGGAATTCCGTCCAGCGCGCCAAGCGGGACCCCGGCGGCCCGTCGCGCATCCGATTCGCGCGCCGCGGCGCGCGCAGCCTCGGCGGCGACAAATGTAAACGCACCGAGGCGCGTGTTATCGCGGTCTATGGAATGGAGGTAGCGTGCAGTCAGCGCTGCGCTGCTCAGGCGTCCGGCGGCCAGATGGCCGCTGAGTGCGCTCAGGTCGTCGCGCAGTCCCAGGGACGGCAGGTGTTGGATGTCATTCATGGACTGCAAATAATGTTACAGGATGCGGTCCTTCGGGCGCTCATCGAGCAGGCGTATGGGTTTTTGCCGGCTGTCGACCTGCGTCAGGGTTGCGGTTGCGCCCGGTGCCGCCAGTTCCACGCTGATGTCCACGCCCAAGCGCCGACTCAGCAGCGCGGTAAATTCGGCAAGTAACGCCGGAGTTCTTGCGGCAGCGGCGCGGGTTTCGACTATCACCGTCATTTGATCGCGGCCGGTGGCCGGGTCGCGATTTGCGCGACAGACATATTCGCCCGCGAACGCCGGGTGGTCATTGAGGATGGCGGCCAGCGCCAGCGGATACACATTGATGCCGCGCAGTTTCACCATGTTATCGCTGCGGCCATGCACGCCGGTGATGCGCCGCAGCGTCCAGCCTAACGAAGACTGGCCGCCGGCCCAGCTCGTGAGGTCATGGGTGTTGAAGCGGATCAGCGGGTAGACGTCGTCCCGGTAGAGAGAGGTGACGACCATGTCGCCGGGCGCGCCCGGGCTAACGGCCGTGCCGCTGGTCGAGTCGATGAGTTCCAGGTACTGCGCATCTTCCATCACGTACATGCCATCCTGGTCGAGCGATTCTGCGGCTATGGGTCCCGTGTCCGCGACACCGTACCAGTCGTAGATCGCGGCGCCGCCCCAGGCACGCGACAGTACTTCGCGCGATTCACGACCGACGTGACCGAAAATCGCGCGCACCGCAAGATCCTGGCCGGGGATAACGCCCATCTCGCGCGCTGTTTCCGCCAGCTGCCGGATGTAGTCCACGAATCCCACGATCACCGTGACTTTCAGATCGCGCATCAGTTCGATTTGCGTGACCGAGCGTGTTTCCCTGCCGGTGCCGGCCGAGAGAAACAGATTGTTGGTGTAGTGCAGCGCCGCTTCGCGCACAAAATGCCCGCCGTTGATCATGCCGTGACCGTAGACCGAGTGCAGCACGTCGCTGGGTTGCAGGCCCTGCATGCGCCAGCAGCGCGCGACTAACAAAGCCTGCACCTCGCGGCTCTTGGGGCTGAACAGCACCACCTGGGGCCGGCCAGTGGTGCCGCTGGTGGTATGGATGACGGTGACCGGACGCGCCTCGACCGGCCAGCGTTCCCAGCCGTGGTAGTCGCCGTAGGGCGGGTGCGCGGCGATGCTGGCCATCAACTCCACCTTGCCGAAGATCGGCAGGTTGCCGATATCGGCGAGGCTGCGCACATCGGCTCGCGTCAGGCCGTGTGCGCCCCACAGCCGTTGATAAAACGGAATCTGCCAGGCGCGTTCGACGCAACGCATGAACAATGCGTTCTGCTGGTCTTCGATCGCGCGGCGCGGCAGTCGTGCGAAACCCTGGTGAAAGTCGTCCCCGAGCGTGAAGCTGCGACGCATGGCCGCATAGTCGAAGGATTCATAGTAGAGCGGGTAACTCATGGCCTGCGCTCAGAATGCCAGGTGATTGAACAGTGCGCTCACGTCTGTTAGCTCATCGAGCCGGTTGACGTCGGCAATCAGCGCTTCCACTTCATTCAGCGGCAGCGGCCGCAGGCCCGAGTGGGCCGCGCGGCGGAACTTGGCGAAATGCTGCTCGGCCGTCAGTGGCCGGTCGGGGGCGCCCAGCACCGTGGGCAGGTCCACCGACCCGGTCCTGCTATCCCTGAGAGTGACTTCCACGCGTTGCGGCACCAGGGCATTGGGCGCCGGATTGTCGTCCGGCAAGACGCGAATGCGGCCCGCGAGATCCAGGCGCGTGGCGTCGGCAATCAATTCCGGCGTGAAGTCTTCAACGCCGACGCTGCCGGTCAGCAACGCGGTCGCAACCACATAGGGCAGGCACAGGCGCGCATAGGCCGGCAACATGTCGGGCCGGGGGACGCGGTCGACCAGCTGGCGCACCAGCGGTGGCGCATACACCTGCAGTTGCGCAATATCATTGGCGCGGAACCCCAGTTGCTGCTGCAACTGCAGTGCGCCGTCGATGCCGCCGTGCGTCGCGCGGCCGCTGGGGAAGGGCTTGTGCGACAGTCGCGTGATCTGGGCGACGCGGCCGAGTTCGGCAAATGGCTCGGCACTCCACTCCGGGTCGATCAGCGCGAAGTACCCGAACGGCCCTTCCAGGAAATTAAGCGGCCCGACCACGTCGCGCTGCGCGAGCGCGATGGCGTCGAATGCGGAACGTGCGTTGAAGGCTATTTGCATCGGCAGCATGTCCGAGCCTTCGATATGCGCCTGCATCGTGCCCGACAGCTGGCTGTAGACCAGGCCGAGGGCGCTGTGGGTTGCGCCGGGCGTCAGTCCAGCGAGCTGCGCGAGTCCCGCGGTCGCGCCTAACGCGCCGCACATGGCCGGCCGGAAGAACCGCAGCTTGTTCCGGCCCGCGGCGCCGATGGTGCAGGCCACATCGACGGCCGTGCAGCAGGCATTGATGAAGGACTTGCCGCTGACGCCTTTCTCAGCGTCTGCCCAGGCTAACAAGCTGGCCAGTACCACGGCCATGGGATGCACCACGGCGGGTTCGTGCACCGAATCCCATTCCTGGTTGTGAATCTGGTAGCTGTTCAGGAAGGCGGCCGCGCGCATCGTTACTTTTTCGCCGGTGCCGATGACGCGGGCCTCCTGGCCGCGTCCCCAGGTCTCGGTCACCTCATGCAGCACCCGGACCATCGGCACGCGGCTGCCCGACAGCGCAACGCCCAGGGTGTCGAGCACAAATATCTTGCAGGCGGCGACCGCCTCGGGCGGCCAATGCTCATAGCGCATGTCCGCAATATGCGCGAGCAGCTGCTGGGTGGGTTTCGGCGACATTCCGGAAGCTTATACTCGACGTCCATGGAGCCCAAGCCGCAAGACAGCACACGACCATCGCCGGGCGCCGCCCGGGTCGATTGCGCGCCCGCTTTCACCGCAGCGGGCCAGCATGCGATGTCGCCGCAGCTCGAGCACGATGATATTGCGCGCTTCAATTTCCTCGCGAACTTCAATAAATTCATGGCCAGCAGGGTTGTCGGCGGCAACGCCGTTGCCTTTGAGCAGCGTGCCAGGCCCGCGTATACGGCGGCGCAGGGCCATGCGCCACGCGATCGCCGCGAAATTCGCGCGGCCATGCGGCCGGATCCTTATTACCGGCTGTGGAGTTCGCTGCGCCGTAACGCGATGGAAATGCGCCAGCAGGCCGGCCGCAGCGTCGTGCTGCGACAGGCGGGCAGCCTCAGTGCGCGGGCGCAGGCGGCGAATACCGGCGCGGCGACCTTGCGACTCGACCCGGGCACGCAGGTGCCGCGCTATCAATCCGCGATCGATAACCATTGCATGCCGGGCAGCTACTACCAGGAATACTTCCCCGCGGACGTGAGCGCCGCCGCCAATTACGACCTCGGCATGTTCGCGACCACCACGGGTCTTTTCGGGCGTTTCCTCGATGGCGCGGGGACCGGCACCGCCGCCTGGCTGCGCAAGCTGCGGCCCGATTGGCAGCCGCGCCGGATCCTGGATATCGGCTGCGGACTCGGACACAACAGCGTGCCGCTGGCACGCGCCTATCCGGATGCCGAGGTGATCGCCGTGGATCTCGCGGCGCCGATGCTGCGTTATGGCCATGCACGCGCGTCAGGCATGCAGGTTCCGAACCTGACTTTCATGCAGGCGAACGCCGAGCAGCTGCCATTCGCCGCCGGCCATTTCGATTTCATCTACAGCACGATGTTCCTGCATGAGACCTCGTACCAGGCGCTGCGCGGAATATTGCGCGAGGTCAGCCGCCTGTTAGCGCGCGGTGGCGTGCATGTGCATCTCGAGCAGCCGCCGTACCGGGGCATGGACGAGTTTGAAAAATTCCTGCGCGACTGGGATTGCTACCACAACAACGAGCCGTTCTGGACCACCATTCACGACACGCGGTTGCCGGAGCTGCTGCCGCAGCTCGGTTTTGTGGGTGACCGGATTTTTGAAACCGAAATTCACGCGCTCGTGGATCGGGAAATGCCCAAGGTGGCGGCCGAGGTCGAAGACTACGGCCGCGGGGGCATGTGGTACGCGTTCGGATCCGAGCGCCCACAGTGAGCGACGCCTTTTCACACGCCGACTACCTCAAGCTGGTCAACGCAGCAGCCAGTGGCAAGCGCCCGTATTTCTTTGATAACCCGGACATCGACCGGCTGATCTCGATCGTGCTGGCCATGGCCGGGGAGCTGGCCGTGGCGCGCGAGCGGCTCGATACCGTGGAGCGGTTGTTAGCTCGAAAAGGCACGCTGTCGCGCGCGGATATCGACCAGTTCCGGCCGGATTCCGCCGAAGCCGCGGAGCGTGGGCGCTGGCACCTGGAATACCTGGCGCGGATCTTCCGCGTACTGCAGCAGGAGCAGGAATTGCTGCAGCGAGGCCCGGCCGAGCCGTCGTCGGAACAGGTGTCCGGGGAATTGGCGCGCTGACGCCAGCGGCAGTGTCCGCCGTCAGGCCGACAGTGCCCAGAAGACCCAATCGAGCACTTTGCTTTCCGTTTCCGGATGGCCGCGCGCCGCGAATGATTCCACCTTGAGCTTGAGCAGCGTGCCCGTGCTGACGGTGCGCTTGTCGAGAATGCTGAGCTCGCTGCGCACACGATCATTTTCCACGGTGGGCGCGCTGTGATCGCAGCTCTCCCAGCCCAGCATCGCAATGATGTTAGGCAAGGCGCGCGTCAGCTGGGCGTGCGCGATCGAGATCACGTGACCACCGTAAACCAGCCGCTCGCCGAGGTAGCTGAGCCGCGCATCGGTGTGCGCCATGGCCATGTTGAGCGTCATGCGCACCAGTTCGGGCGCGCTGGTCACGGTGTCGCGCGCTTCAATGCGCAGACGGTCGCCGACGGCGATATCGTGCGCGCGCCGGCCCTGCCATTGACCCGCATCGACCCGCCCCCAGAATCCGGCAGCGGCGTTCAGCGCGCGCGCCTCTGTGTCGGGGTCGCCGCGGCCCAGCCCGTCGAGATTGTCCTGGTGACCCGACGCCAGATTGTCATCACGGCAGGGGATCATCGGGCAGCGCCAGCAATGCAGCACGTCCTCGCCGCGTTGATTCCGGGTCTGCATTTCGAGCGCCACCAGGCCGGTGGCGCTGCGGCCTTCCTGCTTGCGGTTCTGCCGCAACCCGACCACGGTCGTGACTGTGTGCAAGGTGTCTCCTAACAGGATCGGCCGCTGCAACGCCAGGCCGCGATAGAAAAGGTTGGCCTTGACGCGTTGCGACGCCCAGGTCGACTGGCCGATCGCGACATGAATCGCCAGTAGCGGGTGCGCGGCAGCGCCGCCCAGGGCCTGACGCGCGACATGCTGGTCAAGTGGCAGGCGCAGTCGATCGCCAAACAGCGCCTGGTAGGCCGCCGCGTGACCTTCGGTCAAAGTGACCGCAGGTGCATCGAAACTGAGGCCCGGATGGAAATCCTCAAACGACGGTCCGGCTATATCGAGTGTTTTCATGGGGCAAACGTCCGGTAGAACATGCGCATGGCAACAATAAACAGGAACACCGCAAACGCCTGCGACAGTGCGCGGCGCGACAGAGCATGGGCCAGTTTCGCGCCCAGCGGCGCCATCAGCACCGAGGCTGGCGCAATCAGTGCAAAGCCCAGCAGGCTCACCAGTCCGACCGTCATGCCTGGCAGGGCCACGCCCGGCCGCGCGAACAGGTAGCCGATGGTGGCAGGCGCGCCGATCAGCAGGCCAAACATTGCCGCGGTGCCCACGGCGCGGTGCACTGGCTCACCTAACAAAGTCATTGCCGGCACGCCCAGCATGCCGCCGCCGATGCCCAGCATCGCCGAAACCAGCGCGATGAATCCCGAAATGAGGTTGCCGCCCAGGCCGAGCGGGATCTGTGCGCGAATTCGCCAATGATCGAATGGCAGGTACATCTTGATCGCGATGAGCAGCGCCGTCAGGCCAAACATGCCGGACAGCACAGGACCGCTGGCCCGCGATGCGAGCGCGGAGCCTGCCAATGCGCCTAACATGAGGCCCGGGGACCAGTGGCGGATCAGTTTCCAGTCGGTGGCGCCGCGCGCGTGATGCGCGCGGCTGGATGCGATCGAGGTTGGAATGATGGTCGACATCGAGGTTGCGACCGCCACGTGCATGCGCCATTCCGGCGGCACGCCGATGGTCCCCAGCAGTGCTTCCAGCACCGGCACCAGGATGATGCCGCCGCCCACGCCCAAGAGACCCGCGACCAGGCCGCCCAGCAGTCCGGCGCAGAGCAGCAGAGCGGCGACAGGGAGCAAAGCGGAAAAATCCATGGGCGATCGTTGGGTTATCCGGGACGGCGCGCAGTTTAATCGACAGGCTGCGCGTGGCGGGCGAGAATCGCCGCTGACCGGTACGAGGCCATCGAGAGGATGACGCGCTGATGCTGCGACGCGAATTTCTGATCCGGGCGGGGCAAGGACTCGCGGTCGGCGGCTGGCTGCAACTGGGTATTGCGGCCGAGAGCCTGGGCGCGCCTGGCCACTGGTCGGTGCACGCCATGCTCGAGCTGGATTCCTCTGGCCAGGTCACGATCCGCGTCGCCAAGTCCGAAATGGGTCAGGGCGTGCTCACCGCGCTGCCGATGCTGATCTGTGAAGAACTCGATGTGCCCTTCGCCGCGGTGCGCGCCGAGCTGGCGCCCGGCGCGCTCGCGTTTCGCGACGAACGCGGCAACCAGACTACCGGCTATTCCAGCAGCATCAGCTCGAGTTTCCTGCCCTTGCGACAGCTGGGAGCGACCGCTCGCCAGATGCTGCTGCAGGCAGCAGCGCAACGCTGGAACCAGCCGCTAAACGTGTTAGCAACCGACGCCGGCTACGTGCGCAACACGCTGACCGGTCAGCGGCTCGCCTATGGCGAGCTCATCGACAGCGCGCGTTCGCTGCCCGTGCCGGTTGGCGTTGCGCTCAAACCCCAGGATCAGTGGCGTCTGTTAGGTCGTGAGCGGCCACGAGTTGACACACCGGCCAAGGTCGACGGCAGTGCGCAATATGGCATCGATGTGTCGCGGCCCAACATGCTGGTGGGGGTGGTCGCGCGCGCACCGGTTGCCGGCATGAAGCCGGTCCGGCTCGATGCGCGCCGGGCCCTGCGGATCCGGGGCGTGGTGCAGGTGCTTCCTATCACGAGCGGTATCGCGGTGCTGGCACGGAATTTCCATGCGGCGCGCAAGGGTCGCGACGCCCTGATCGTGACCTGGTCCAAGGCGTCCGCAGGCGGCGGCGATACCGCGGCGCTGCGTCAGCGCCTTGCGGACGCCGTGGCGCTCCCCGGTGTGGTCGCGCGCGCACCAGTCGGGGCGACGCCGGTTCGGCCGGATGATCGCGTGCTGGATGTCAGTTATGCAACGCCGTTTCTCGCCCACGCGGCGCTCGAGCCGCTCGCCTGTACTGCGGAGGTGCGGCCAGATCGCTGCGATATCTGGGTCGGGACCCAGGCGCCGAGCCGCGCGCAGAACTGGGGCGCCGAGATCACGGGCCTGCCGCTGCCGCAGGTTTTTGTCCACACGCAACTGATCGGCGGCGCGTTCGGTCGCCGGGGCGAGTGGGATTTTGTCGTCGACGCGGTCGAGGCGGCGAAGCTGAGCCAGGTGCCCGTGAAGATCATCTGGACACGCGAAGACGACATGCGCCACGACTTCTACCGGCCCATGACCGCTAACAAATTGAGCGGACGCGTCAGCGCGGACGGCCAGTGGCTGTCCTACGCGCATCAGCTTGCGGCCTCGTCAATCGCGCGCCGCCGCAGCCCGGACATGCTGAAAAGCGGCACGGATTTTCTGATGACCCAGGGCAGCAGCGACCTGCATTACGATATCAGCGACGTGTCCATGGATTACCGCGAAGTCGACCTGGGTGTGCCAGTCGGTTTCTGGCGTTCGGTCGGTCATTCGCATAACGGCTTTGTGGCCGAGTCCTTTGTCGACGAGCTAGCCGCCCTGGCGCGCCGCGACCCGCTGGAATTTCGTCTCGCCAATCTCAAGAAAGAACCACGGATGCGTACGGTGCTGGAGAAGGCCGCGGCGGCCGCCGGATGGCACCAGCCGCGAGCGGCCGGGACCGCGCTCGGCATCGCCTGCATGAAAGCCTATGGGACCTACGTCGCCGAGGTTGCCGCAGTGCGTCTGGTGCAAGGGCAACCGAGTGTCAGTGCGGTGTGGTGCGCGGTGGATTGCGGCGTGGCGGTCAATCCGTTGATCGTGCGTCAGCAAATGGAGAGCGGAATCATCTTTGGATTGTCCGCCGCGTTAGCGGGCGAGATTACCCACGCCGGTGGCGCGGTCGTACAGAGCAACTTTCATGACTACGCGCCACTGCGCATCCATGAGGCGCCGTGCATCAGCGTAGAAATTGTCGCCAGTAGTGAATCACCGGGTGGTTGCGGCGAGCCGGCTACGCCAGTGATCGCGCCGGCGGTTGCCAACGCCATCTACGCGCTCACCGGGCAAAGACTGCGCAGCCTGCCGCTGCGCCTGGCCTGACAGAGCGGTGCTAACAAGACGGCTCAGGGCCGGGCGTCGCGCACTACCCGAAAACCGAGATCCGGCGCTGCCGCTGCTGCGCCCTCGTCGACATAGTCGCGCGCGGCACTGCGCACGCCGATGGGCCGCGTCAGGTAGGAACCGCCACGCACGCCATGGTAGCGGCAGCCGTCCCAGGCCCAGCTGCGCTCGTCCTGCGGCCGGCCTTTGTAGCTGCGCGTGAAGCAGTCCGCCATGCGCTCGCGCGCATTGCCGGTCGTGTCGTAAAGCCCGAAGTCGTTCGGCAGAAAACTGCCCACGGGCGCCAACAGCGCATAGCCATCGTCGCAGCGCGCGTGTGGGTCGGTGCGCGTCTGGTCACGCCCGCTGACGTCATAGACATTGCCAAAATCGCAGGCGCGTGAAATCGAAACGCCTTCGTGCGAATCGCGATTGCTCCAGAAGCGCGCGCCACGCGAACCGGCGCGCGCCGCATATTCCCACTCCGCCTCCGAGGGCAGGTGGTAGAGCTGGCCGGTCTTGTCCGACAGCCACGCGAGGTAGTCGGTGATCGCGCTGAGCGAGATGCAGGTGACTGGCGCCGCTGGCGCGCCCGAGCCGGGCTCGCAAGCGGGACTGGCATCGGTGCCGGGGACCGCGGCGCGAAATGCCGACCACTGTGCGCGTGTAACTTCAAAGCGACCGATCCAGAAGTCCTGGCGGATATTCACCGGCAGCGCCGGCGTTTCGCCGCTGGCGAGGTCGTTTTCGTAATCGTCGCGACTGCTGCCCATCAGGAATCCGCCGAGCGGCACCTTCACCATCTCCGGGCAGTCCAGGCAATCCTGTTGCTGCGCGGCGGCGCTGCCGCTGGCCGCGAGCAGCACCAGGACCAGCATGCGACCTGACATCACAGGTCCCTCGCCACGCGCATGCCGGCAAAGTCGGCGCGGTCGCCGTCATCGCCGTCGCCATGAAATCCGGGCCGGGTGCGCTCGGGTCCCGTGATCCAGCCGCCGCCGCGCTGTATGCGGCGCTTGCAGCCGCCGTCCCAGGTCCAGGCGCGCTGATCCAGCGGCCGGCCGAAATAGCTCAGGCTGGCGCAGTCTTCCGCCCATTCCCAGACGTTGCCTAACATGTCGTACAGTCCGAAGTTGTTAGGCTGCAGGCTGCCCACCGGTGCGACATCGGTGAAGCCGTCGTCGCACGGCGCCACGGTCCATGCGAGCGGGTAGCGGGCGGCGGTGCGCCGGTCGTGCAGGTTCGCCTGGCGGCAGAGCCCACGCGCATCATTGCCGGTGGGATACAAGGTCCGGGTACCGCCACGTGCCGCGTATTCCCACTCGGTCTCGCTCGGCAGCCGGTAGTTCCTGCCGGTCAGCTTCGATAACCAGGCGAGATAGGCCCTGGCATCATGCCAGCTGATGCAGCTAACAGGGTGGCGGTCGGTCGGCGCCGCGGGGATGTTGGCTTGCTGCCTGCCGCGCGGCAGGTCGCGAAACGCCTTGAGGTCCGGGACCCAGGTGCGACAGTGCGGATCGGGCGGGCTGTAGCCGGTGGCGGTCACGAACTCCTGGTACTCACCGCGGGTCAGCTCGAAACGTCCGAGCGCGAAAGGCCGGGCAATCGTGATGTTGACCGGATCCAGCTCCGCCGGCACTTCAGTTGGCACCTGGATGGCTTTCGGCGTGCCCATCAGGAAAGACCCGGCCGGAATGACCACCAGCTCCGGGCAGGTCGGACAGTCGCGCAGGGTCCTGCCTGGCGGTGCCTGGTCCGCCGCCGACCCCTGCAGCCAGCCCAGCAGCAGGAGGCAGGCACTTAGGGCGATAGGTAGTGTGGGTCGCATCGCAGCCGCTAGCCTAGCTGAGGCCGGTGCCGGACAACAGCTGCGTCACGCGGGCGCCTGCTGCTCTGAGAATGGCTGACCGCGCCGCTGGTGCAGCACCGCCTGGATTTCGCTGATGATCGCCAGGGCAATGCTCTCCGGCGATCGGCCGCCGAGATCGAGACCAACCGGTGCGCGCAACACGCCCGCCAGTGCCTGGCGCTGTTCCACCGTCAGCTCGCCTAACAATTTCTCGCGCCGTGGCGCCGGGCCTAACAAACCGACGTAGCCCGGGGGCTGGCTGGCGAGCGCTGCGAGCCAGCCGCGGTCGGTATCCAGATGGTGACTCATGATCACCGCTGCGTCCGGCAGCGGCTCCGGGCTGAAGGTGCTGAGCGGCGCCGGGCGCGCCTGGCGCACGCGCACGCCGGCGGCAAAGCGCCGCGCGTCGGCATAGGCCGGTCGATGGTCCAGCACCTCGACGCGCCAGCCCAGGAAACGCGCCAGTTCCGCCACCGGCACGGCATCGGGTCCGCCACCACACAGCAACAGCGACGGCGGTGGCTTGAGCGCAATCCATAACAGACTTTCGCCGGGCTGCGCCGCCGTGGCGGTAGCAGCCGGCAGGCATTTCCCCAGGCGGTCGGCCGGGCCCGCGATCACCAGCGCGTACTGGTGTTCCTCGGCCGCGGTCAGGCTCGCCTCCAGCCACGGCAGGGGCGCATAGCCGTTGTTAGGGCCGCAATAGCTCAGCAGGATGCGCATCGCGCCTTCGCAGCCGGAGCCCAGTCCCCACAGCTGATCGTCCGGGCCACGCATGTCGTAGCTGGCAAAGCAGGCCTCGCCGCTGGTAATCACGGTGCGGGCGCGATCCGCGAGGTCGCCCTCCAGGCAGCCGCCGGAGAGCAGGCCGGCGTAGCGCCCATCCTGAGCGATCAGCATCTGCGTTCCGGTCTTGCGGTAGGTCGAACCGGCCGTTTCAACCAGCGTCGCCAACGCCAGTGCCTCGCCCGCCGAACGCGCACCGTAATAGAGCGGCAGCAGGGGCTTGATCTGATTCTCCATGGGCGGTGATTAAAGCCGTAATCTGCCTTGCCGTTCAACCGCTTGCGAAGTAAAGTTTCGAACTTTATGCCTGCCCCTTCAGCGGCCCCCTGGGTCGTACACAAATTTGGTGGTTCCAGCGTCGCCGACGCCACGTGCTTTGAGCGCGTGGCCGCGATCTTGCGGTCGCAGCCGCCCGGGCCCCTGGGCGTGGTGTTGTCGGCCTGCAAGGGCGTGACCGATGCCCTGATCGGGCTGGTCACGCTGGCCGAGCGCCAGGATCCGGAGTTGCGCGCCAGCATCCAAAAACTCCGCGAACGCCATGCAGCCATCGCAACGGCGCTGCTCGAGCCGACGGCGGCACAGCTCTTCATGGCGGGCTTCGATCGCGACTGCCACGACATCGAAGGCATCCTGCAGACCGTCCGGCTGACGCGCGCAGCATCAAAGAACATCCTCGACCTGATTTCCGGCTATGGCGAGATCTGGTCGACGCGGCTGTTTCATGAATATTTCGAGCGCCAGGCGGCCCGGCCCGGTGAGGTGCGCTGGCTTGATGCGCGTGAAGTCGTGGTGGTCGAGTGGGGTTCGTTAGGCCCGGCGGTACAATGGACCGAGTCGCGCGCCAATCTGCAGCGCGTGGTGCCGAAGGATTTTCAGGGCACGCTGATCATCACCGGGTTCATTGCCAGCGACCGTCGCGGTGTGCAGACCACGTTAGGCCGCAACGGCAGCGATTTCTCCGGCTCGATATTTGGCGCCTTGCTGGATGCGCGTGAAATCCATATCTGGACCGACGTCGACGGCGTGCTGTCGGCGGACCCGCGGCTGGTGCCGGATGCGCAGGTCATCGATTCGCTGTCCTATAACGAAGCGATGGAACTCGCGTACTTCGGCGCTAAAGTCATTCATCCGCAGACCATGGCGCCAGCCGTGGGCGGCAATATTCCAATATGGATCCGCAACACCTTCGCGCCGGATAATCCGGCGACGCTGATCTGCGCGCACCCGACCTCGAGCCTGCCTGTCAAAGGCATCACCACGATCGAAAAAATCGCGCTTATCAACCTTGAAGGCGCCGGCATGATCGGCGTGCCCGGCACGGCGCATCGCCTGTTTGGTGCGCTGCGCGAAGAGAACATTTCCGTCATCCTGATTTCGCAGGGCAGTTCCGAACATTCGATCTGCTGTGCAGTGCCGCTCGATCAGGCCGAACGCGCGGTACGCGCGCTGAAGCTGGCTTTTGCCCGCGAGCTTGCCGAAGGCCAGATCCAGGCGGTGGAAGTCGACGCGGATCTTGCGATCCTCGCGGTGGTCGGCGATGGCATGGCGGGCACGCCCGGCGTCGCTGCCAAGGTTTTCAATGCGCTGGGCGGCGCCTCGGTCAACGTGCGCGCCATGGCGCAGGGCGCGTCGGAGCGGAATATTTCCGTGGTCGTGGACGGCCGCCAGGCGACGCGCGCCCTGCGCGCAGTGCATGCAAGTTTCTACCTGTCGCCGCACACGGTTTCCATCGGCCTCATCGGGCCGGGCACGGTGGGGCGCGTATTGCTGGACCAACTGGCCTCACAGCGCGAACGGCTGCAGCGCGAGTTCAATGTCGACTTGCGGGTCCGCGCCATCATGTCGTCGCGCAAGATGTTGCTGAGCGACAAGGGCGTGGACCTGTCGCGCTGGCGCGAAGAGCTCGCGGCGGCGAAGGAACCCGCCAATTTCAAGGCCTTCGTTGACCATGTGCATGTCGACTACCTGCCGCATGCGCTGATCGTCGACTGCACCGCGAGCAGCGACGTCGCAAAACACTATCGCGGCTGGCTGGCGGCCGGCGTGCACGTCGTGACGCCTAACAAGAAGGCCAACAGCGCGTCACTCGCCGAGTATCGCGCGCTGCAGGCGGCGCGCAAAGCTGCCGGCAGCCATTACCTCTACGAGACCACGGTAGGCGCGGGCCTGCCGGTCATCCAGACACTGCGCGACCTGCGCGAGACCGGCGATGAGATCACGTCGATCGAAGGCATTTTTTCCGGCACGCTAGCCTACCTGTTCAACGTCTACGACGGCACGCAGCCGTTTTCCGGCATCGTCGAGGACGCTAAACAGAAAGGTTATACGGAGCCCGATCCGCGCGATGATCTCTCCGGCATGGACGTGGCTCGCAAGCTGATCATCCTGGGCCGCGAAATGGGCCTGGCGCTCGAGATGAGCGATGTCACGGTCGAAAGCCTGGTGCCCGCCGGGCTTGAGTTGGGCACGGTCGAGGATTTCATGACGCGCCTGCCGCAACATGATGCGGTGATGGCGAAACGCCTGCAGGCGGCACGCGAACGCGGCAAGGTGCTGCGCTACGTCGGGCGAGTTTCGGCGGATGGCAAGGCCTCGGTCGGTTTGCTGGAATTCGACACCCGTCACGCATTTGCGAATATCGCGCTGACCGACAACGTGGTGCGGTTTGCGACGCGCCGCTATTGCAACAATCCGCTGATCGTGCAAGGACCGGGCGCGGGTCCGGAAGTGACCGCCGGCGGCGCCTTTGCCGATATCCTGCGCCTGGCCACGTACCTCGGAGCGCGCCTGTGAGCCTGAAATCCGCGACCGCCTTTGCCTCCGCATCGGTCGGCAATGTCGCCATTGGATTTGACATCCTGGGTTTCGCGGTCGATTCGTTAGGCGATCGGGTGACGGTGGTGCGCAGCGCGACCCCCGGGGTGCGCATCACCAGTATCACTGGACCGGTTGCCGACCTGCCGCTCGACCCGGCCGGCAACACGGCCGGACGCTCATTGTTAGCCCTAGTGGAATCGGTCAAGCCTGCGTTTGGTTTCGACATGCAGATTGAAAAGGGCATTCCGCTGGGATCGGGGCTGGGCGGTTCGGCTTCCTCGGCCGTGGCGGCCGTGGTCGCGGCCAATGCGCTGCTGGATCGGCCGCTCGGCAAGCTCGATCTGCTCAAGTTTGCGATGCAGGGCGAGGCTGTCGCGAGCGGTTCGATGCATGTCGATAACATCGCCCCCAGCCTTTTTGGCGGCCTGGTGCTGACGGTTGGCATCGACCATCCGCGCGTCAAGAACATTCCGGTTCCGCCCGGCATCCGTGCCGTGATCGTCCATCCGCACATGTTTCTCTCAACCAAGTCCGCGCGTTCGATCCTGCGCCGCGAAGTGGCGATGTCCGATTTCGTCTGGCAAACGGCGAACCTGGCCGGATTCATTTCGGGTTGCTATACCAATGACTTCGAGCTGATCCGCGAAGGCCTCAACGACGTGGTTATCCAGCCGCAACGCCAGCAGCTGATCCCCGGTTTCAGTGACGTGCGCCAGGCGGCGCTCGCGGCCGGCGCGTTAGGCTGCTCGATTTCAGGCGCCGGCCCGACGATTTTCGCCTGGGCGCTGGAGCCGGTAGCGCAAGCGGTGTGCGCGGCGATGGTGCGTGAATTTGACCGGCTCAAGATAGCCAGCGACCACTGGGTGACGACGCTCGATTCGCCGGGCGCGCGCGTCGTCGCGAGTGCCTAGGATTTCGCGCATGCAGTTTGTCAGCACTCGCGGCGGTGTACCGTCTGTTAGCTTTGGCGCCGCCCTGCGCCAGGGGCTGGCCGGCGATGGCGGACTCTATGTGCCTGCGACCTGGCCCATTCTCGACCGCGAAAATTTCAGTGATGCCGGCGAGCTTGCGGATTTCGCGACGCGCCTGATCGGACCATTCGCGGCGGGTGACGCGCTGGCTCCCAGTCTGGCCGACATCAACCGCGATGCCTTTGATTTTCCCGTGCCGTTGACACCGGTGGATGACAGCGGCCGGTATGAGGTGCTGGAACTCTTTCACGGCCCCACGGCTGCGTTCAAGGATGTCGGCGCGCGTTTTCTGGCTGCGACGCTGATGCGGTTGCGGCGTGCGCAGGAACCCGAGACGCAGATCCTGGTGGCGACCTCGGGCGATACCGGCGGCGCGGTCGCGGCGGCTTTTTTCGGCCGCCCGGGTGTGGCAGTCACCGTGCTGTTCCCGGAAGGGCTGGTGTCGCCGACCCAGCAGCAGCAGCTGACCTGCTGGGGTGGCAACGTACGGTCGTTCGCGGTGCGCGGCACTTTTGATGATTGCCAGCGACTCGTCAAACAGGCGTTTGCCGATGCCGCGTTGCGTGCCCGGTTCGAGCTGTCATCGGCTAACAGCATCAATCTCGGTCGTTTGCTGCCGCAGGCGTCCTACTACGCGCGCGCCAGCATGTCGGTCTGGCGCCGTTACGGCCGCCCCGCCAGTTTCATCATCCCGACCGGCAATCTGGGCAACGCGCTGGCCTGCATCTGGGCGCGGCAGCTGGGCCTGCCGATCGACCGCGTCGTGTTAGCTGTGAACGCTAATCGGACCATCCCGGATTTTCTTGCGAGCGGCGACTGGCAGCCACAGGCGAGTCGCGCGACCCTGGCGTCCGCGATGGATGTCGGCAATCCGTCCAACATGGAGCGGCTGCAGCACCTGTTTCCGGCCATCGAGACGCTGCGCGGTGCGGTGAGCTCGGTCAGCATCACGGATGCCGAGATCACGGCGCGCGTTACTGCTGATTTCGCGCAGTACCAGCGAGTCTGGTGTCCCCATACCGCAGTCGCCGCCGAAGCTTATGCGCAAATGCCGCGTGCCGAGAAGTCCGCGCACCACTGGGTGATCGTCGCAACCGCGCACCCGGCCAAGTTCAGTGAAATCATGCAGCCGTTGGTGGGTGCGGCGCTGCGTACGCCGCCCAGCCTGCAGGCGCTGTATGAGCGACCGAGCCGATTTGAGACCCTGCCTGCGGACCTGGCGTCGCTGCGCACCGCACTGTTAGCAACTGCACCATCATGACCGGCCTCGACGACGACCAGCAGACACTGTTGCTAGCAGTTGCGTTTGTCCTGTTAGCTATCGGCAGCGCTATTGGCGCTGTGTTCCTGTGGCGTCGCTGGCAGGTGCGTCGCCGCCTGCGACGGCGCGAGGCGAGCATTACCCTGGTCGCGCTGGCACATGTGCGCAACATGCTGGTGGCCGATGGCAACGGCGGACAGCTGCATCTTGATTGGTTGCTGCTGACCACGCGCGGCCTGCTATTGCTGGATGTGCGCGACGTCACCGGCAATGTCTTCGGCTCCGAGCACATGGAGCACTGGACAGTCATGCGCGGCGCGGGGCGCAACACGTTTCCGAATCCCTTGCCCGCGCTGCTGGATCGCGTCGCCGTGCTGTCGCGACTGGTGCCGCAGATGGGCGTAGCAGGCAGGGTCGTGTTCACCGAGGGCGCGCGCTTTCCGAAGGGCGTGCCGGTGCACTGTCTGCGGCTCGACAGCCTGCCGGCGGAATTTCCGGTCGTCGATCCGGGCGCCGCCGCGGCCTTGACCAGCTCAATGTCGCCCGCATGGGCACGACTGCTGGCGCAGCTCACGCCTGACACGGTGGAAATCAAGCCGCTCTAGTGTTGCGGCCCCGTCCAGCCGGCTGTGGCGTCGCTAAAGCCTGGCGTGATCCGCCAGCACATGCGTGACCAGCGCCGTGAGCTTTTCGGCATAGGCCAGGTGCAGGAACTCGTTCGGGCCGTGCGCATTGGACTGCGGTCCTAACACGCCGGTGATCAGGAACTGGGTTTTCGGGAACTGCGTACCCAGCATGCCCATGAACGGGATGCTGCCGCCGCAACCGGCATGTACCGCCGGCTGGCCGAACACCGCCTGCGAGGCGCGCTGCATGGATGCCTCCAGCCAGTCGGCAAACGGCGGCGCATTCCAGCCGCTCATCGCAGCTCCGGGGTCGAAACTGACGCTGGCGCCGTAGGGCGGGTCGCGCTCAAGGATTTCGCGCACCAGGGTGGCCGCGCTCGCCGCATCCACGGTCGGCGGCAGGCGCAAGGACAGCTTGAGTGTAATTTCGGGCAGCAATACATTTCCGGCTGTCTGGATCGCCGGCAGGCCGTCGGCGCCGGTGACCGCCAGCGTTGCGCGCCAGGTACTGCCTAACAAAAGCTCCACGGGATCGTTGGACAGGGCGCGGGCGCCGCTGACAAAGGGCATCTTGCCGGCAATTTCGGCGCCCAGCACGGCGGCCGCCGCGCGCGCCTGCGCCAGTCGGTCGCGCGGTATCGGCGCCTGCAGTGTTTCGACCACGATGTCGCCGGTGACGGGATTTTCCAGGCGCGCCAGCAGCTGCTGTGCGATCCGGAACGGGGTCGGGGCGATGCCGGTGCCCATGCCCGAGTGCACGCCTTCGCGCAAGACCCTGATGCGCAGGCTGCCGCTGAAATTGCCGCGCAACGACGTCGTGCACCACAGCTGGCTGTAGTTGCCGCATTCCGCGTCCAGGCACACGACCAGCGATGGTTCGCCCAATTCCTTGCCCAGCGCGGCCAGATGCGCGGGCAGGTCGACGCTGCCGCTTTCCTCGCAGGCCTCGATCAGCACCACGTAGCGCGGATGCCGGATGCCCTGTTGCTGCAGGGCGGCGATCGCCGTGAGCGACGCAAACACCGCGTAGCCATCATCGGCGCCGCCGCGCCCGTACAGACGGCCATCGCGTATCACAGGCTCCCAGGGCGAGAGTCCCGGCAGCCAGCCGGTAAACTCCGGCTGCTTGTCGAGGTGGCCGTACAGCAGTACGCAACTGTCAATCTCGCCGGGGATGTCGACTAACAGAATGGGAGTCCGCCCGGGCAGGCGGCGTACGCTGACCTGCGCACCGCGCAGCGCCTGCGCCTTGCACCAGTCGGCCATCAGCTGCACGGCCTTTTCCATGTGCCCCAGTTGCTCCCAGCCGGGCTCGAACAGCGGCGACTTGTTAGGAATGCGCACGTAGTCGAGCAATTGCGGGGTGATGCTGTCGCGCCACCGGCTGGCAACAAACTCATTCAGGCGATTGGTATCCATGGTGCTACCTCAGCAATTGATTTCACACATCGGGCAGGGAGAAGAAATCACGGGCAGTGCGGGTCGTATGCGCGGCGAAGTCGGCGAATTCCTCGCCGCGCGCCGCGGCGATGGCCCTGGCGATATGCGGCAGGAAGCCCGGTTCGTTGCGGCGGCTGGCAGGTTTGGGAGTGAGGTCGCGCGGCAGCAGATAGGGGCCATCGGTCTCAATCATGATTCGGCCACGTGGAATCAGCCGCACGACGTCGCGCAGATGCGTGCCGCGGCGCTCATCGCAGAACCAGCCGGTAATGCCGATGTGCAGATCAAGGTCCAGGCACTGCCTGGCAATGTCCTGGTCGTCGGTAAAGCAATGCGCGACCGCGCGCGTCAGGCGCGGCCGCCACTGGCGCAACAGCGCGAGAAAATCGCTGCTGGCGTCGCGCATATGCAGGAATGCCGGCTTCTGAACTTCGGCGGCGAGTGCCAGCTGCGCCTCAAAGGCCGCCAGCTGAGCGTCGTGCGGCGAGTATTTGCGAAAATAATCCAGGCCACATTCGCCGACCGCAACGACTTGCGCAGCCCGCGCCTGCTGCTGCAGCAGCGCAAGCGCGGCGGCTGTCAACTCGGTTGCATGATGGGGATGCACGCCCGCGGTCGCAAACAGGCGGCCTGGTTCGCTGGCGGCCAGCTGGATTGCCCTGGCATTGCCCGCGATACTCGAGCCGGTGACGACCATCTGGCTAACACCGGCGGCGGCGGCGCGCGCCAGCACCAGAGGCCGGTCGGCGTCGTAGCTGTCATGTGCCAGGTTGATGCCGATGTCGATCAAGTGCATGCTGTGGGCGAATCGAGGTGGGACATGCGCATACTTTACCTGTTGGTGTTCGCGCTCATTTTCTGGGTGCTGTGCTCGGTCCTGGCGGTTACGGTGCTGGTGCAACTGCTGCTGTGGCTGTTTTCCAACCAGCCCAGCGTGCGTCTGGTGAGTCTTGGCAGGAGCCTCGCCGCCTACCTGGCGCAGATGGTCAGCTATCTTACCTTCGGTTCCGAGCTGGCGCCGTTCCCGTTCAATGACTGGCCCAAAGTGCCCACGCAACTCAGTCCCGACGACTTCCGCAACCTCTAGCTGCGGTTCAGCGCAGCGCCATCAGCGCTTTGACCAGCGCCGCAGCATCTGCAGGCGCCTGCTGCCAGCTAACAACGAAACGGTACTCGCCGCTGTCGGCCGAGCCCCAGTCATAGAAGGCGAATCCCTGGGCGTGCAGGGCCGCCGCCTCGGTGGCTGACAAGCGCAGGAAGACCTCGTTCGCTTCGGCCGCCAGCACCAGGCGTGCCGGTACGGCCGCCGCAATCTGCGCGGCCAGCCGGTTGGCATGCGTGGCATTACGCAGCCAGACGCCGCTTTCAATGTAGGCCAGCAACTGCGCGCTGGCGTAGCGCATTTTCGACAGCAGGTGGCCGGCGCGTTTACGACGTAATTCGAAATCGCGGACCAGGTCCGGGTTGAAGAACACCACCGCTTCGGCGGCCAGCGCGCCGTTCTTGGTGGCGCCGAACGACAGTACATCGACGCCGGCCCGGCCGCTGATGTCGCCCGGATGGCAGCCGAGGAAGGCGAGCGCATTGGCAAACCGTGCGCCGTCCATATGCACGCGCAGATTGTGCTCATGGGCACGCTGGCACAGGGCTGTTAGCTCTGCCGGACGGTAGCACTGGCCGAATTCAGTCGCCTGGCTGATCGACAGCGCGCTGGGCTGGGTGGTGTGCACGTTCGCAGGATTGGCGTGGACAGCGGCGCTCAGGGTCTCCGGCGCGATGCGGCCGCCGCCGCCCGGCAACAGCAGGATCCGCGCGCCGCCGCTCATGCCCTCGACCGCACCACATTCATCGCGGACGACATGCGCGTGCTCATGCGCGAATACCGCGCCATAGGGCGGGCACAGCGTCGCCAGCGCCAGGGCGTTAGCCGCGGTACCCGAGATGACCGGAAAAACGCGTACCGGTGCGTCGAAGAATCCACTGAATACTGCATCCAGCCGCACCGACCACTGATCGGCGCCATAGGAGTCCGCGTAGCCATCGTTCGCGGCCTGCAGCGCCGCCATGATTTCCGGCGCCACTGCCGAGGTATTGTCGCTGAGAAATTGCATGCGCCTATGGTAACCGAAGCCCGGATCGCGCTTGCGTTATGATGCGGCGTGCTATTCGAGCAGCGACAGTTAAGTTTTCAGGAACCGTCTCCGGCCGCGGCCGGCGCGCAGGTCCGTTTCAGCGTGCGCGCCCGGCGACTGTCGGTCCGCGTGTTCCGCAATGCGCGGGTCGAGGTGGTGGCGCCGCCGCGAACCAGCACGCGACGGATCGCCGAATTCCTCAGTCTGCATCAGCCGTGGATCGAGCGGCAGCTGGCCAGGGCCCGCGAGCTGGTTGCGGAAGCGGGCCCGTTCCCGCCGCCGACACTGGATCTGCCCGCGTTAGGCGAGCGCTGGAAGATACACCTGGCGGGCGGCACGGGCCGCCTGCGCATCCGCGAGCTAACGCCCGGGGTCTTGAACGTGTCAGGGCAGGTCGAGCATGTTGCGCTCCAGGGAGCACTGCGGCGCTGGCTGATGCGCCATGCAAAGCCCAGGATCGCGGCCTCGCTTGCCGCGCTGGTCGGGGACGGCGACACCGGTTACCGGCGACTCAGTCTGCGTTGCCAGCGCAGTCGCTGGGGCTCCTGCTCGGTGCGCGGGACCATCAGCCTCAATATTGCAATGCTGTTCCAGCGCACCGAAGTTGCGCACTACCTGATGATTCATGAGCTGACGCATCTCGAGCATCCGGATCATTCGGCGCGCTTCTGGCGCGCTGTCGAGGCTCGCTGCCCGCAATGGCGAACGCTGGATCGCGAGTTGACCCATGGATGGCGCCACGTACCGCCTTGGTTGTTCATATGAGCCGGAATCGCGTCGACCTGTCGGATGAAAAAGTATTCTGGGATCTCGGGGCGTCCCAGTCCTACGGCGAATACCTGCGCCTGTCGACGCTGTTAACTTCGCAGCAGCCCAATTCGCTCGAGCACGACGAAATGCTGTTCATCACGGTGCACCAGGTGTCCGAGTTGTGGATGAAGCTCATGCTGCATGAAGTCAGCGGCGTGTTTGAATGCGTGCGGCGCGACAGTCTGGATCCGTCCTTCAAGATGCTGGGACGCATTTCGCGCATCCAGGCGCAGTTGCTGGCGACCTGGGAAGTCCTGTCGACCATGACCCCGGCGGACTATTCGGCGTTCCGAAATTCGTTAGGCCGCGCGTCCGGGTTCCAGTCCGAACAGTACCGCCTGCTCGAGTTCCAGTTTGGCAACAAGAACCGCGAGATGATCGTGGTGCATCAGCGCGATCCCGCCGCGCATCAGAAGCTGCAGCAGGCGCTGGACGCGCCGTCTTTGTACGACGAAGTGCTGCGGCTTCTGAGCCGGCGCGGCTACGAAGTGCCGGAGTCCTATCTCAGCCGCGATTTCGCCGAACCGTATGAACCGGCCAAGCAGGTGACCGCGGCCTGGCTCGCCGTGTATCACAACGCCGAGAAAGACTGGGACCTGTACGAGCTCGCGGAGCGGCTGGTCGATCTTGACCACAAGTTTCAGCTGTGGCGGTTCCATCACCTGAAGACCGTCGAGCGCATCATCGGCTACAAGCCGGGCACCGGCGGCACCACCGGCGTCTCCTATCTCGCCAAGGCGCTGGAGCTCAGGTTTTTCCCGGAACTGTGGCAGGTGCGGACATCGATGTAGTCCGCCGCAACTTCACGATCCGGTAGGCTAACAAGGCGGCCAGGGCGGCGCTGTAGAGCAGCGGCTGGGTGATGTCGGCCTTGACCTGCCACCAGAAGTGCCAGACGCCTAACAATGCGATCGGATAGATCAGCCGGTGCAGTTTCACCCAGCGCCGGCCCAGGCGCCGCATCATGTGCTGGGTCGAGGTGGCGGCGAGCGGCAGAAGCGCCAGCAATGCCGTGAAGCCGACCAGGATGTAGGGGCGCTTGACCAGCTCGGTGCCGATCCGGCCCCAGTCGAGCCGCAGGTCGAGCGCAGCGAACGCCACGAAATGCAGCAGCGCGTAGCTGAAGGCAAACAGGCCCAGCAGCCGCCGCAGCCGCAGCAGCTGCGGCGCCTGCAGAAAGTCCCTCAGCGGCGTCACGCACAGCGTTATCAGCAGCAGGTTGAGCGCGGTGCGGCCCAGGCGATGCACCGTCTCGCGCACCGGGTCCGCGGTCAGGGACACGCCGGGCACGCCGAATGCCGCAGCCAGGATGATCAGCAGCGGCGCGAGGCACGCGAGCCAGATCAGCGGCTTGTAAACCCAGCGGTAGCGCTGAACGAGGGTCATGCGCGTTTACAACTAGAAGTAACGCTGCAGGTCCATGCCGCGGTACAGGGCCGCAACCTCGGTCGCATAACCGTTGAAGGGCAGGGTTGGCACGCGCGCGGCAAAGAAACCTTCACCAATGCGCCGTTCGGACGCCTGGCTCCAGCGCGGATGGTCCACCGCCGGGTTGACGTTGGCGTAGAAGCCGTATTCGTCGGGCGCGGCGATGTTCCAGCTATTGCGCGGCTGGCGTTCGGTGAAGCGAATCTTGACGATCGACTTGATGTTCTTGAAGCCGTATTTCCACGGCGTCATCAGGCGCAGCGGCGCGCCGTTCTGGTTCGGCAGCCAGCGCCCGTAAACTCCAACCACCATCATCGCCAGCGGGTGCATGGCTTCGTCTATACGCAAGCCTTCGACATAGGGCCACTGCAGGACCGGAATGCGCTGGCCCGGCATCTGGCTGCGATCCAGCAGGGTCGTGAACTCGACATACTTCGCCCGGGAAGTCGGCTTGAAACGCTGCAACAGTGCAGCTAACGAAATGCCCATCCAGGGAATGACCATCGACCAGGTTTCAACGCAGCGGAACCGGTAGACTCGTTCCTCGAGCGCGTGTGGGCGCAGCAGATCCTCCAGGGCAAATCGGCCCAGCACCTCGGCTTCGCCGGCAATTTCCACTGTCCAGGGCCGCGTGCGAAACTCCTGCGCATTCGCCTTGGGATCTTCCTTGTCGGTGCCGAATTCGTAATAGTTGTTGTAGCTCGTGATGTCTTCGTAGCTGTTAGGGGGCTCGGTCACCGAATAGCGTGTATTGCGTGCCACCCGGCCGGCGGAACTGCCTGGCGCGCCTGGGCCAGTGGTTGCCGTGGCTGACGGGGCCGCTACCGGCGGGGTGGTGGCCATCGTGGCGGCGGACAATTCCGCTGCGGCGCCGGCGAGCCCCAGTCCCAGCGCCTGTACCACGCGGCGTCGGTCGCGGAACACCACTTCCGGCGTAATGGCAGACGGCTTTATGTCCGAATCAAATCTTGGGCGCATGCGGAAACTCCATGGGACGTAGCAGGTAGACCGGGCTAACGGGCAATTTGTTGCAGCGACAGGTAGCGCGATAAGTGTATGTCATCGGGGTTGTCGGCCCAGCCGCCGACCCGTGACGACACCAGGTTGCGGGCCACCTCCTGAATCAGGGGTACCACGGCGTGATCCGCGTTGAGTATGGCCTCGGCCTGAGCCACCGCTGCGCGACGTTCAGCCGGCGCCGACAAAGACTGGGCTTTACGCAGCGCCTGCTCGAACGCGGCGCTGCGATACTGCCCGGTGTTATAGCTCGAATCCGCCAGGAAGCGCTCGAGATAACCCTCTACCGAGGCATTTTCGGCCGAGCCGGTAAGCGCGATGTCGAAATCGCCGCGGCGCAAATCGGCGATCAGGGACTTGATCTCGCTTTTCTCGACCACGGTGGGCACACCAGCCGCGCTCCACATCGCCGCGACCGCCAGGCACATTTCCTCGCCGTTGCCGCTCGGCACGCGCAGCCGCACCGGGCCCGGCCGGCGGGTACTGAATCCAGCCTCAGCTAACAAGGCGCGCGCGCGTGCGTTGCGCTCGGCCATGCTGCCGAGCCGCACTTCGCCGCGCGCCGGCGCGGCATCGTCGCTGAGGCCCTCAGGCACCACCCGGTAGCTGGGTCGTTCGCCGCCGGGCAGCACTTTGCGAACCAGCAGCTCGCGATCGACGAGCAGCGCCAGTGCCCGCCGGATCCGGATATCATCGAACGGCGCGCGCTTGAGATTGAAACGCAGGAAACGCACGCCGAACAGCGGCGCGATCCTGACCGCGGCGCCCAATTCCTTCCTGAGCGCCTCCTGTTGACGCGGCGCGAAGCCCGGCCAGGCGTTGATATCCAGCTCGTGGGCGCGGAAGCGGTTGACCAGTGAGCTGGTGTCGTCGCTGGGCACGTAGATCACCGTATCCAGCGTCACCCTGGCGGAGTCATGAAAAAATGGATTGCGGCCCAGTTGCACCGTGCCGCCGGCGCGCCTGTCGGTCAGGCGAAAGGCGCCGTTGCTGACCAGGTTACCGGGCCGGGTCCATTGGGCGCCGAATTTCTCCAGCACTTTCTGCGGCAAGGGCGTGCCTTCCTGGCCAGCTAACAAAAGCGGCAGCCAGGGAAACGGGTTTTCTAGCTCGATGCGCACCGTGACGGCGTCGGGCGCACTGACGCCCAGCTTCCCCGGCGGCAGGCGGCCCGCCAGCACCTCGCGTGAGCGCCGGATGATGAACATGCGGCTGGCGCGTGGCAGGGCCGTCGCCGGGGCAAACATCCGGCGCCAGGCATACACCCAGTCGCTGGCGCCCAGCGGTGAGCCATCGGACCAGTGCAGGCCCGGGCGCAGGCTGAAGGTCCAGCTGCGGCCATCGCCGCTGACTTGCCATGATTGCGCGGCGCCCGGGACGACCCGGCCGTCGGCGCTGAAGCTTGTTAGGCCCTCGAACAGATCGAGCATGATGGTCTGCTCGCTCTTGACGCCGGACTGATTCGGCACCAGTGACTCGGGTTGGCCATAGGCGCCGCGATACAGGACCGACGCCGCGCAGGCAGGTTGCGCCGCGGCCGCAATGCAGGCGACGATGGCGATTCGACCGGCTCTCCGCATGGCTGCAACTATACTCGGTAGCTAACCGGGGATTGGAGTGGGCCAGCATGCGCTACCAGATTCGACTCGACTTTCCGCGCCCCGCGCGCGATCTCCTTGAACGCGCGGCGCGCACGCATGTCGGAGTTACCGGCGTGCACGCCGGGCCTCGGCAGGTCGCGCATCCAGCGATCAAGCCGCTGGTGCAGGAGTGGCGCATCTGCGGACCTGCATTCACCGTGCGCCCCGAGCATACCGACGATTTGTTAGTGGGCGAGCTGGCGGGCAAGTATGCACAGCCGGGCGATGTCATCGTCGTGGATGCGGGCGGTCGCGAAGACAAGGCCTGCTGGGGCATGGGCATGTCAATGGGCGCGAAACGCGCCGGCTGCGCCGGCGTGGTGCTCGACGGGCGCTGCATGAATGGCGCTCTGCTGATACGCGAGCGCGTGCAACTGCCGATTTTCGCGCGCGGGCTGGTTGCCTCGGCCAATGGCGCGGAGCGCGCCGGCTGGCTCAATGGCCCGGTCATCTGCGGTGGCGTCATCGTCAACCCGGGCGACATCGTGCTCGCCGACTGCGATGGCGTGGTGTTCCTGCCGCAGGACCAGGCCGACGCGATCCTGCGCAAGTCCGAGGGTTACGCGCGCAGTGCGGTCACGGACAACCAGGCCGATATTCCCTATTGGCAGCGGCGCGAAACCGAGGAAAAGCTGCGTGCCTTGCCCGACATTGACTGGAGCTAACGCCAGTCGACGCATTCGATCCCGGATTGCGCCGCGCGCGCGCGCACTCTGGAGGATCCATTGACCAGGATGCCGCGACTGGCAAGCTGCAGGTGCGGCAGGTCGGGCGCGGAATTCCCGTAGGCCCAGGTCGTGGCGCCAGGTTGCAGCGCGAGCCGCGCGCGGAACCGGTTAACTTTCTCCTGCTCCCGGCAGTTGGGGCCAGTCAGCCGGCCGTCGTAGTGGCCATCGGCGCGCCAACCGGTGGGCGTGCAGATGCACTCGGCGAATCCTAACGCCCGGGCCAGCTCCGGCACGTAAACGTCGACGCTCGCGCTCATGAGGATGAGCACATCGCCCTGGTGCTGGTGAGCCTGAATCGCAGCCAGCGCATCTGCAAAGCAGCCGCGTGGAATGAAGCCGGCGATCCAGCGCGTCGTGTGTGCACCGATAACCTCGCGCTCAATACCGCCCAGCGCCACCTGCAGCAGGCGCGCTTTCAGTGCACCATGATCGGCACGGCCCAGCAGGAACCGCACCAGGCATGGCAGGACGCCTAACAAGCGCGGCCAGCGCCGGGGGTGTTGCCACAGGAAAGCCCGCAGCCATTGCCATAACGTGTCATGGCGTGACACCGTGCCGTCCAGATCAAAAAAAACCAGTTTTTGCAGAGCCCCGACCTCCAGACCACGCCTGCCACTATTTTGCCTGAATTGCGGCCGCGTCCCGCCATTTAGGCGCGTTGCAATGGACACTCCGAAATCACCGGGAAACGGCAACGATGAATATCAGTGGACAGTTCAGCTCGGTCTTCTGGCGCGGAGCGCTGATAGGTGGTCTGGCCCTGCTGCTGCTGTGGCCGCTCGGGCGCGTCGAGTCGCTGGTGACCGAACGCCAGGCTGTGCAGATCGCCGCCCGCGACAGCATTGCGGCGCTGCATGGCGGGCCGCAGACGATCGGCGGGCCCATGCTCAGGGTGCCGACCGAAGTCCTCGTCGATGAATGGAATCCCGATCTGAAGCAGAACGTGGCCCGCTGGGTCAGCGGTCAACCGCGCTGGATTCTGCCGGAATCGCTCAAGATCTCGACCCACCACACGGTCAAAGCCGAAGTCCGCGGTATTTTCTCGCTGCCCGTCTATTCGCTGCCCGATCTCGATATCAGCGGCGAATTCCCGGCGCAGGCCTTGAGTACGCTGATCGCCAATCCGTCGGTCGAGCGCGCGCTTTGGTCACAAGCCAGCCTGGTGTTGCCGTTCGGCTCGCTGTCGAGCCTGCAGGCCGTGAACGCCAGCGATTTCGCCGGCCGCAGGCTGCTGTTAGGCAGCGGCAGTTTCGACGAGCAAAGCGCGTTGACTGCGTCCCTGGATCTGAGCGAGTACGCGCCGGGCGGCCGGTTACCGTATCACTTTGCATTCCGGGCGCGCGGCAGTGGTGCGCTGCATTTCCTGCCGCTCGCGGGAGCGACCCAGGTCACGGTCCTGAGCAGCTGGCCGCACCCCGGCTTTGAAGGGTCATTCGCGGCGGACCATACCACTCCGAATAACAAGGGGTTCGAGGCCCGCTGGCAGGTTCTGGAAATCAACCGCAAGCTGCCGCGGACCTGGTCGGGCAAGGCCGTCAGCGGCGAGGCCTTGTTCCAGACGGCGTTTGGATTTGCGCTGGTGACCCCCGTGGACGTGTATTCGATGAGCTATCGCGCAATCCGCTACGGCGTGCTGTTCATCGCCACCACATTTCTCGCGTTCTTTGCCTGGGAGCAGCTAACGCAGGGGCTGCGCCTGCACCCGATGCATTACCTGCTGGTAGGGCTGGCGCTGTCGGTGTTTTTCCTGCTGCTGCTGGCGGTCGGCGAGCATCTGCCGTTTGCGTTGGCCTACGCGCTCGCCGCGGCGGCGCTTATCCTGTTGCTGGGGTTCTATGTCGCGGGCGTGACTGGCCGGCGGGCCGCGGCGCTGCTGATGAGTCTGGGACTCGCGGGTTGCTATGGTTGCCTGTACCTTATCCTGCAATCCGAATACTACGCGCTCTTGTTAGGCAGCCTGCTGGTATTCACCGTGCTCGCGGTGACCATGCTCGCGACCCGCAGGCTCAACTGGTCGGAGGTCAGGCCTGCGGGATGAGGGTTAGCTACATTTTGCGCCGCGCCGCCGGCTTCCGGCGCGCCTTCGGTTTGCGCCCGGGCACCGGTTTCTTCCTCGCCGCAGGTTTCTTCCTCGCAACGGCCTTTTTGGCGGCTGCTTTGCGCTTGGCAGCAGGCTTGCGCCTGGCAGCCGGTTTCCTGCCGGCGCCGCTACCGGCCAGTTGCCGCAGCACGTACTGCAGGATGCCGCCGTGCCGGTAGTAGTCGCGCTCCTTCGGCGTATCGATGCGGACGCGCACTTCGAAGCGGGTGACCTTGCCATCGTCAGCGGTGGCGGTAACCGTCACGCTGCGCGCCTCGGCATTCTTGAGGTCGCCAAAATCGAACACCTCGCGGCCGGTCAGGCCGAGGCTCTGGGCATTCTGGCCATTCGTGAACTGGCAGGGCAGTACGCCCATGCCGATCAGGTTGGAACGGTGAATGCGTTCGAAGCTCTCGGCAATCACCGCCTTGACACCTAACAACATGGTGCCCTTGGCGGCCCAGTCGCGCGACGAGCCGGTACCGTATTCCTTGCCGGCCAGCACCACCAGCGGCGTGCCAGCAGCCTGGTATTTCATCGACGCGTCGTAGATCGACAGTTGCTCGCCGCTCGGAATGTGGACCGTGACGCCGCCTTCGGTGCCCGGCGCGAGCAGGTTGCGCAGGCGGATGTTGGCGAAGGTGCCGCGCATCATCACTTCGTGGTTGCCGCGCCGCGCGCCGTAGGAGTTGAAATCCGCCTTCTGGATGCCCTTCAACTCGAGGTATTTCGCCGCCGGGCTGTTCCTGGCGATGTCGCCGGCCGGAGATATGTGGTCGGTGGTGACCGAGTCACCTAACAGCGCAAGCGCGCGCGCCCCCTGGATGCCCGCGATCTTGCGCGGCTGCATGGTCATGCCGTCGAAATAGGGCGGGTTGCGCACGTAGGTGGAGTTGGGCTGCCACGCATACAGCTTGCCTTTCGGTATCTTGATCGCACGCCAGTTGGCATCGCCATCGAATACGTTGCCGTAACTGCGCTGGAACATCTTCGAGTCGATGGAAGCGCGCACGGTCTCCGCAACCTCTTTCGCTGTCGGCCAGATGTCTTTGAGGAATACCGGCCGGCCGTCATAGCCGAGGCCCAGCGGCTCGCTGTGCAGGTCGATGTCGGTCGTGCCCGCGAGCGCGAATGCCACGACCAGCGGCGGCGACGCCAGGAAGTTCATCTTCACTTCCGGATGCACGCGGCCTTCGAAGTTGCGGTTGCCTGACAGCACCGACGTTGCGATCACGTCGCCGGCCTTCACGGCCGCGGAAATCTCGGGCTTGAGGGGACCGGAATTGCCGATGCAGGTCATGCAACCGTAGCCGGTCACCTGGAAACCGACCATCGCCAGATCCTTGGTCAGTCCCGCCTTGTCGAAATAATCGGTCACGACGCGCGAGCCAGGCGACAGGCTGGTCTTGACCCACGGCTTGGCGCGCAGTCCGGCACGCGCCGCGTTTCGCGCCAGCAGCGCCGCGCCTAACATCACCGAGGGGTTCGAGGTGTTGGTGCAGCTGGTGATCGCGGCGATCAGCACCGCGCCGTCGCGTACTTCATAGTCCGGAGCATCGTTGACGTGGCCGATGCCGGTCGCGCCCGGATTCTTCTTCGCGCGCTCCTCGGACATTTGCACATGGGCCTTGCGATAAACCTGCTGCAGGTTGCGCAGCGAGACCCGGTCCTGGGGACGCTTGGGGCCGGCCAGCGACGGTTCGACCGTGCCCATGTCCAGTTCCAGCACGTCGGTGTAGGCGGCGGGCGCTGCGCCGTTGATGCGCCACAGGCCCTGGTGACGTGCATACGCTTCCACCAGCGCAATCTGCTCTTTGGGCCGCCCTGAGAGTTCCAGGTAGCGCAGGGTTTCCTCGTCGATCGGGAAGATGCCGCAGGTGCTGCCGTACTCCGGCGCCATGTTGGCAATGGTGGCGCGATCCGCGAGCGGCAGGTTGGCCAGGCCATCGCCGAAATATTCGACGAATTTCTCGACCACGCCTTTCTTGCGCAGGATTTCCGTGACCGTCAAAACGAGATCGGTTGCGGTCGCGCCGGCTGGTAGCTGGCCGGTCAGCTTGAAGCCGACGACCTGCGGAATCAGCATCGTGACCGGCTGGCCTAACATCGCAGCTTCCGCTTCGATGCCGCCGACGCCCCAGCCGAGAACGCCGAGACCATTGACCATGGTCGTGTGGGAGTCGGTGCCGACCACGGTGTCCGGATACGCAGTTCCCTGGCCATCGCCGGCGCCGAAGACCACGCGCGCCAGGTACTCGAGGTTGACCTGGTGCACGATGCCGGTGTTAGGCGGCACGACCTTGAAATTGCGGAACGCGGTCTGGCCCCAGCGCAGGAACGAGTAGCGCTCGCCGTTGCGCTCGAACTCGATGCGCGTGTTGTTAGCCAGGGCGTTGGCATTGCCGTAGTCGTCCACCTGCACGGAGTGGTCGATGACCATTTCCGCGGGCGCCAGCGGATTGACCTGCTCCGGGTCGCCGCCCAGCGTGCGGATCGCGTCGCGCATCGCGGCGAGGTCCACGACGCAGGGCACGCCAGTGAAGTCCTGCATGATGACGCGCGCCGGCGTGAAGGAAATCTCGTGATCCGGTGCTGCCTTCGGATTCCAGTTGAGCAGCGCTTCGATGTCGCGGCGCGTCACGTTGACGCCATCTTCAAAGCGCAGCAGGTTCTCGAGCAGAATCTTCAGCGAGAACGGCAGGCGCGCCAGTTTTTCCGGCGACAGGTTACGGAAACTCCAGATGTCATAGGATTTCGCGCCAACCTTGAGTTTGGTACGGGCTTTGAAACTGTCAGACTTTTTGTCTGTCATCGTGAGACTCCACGGCAAGCGATTGCGAACCAGCGGCCGACATTATAGCGGCGCGCCCGCTGGAATCGGTGACCGGCGTCGTGCTGTCGATTACGCCGCCGCCGAGGCAGTGGGTGCCGCGATAGAGCACAGCGAATTGTCCCGGCGTCACGGCGCGTTGCGCTACGGCAAATTGCAGCCGCCCGCGTGATCCATTCCAGCTACCGTCGGCGAGCGCCTGGTCCGGCTGGCGATAGCGGAGCTTGATACCGAGGTCAGAGACAGCCAGAGGCGTCGCCGCGAGCCAGTGCCAGTCGTGAACCTCGCAGCCGCAGCTCAGCAGCAGCGGATGGTCCGCGCCTTGCACCACGATGAGGCGATTGCCCTCGCGCTCCTTGCGCGCTACGTACCAGGGCGCTTCGCTGTGACCGGCGCGGCCACCGATTGCCAGTCCGGCACGCTGACCTAACGTGTAGTAACACAGGCCGTGGTGCTCGCCGACTACTTCACCGTCGGCCGTCATGATGGGTCCGGGTGTTCGCGGCAGCCACTGCGCGAGAAACTCCGCGAACGGGCGCTCACCAATGAAGCAGATCCCGGTGCTATCCGGCTTGTTGAATACCGGCAGGCCGGCCTCCGCGGCCCGGGCGCGAACTTCCGGCTTGGTCAGCTCGCCAAGCGGGAACACGGCAGTACTCAGCTGGCTCAGAGGCACCGCATGCAGGAAATAGCTCTGGTCCTTGGCGCCATCGAGCGCCTTGTGCAGTTCCAGCCCGGCCGGCCCTGCTAACAAACGGGCGTAGTGACCGGTCGCGAAGCGCGCGGCGCCGAGGCGCTGCGCGTAGCGCAGGCAGACGCCGAACTTGATCTCGCGATTGCAGTGCACGTCGGGATTCGGCGTGCGGCCCGCGCGCAACTCGCTGAGGAACTGACTGAAGACCTGCTGGCGGTACTGGGCGGCGAAATCGACCTTGTGCAGCACGATGCCGAGCTCGGCACATACCGCGCGCGCATCCTGAAAGTCCTGGGCGGTGGTGCAATGCGCGTCGGGGTCCGGGTCGTCCCAGTTGGCCATGAACAGGCCTTCGACGTCATGGCCCTGGTCGCGCAGCAACAGGGCCGCCACGGCGGAATCCACGCCGCCCGACATCCCAACAATGATTTTTTCACCGGATTTGCGCGCCACGCGCAAATTCTATCCGGTTATCAGGTCTCGACAGCCTGCAGATGCCTGGCGGTCTCGAGGTCCAGATCGGCAACCGTGTTGAGAGGCAGCGACTTGCCGGCCAGCCAGTCGTCCAGGCAGCGCAGCACCAGGGGGCTGCGCAGTGAGTTCGCGCGCGTTTGCAGTTCCGCAGGCGTGAGCCAGAGCGTCCGCACCACCGGATGGTCAAGCGCCTGCTGCGGCCGGTAATCCGAAACCTGACCGCGAAAGGCGAAGCGCAGGGTCGTGACGCCGTTGTCCGGGTTGCGCCAGTGATAAACGCCCAGCAGCGACTGGGGTTCGAACAGCCAGGCCGTCTCCTCGCGGGTTTCGCGGATCACAGCCGCGAGCAGCGATTCCCGGTCTTCGACATGCCCTGCGGGTTGATTGATGACCAGACGCCCGCGAATGCGCTCTTCGACGACCAGGAATCGGCCATCGAGTTCCACCATGGCAGCGACCGTGATGTCAGTCTTCAGGGATGGCATGCGAGAACTAAGACGCGGCAACGGGACGACAGTTGACCGTCAGCTCAACGGCTTGCGGTGCGAAACCCGTAATCCGGAACGTTAGCCTGCCAGATGGCATCGAAGTCATCCAGCTGCAGGCGGGCTGCGGCCGGGTTGGCGAGGTCGGCAACACCCGTGTAGCGGTCGCCTTGCAGGCGAAAAATAACCGCCTTGTCGTCGACGATCATGTACGAATGGGCGCGCAGCGTTTCAGCGCGTGGCGCCAGGCGCATTTCGATATAGCTGGTCAGGCGCCGGCTCATCGCAACCAGGCGATTGCCGTCGCGAATCATCCGTGTCCGGTCGGTCAGCAGGATGCGCACCTTGGCGAAGTTACGGCCGAGCACGAAGCGCTTGATGATGTCTAGAAACGGCGTCTGGTCGTACAGTTCCGGTTCCAGGTCGGGCGAGTAGATCGACATCAGGCGATGCGCACCGGCGGCGGCCTGGTTGACCACCGCGCGCATTTCGTCGAGTGAACTGATGATCTGCAGGGTAGGCGACGGCGGCAACAGGTCGAGGACAGGCGCAGCGATTTCGCCTGTCAGGATAGAAAGATCGCGGTCGCCGGTCGAAATCAAAGCATTGCCCCAGGCGTTGCGGCTCGCGCCGTTGTGCCGGGCAATACTCCGTCGTCGAGGACTGTTATGTACTGAGGCGCGTCACGGTTCGTTCAGCCGGGCGCCGCGACGCGGCCGGCTTTTGCGAACTGCGTCATGGTTTTGTCAGGGTTTGGCGCCAAGCGCCGACTGCGCCAGCTGCGCCGCCAGGCCGACATAATCCGCCGGCTCCAGGCTGGCAAGCCTTTGCCGCAGCCCGGGCGGCAGGTCCAGCCTGGCAATCAACGCGCGCAATTGCGCCAGATCGATGGCCTGGCCGCGCGTCAGATCTTTCAGCAACTCGTAACCGTTAGGTATGCCGGCAGCGCGCATGGCGGTCTGTATGGCCTCGGCCAGGACTTCCGGTGCCGCCTGCAGGTCCGCCGCGAGTCGCGCCGGGTTGGCATCGATGCGACTGAGGCCGCGGCTCAGGGCGCGCCATGCGACTGCGACGTGGCCTAACGAAGTGCCGAGATTCCGCAGCACCGTCGAGTCGGTGAGATCCCGCTGCCAGCGTGAAATCGGCAGCTTGTCGGCAAAGTGGCGCAGCAGCGCGTTGGCGATGCCAAGATTGCCCTCGGCATTTTCGAAATCGATGGGATTGACCTTGTGCGGCATGGTCGACGATCCGACTTCGCCGCTCTTCGGGCGCTGGCGCAGGTAGCCAAGCGAAATGTAGCCCCAGACATCGCGCGAGAAATCGATCAGCACGACGCCGCTTGCCGCGAGCGCGTCGCAGTACTCGCCGATCCAGTCATGCGGCTCGATTTGCGTCGTGTGGCTGTTGAATTGCAACCCCAGCGAGCGGACAAATCCCGCCGCCAGCGCCGGCCAGTCGACCTCGGGCGCAACCGCGTGCTGCGCGTTGTAGTTACCGACCGCTCCGTTCCACTTGCCGAGAATGGCGACTGCCTGCCAGCGCTGCTCAGCGCGCCGCAGCCGCACCAGCACATTGGCGAATTCCTTGCCCAGCGTGGTCGGGCTTGCGGTCTGGCCATGGGTCCGGGCCAGCATGGGTACCGCGGCGTTGGAACTTGCTAACACCTCCAGCGCCTGAAGCACCGGCTGCAGACCCTGCGCGATCATCTGCTCGCGCGCGCGCAGCAGCAGGCGTGCATAGGCGATGTTATTGATGTCCTCGGAAGTGCAGCCGAAGTGCACCAGCTCCAGGACCGCGGGCGTGGCGCCGGCGGCCAGCAGCTGATCGCGTACGTAATACTCGACCGCCTTGACGTCGTGATTGGTGCGGCCCTCGATTTCCTTGACCGTCGCCGCAGCCGATTCCGGCGGGTCAAGCAGCGCGGTCGCGGCCGCGCGCACCGCGGCTGTTAGGCCGGCCGGCTGCAGTCCTGCCAGGCAGCCCAGCTGCGCGCGCTGCGCATGCAGATGCAGAAGCCAGGCAGCCTCGATATGGATGCGTTCGCGGATCAGGCCCGACTCGCTGAGCAGCGGCCGCAGGAAATCGGTTGCGGCGCGATAACGGCCGTCGATCGGCGAGAGTGCGAGTAGGTCTGTGTGGCTCATCGGTGTCCGGATTTGCGCTGCAAAATGCTAGAATTGCCCATGATAACCCAGTCCCGGACTGCACCTGACCATTATGTGTCGCGGGCTTGAATGACCCTGCCTCTGCACCAGCTGGATCGCCAGGCCTTGCTGCGATTGTTAGATCTCAGCCTCTTGCCGCAGCCCAGCGACCTGGCTGACCCGCCCGCCATTTACGCGGGCCTGGGACGACGCATGAGCGCCGAGCTCCTGCCGCTGCTGCCAGCACCGACGCAGCGCGCCGCGGTGCTGGTGCCGCTGGTCGATCGCGACGACGGTTTCCATGTGCTGCTAACGCAGCGCTCGGCGCGGCTCAAGAACCATGCCGGCCAGATCAGTTTTCCGGGCGGGCGTATCGAAACCGGCGATCGTGACGCGCGTACCGCGGCGCTGCGCGAATCGGCCGAGGAAATCGGCCTGGCAGCGCCCCTGGTCAGGGTCCTGGGCTATTTGCCGGATCACGTGGTCATCTCGGGATTCCGCGTCACGCCGGTCGTGGGCCTGGTGACGCCGCCTTTGGAGCTGTCTATAGACCGCAGCGAAGTGGATGAAGCGTTTGAAGTGCCTCTGAATTACCTGCTGGACCCGGCGCACCACAGGCCGCGGCGGCGCCAGCTGCAGAATCGCGAGATTGAATTGACGGACATGCCCTATGGCGCACGCAATATCTGGGGCGCCACCGCGGGCATGCTGATGACCCTGTTTTCCTTGTTAGCTGAGGCACGTAAGCCATGAGTCCGACGCCCGATGGCGACCCGCAGGCCGCCGCCGCCCTGGCCGACCTGCTCGAGGTCATGCGCCGCCTGCGTGACCCGGTCAGCGGCTGCCCCTGGGACCGCGCGCAGGACTTCGCGAGCATCGCGCCCTATACGCTCGAGGAGGCCCACGAAGTGGCCGACGCCATCGCGCGCGAGGACTGGACGCAGTTGCGCGACGAATTGGGCGATCTGCTGTTCCAGGTCGTCTTCTATGCTCGCCTTGGCGAAGAGCGCGGCTGGTTTGATTTTGCGTCGTTGACAAGCGGTATCCGCGACAAATTGCAGCGCCGGCATCCGCACGTGTTCGCGGCACAGGACTCGCCGGCCACCGATGCGCACACCCTCAACCAGGCGTGGGAGCACAGCAAGGCCGGGGAGCGCGCCGCGCAGGGCGCGACCGGCGTGCTCGATGGCGTGGCACTGGCACTGCCCGCGCTGACGCGGGCCGCGAAGCTTGGCAAGCGCGCGGCGCGGGTTGGCTTCGACTGGCCGGATGCGGGCGCGGTTGCCGGCAAAGTGCGTGAAGAACTGGCGGAGCTAACGACCGAGCTGGCCGCGGGGCAGCAGGACGCTGCCAGTGAGGAACTTGGTGACTTGTTGTTTGCGCTGGCGCAGTACAGCCGTCATCTCGGCCTGGATCCCGAGTCCGCGTTACGGCATGCAAACCGCAAGTTCGAGCGGCGGTTCGTGGCGATGGAGGACCAGCTGCAGATCGCAGGCCGGGACCCGCAACAGATGTCGGCCGCGGATTGGGACCAGGCCTGGAATACGGTCAAATTGAGCGAGAAAAACCCACCCTGAGGCAGTTCAGCAGGCGTTCATTGACCCGGCGATAGGCTGTCTCCCATAGGCGGAAGAAAGGAGACTCTCATGAACACCCGAATTGTGACCGCGATTGCAGCCCTGGCCCTCAGTGGCGCCAGCCTGGCATATGCCGACCATCGCCCCGACGGTGACTATGACGGCGGCCGTTACGATGGCAGCCGGCAGTCGGACTACGACACCGCACGTGTCGTGCGCGTCGAGCCTTTGTCACGTCGCATCCGCGTGCTTGAACCGCGCCGCGAGTGCCGGCTCGAGACCGTCTATGACGGCGGCTATTCCCGCGACCGTTACAATTACCGTGATCGCGGTGGCGACGTCAGAACGACTAACAACACCATCATCGGCGGCTTGATTGGCGGCGCCATCGGCAACCAGATCGGCCGCGGCGAGGGGCGCAGCATCGCGACCGTCGCAGGCGCCCTGATCGGTGCGGCTGTTGGCCACGATACGGCCCGAAGGGGTCGCGACGACCGCTATGGCGATCGTTACGATGACAGTTACGACGATGACCGTGGCCGCAGCCGCGAGGTGGAACGGTGCCGGGTGACGCAGGACGAGCGATTCGAGGAACGCATCGACGGCTATCGCGTCACTTATGTGTACAACGGCCGGGAATACACCACACGCATGAGCTACGACCCGGGCCCGCAATTACGCGTACGCGTGCATGTGTCTCCGGAGCAGGGTTACTAGTAGAATCCAGACCGACGTATGCATGCTAATCCTCGTTCCCGATTCCTCGCACTGCTGCTGGTGGCCCTTTTGCCCTTCAGCGCTGGCCCGGTGCTCGCCGGTGATGGCGTCTCGCTGGACGCGGCCGTGGCCGCGGCCCAGGAGCGCCATCGGGCGCGCGTCGTCAAGGCCGAGGTGATCGAGAGCGAGGGTCGCAAAGTCTATGCACTGCGACTGTTAGGTGGCGATGGTCGTGTCTGGACAATTCGTATCGATGCGGCAACGGGCGCCGAGCTGAACCGTTAGGTCCGCTGGCTGCGACGGGGGCGCCGGGCCCTGGGCCGGCGCTTGTTTTTGTACGGGGAGTGTAGATGCGCGCACTGATAGTGGAAGACGAAACGCAGTTGCGGGAGTCACTGCAACAGCGCTTGACTGAGCAGGGTTACACCGTCGATGTGGCGCCCGACGGCGAGGAAGGGCTGTTCGCCGGCCGGGAATTGCCGATCGATGTCGCGGTCATCGACCTGGGCTTGCCCAAGCTCGCGGGCCTGGACCTGATCCGCAAACTGCGCGCCGAGAAAAAATCGTTCCCGATCCTGATTCTGACTGCGCGCGATCGCTGGCAGGACAAGGTTGAAGGCCTGCAGTCCGGTGCGGACGATTACCTGGCGAAACCCTTTCAGGTCGAGGAACTGCTGGCGCGCCTGCAGGCGTTGCTGCGCCGATCCGGCGGATGGTCGACGCCCGAGTTGAGCTGTGGCCCGGTCACGCTCGACACGCGGCAGCAAATTGTCACGGTGGCCGGCAGGCCCGTGGAGCTGACCAGTTTTGAGTATCGTCTCCTTGAGCACATGATGCTGCGGGCGGGCGAAGTGATTTCCAAAACCGAACTCACCGAGCGCTTGTATGCGCAGGACTTTGAACGGGACAGCAACACCATCGAAGTGTTCATCGGGCGTTTGCGGCGCAAACTGGATCCGGACGACACCATGAAGCCCATCGAAACACTGCGCGGACGCGGCTACCGTCTGGTCCTGGCCCGGAACGCCGCCTGACGCCATCAGTCTCTATCGCCCGCCGTTTGTGGCTCGCGGTCAGCGCAGTGCTGATCGTGTTTCTGGGACTGGCTGGCCTGTCGCTGGACCGGCTCTATCGCCAGCAGTCGGAAAACGCGCTGCGTGAATTGCTCGATGCGCAGATGGTGGCGTTAATCGCCGCCGCCGAACCGGGCTCCGCGCCTAACACGCTGACCGCCGATGGCACGACCGAGCCGCGCTTGCAGACGCCGGGCAGCGGTTTGTTCGCGGAAATCCGTGGTGCCGATGCCCGTGTCGTCTGGCGCTCGGGTTCAACCGCGGGCGCTTTCATCGACCTGACACGCACCGTGCCGATCGGTCAGGTCCTGTATGCGGATATCCCTGGCGGGCAGGGCGAGCCGCTGCTCGGCATCTGGCGCGGCCTGCGCTGGCAATTTGCGCCGGGGGTTGAACAGGACCTGGTGTTTGCGGTGGCGGCCTCGCGCCGCCCCAGCCAGGCAGCGCTTGCGCAGCTGCGTCGCAATCTGCTGGCCGGCAGTGCCGTGTTCGCGGCGATTTTGTTAGGTGTCCTGTTGTGGGTCACGCGCAGCACCACGCGCCCGTTGCGCCAGCTGGAATCCGAGATCGCCGCCGTCGAGGCGGGCGAGCGCCAGGTGCTGAGCGAGGGCTTTCCGCGCGAAGTGGCCGGCGTGGCCGCGGGGCTCAACATGCTGCTGACTGGTGAGCGCAAGCGCATCGAGCGCTATCGCAACAACCTTGCGGATCTCGCGCACAGCCTGAAAACGCCGCTGGCCGTGATCCGCGCGCAATTGCGCGAGACCGAGGCGGGCGAGGCCGGAAAGATCGTTGCCGGCGAGGTGGATCGCATGACCGCACTCATCGACCGGCACCTCAAGCGCGCGGCGATGAGTGGCGGCGTGGTGCTGGGGCAGGCGCCGGTAGACATCAATGCGATCCTGAATGAATTGCGCGTCACGCTGTTGCGTGCCTACAGCAACAAGGATCTGCTGATTGAATTGCAGCCGGCGCCAGGGGCGATGTTCCTGGGCGACCGGACCGACCTGCTGGAGATGCTGGGCAACCTGCTGGATAACGCCTGCAAGTGGTGCCGCTCGCGGGTGCGGGTCACGGTGCAGGAGAGCGCGCAGCAGTGGCAGGTGCAGGTCGAGGATGACGGACCGGGCATGGCGCCGTCGTTGTTAGCATCGGGGCCGGAGCGCGGCCAGCGCGCCGACGAAGCCACCCCCGGCCATGGGTTTGGCCTGGCCATGGTCCGCGATACCGTCGAGAGCTATGGTGGCGAGCTGCAGCTGGGTTCGTCCGCCCTTGGCGGCGCGCGGGCCGGCCTGCTGATCCCGCGCTATCAGGCCAGGACCGCCGCACACGGCGAGCGGCCGCTCGATTTGTTAGGATCCTGGCGCCGTCGCCGCAGCTAGCGTTTTTTCGGCGGCGCGTTCCGGCGCTGCCGGCCGGCGGCGCCTTTGACGACCACGGCCGATGACAGGTCCTTGCTGCCACCCGGGGCGTAGTAGCGGCCGAAGCGATTCTCGAGAATGTCCGGCAGGCTGAATGACTCCTGCGCGACGAATCCCTTGTAACGTCCGCCGCCGGTCAGCACCAGGTCGAGCACCGAGGTGATTCCCGCGGCCGTCGTGACCTGGATCGCGGACCACAGGCGGCCGGCGATCACCTGCGGGTAGATCTTGTTGACGTAGTTTTCTTCGCGCAGTTCGCCGTCCTGCGAGCCGCTGACGGCGGCATATACGATGACGACGTCTTGCAGGGTCTGCGGTACCGCATTTTCCAGGATGCGCTTCAGCGTATCGCGATCCTTGTTGAGCTTGAGGTCATTCATCAGCAGGCGCATCTGTTCGCAATGCCCCGGATAGCGAATGGTCTTGTAGTTCATCGATTCGCAGCCGGCGCCGAAGGTCTCGCCCAGGGAACCGAGACCGCCCGAGGTATTGAAGGCCTCGTAAGGCGTGCCGTCGATTTCAATCTCCTCCAGGCCCTCGAGCGGCGCGACGTCCAGCAGTTTGCCGTCGTGGATGGCCTGACAGGGGTTGCCGTATTCGTTGATCAGGCCTTCGGTGGACCAGGTCAGCGAATATTTCAGCACATTGTTAGGGTGCTGGGGCAGCGCGCCGACGCGCAACTTGACCGAACGCAGCTTTTCGAAGTGCGTGATCAGTTCATGCGCCGCGATCGAAATGAAGCCGGGAGCGAGACCGCACTGCGGCACGAAGGCCTGCTGGGCGCCCTCGGCGATGCGGCGCACCTCGCGCGTCACCGCGACATCCTCGGTCAGGTCGAAATAATGACAGCCGGCAGCGCGCGCCGCCTCGGCGACGGCGACGTTGCAGTAATAGGGCAGGCTCGAGATCACCGCGTCCACCGGCGACTTGGCGAGTTGCGCTGCTAACGCCGCCTTGTTGCTGGCGTCCAGCGCCACGGCCGACAGCCGCGGCAGGCCATGGGCAGTGACGATGCTTTCCGCCGCCGCGCCGTCCAGATCGGCCAGCTGGACCTGGTAGCTGTCAGATTCCGCCAGCAGGCCGCCGATCAAGGAGCCGATCTTGCCGGCGCCCAGTACGAGTACACGATACATGCCATGGTTCCTGAAAAATAAAGGGGCGCATTCTGCGCCCGGATTTTGGCGATGGGAAGGTGTTTTGGCCAAAGTGCAGCCGCATCCGGTAGCATTAGGCATCGTATGCAAACACCCGCACAGCAAACCTGGCACCCGGCCAGCTGGCAAAGCCGCAATGCCCTGCAACAACCGGTCTACCGTGATCCGGAGGCGCTCGCTACCGCTGTTAGCGCGCTGTCGCGCCTGCCGCCCATCGTGGTGTCCTGGGAGGTCGAAAAGCTGCGCGAAGAACTGGCGGCCGCGCAACGCGGCGAGCAGTTCCTGCTGCAGGCTGGCGACTGCGCCGAAAACCTCGACGACTGTGAATCGGACGCGATCGTCAAGCGCCTGAAGATACTGCTGCAGATGAGCCTGGTGATGACCCATGCGATGAAGAAGCCGATCATCCGGGTCGGACGCATGGCGGGCCAGTACGCCAAGCCGCGCTCGGCGGACACGGAAACGCAGAACGGCATCACCTTGCCTTCGTACCGTGGTGACATCATCAATCGCGCCGAGTTCACCGCCGCGTCCCGCGAACCCGATCCACAACTGCTGCTGCGCGGTTACGAGCGCTCGGCGCTGACGCTCAATTTTGTGCGCGCGCTGATCGACGGCGGATTCGCCGACCTGCATCACCCGGAATACTGGGACCTCGGGTTTGTCAGCCACTCGTCATCGAAAGAAGCCTACCAGCGCATCGTCGCGTCGATTGCCGATGGCCTGGAATTTTTTGAAACCATCAGCGGCAAGGGCGTGCACGAATCGCTGCGGGCGGAGTTCTACGCCAGCCATGAAGGCCTGATCCTGCATTACGAGCAGGCGCAGACGCGCTTCATTCCACGCAGCAATCGCTGGTACAACCTGTCAACGCACATGCCCTGGATCGGCATGCGCACCGCGCAGGTCGATGGCGCGCATGTGGAATATTTCCGCGGCATCTCCAACCCCATTGGCGTCAAGGTGGGCGCGGCGATGGATGCCGCCTGGCTGCAGGAACTGGTGGCGCGCCTGAACCCCTTGAACCAGCCCGGCCGGCTGTGCCTCATTCATCGCTTCGGCGCAAAGGACATCGAGCGCTCGCTGCCGAAGGCGATTGCGGCGGTGAAAGCCACCGGACAGACGGTGCTGTGGATCTGCGATCCCATGCATGGCAACACCGAGAACAGCCAGGGTGGCCTGAAAACCCGGCGTTTCGAGAATATCCAGAAGGAACTGGAACTGGCATTCGATATCCACCGTGACCAGGGCACCTATCTCGGCGGCGTGCATATCGAGCTAACAGGCGAGAATGTCACCGAATGCACCGGCGGCGCGCGTGGCCTGTCGGATTCAGACCTGGTGCGCGCCTACAAGTCGACCGTCGACCCGCGTCTCAACTACGAACAGTCGCTGGAGCTTGCGATGCTGATCGCGGAGCGCTCGCGCAAGCCGCGGCGTTAGCCATGGCACCAACGCCAATCGCCGCCGCGGTAGAAGCCGACCTGATGGCGTTGGTGCGGTTGCAGGGCGATGCCTGCCTGTGGCTGGATTGCAATTCGACCGTGAGGCGCGAGTTCGGTAACTGGCCGCGCACTGAGCAGGGCCCCGCATTGCTGGTCGGGCGCTCCTTTGCAGAGCTGGTGCCAGCAGCCGTTGTTGAACGGCTCCGGGCGCAATGCGCGGGCACCGCCCAGGGTGCCGATATTCGCTGGTCAGCTAACGGCGGCGGCCTCAATCGCGAGTACCAGCTGCGCGCCAGCCAGCTGTCCGGCCAGCGCTGGCTGGTGGTCGCGCGTGAGCTGACGAAGCCGGCGGATCCAATGCTTGAAAGTGAATGCCAGCGCCTGCGCACACGGGTAATGGATCTCGAGCAGCGCTTGCAGACCGCGTTGGATGGGCAGGCCATGTTTGCCGCGCGCCTCAAAGAAGAAGTGGAGCGTGCTGCGCGTCGCGCCGATCCGGTATCGGTCGTGCGCCTTGAGATGCATGACCTCGCGGCCTATGGCGAGCAATACGGGTCGGAGGCGGCGCTTGCGGTTCTGGGCACGGTTGACCAGACGCTGCGGCGCGATGCGCGCGCCGGAGATTTTCTGGCTCGTTGGGATCGTTTCGGTTTCGCCATGCTGCTGCCGAATACCGATCGACAGGCCGCGCGACTGGTGGCCGAACGCCATCAACGGGGCGTGGGCGGGATCAGCTGGCCGCATGCCGATATCGATGTCCGCGTCGGGCTCGCCACCTTGTGGCGCGATGCAAACAGTCCGGAAGAATTGCTGCGCAAATCCCAGCCTGTACACTGACCGGACATGAAGTTCGAACATCTCGTGCCGCCTGCGGGCGGCCAGAAAATCACGATCAATCGCGACGGTTCGCTCAACGTTCCGGATATCCCCATCATTGCCTTCATCGAAGGCGATGGCATCGGCATCGACGTCACGCCGGTGATGAAATCGGTGGTCGACGCGGCAGTTTCAAAGGCCTACGGCGACAAGCGGCGCATCGCCTGGATGGAAGTCTTCGCCGGCGAAAAAGCTAACAAACTGTACGGCTCATCCTGCCCGGACGAAAGCCTGGAGGCGCTGCGCGAATACGTGGTGTCGATCAAGGGCCCGCTGGGCACGCCGATCGGCGAGGGCATGCGCTCATTGAACGTGGCGATCCGCCAGCAGCTGGATCTGTATGCCTGCGTGCGCCCGATTCGCTATTTCCCCGGCGTTGCCAGCCCGATGCAGGATGCGTCCACGACCGACATGGTCGTGTTCCGCGAAAACACCGAGGACATCTATGCCGGCATCGAATACGCCGCTGGTACCCAGGAAGTGCAGAAACTGATCAAGTACCTGCAGCGCGAATTGCACGCGACCGGCATCCGGTTTCCGAATTCCTCCGGCATCGGCATCAAGCCAGTGTCCAAAGAGGGCAGCCAGCGCCTGATCCGCATGGCGATCCAGTACGCGGTCGAGACTGACCGGACCTCGGTGACCCTGGTGCACAAGGGCAACATCATGAAGTACACCGAGGGCGCGTTTCGCAACTGGGGCTACCAGCTTGCGAAAGATGAATTCGGCGCCACCGAAATCGGCGCCGGGCCCTGGCTGAGCTTCAAGAACCCGATGTCCGGCAAGGACCTCGTGGTCAAGGATGTCATCGCTGACAATTTTCTGCAGCAGGTGCTGTTGCGCCCGGAAGAGTACGACGTGATCGCAACACTCAACCTCAACGGCGACTACATCTCCGATGCGCTGGCGGCCCAGGTCGGCGGCATCGGTATCGCGCCGGGCGGCAACATTGGTTTTGGCCTGGCGGTTTTCGAGGCGACGCATGGCACGGCGCCGGGTTTTGCCGGCAAGAACCGGGTCAATCCTGGCTCGCTGATCCTGTCGGCCGAGATGATGCTGCGTTACCTCAAGTGGTCTGAAGCGGCCGACCTCGTTATCAAGGGCGTTGCTAACACCATCGCCGCGAAAGAACTCACCTATGACCTCGCACGCTTCCGTGAAGCGTTCAAGGCTTCAAAACGCGAACTCGCGAGCCGCAAGAACGTCGAAGAGGCGATGCAGGCGCTGATTCCGGGGGCCAAACTGATGTCCTGTTCGGGATTCGGCGAAGCCATCGTCCGGCATATGGATGACTGACAGCGGCTCATTCGACCTGCAGTGCACGCGTTGCCCGCGGCTCGCCGGGTTTTTGCGCGAAGTTCGCAAGGAATATCCGCAATATCATGCACGCCCGGTCGCGCCTTTCGGCGATCCAAGTCCGCGCCTGCTGATCGTCGGACTGGCACCGGGCATGCACGGTGCTAACAGGACGGGGCGGCCTTTTACCGGCGACCACGCGGGCATTCTTTTGTACGCAACGCTGCACGCGGCCGGGCTGGCCAGCCAGCGCGAATCGCTTTCGGCAGGCGATCCGCTGCGCCTCGCGGGCGTGCGCATCACCAATGCGGTCAAGTGCCTGCCGCCCGCTAACAAGCCGCAGCCGGATGAAATCCGGCGTTGCAACGGGTTCCTGCGCCAGGAACTGGTGACGCTGGCCGGCTGGCGCGCCATTCTGGCGTTAGGTCGCGTGGCGCATGAGGCGGTGCTCGCGGCGCTCGAGCTCAAGCGCGGCGACTTCGCGTTTGCGCACGCTGCGGAACACGCACTGCCCGGCGGCGGCGTGCTGATCGATTCGTATCACTGCAGCCGCTACAACACGCAGACGCGCCGCCTGACGACGCCGATGTTCGAGCAGGTGGTGTTCCGGGCGCGTGATCTGGCCGGGCTGGGCAGGACCTGATCGTGACTGCCGCAGGTTTTGATCACGAAAACTTCGTCGCCAGCCTGCCGCGCCGGCCGGGCGTCTATCGCATGCTGTCTGCGAGTGGCGAAGTCCTGTATGTCGGCAAGGCGCGGCATCTGCGCGACCGCGTCAGCAGTTATTTTCTGCGCAGCAATGTGCACCCCAAGGTGCAGGTGCTGGTCGCGCAGATAGCGGACATCCAGGTCACCGTGACCCGCTCCGAGACCGAGGCATTGATCCTCGAGTACAACCTGATCAAGGAGCATCAGCCGCGCTACAACGTGCTGCTGCGCGATGACAAGAGTTTTCCCTACATTCAGCTGACGCTGGATCATGACTACCCGCGACTCAACTACTACCGCGGTTCGCGTGAGCGGCCGGGCCGCTATTTCGGTCCGTTTCCTAACGCCTACGCGGCGCGCGAGACCCTGCACCATGTGCAGAAGGTGTTTCGCATCCGTAATTGCCGCGACAGTTATTTCGCGCATCGCAGCCGGCCCTGTCTGCAATACCAGATCGGCCGTTGTTCGGCCCCCTGTGTCGATGTCATCAGCCGCGAGGACTATGCGCGCGACGTGCAGGCCGCAGTGCGCGTGCTCGAAGGGCGCAATACAGAAGTGGCGGACGAGCTCGCGAGGCGCATGGATGAGGCCGCCGGCCGCCTGGATTTCGAGGCGGCTGCGCGGCTGCGCGATCAGCTGGCGGCCTTGCGCGCGGTGCAGGCCGAGCAGATCGTCGCCAGTGACCAGGATCGCGATGTCGACGTGTTTGCGCTCGTCGGCGAGATTGCCGACTACACCTTCACCGTCATGCGGGTGCGCGGCGGCCGCAATCTGGGCACGGTGAGCCAGTCGCCGCGCGCGGCACTCGCCGACCCGGCCGAGGCGCTGGCGAGTTTCATCATGCAGTTCTACGGCGCGGTGCCGGTCCCGCCCGAGATCCTGACAAATCTCGAGCTGGCAGACGCCGCAGCGCTGGGCGAGGCCCTGAGCACCGAGCAGCAGAAAGTGGTGGTGCGGACACCGGAGCGAGGACTGCTGGTGCGTTGGGTGCAACTCGCGGTGGAAAATTCCCAGCAGGCGCAGCGCATGCGGCAGGTGCAGCGGGGTGGTGTCGAAGCACAGCTGCAGGCGCTGGCTGGTTTGTTAGGTCTGGCGCAGGCGCCGGAACGGCTGGAATGCTTCGATATCAGTCATACGGGCGGCGAGGGTACGGTGGCCTCGTGTGTCGTATTTGGCACCGAGGGTCCGCGCAAGAAGGACTATCGGCGCTTCAACATTGAAGGGATCACCGCCGGAGATGATTTCGGCGCCCTGCGCCAGGCGCTCGAACGGCGCTTCAAGCGCATCGCCGCCGGCGAGACGCCAGCGCCCGATGTGCTGCTGATCGACGGCGGCCTGGGGCAATTGAACGAAGTGCGCAAGGTGTTGGTTGCGCTTGGCTTTGGCAGCCAGCTTGTCGCGGCCGTTTCCAAGGGAGCGGATCGACGGCCGGGACAGGAGCGTTTGCACCTGCCAGACGCCAAGGCGCCGCTCGTGCTGGCCGGGCACGCGGCCTTGCCGCTCATCCAGCGCTTGCGCGATGAGGCGCATCGGTTTGCGATTGCCGGCCATCGGCGCCGCCGGGCCAAGCGCTTCAACGAATCCATTCTGGAGACCGTGCCCGGCCTGGGACCTGCCAAGCGCCGCGCCTTGCTGAAGCATTTTGGCGGCCTGCAGGGCCTGCTGCGGGCTGGCATCGACGATTTCTCAGCCGTTGCGGGTGTCGGACCGGTGTTGGCGCGCGCAATCTATGAGCAAATGCATCCGGGTGAGTAGAATCGGGCTCACGCCATGCTGCTGACACTCCCCAACATACTCACCTGGATGCGGATCTTTGCGATCCCGCTGGTCGTGGTGCTGTTCTATCTGCCGTACCAGTGGGCCGACCCGGCGGCCGGCCTGTTGTTCGGCGCGGCGGGAATCACCGATTCGCTGGATGGTTATTTCGCGCGCAAGCACGGACTGACTTCGCGGCTCGGCGCGTTCCTGGATCCGGTCGCGGACAAGATGATTGTCGCGGTGGCGCTGGTGTTGCTGGTCACCAAGGATCCACGCGCGATGGTCGTTGTCATGGCCGCGATCATCATCAGCCGCGAAATTGCGATCTCGGCGCTGCGCGAGTGGATGGCCGAGGTCGGTGCGCGCACCAAGGTGGCGGTGTCCAGGCTCGGCAAGTTCAAGACCATTTTGCAGATCGTGGGCCTGTCGCTGATGTTGTTCCGCTGGGATTTGTTAGGCCTGCCGATGTACAACCTGGGCCTGGTCTGCACCATGGTGGCCGCAGCCCTGACCGTGTGGTCGGCCGTTGAGTACCTGCGCGCCGCCTGGCCGGAGTTGCGTGGCTCTGCCTGATCCGGGCCGCCGCCGACTGTTGGGCATGCTTGCGGCGCTGGGCTGTACGTCGCGATCGTTCGCCGCTGATTCCGGCCTTGAGCCCGTCGCGCGTTGCCTGCGCGCGGTAGCCGACATTCCTGCCGATTCGAGCGCCAATCTTGCGCTGCGCATCGAGCGACTGTCCGCGACGCTGCTGGGCAGGGCCTATCGCCTTGATCCCCTCGGCGAAGGGGCGGGCGCTGCCATCGATCCCGATCCGCAGTGGAGCCTGGAATTTTTCGACTGCCTGTCCCTGGTGGAAACAGTGCTGGCTCTGGCGCGATCACTCACCGCGGCACAGTTTGTCAGCGAGTTGCAGTCGATCCGTTATCGCGGCGGCGAGCCGCAGTTCGGCGCGCGCAACCATTTCATGGAAGCGGACTGGCTGCCACAGAACCTGGCGCGCGGCGTGTTGCGCGATGTCACGGACTCGTTAGCCGCGCCGCAGGCGCTTGCCGCTGGCGTGGTTACGCGGCGCCAGTGGCTGGAGACATTGCGGACCAATCCGCTCCAATCGCGTAACGGCCAATTGCGGCAATCAGCGGCGGCGCAAGCCGAATTGCGGCAACTGGCTGCGCAGGCGCCTGAATCTGAGGCTGTTAGCCTGGGCTACGCGCGGTTGCGCGAGCTGGCTGCTCCGGATTTGGCGAGGACGGTGGCGTCGATCCCGCACGCGGCAGTGCTGCTGATCGTGCGGCCCAATACCAGCCTCTTCGGCCCGGTCGGCGCGGTCACGCAGATCTCGCATCTTGGCTTTGTGCTGCAACGGCCAGGCGCAGCCCTGTTTCGTCACGCGAGCAGCAGCAGGCATCGGGGCGGTGTGACGGACGTCCTTCTGGCGGCCTATCTGGGGGAAATGCAGCGTACCCGTAGTTTTACTGGAATCAAGGTGTTACAGCTAATTCCTAGAAGTGATTCTAGGTCGTCTTGACATCCCACGATGCGGCCCTACAATCGCCGTTCGCTTTTGCATGCGGGAATAGCTCAGTTGGTAGAGCACGACCTTGCCAAGGTCGGGGTCGCGAGTTCGAGTCTCGTTTCCCGCTCCATATTTCGGCTAGGTGGCAGAATGGTTATGCAGCGGCCTGCAAAGCCGTCTATGCCGGTTCGATTCCGACCCTAGCCTCCACTATGCCGTTTTCAGCAGTTCATCGCAGTTCGCGATTTTAGCAAAAAACCTCGGGAATTATAGCGTTTTATGTTCGCTGCGGTTCGCGGGCGTACCAGCCAAGCCCAACTTGTTTTGGGGTACGATTTGGGGTACGTTGTACCCCAATCAGTATGGTTCCGAGTACGTGGTGCTCACCGAACTCACCGTAAAGTCCGCCAGGCCGCGCGCCAAGGCCTACAAGCTGTTTGATCACCGGGGCCTTTATTTACTGGTCGCCCCGACCGGTGGCCGGCTGTGGCGATTCAAGTACCGGTTCGATGGCCGCGAAAAATTGATCAGCCTGGGTACCTACCCCGAGGTGCCGCTCAAGCTCGCCCGCGATCGTCGCGACACCGCGCGCCGCCAGGTGGCGGAGAAGGTCGATCCGTCGGCGCTGCGCCTGGCGGGCAAACTCGAGCGTCACAATAATCTGCGACAGGTTGCGGAGGAGTGGCTCGAGCAACTGCGACAGACTTTGCACGCGGACACGATCGCGCGTATTCAAAATCGGCTTGAGGACTGGGTGTACGACGCCGTCGGACAGCGGCCGGCGGCCGAGATCAAGGCGGCGGATCTGTTAGCCGTGTTGCGCCGCATTGAAGCCCGCGGTCGTCATGAGACGGCGCATCGCACGCGCGCCGATCTGAGTCGCCTGCTGCGCTATGCGGTGGCAACCGGCCGCGCGGAGCGTGATGTCACGGTGGATCTCAGAGGCGCGCTGGTGCCTGTCAAGACGGAACACTTCGCGGCTCTGGTTGACCCGGTGGAGGTCGGCACCTTGCTGCGCGCCATCGATGGCTATCAAGGTCAGCCGGTGACGGGTCTCGCACTGAAATTGCTGCCGTATGTTTTTGTGAGGCCCGGTGAATTGCGGACAGCGCAGTGGGGAGAGTTCCTGCTGGACGGCGAGGCGCCGGAATGGCGCATGCCGGCCGAAAAGACCAAGATGCGCCGAGCGCATCTTGTCCCGCTGTCCCGACAAGCGGTGGCGCTGCTGCAGCAGTTGCATATGCACACCGGCAGTCGTAAGGACGGGCTGCTATTTCCCACGTTACGTGATCCCAACGTTCCAATGTCCGAAAACACGCTCAACAAAGCGCTGGACAAGCTGGGCTTCGGCGATCGGCAGACGGCTCATGGGTTTCGCAGCATCGCCTCGACGCTACTCAACGAGGCGGGGTGGCACCCGGATCTCATTGAGCTGCAATTGGCGCACAAGGAACGTAATGAAACGCGTGCTGCCTACAATCGGGCCTTACGAATCGCGGAACGGCGGGCGATGATGCAGGCGTGGGCGGATGCGCTGGATGACCTCAAGGCGGGCAGATCGATCAGACCGTTAGCAACGGCACGGGACCGAAACAGTGAGCGGCTCCTCGAGCCGCCGCGTACCGGCGGAGCCCCCTGACGGGCGCTTCCAAGATCCTCAAGAGCAAACGCCACGATTCGACAGCCAGCAACCGTGGTCTAAATGCGATCCCGGCGCACAGCTATGAATTTGAGTTCAGCTACTGCCAATTCCGCGCCGGGCAATTCAGCAACTGCAACCGTCGCGACACATGTTGCCGAGCCGGCCTCGCGCCTGGCACGGAAATGCGGTTACTTGGCAGCGGCGGGGTCGACGGGTGCAGTGGGCTCGCCAGCCGGCGCCTCGATAGCGGCGGCAACAGTGCGCGCAACGGCCTTGCGTGGCGCACTTGCCGTGACGGGCGAAGATTTGCGACGTCTCGGCGGCGGCACTTTCTTGGCGGGCTGCACCGCCTTGCTGGCCTTGACGGCTGGCTTGCGGCGCCGGCTCTTGCGCTCACGGCGCAGTTGGGGCGCAACCGCCGAAGTTGCCGCTTTCGAAGCGCGCTGAGCCATCGACTTCGCGGCGTCGCCCGCGGACTTGGCGCCCTTGGCTGCCTTCTTCAAGGCTTTCTTCGCAGCCTTCAGCGCTTTCTTCGCAGCCTTCCATTGCGCGCGCGCCTGCACTGCCGCCGCCTTCGCAGCCCGTACCGCGGTGATCAACTGCGGTGGTGCTGGTCGCGCCCTGACGCGGCGCTTCGACTTTGAACGACGATTTGCCTTCTTCATGACCGCGGCCCCCAAAGCCGAAAACAGAACCGGCAGTATAAGTCATGACGGCGTGAAGCGAACGCGTGCGAGCTTTCCAAATCGCCGGCGAAGCTGAATTTGTCGCACGCGCTGTTCGCTGGCAGAGTCAGCTCATTCGCTTACCCCGAAATCAAGGGGCAACGGACCAAGGTCTTTGTGCGAGCGCGCGGCGAGCGTCTGAGCAGGCTGGCCGAAGCATGCGGCGCGGTGGTCTTGGCGCAGCTCAATACCCATACGCGCGATCAACTGCGCGCCGACAGGCTGGTCCACGGATAGCGGAGACGCCGTACCGCGGCAACTGCGGCCGTCCGTCCCTGCGGGCGGTTGCTTTGCGGCCGCCTGAACCGAGCCGCCTGCCTGTCCAAGATAAGGGGGTCAATCCATTCGGTGGTCAAGGTCCGACGCCCGCCCACATTCATACAGGCTGGCCGCCAATCTGGAGTTGCTGAATCACTCATACCGCCGAGGCCAATGATCTTGCCGGTCGTTCAGAGCGACTCTGATCCAAAATGGTTGACAGGTGATTGATTTAGAACTATTTTCGTATTTCGCGAAACGCGAAAAACGGTAGTAGGCCATGTCCAGACTGAGTAACCGCCAGCCCGTCCTCAAGCCCCAGGATTTTTACCTGTTACTGGTGCTGGCATCGTGCCATGATCGGGGCACAACCTATCCGGAGCTGGCCGAATTCTCGGGGCTCTCGATGTCCGAAGTGCACGCCGCACTCAAGCGCGCCGAGGCCGCGAGATTGCTGCACTTCGATGCGAAGCGGCCGCGCATCCTAGTCGAGGCGTTCAAAGAGTTCCTGTTTCACGGTGCCAAGTACGCCTTTCCGCCTCTTCGCGGCGGCATGGTCGCGGGCATCCCAACTGCACACGCGGCGGAACCCTTGAGTGCCCATATCGCGTCCTCCTCGGACCCCGCTCCCGTGTGGCCGTCCGTCTCCGGCAAGATTCGCGGGATTGCGCTGGCGCCACTGTACCCTTCCGCTCCCGCAGCAGCGCTCCGGAATCAGTCGCTATACGAGAGCCTTGCCCTGTTCGATGCGATTCGGGCCGGCAACGCACGTGAACGTAAGCTCGCGCGGAAATTGCTCGAGGAACGACTGTGATCCCGGGTGACCCCAACGTCCAGCGGGTCGAGCTGGTGGCAAACGCCTTGGGTGAGCTACGCGACCAGCTGGTCCTGGTCGGCGGCTGTGCCGTGAGCCTACTGATCGACAGTGCGACTGCGCCACCGCCGCGAGTCACGTACGACGTCGATCTGATCGCTGAGGTCGCGGCGCTGCGCGACTACCATGCGTTGGAAAAGGCATTCGCGCAGCGCGGCTTCACGCGCGACATGTCCCCCGAGGCGCCGATCTGCCGCTGGACCGTGGGCCCGGTCAAGGTCGACCTGATGCCCACGAGCGAGACTGTGCTGGGCTTTTCCAACCCGTGGTATACGGAAGCTAGACGTTCAGCGACGCGCTACACGCTGCCCGGCGGAGTTGCGATAAATCTGATCTCCGCGCCCGCGTTTCTTGCGACCAAGCTCGAAGCATTCGACTCACGCGGCGGTGGCGACATGGTGGTCAGCCACGATTTCGAAGACATCATCAATATCGTTGAAGGGCGCACGACACTGGTGGCGGACATCCGCGCCGCTTCGCTACCTCTACGTACCCATGTGGTGCAGCGCCTCGCGGCGATTCTCGCCGACGAGGCCTTCAGAAACACATTGCCCGGACTGATCGCGGTGGATGAACTGCATGCGCAGCGAGTCACAACGGTGCTCACCCGACTTTCAGACGTGGCAACGCTGTGAAAGGAATATCAGCTATAAAGAACTGATCTCCGATAGGGAGCGCCTATGCCTGCGACACCGCGACCCCGACCTAGCCTCCACGGTTGTTGAAAATGTTAGGCTGGCCGCGCTCCTGACGGTCAGGGAACGCGTTCATGACACCGAATAACAACAATACGCGCTGGTCATCCAGTTTCGCGTTTTACCTCGGAGCCGTCGGCGGCGCCGTGGGCCTCGGGAGCATCTGGCGCTTTCCCTATCTTGCCGGCACCGGTGGCGGCAGCGCGTTCATTTTCGTTTTCGTGCTGTGCTGCCTGTTGATTGCGACGCCGTTGTTGACCGCCGAATTCATGATCGGCCGGCGTGCACGGACCAGTCCGCCCCAGGCGGCTGGCGTCGTCGCCCTTGGTTCGGGCCTGTCACAGCGCTGGACCTGGATCGGCGGCATGGGCACGGTCGCGACCTTCATGATCATGTCCTACTACACGGTGATCGCCGGCTGGGTGCTCGCCTACACGTGGAAAGTTGGCACCGGTCAGCTGACCGGCCTCGACCGTTCGGGCGTGACTTCCCTGTGGGACACATTCCTGTCGAACCCGCTGGAATTGGCGGCATGGCATGTTGCTTTCCTGGTCGCGGTCGCGCTCATCACTGCGCGCGGTCTGCGCGGCGGCATCGAAGCCGCTAACAAGTTCCGCGCACCGGCACTGCTGATCCTGCTGCTGATCCTGGTGGTCTACTCGCTCAGTACCGGCGATGTCGCGCGCGGACTGAGTTTCGCGTTTGCGCCGAATTTCGCAGCGATCACGCCGCAGGTGGTGCTGGCGGCGGTGGGCCAGGCGTTTTTCGCCACGGGTGTCGGCATGGCGATGATGATGGCGCTGGGTTCGTACGTCGAGACCGGGACCTCGCTGGTCCGGTGCTCACTGATCATCGTCGGCTCCATTCTCCTGGTATCGCTGCTGGCGACGCTGATGATCTTTCCACTGGTGTTTGCGTATGGGCTCGATCCGGCCCAGGGCACGGAACTGGTGTTCCGGGTACTGCCGACGGCCTTTGCGGAAATGCCCGCCGGCCGGCTGGTTGGGGGGCTCTTTTTTCTGCTGCTGGTGTTCGCAGCACTGACCCCGTCACTGGCTGGCATCGAGCCGGTGGTCGCGTGGCTCGAGCAACGGCATGGCTTCAGCCGGCCGAAGGCAGCGTTTGTCGCAGTGGGCGCGGGCTGGGTACTCGGTATCGGCTCTGTGCTGTCTTTCAATGCCTGGTCTGGATGGCACCCACTCGCTGCGATTCCGTTGTTTCGCGAAATGACTTTCTTTACGCTGATGGATTACATCGCGTCCAACGTGCTGCTCGTGGCCGGCGCACTGCTGACCAGTATCTTCGTGGGCTGGCGCATCAGTCGCGTCATCGTCGAAGAGCAGTTGATCGAAACATCACCCGCCGGCCGCCGCGTCGTTGTCTGGTTACTCCGCTATCTCTGTCCGCTGGCGATCGTGGCGGTCATGCTGGCTGGACTTCTCAATTAGCTAACACGAGTCTGCCATGAACGAACACAGCGTCTGGGTTTTTGTGCACGTCATGCTGCTGGTCTACTGGCTGGGCGCCGATCTCGGCGTGCTGCTGCTGGCACGCGCGGCCAAACGCGCGGACCTGTCGTTCGGTGAACGCGCCTTCGCGCTCAAGATGGCCATCACCATCGACCTGACGCCACGCCTGTGTTTTGCGCTGATGCTTCCGGTCGGACTGCAGGTCACCGCATCCGGCGGCTTTGCGTTAGTGCCGGCCTGGCTGCTCGCCGCGGCCTGGGCGGTTGCGCTGGGCTGGATACTGCTGCTGTTCGCGATCGGGCGTAGCGAGGGCAAGCCGGCCGCAGAAACTTACGGCCACATCAACCTGGGTTTGCAGGCGGTGCTGATGTTAGTGGTCGGCGCTGTGGCGCTGTCGTCATTGCTGGGCCATGGGCCGGTTCAGGGCGGCTGGTTCGCCGCCAAGCTGCTGGGTCTGGCGGTGATCTTTGCGATGTCCATCGGTATCGATTTCGCCTTTCGCCCGGTGGTGCCGGCCTTCATGCGCCTCGCCAGCGAGGGCTCGACCCCGGACATCGAAAGCAGCATTGCAGGGGCCATCGACGGCGCGATTCGCTACGTGCTGGGGCTGTACGCGCTGCTGATCGCGATCGCGTTTCTGGGTGTCGTAAAGCCATTCTAGGGCCGTTTTGCGGGGCGAGCGCTTGACGCGACAGGGCGGCTCACGCAACCTGCGCCCGCCGGTCTTTTGCGGTGCCCCGGTGGCGAAATTGGTAGACGCAACGGACTTAAAATCCGTAGACCTTAATCGGTCATGGGAGTTCGAACCTCCCCTGGGGCACCAGTAAATAGTGGTCTGGAATCAAAGGCTTGCGTGAGTTTTCCGGCGCAGATTTTTAACGCCTTTTCGGTCGCTCCGGCATCGCGCAACTCGACGGTGTCTGACTGGTGTCGGGTAGCCAGGAGCGCGCCAATTATATTTTCCGACAGTTGGCCCAACGTTCACCACGTGGTTACTGTCTGGCACCTAACGAGCGATCGGATCACACTGCGCGCATCGGCGATTCGTTAGGAGAGGGTGTTCTATGCGTGGCATTTGGATTGCGGCCTTGGCCGCTTGTGGCGTCGCACAGGGCGCAGAATATCTGGAGCTGGTGGAGAGCCAGGTCTACGAGGCCAAAGGCACCGCGGCGGAAATAACGAAGCGCGCGAGCACCTGTATTGCTCAGGTCGTGCGGAACGATGAGGTGCGGTTCTCGGACTCATCAGCCAGTGCGGACGGGATTATTCCGCTACCAGGCGTGCGCAGCGATGGCCTGGTCGCCGCCGGCCCCCTGGTCATCAGTGTCGATATGGAAGCCGGAGTAATCGTTGCTAACAGCCGCGTCGACTACACGGTGTGGGGCATGATAAAGCGCAATGCTAAATCGACGCTCACCTTCCTGGCGAAAGACAGTCGGTTCAAGATTCGCCACCAAAATATCGAGACCTTGCAGAAGTCAACGGGCAGCCTCGGCAACGACGCTTACACCAAGCAGGGCAAATGGAAGGGCGCTGGGTGGGAAAAGGCGCAGGCAGCGCTCGAGGGCGTGTCGACAAAGCTAGCTCAATGCGTCATAGCGGGGCCTGGCGGCGGAGAATGGTAGGGCAACGAATAAGTGGCAATCTCCGAATGATGCGCCGCTTGCACTGATTAGCTCTCCCTGATTACTATTGCCTCGCGCGACTTGATCGCGGAGCAGCAAAGGCCACGCCTCGACGTGGTAATGCAGCCATCTCTTGCAGGCGCCTGCGGCGTTCTCGGCAGGAACAAGACCGGCTATCGCCGGAGTTGTTCATGCCTGGCGCCGTCCTGACAATCAGCGCCGGGCTTCGTGGAGTTCACGATGACCCCTAACAAGCCCCGAAAACATTTGAGCGCGAGATCGCAGCCACGACCGAAGGCTGCCGCGCGACGGACCGCGGCAACCCCCGAGCAATCTGCTCAAATTCAGCAGACTGTCCTCGATGGCGACGTGCTCCTGAGCACGGCTGACCTCGCCGCAGTGGTTCGGCGCCCTGTGAGCTGGGTGTGGAATCAGCCGCCGGCGCGCTTGCCTATTCAGACGCGAATCAGCGGCCGCGCGATCTTCTATCGCAAGTCGGACGTTCGCGCCTGGCTGGAATCGCGACGCGTTGACCTTACGCCGCGAGGTCCAAGACCTGTGCAGATCGCTTCAAAGGCGGCGTCAGCCTAACAAGTGTCTGACGCCAACCGGCGCCGCGAGCTTGCGATCCGCGATCGTAGAGCCTCGCCGAAGCTCTGGCGCTCCAGGGCAAAAAAAGACCCGCGCTCACTTTCCGGGCGATGCGCAGGTCTTGGGACGACTCGAATGAAGTCTAACGTATATCTGCGCTCAATTGGTACATCGACATGAGCGTCGCCCGCCTGAAGCCGCGGCCAGCAAAGGCTGAGAGAATTCCCGGCGACGAGCTGAACGTCATTGAAGCGCTCCGAGCGACGCCGGAGTTGATGGGCATGGTTGCATTCGACGAATTCGCGGGCGAGGTCCGCGTCACGAAGCCGCCGCCCTGGGACGGCATGGAGTACGCACAGCGCTGGACGGACCAGTCGACAACACAGCTCATGGCGTGGCTGCAGGCGCGCGGCTACTCGATTTCGCGGCGCGGTGTTGTCGAGGCGGCAATTGCGGTCGTTGCCAGCGATCAAAAATACCATCCGGTGCAGAAGTTCTTGTCCGGTTGCTCGGCAACGTGGGACGGCAAGAAGCGCATCGACTTTCTTTGGGATCTGTACTTCGGTGCGGTCGGTCCGGATCAGTACCTGCAAGAGACTTCGCGAAAATTCCTGATCTCCGCTGTTGCCCGGATATTCAAACCGGGCTGCAAGGTGGACACCGTCCCAGTGCTTGAGGCGGCGCAAGGCGCTGGCAAGTCGAGTGCCGTTCGTTTGTTAGGCGAACCGTGGGTGGCAGAGAGCTTGCCCGCGCTCAGTGACGACGGCGCCGCGCACGCACTGCAGGGCGCTTGGTTCGTCGAGTTGTCTGAGCTGGCGGCGATGACCAGACCCGAGATCGAGCACGTCAAGAGCTTTCTGTCGCGCCAGGTCGATCACTATCGCGAGCCATACGCGCGGCATTTCGTCGACCGGCCGCGGCAGTGCGTCCTGATCGGCACCACCAACGCCGCGACGTACCTGCGCGATCACACCGGCAATCGGCGCTTCTGGCCGATCAGATGTGGGCAGATCGAGCTGGAGGCGTTGCACCGCGATCGAAATCAACTCTTAGGCGAAGCGGTCCACGCATACGAAGCTGGAGAGGCATGGCACCTAACAAAGGAAGTCGACAAGCAAGCAGCCGAAATTCAGGAGCGACGCCGCTACGTGCCGGAACTTGAGGTCAACCTGCTGTCGTACCTCGATAGCATCCGTGCCCAAGGTCATAAGGAACTCGAAATGCGCGCTGTCATCAAGGCCGTGAGCGGCGTCAACAGTCTGGATAACCCACAGCAGGCAGGCGCGATCGGCTCCCAATGCGCCGCAATAATGGCTCGGCATGGGTGGTTTGCAGCAGACGTGGTCGGACGCGGCGCGCGCCGCCGAAACCTTTGGCGCTTTGGTGAGCCATGACCCGCAACCGCCAAAACTCACAAGGGTCACAAGCACAATTTCCTACCGTACCCATGTGCGCGCGTGTGCGCGCGCGTGAAAGGTAGGGGGTACTACCCCTTATGACCCTTATGAGGTGGACACGATGACACGGAACATCCCAGGCAACCTCGACATCCCCGCATTGTCGGCCCTGTACGGCGACCGGCCAGGCGCAGCGCTGGCACATCGGCCAGAGCACATAAGGGCGGCGCAGGACGGCAGGGACCAGCTACGGCGAGCGATCGCGGCGTTGAGCACGTACCAACTGCCCAATGCCAGCGACGCCGCGCGGACAAACGCCATCGTGGCGAGCTTGCGCGGCCAGCTGGCCGAGCTGGAACGCATTCTCGGCGGCCAGCAGCAACAGGCCGCAGCTGCGCCATCGCTGGGCGCGCGCATCGGCACTGGCGGCAACCTGGGCGGAAACGGCGCGAGTGGCAGGCAACCTAACGACGAGAGGAAATCATGAAACCGCACGCAGACAAATCACGGGGCGCACGTCGTCGCGCTGCCAAACGATCCGAAAACGGTTCAGCCCTGGCAGCTGCCGGCGACAAACTGAAGCCGCGCG
>JANNVI010000065.1:0-53346 GCA_031414335.1 Gammaproteobacteria bacterium | reverse complement strand
CAACAAAATTTGAGTGCGGCGCCTGCGCCTTGTACTGCACCGAAAAAAGCGGCGGCGATTTGCCGTCGCGCCGCTCCTGCGCGTGCCGGTTTATCGCGGCGAGATTATCGGGCGTGTCCCATATTGGTTGTTCGGTGCTAGCGTGCTGTGGTAGTTTGGCCATTCGTTGATCTCAAGGCCGCGCATCGTCTGGAAAATGAGCGCGGCCTTTTTTTGCCTCGGATCGCCGCGGCAACGGCACCGGCTAACGGCCGCAGGCCGCGATCGGCGCGAATCTGTTAGGCAGCAGTCGCGCGGTTCGGCGGCTGTGATTTGCCCTTCGGTCGTTCGTCGAGCGAGTCGATCCACGCGTCGAGGTCCTCGCGGGTGTAGATAATCAGGTCGCCGCGGCCGCGCCACTTCGGACCCAGCGTGCCCGGATCGTCAGGGCCGCGCATTCGAAGCTTGCGCAGCCAACTCGGACTCACGCCAAGGTATCGGGCGGCCTCGCTAGTTTTGAAACCTCTCGGTGTTTGCGGACTCTTGGTCATTGCAGCCTCGTATCGGTCAAGCATCAGTGCGCACAAATGCTTGCATAGGCTGTCAAAGTTAGAAAGGAACCGAAGTCAGCGAATTCGATTACCTGTCGCGGTGCTCAAAAATTTGTGCATTTTTGCAAACGCGGCCCGTTCCCTACCATCGAGATTGGATGCGGCGATCACTCGGACTCGGTAAATGTCATCGCTGTAGTCCGTTGTTAGCCGCTTATTTTTCCAGCTCTTCCAGTAGGTCTGCAACGACTCGCCGGCCGGGACGTCGATGCCAAGCGGTTTGAAAAGCGCTTTGTGGTGGTTCGACACACAGGCACACGCCTGATCTTCGGTCAATCCGGTGTAGTTAATGAGGGCCTGAATTGTTAGGCGAAGTTCCCGCAGAAAAGCAGCCTTCAGAAATCGTGCGTACGGTTTGTGGGCGCCGCGCCGACCTGACAGCGCCAACCCGAGGCGAACATCGAGCCCGGGTGTACGCCGCGCTTGCATGTCGTCAGCGGCTTCGGAAAATGCGGACGCAATCGCTTTGGCGTGCAATTGCGGCACTACTTGGCCGGATGCGAGGCATAGAGCAACCAGGCGCAGCCGGGCTGTGGGATCTCCGATCGCGTGGAGTCGATCGAAATATGCGATTCCCTCGTCTGTGGACTCGACGCGGTTTGTCCGTCGGCGCCTCACGCGGCCGCCGCGTTGTTAGCATCTGAGGGCGGCGACAGCAGCGCAACAGCGGCCGCGAGGTCGTCCGGTCGCAGGTGCGAGTAACGCGCGGTCATTTTGATGTCGCTGTGGCCGAGCAGCTCCTTGACTCGATACAAGTCCACGCCGCGCTGGACCAGGTGAGACGCGAATGTATGGCGCAGGTCGTGAAAGCGAAAGGATTTCAGCTCGGCAGCAGTTCGCGCCGATTCCCAGGCGGTCGCAAAGTTGTCCATGCGGCCACCACTTGCGGCCGGAAACACGAATGCATCCGGCGAGACCCTGCCCTGTAGCTCGCGCCAGTTTTTCAGCACTTCGACCGCTTCGCTGTTCAGCGGAACCGCGCGGGTCTGCAATGTTTTCGCGGTTCGGCCTTCGACGGTGACGATGTCTCGGTCGGTGTCGATGGCGCGCCACCTCAGCGACAGTAACTCCCCGCGGCGCAATCCAGTGTTCAGCGCGACCAGCACGATCGGCGTTAGGTGGTCCGAGTAGATGCCGTAAAGCGGCAGCGATTCGCCGTCGCGCGCCATCCGGTGCGTATTGAAACGCTCACGTGCCGCTCTATTGTCGGCGTCTCGCCGTGCGAGGGCCTCGCGCAAGCGCACCTCTTCGGAATTCGAAAGGAATCGCAGCCGGCCCTGGCCGTCGGTGCGCAGCGGCTTGAAGTCCTTGAGCGGATGCGACGGCAGCACACCGGCGAAAACTGCGCGCGCGAGAACGGATCGGAGTTGCGTCAGGTCGCGATTGAGTCCTGCGCGGCTGCGGCCAGCCTTGAGGTGCCGCTGGCGCCATTGCTCGATCGTGAAGGGCTTGATGTCCATCATGGGCCGGTCGAGGAAATCGGCAAACGCAGAGCGGACCCTGGCGACGTTGGCGGCGCCCGCCTTCTGGTGGGCATCCGCATAGGCCTTGTAATTCGACTCGATGAAGGCGGACAGCACCGCCCGCCGTTCGCGGCGCTTGGTTTCGCCCTCCGCTTTGGCGTGGGCGCGCGCGTCCTTGCGGACCTTAGCAACGTCGATTCCCTTTGCCAGCTCGCCGACGTACACCGACACCGCTTTGCGCGCGCCCTGGACGCTCAGCGCTGGGAATGCACCGAGCCTAACGCGCGTCCTGCGGCCTGTAGCGGGCCGCGTAATGACCAAGTACCACGAGCGCTTGCCGCTGGGCTCGACCCGGAGAAGCAATCCTGCGGTCTCTGGATCGCGTATTTCGATGGGTTTCTCGTCGGGCTCGACCGAATCGAGCGCCGAAGCTGTGAATGCTCGACCGTTGCCGCCTAACAGCATGTTTCTCTCCAAGTCTGTCGCAAGTCCTCTTGTGAGGATACGCCTAGGAACGCGAATAGCAAGCTATGGAGTGTTCAATTGTGCCGTAAAACGCTATGAATTAAGGCATTCGAGTAAGCCGGCACGTGCACTTCTCGTTCTTGAGCGTTCCTAAGCGTGGATTGGTGAAAGGGCAAAAAAAGGCCCTCCGAAGGCAGGGGTCACAAGTTCGAATCTTGTCGGGCGCGCCATGTTCTGCTTGCCGTTACGGCGGCGTAACCTGGTAGCCGCGCGCGGCCAGCTGAGCTAACACACCGTCCTTCTGCAGCAAGCGGCCGATCGGCGAGATGGCGAGTGTGACTCTCTGTTTCTCGGCGGCGTTGACGACGGCGGCCAGCCACTGCTTGTCGAACTCGGCGGTGATCTCGTTGATCCGCGGTGCACTGGTGAGCGCCGCCATGCAGGACGCGCGCTGCTCGTCGGCGGTCTGCGAACGCAGTTTCTCGACATCGCCGATCGCCCAGGCAGTGGCGCGGTCGCGCAGCGTGCTGACATCCGCATCCAGCCGCGCAAGCGTCGCTGCAAGGCAGGCGCGCTCGGTAGCGGCGTTGATGTTGCCCAGGTCGGCGAGCAGTGCCTGCGGATCGTCGACTCGCTGGCTCAGCTTGACGATCGCGACTTTGCGTTTTTTGGCGAGCTTCAGTACCGCATCAGCCACGTTATCGTCGGTTTTCAGGCCCACGCTCTTGATCGCGGCCTGCGACAATTCACCGGCAGCTAACAACGGGCGCAACTCAAGCATACCGTCGTCACCCGGCGCGTACTTGAGGCGCAGCGCCTCGAAACGCGCGAACAGGTCGGGCGACAGGACCTGCTGCAGTGTCGCATCGTCCGGGTTGCGGCGCAGCCGGCGCCACTGCCGGTACAGCTTGAACGCCTTGATCGGACCGATGCTCGCGTCCAGGTCGGGCCGGTACGGAATGACCTGACTGGCGCGATCGAGCACCGTTTCCACCTGCCGCGAGCGCCAGATCATCCGGCGCGGCAGCGGATTGAAGGTCCCGAGGATAAAAACCGTATTTGCCCCTTTGGCGACCTTCCAGAGTCCCGGTCCGGCGCGCTCCCCGGTGACCTCAACCACCTCCAGCGGCGCGGTGTCGGCAGGGCCAGCGGTTTCGGCGGGCACCTGAGCAAGGGCCCAGCCGCCCAAGGCCACAGTTAATCCACAAAGCAGCCAACCGGACTTTAAGAATCGGCTCATACGCATGTTCCTTAGAGCATTTGGCTATAATGCCGGTTCCCAATCGACGCACGCCCGAGAACCCCCGTGAGCAAGCAAGATTCGCAGTTTTTCAATGTGTTCAGCCTCGTCATCGGCATCCTTGTCTCGATCGCCCTGGTCCTGATGGGTGTCGCGCGGGCCATCGGCCACAACAATCAGGCCGAGCACGTGCTGCAGGATGCCAAATACATCGCGAGTGTCGAGCGCAATATCGAGCCGCTGGCGCGGGTCGCCGTGGCCGGTCAGGACAACAGCGCACTGACCATTGTTGAGAAAAATCCGGACGCGGTCAGCATCGTTATGGAAGTGCCGAAGGACGGGCTGAGCCTCTATAAGGCCGCGTGCACCACCTGCCACGGGCAGGGCATCGGCGGCGCACCCAAGACCGGTGACCGCGGCGCCTGGGGCCCTCGCATCGCGCAGGGCAAGGCTACGCTGTACGAGCATGCCCTTAAGGGTTACACCGGCAAGGCCGGTGTGATGCCGCCCAAGGGCGGTCGCATCGACCTCGACGACGCGCTCATCAAGATGGGCGTCGACTACCTGGTCAGCCAGGCGCAATAGCACCTAACAAAACAGGGTAGCGGGCGCCTTGGCGGGAGCCCGTGCGGCGACATTATGTAAGCGGCATGACCCTGCAGCCGGAACACATTGTGTGACGACGCAGCCTTGGAAGTTGATATCGGCGACGCCGCGGAGTAAAAGTAAAAAGACATTTCTCCCGGAGTCCTCGCCATGAAGACCTTCTCCCTATCGGCTCGTACTTTTCAGATCGCCGGGCTGGCGTTACTGGGCGCCGCCGCCGCCATGACCGCCTGGGCCACGCACTCTTGGGGTGGCTATCACTGGGCCCGGACTACGTCGCAATTCACCCTCAAGGTCGGCAATAACATGAGTGCGACCTGGCAGCCCCATCTGACGCAGGCATCATCTGACTGGAATTCACCCGCGACATTTGGCGCAACCAGCACGCCGCTGCTGACCGCTATCGTAACCGGCACCTCTAACAAACGCTGCTCCATGGTTTCGGGCACGGTGCAGGTCTGCAACGGCCGCTACGGCAACAATGGCTGGCTGGGACTGGCATCAATCAATATTACCGGCGGGGTCCATATCACCCAGGGCAGCGCCAAGATGAACGACACCTACTTCGACACCGCCACCTATAACAATCCTAACGAGAGACAACACGTGGTGTGCCAGGAAGTCGCCCATACATTCGGTCTAGACCATCAGTCCACGGATGGCAGCTCGCAAAATAGCTGCATGGACTACTTCTCGAATACCGGCGCGAACGCCGGCAGCAAGCTCAGCACGAGACCCAATAAACACGACTTCGATGAACTGAACATCATCTACAGCCACCTCGACAGCACCACCACGGTTGCGAGCGCCGTAGCGGACACGGCGTCCCGGGGCGTCGACATCGGCGACGATGCCAGCAGTTGGGGACAGATGGTGAGCCAGTCGGCCAACGGACGCAGCTCGGTATACGAGCGTTACAACGCCAATGGGTCCAAGACTGTCACTCATGTTTTCTGGACCGAAGAAAAGGCCGCTAACTGCCGCGCCTGCGACCATCGCTACGAATAATTGACCTGATCGCGCTGCAGCCCTGCAGGTGGTCATCGACCATGCCGGACGCCTGCATGAAGGCGTAGCAGATCGTCGCACCCACAAACTTGAACCCGCGCCGCTTGAGTTCACGGCTCATGGCGTCGCTTTGCGGCGTTGACACCGGAATATCGCCGAGCCTGCGCGGGCGCGCACGCCGCACTGGTGGCGCTGCAAACTGCCGGAGCAATTCTCCGAATGAGCCGCTCGCCTGAATTTCAAGATAGGCGCGCGCATTGGACACAAAGGCATCGACCTTCAGGCGATTGCGCACGATGCCCGGATCCCGCAGCAGCTGCTGCTTTTTGCGCGCCGTGTAGCGCGCGATCCTTGCCGCATCGAAGTGGTCGAAGGCGCGGCGATACGATTCGCGTTTGCGCAGTACCGTGATCCAGCTGAGTCCGGCCTGCGCGCCCTCCAGGCACAAAAGCTCGAACAGCTGCGCGTCATCGTACAGCGGCCGGCCCCACTCCTCATCGTGGTAGCGCACGTAGATGGGATCGGCCACGCACCACGGGCAGACGCGGCGCCCGCCTGTTAGCCTGGCAACGCCGCGGGAACGCCATTCCGTTTTGGCCACCATGGATCTCCTGCGGCTTTCAGAGTTCCACCTGGCCGCCGATTTCGACAATGCGCGATGGGGTGATGCCAAAGCGTTCACCGGCAAACTGCGCATTGCGCGCCATGAACATGAATAACTGCTTGCGCCAGGTTGCCATCTCGCGGCGCGCGCCGATGACAATGTCTTCGCGGCCGAGAAAGAAAGTGGCGTCGTCGGTACGAAACGGCAGGCCGCGGCGCTCGGCTTCGCGCAATAGTTTTGGCACGTCAGGCAAGTCCATGAATCCTATCGACGCAACGATGCGATAGATTCCATGTCCGATCTCGGTCACGGTAGCGCGCCCGCCGCGCACGATCTTCGGGACGCTTTCGGTTTTCAGGGTCAGCAACACGGTGTGCTTGTGCAGCACGCCGTTGTGGCGGACATTGCGGATCAGCGTGCGCGGCACCGAGGCCGCATCACTGGTCAGGAACACCGCGAGGCCCGGCACGCGGGCCGGAGGGTCAGCCTCGATGGATGCGATGAATTTCGCATCCGAGCGGCCTTCGCGCCGCATCAGTTCCGACACCCTGACCCGGCCGCGTGTCCAGGTACGCATGATGTAAAACATGACCAGGGCAGCTAACAATGGCAACCAGCCGCCCTGCGGAATCTTGTCCGCGTTCGCGACGAAAAACAGCACGTCAATCAAAGCCAGCGGCAGCAGGCAATACAGCAGCGCGCGATTGGTCCATCCGGAACGGCCGCGCAACAGCGCCAGCAGCAACGAGGTCTCGATGACCATGGTGCTGGCGACTGCGATGCCATATGCGTTCGCCAGGCTCTCCGAGGAGCCAAACCCAATCACCAGGCCGATCGACGCCAGGCACAGCAGCCAGTTGACCGAAGGCACGTAGATCTGTCCCATTGCCTCCGCCGACGATTGAATGATCCGCACACTCGGCAGGAACCCGAGCTGCAGGGCCTGCTGGGTCATGGAAAAGACGCCGGAAATCACCGCCTGCGACGCGATGATCGCGGCGGCCGTAGCTAACAGCACCAGTGGCGCAAGAAACCAGTCCGGCGCCAGGTGAAAGAATGGATTGGCGATGGCGGACGGTTCGACCAGCAACTGCGCGCCCTGGCCAAAATAATTCAGGACCAACGCCGGCCAGGCGACGAAGAACCACGCCATGCGGATGGGCTTGACGCCGAAATGGCCGAGGTCGGCATACAGCGCCTCGCCACCGGTGACGGCGAGGAACACCGAGCCGACGACCAGCAGCGCGATGCCGGAATGGGCCATGAGAAAATCGATCGCATACAGCGGGTTCACGGCCGCCAGGACCGACGGCTGCTTGATGATGCCGTGCAGACCTAACGCCCCGAGCGTCAGAAACCAGACCAGCATGACCCAGCCGAACATGCCGCCCAGCGCGCCGGTGCCGCGCCGCTGCATCTTGAAAAGTGCAAACAGAACCAGGACACCTAACGGAACGACGGCTACCGCGAAGGCCGGCGCAACGATTTCCAGGCCTTCCACGGCGCCCAGTACCGTCACAGCGGGCGTAATGATTCCATCGCCGTAAAACAGGGCGCAACCCGCGAGACCCAGCAGCGGGATGAGCGCCCGGTAACGGGATGAGGTCTCCGAACTGGCGAGCGCGGTGAGCGCCAGCACGCCACCTTCGCCGTCGTTGTCGTTGCGCAGGATGATGAGCAGGTATTTGGCGGTGATCGTGAGCGCGAGCGCCCAGAAGATCAGCGACAGTACGCCAAGTATGGCGGCGCTGCTAACGTTGCTGCTGCCACCTGCCGTGAGGCAGGCGCGCAGCGCGTACAGCGGGCTGGTGCCAATATCGCCGAAAACCACGCCCAGCGCCGCCAGCGCCAGGTCAGGCCGCAGACCGCGGCCGTTGGAATGAACCCGGGAATCGCTCACCGACTGAAGACCTGGACACCGTGCGCTGTTGGCATTTTTCCCTATTCTACTCGCATCGCCCGCGAGGCGGACTGGGTCAGCTGGCGCGCCGCAATTGCAGTGCTTCCGCGACATGAAACGGTGCGATTGCCGCGCTTGCATCGAGGTCCGCCAGCGTGCGCGCGACCCGCTCGACGCGCTGCTTGGCGCGCGCGGACAACTGCATTTTCGCGCTCGCAGCTAACAGCAGTTGCCGGGCGTGCATGGACATGCCGAGGTACTCCGCCAGCTGCGCGCTGCTGAGGGCTGAGTTCAGGACCCCGCTGCGCTCCAGCTGAATACGGCGCGCCGCCAGGACCTGGGCAGCGGCTTCAACGGTATTCGGTCCGCTGGCAGCGGCAGCGGCCTGCCATTCGGACTCGGCGACTCTGCTCAGCTGCACGCGCAGATCGATGCGATCTAGCAATGGCCCGGAGAGGCGCGCCTGGTAATGCTGCAGGCTGTTAGGCGTGCAGCGACAGCGGCCGGAAGGATCTCCGAGGTAGCCACAGGGACAGGGATTCATCGCCGCGACCAGCTGAAAGCGCGCCGGGTATTCGCACTGCAGGCCGACACGAGTGACTGCGATCACGCCGGATTCCAGCGGCTCGCGCAACGCCTCGCGCACGCGGCGGTCATATTCAGGGAGTTCGTCGAGAAACAGCACGCCGCGATGCGCGAGCGTGATTTCGCCCGGGCGCGCCTGCGGACCGCCGCCGATGATGGCGCTTGCCGACGCGGTGTGGTGCGGCGCGCGAAACGGCCGCTGATTGGAAGCCATGGCGCCTGACGCCATGCCGCACACCGAGCGAATGCCTGCGACCTCGACATGCTCCGGCGCCGACAGTGGTGGCAGGATCCCCGGCAGACGCTGCGCCAGCATGCTTTTGCCACAACCCGGTGGCCCGATCATCAGCAGGCTGTGGCCGCCCGCAGCGGCTATCAGCAACGCGCGCTTCGCGGGCGCCTGCCCGACGATGTCGGCAAGATCCAGCCGGGGCGTCGGCGCATGCGCGGCGTCCGGGCCGGGGTGTAGCGCAGTGAGGTCTGCCAGCGGTTGCGATCCGCCCAGATGCGTGCAGACAGAGCCAAGATCATCGGCCGGAAATATGCGCGCGTGGATGGCAGGCAACGGCGCGGCGCGCAGCTCGGCCGCGTTCGCCCGCGGCACGATGATGGCGCGGTCTGCGGCCGCCGCATGCACAGCGGCTAACAAAAGGCCGGGGGCGGGGCGCAACTCTCCGGACAAACCCAGTTCGCCATAGACTTCGCAGCGCTCGAGGCCTGGCGCGGTCACCTGCCCCGACGCCACGAGAATTCCGATGGCAACCGCGAGATCGAAGCGCCCGCCATCCTTGGGCAAATCCGCAGGCGCCAGGTTGACGGTAATGCGGCCGGCCGGGAATTCGAACCCGCTGTTAGCCAGCGCAGAACGCACCCGCTCCTTGCTTTCTTTGACTGCGGCAGCGGGCAAGCCCACGATGGAAAACATTGGCAGCCCGCTGCCAAGATGTACTTCGACCAGGACGGGAGGCGCAGCCAATCCGAGCTGCGCCCGGCATTGAATGCGGGCGACCGACATCTGAATCCTTTGCAGGGTGGTGTGGCTGCCACGCGCTGTTAGGCGCGCGGACTCACCAGCGCCGGCTAGACGCGCTTGCCTTCGAGCGCCGCGAGCCGCTGCTCCAGCGCCTCGATCTGGGCGCGGGTGCGCGCCAGCACCCGGGTCTGGGCGTCGAACTCGTCGCGCGCGACCAGATCGAGCTTGGCGAGGTTGGCGCGCAGCACCGCACGGAAATTCTGCTCCACGTCCGCCTGAAGATTGCGCAGACCCGGCGGCAGACCGTCGAGCAGTTTGCGGGCGAGATCATCGATAGGAATTCGATCCATAAAGTCTCCGTTCAGCTGCCCTGATCTTAAGCCGGAAGCCGGCGCCCCGGGGAGACCATTAATCTAACGCATTGGGCCAAAAATCGGCCCTTTGCCCTGCTAGACTGCACAAATTGGCTACCCCGCCTGCCTTTGTGTGATGCAGTTCAAATGCCCGGGTGGCCACTTGCAGCGATACTATTGCCCTCGGAGATTCCCATGCGCGCATCGGCAAGGTCATTGTTGGTATTGGCAGTCATAGCGGCTACGTGCGCGCAGGCGGGCGACGTTTGGCGCTGGAAAGATGCGCAAGGGGTCGTTCATTACAGCGACATGCCGGTCCAGGGCGCAGTCCGGGTCAAGCAGAATATCTCGGGCAGCACTTCGGGCGCGGGACAGTCGCAGGGCATGACAGCCGGCCAATCGGGTCCGGTACTCACTCCGCAGGGGGTTGCGCTCGCCGACGAACAACGTCAACAGCAGGCGGCTGGCAAGGCTGTGCTGCAGGATATTTCCAAGAAGCGCGGCGAGCAGTGCAAGACCGCCACCGCGCAATACGAGCAGCTCATCAGCTCAACCCGTATTTACCGTGAGGAAAAAGGCGAGCGCACCTATATGAGCGCCAAGGAACTGGAAGAAGCCCGCGTTCGCGTCCGCCAGGAGCGCGATGCGGTCTGCGGCCCCGCTTCCCGCTAGGCTGAGCTAACATGGCGATGCGCTCCAGCGCGAACGCCAGCAAAGAGTCGCCGCAGGCTTCGACAGCCGGGCTCTACCTGCCGGATTTTTGCACCGCACGCGTGGTGCTGGCCGTGGTACTAATCGCCGAGCTGACAGCGGTACTGGTCACCGCCGCGCGCGCCGACGATCGCATCGGATTCTGGTCTGACCTGGGCCGCAGCTCGATGTTCCTGTTATGGATTGGCCTCGCCAGCGCTGCGATGTTATGCGCGTTGCGCGGCTATATCGCGCGGCAAAGCGTCGCCAATGGCGCGACCATTGCACTTGGCATGGAGCTGCTGCTGGTCGGCGTCATATCCGAGATTACCTGGCGCCTGGCAGCGGAATATTTCGCGTCCGGCTCCGACCTCCAGGCACAGCGACCCGCCGACCACTTCTACTTCGTGGCTCGAAACCTGATCATCAGCTTTATCGTCACGGCCGTGGCGTTGCGCTATAGCTATGTGACGCAGCAGTGGCGCGAGAATGTCGAGCTGTCGGCGCAGGCCCGGGTGCATGCGCTGCAGGCGCGCATCCGGCCGCATTTTCTTTTTAACAGCATGAACACCATCGCCGCGCTGACGCGCAGCAATCCGCAGCTGGCCGAGCAGGCGGTACAGGATCTCGCCGATTTGTTCCGCGCCACGCTCAGCGACCAGCGCGGGCAGATAACACTGGAAGAGGAAATCGAAATAGCCCGCACCTACGAACGCATCGAGAAACTGCGCATGGGCGAGCGCCTGCGCGTGGAGTGGAAACTCGACCCGGTGCCGAAGGCGGCGATCGTGCCGAGCCTGATGATCCAGCCGTTACTCGAAAACGCGATCTACCATGGCGTTGAGCCGCGACCCGAAGGCGGAACGATCTGCGTCAACGGCGAGTTTGCCAACGGCCTCGTGACCATCGTGGTGCGCAACCCCATGCCGGATTCGGCGGTGCCGCGCGAAGGCAACCGGGTTGCGCTGGCTAACATCCGCGAACGACTGACGCTGGTCTACGATGAGCGGGCCACGATCAAGGCCGGCCGTTTCGACAATGAATATATCGTGACGCTGCGCTTTCCCTACATCGAGAAACGCAAGTGAGCTATCGCGTACTGATCGCCGACGATGAACTCCTGGCGCGCGACCGGCTGCGCAGCCTGTTAGCCGAGATCCCGGAGGTGCTGCTGGTCGGCGAGGCCGAACACGGCGAGCAGGCGCTGGAAATGGCCGATGAACTGGCGCCGGACATCGTGCTGCTCGACATCCGCATGCCGGGAATCAACGGCCTCGAGGCGGCGCGCCGGATCCAGCAGTTCTCCGAACCGCCCGCTGTCATATTCACGACGGCTTTCGACGAATACGCGATCAATGCCTTTGAGACACAGGCCACAGGTTATCTGCTGAAGCCGATACGCGCCGAAAAACTGCGCGCGGCCATCATGCAGGCCGGCCGCCTGACAAGACCGCAACTGGCACATGCAGCAAATGCCGCCCGGCTAGCGGAACGGCGCACACATATCGCCGTAAAAACGCGCGACAGCACACGCCTGGTGTTGACAGAAGATGTCATTTATTTCCAGGCCGACCAGAAATACACCACCGTCAGGCATCGTGCCGGCGAAGACCTGATCGAAGAATCCCTGCGTTCGCTGGAGGACGATCTCGGCAGCCTGTTTGTGCGCATTCACCGCAACGCACTGGTGAATACGCACCTGTTGATGGCCATCGAGCGCGACCCCAGCGGGCAACATTTCGTCACATTGCGGGATTGCCCGCAAAAGCTGGCCGTCAGCCGGCGCATGGCCGGCGACCTGCGGGAGCGATTTCGTATTTGACAATGCCTGCCGGCATTGCCCGGCTGTGAAAGCCTTCACCGACGCGAGACGCAATAGCCGCTGAAATTGCGTCATATGAGAAACGGCCCGACCACGCTGGCGATCGACATTGCTGAGCGTGTGCTCGAATCCTGGTTGGCAGAGCCGGCACGCAGCGCAGCGGTGCTGCGGCATACGGCTGGCAGCAGCGAGCCGGTGCGTGAGCACGTGTTAGTCCGCGTGCGCGAGGTGCTGGCGCATGAGTTGCCGTGGGCCGCCAATCGCCGTTGGGCCTGCGAAGCGATCCGCGCCTGGGCGCCGCTGGCGGCGCTGCTCGATCCGCAGCCTGACGGCATCGAATATCACCGGGAGATGCTGATCGAATTTGAGTACGGTCATTTGTTAGCCGAGACGGGCTCGGTCGACGACACCTGCGGAATGCTGCGCATCGATCTTGAGCGCCTGGCACTGGAAATCGACGTTGCGACCGACCTGGCCGACGCCCTGGAGCCCGGCGTCGAGAATGCCAGCGGCTGGGTGCGGGACTATCGCGCGATGAGTCTGACCTTAGCCGACTATCTGCACCGTTGCACGGTCGACATTCCCTCGTCACTGCCCGATGCCATGGCACACCATTACGCGAACGAAGTGGCGCGCATTCAGCGCGAAGTACGCGATCAATGCCTCGCGGCCCGCAGCATGAGCACAGGCGTTCACACGGCGCTGGCCGCAGCCGGCGCGTAATCGAACGAATCGAAGCGCAGTCGATCCGCAGCGAGCCCGGCCACCGGAAAGGCCGCCCGCATCGCTTCGATCATCTGCGGCGGGCCGGCCGCGTAAATCACCTGTGTGCTCAGATCCGGATAGTGGCGCAGCACCGCTGCATGCACCCAGCCCTGCTCATAGCCGTCGGCAGCCGCCTCATCCGACAGCACCGGCGTATAACGCAGCTGCGGATGAGCGCGTTGAAATTCACGCAGCCACGTGTCCTGGTACAGATCCGCGCGGGTGCGTGCGCCCCAGAAAAAGTGCGCGTCACGTGCGGGTCCTTTTTCAAATACATGCCGCATGATCGACTTGATGGGCGCAAACCCCGTGCCGCCAGCCACCAGGATCAGCGGCGCATCATCGTGGCGATAGGCAAACTGGCCGATCGGCAGCTCGATGCGCAACAGCGCACCATCGCGCATTTGACCAAACAGCTGTTCGGTAAAGCGCCCGTGCGCCACACGGCGCGCGTGAATCTCCAGCAGCCGCGCGTCGTGCGGCGGACAAGCTAACGAAAAACTGCGGCGCTGTCCGCCATCTAACAGCACATCCAGGTACTGGCCCGGCTGGAACCCGACCTGCTCGGTGGCCGGCAGGCGCAGGAATACCTGCATGACATCCGGCGCCAGCAGCACGCGGCGCTCGATCCGGCACGGCAGGTTGCGAATTTCCGCCTCGCCGGCGCGCGCGATGCTGCGCGCCTCGATGACCAGCTCCGGGCTGGCGGCACGCGCCTGGCACAGCAGAACCTGCCCGGATGCCGCTTCGCTCTCGGTCAGGCCTAGCGGCCGCCCGTGTGGATACTGAATGTCGCCGCTGCGCAGACGCGCGCGACAGGACGCGCAATGTCCCGATTTACAGCTGTGTGGCAGGTTCAGGCCGGATGACAGCGCGGCATCCAGCAAGGTCTGGTCCTGCCGCACCTCAACCGTGCGGCCGTAAGGCTCGATGCGCAACCGCGCTTTCATGTCCTGGGCTCCACCGTTCCATCATACGGTAGACTGTCGGCGATGAGTTTTCGCAATCCCGACGCCGCCACGATTGAGAACTTGTTGCGCCAGGCGCGTACCATCGCGGTGGTGGGTTTGTCCGCGAATCCCGCGCGGCCGAGCTTCGGCGTGTCGCGTTCCCTGCAGCGTTTCGGCTATCGCGTCATGCCGGTAAACCCGGCCCAAAGCGAGATCCTGGGTGAACGCTGCTGGCCGACGCTGGGCGCGGCTGTTAGCTCCCTGAAGCCCGGCGAGCGCATCGATATCGTCGATGTGTTTCGCCGTCCGGAACATATCGCGGCCATTGCCGATGACTGTATCCGGCTCAGGTTGCCGGTGCTGTGGCTGCAGGACGGGGTCATCGACGCCGCGGCCGCCGCGCGCGCGCAGGCCGCCGGCATCGTCACCATCATGGATCGCTGCATTTATCGCGATCGGGCGCTTTTTTCCTGAGCCGTTGCATGCAGCTGAAATTCATCAAGATGCACGGTCTCGGCAACGATTTCATCGTCCTCGACCACCGCCCTGGAGAAGCTTTGTTAGCTGCGGACCAGTGGCGGGCGCTGGCGGATCGCCATACCGGCGTCGGTTTCGACCAGGCATTGCTGATTGAACCGGCGCGCAGCGCCGGCGCGCGCGCCAGCTATCGCGTGATCAACGCCGATGGCAGCGAAGTGGAACAATGCGGCAACGGCGTGCGTTGCATCGCGCGGCTGCTGCATGAGCGCAAGCCGGCCCTGGGCGCCGACATGCTGCTCGACAGCAGCGCCGGCCCGGTGCGTGCGCGCATCCTGGAGTCTGGCAACGTCTCGATTGACATGGGCGTGCCGGATTTCTCGCCGGCAGCGCTGCAGCTGGACGTGCCGGCGGAAGCGCAGCGCTACGGCCTGCTGGTTGGCGGCGCGACGGTCGAGTTTGGCGCGGTTTCCATGGGCAACCCGCACGCGGTGCTAACAGTTGCGGATGTCGACACCGCGCCGGTTGCGACGCTCGGGCCGCAACTGGAGTCACATCCGCGCTTCCGGGAGCGAACCAATGTCGGCTTCATGCAGATCATCGACGACGCACATATCCGGCTGCGCGTGTTCGAGCGCGGTGTGGGCGAGACCCGGGCCTGCGGGACCGGTGCCTGCGCGGCAGTTGCAGTCGGGCGCCGACATGGCAGACTGGGCGCCCATGTAGAGGTCGCCTTGCCAGGCGGACGGCTGGTGATCGATTGGCCCGGCGAGGGTCAATCGTTGTGGATGACGGGGCCGGCGGTGGAGTCCTTTCGCGGCCAAGTCGAAATTTAGCCGGGTCGAAATTCAGAAGGAGCGAAACAAAGCATGAGCAGCCAACCCGTTCGCCAGCCCGCTGGCGTCGAGGCCGACGACAAATTTGTCGTCGAACATCTGGCCCGCGATCCCGATTTTTTCGAGCGTCATCCGAACACGCTGGCGCAGCTGCGCCTGCCGCATGCGCGCGGCACGACCACGGTCACGCTGGTGGAGCGCCAGATCGAAGTGCTGCGTGAACGCGCACAGGCCGCCGACCGCCGCCTGGCTGATTTCGTCAGTGTCGCGCGTGCTAACGAGCAGCTGGCCGACAAGATTCACCGTTTCGCGCGCCGCCTGCTGCGGACCGGTTCGCGCAGCGATGCGCTGAACCAGATAGACGCGTCGCTGCGCGAAGACTTTGACGCGTTCAATTCACGCCTGATCCTGATCAACGTGCCGACGGATGCGGCGCAGCTGGCCAACCTGCACTTTGCCCGCAGCACCACGGCGGATGATCCGATGCTGAAGAGCTTTGAGCATCTGTTCGCCACCGGCAAGCCCCGCTGTGGCCAGGTGCGCGACTCGCAGCGTGAGTGGCTGTTCGGAGCGGATGCCGAGCATGTCGGCTCGGCGGCGCTGGTGCCGTTAGGCGACAAGGGCGCGCTGGGCCTGCTGGCGCTGGCGAGTCCGGATCGCGAGCGGTTTCATCCGGGCATGAGCACCGAGCTGCTCGGCAGGATGGCTGATTACATCGGCGACGCGCTCGCGCGCTCACCCGCCGGTTCCTGACTTCCCGCTGAGTGATGGATTCCAGGGCCCGCGAGTGGTTGCCGCGTTTCGCGCGGCACCTCGCGACCGAGCGCCGCCTGCCGGCTAACACCGTTGAAAGCTACGGTCGCGACCTGCGCGCGCTGCTGGAATTCTGCGAGCAGCAGGACCTCGGCGACTGGCGCGCACTGGATTCCCAGCATGTGCGCCTGTTCGCGGCGCGTGCGCACGCCGGCGGGCTCGCGCCGCGCAGCGTGCAGCGCCGCCTGTCCGCGGTACGCAGTTTCTGCAATTACCTGATCCGCGAACACGCGCTGACCAACAATCCGGCTAACGAGATCCGCGCGCCGAAGGTCAAGCCGCATCTGCCGGAAACACTGGACGTGGACCAGATTCAGCGCCTGATCGAGATTCCCACCGACACGCCGCTGGCGAAACGCGATCGCGCCATCATGGAGCTGTTCTACTCGTCCGGCCTGCGGCTCACCGAGCTGACAAGCCTGGATACCGGGCAGCTGGATTTTGCCGACAGCACGGTGCGGGTGCTCGGCAAGGGCGACAAGACGCGGATCGTGCCGGTCGGCCGTCATGCCAAAACAGCCTTGCGCGCCTGGCTGCAGGAGCGGGCGGCGCTGGTCAAACCGGGCGTAACCGCCCTGTTTGTCGGTCAGGGAGGCAAACGCCTGACGGCGCGCGCGGTACAGCTGCGCATCAGCTACTGGGCGCGACGCCAGGGGCTGCAGGTCGGCGCCTATCCGCACCTTTTCCGGCACTCTTTTGCCACGCATCTGCTTGAATCTTCTCAGGATTTGCGCGGCGTGCAGGAGATGCTGGGGCACGCGAATATCTCGACCACCCAGGTCTACACGCACCTTGATTTCCAGCATCTGGCCCGCATTTACGACCGTTCACACCCGCGCGCAAAGCGGCGTAAATAGGCAAGAACATGAGTGAATCGTTTAATCCCCACGGCACCACCATCCTGGGGGTGCGCCGCAATGGCAGCGTCGTCGTCGGCGGCGATGGCCAGGTCAGCCTCGGCAACACGGTGATGAAAGGCAATGCGCGCAAGGTGCGCACGCTGCACGGCGGCAAGGTGCTGGCCGGTTTCGCCGGCGGCACGGCCGACGCCTTCACGCTGTTCGAGCGCTTCGAAAGCAAGCTGGAGAAATTCGGTAACCTGACGCGCGCCGCGATCGAACTCGCGAAGGACTGGCGTGCCGATCGCTACCTGCGTCGCCTGGAAGCCTTGTTGTTAGTTGGCGATCCGGACAAATTGTTCGTGATCTCGGGCAATGGCGATGTGATCGAGCCGGACCATGACCTGGTCGCCATCGGTTCGGGCGGTCCGTTTGCGCAGGCGGCGGCGCGCGCCCTGCTTGAAAATACTGAGCTGACAGCGCGTGACATCGTCGAGCGGTCTCTCAACATCGCCGCGGACATCTGCATCTACACCAATCGCAACCTGACGATCGAGGAATTACCGGCGAGGTCGGCATCATGAGCCTGCAATCGCTGACTCCGCGCGAGATCGTGCAGGAACTCGACAAGCACATCATTGGCCAGAACGATGCCAAGCGCTCGGTCGCGATCGCGCTGCGCAATCGCTGGCGCCGCATGCAGGTCGCGGAAGGCCTGCGCGCCGAGATCACGCCCAAGAATATCCTGATGATCGGGCCCACCGGTTGCGGCAAGACCGAAATTGCGCGCCGCCTCGCGAAGCTCGCGCGCGCGCCGTTCGTGAAAGTGGAAGCCACGAAATTCACCGAGGTCGGCTACGTAGGCCGAGATGTCGAGAGCATCGTCAAGGAACTCGTGGAAGTTGCGGTCAAGATGACGCGTGAAGAGGAGATGGCGGCCGTGCGCAGCCGCGCCGCCGACGCGGCTGAGGAGCGCGTGCTGGATGCGTTGCTGCCCAAGCCTAAAATGATGGGTTTTTCGACCGACGACACCTCCCAGCCGCGCGACGCGGAGACCCGGCAGAAATTCCGCAAGATGTTGCGCGAAAAGCAGCTCGATGACCGCGAGATCGAAATCGAGCTGCATGCCATGCCAGCCGGCGTTGAAATCATGGCGCCGCCGGGCATGGAAGAAATGCAGCAGCAATTGCAATCCATGTTCCAGAACCTGGGCGGCAGCCGCACCAAGAGCCGCAAAGTCAAGGTCCGGGAAGCGCTCAAGCTGCTGACCGAGGAAGAAGCCGGCAAGCTCATCAACGAAGAAGAGCTGCGCGCCCGGGCTCTGGCTAACGCCGAACAGAACGGCATCGTCTTCATCGACGAGATCGACAAGATCTGCCGCCGCCAGGAAAGCTACGGCGCTGATGTGTCGCGCGAAGGCGTGCAGCGCGACTTGCTGCCACTCGTGGAAGGCTGCACGGTCAGCACCAAGTACGGCACGATCAAGACCGACCATGTGCTGTTCATCGCGTCCGGCGCTTTCCACATGGCCAAGCCCTCGGACCTGATTCCGGAACTGCAGGGCCGGTTCCCGATCCGGGTGGAACTCAGCTCGCTCAGGGTTGAAGACTTCGAACGCATCCTGCGCGAGCCGGACGCGGCGCTCACGGTGCAATACGCCGCGTTGTTAGGTACGGAGCAGGTCCGACTGGAATTCGCCGACAGCGGCGTGCGGCGGATCGCCGAGATCGCCGCGCACGTCAACGAGAAGAACGAAAATATCGGCGCGCGGCGCCTGCATACGGTCATGGAGCGGCTGCTCGAGACCCTGTCCTTCGAGGCCACCGACCGCGGTGAGTCGCTGGTTACGGTGGATGCCGACTACGTCGAGCGGCATCTGGGTGCGCTGGTCAAGGACGAAGACTTGAGCCGTTACATCCTCTAAGGCTGTTAGCAAACCGCGGACATTTCCCGTTGCCGCCAAGCAACACTGCCTGTCCTCAGAGCGGACAGGGGTTTGAACGTGGCTAATTCGCGTTGACGCCATCGTTCGGCGACCGGCACATTCGTCTCCGGTTCGAAAAAATTCTCGGGGGAGATACTCATGCGTTTGACTATTATCGCTGCCACAGCGGTTATTGCTGCTTTTGCAAGCTATTCCGTGCCGGTAACTGCGCAGGAAAAGTCCGCGTCCGAGGGTCTGGATGTGGTGACGGTTACCGCACGCAAACGCGAGGAAAACCTGCAGGAGGTGCCGATCAGCATCACCGCATACACGGCCGCGACAATCGAACATCTGGGTATATCCAGTGTCGATGACCTGGCAAGTCTCGATGCCTCGCTGATTTTCGACAAGGGCTATTCGGCCACCGATACGCGCATCGCCATCCACGGCCTGTCGCCCGCGCGCGGCCGCGTCAATGTGGCCATGCTGGTCGACGGCATCGACATCTCGAGCGAGAGCATCAATTTCGGCGGCAACTCGGCGCTGGCCACCAATCGCCTCATGGATCTGCAATCCGCGCAGATCGTCAAGGGTCCGCAGTCCGCCAAGTTCGGACGCAGTGCCTTCGCGGGCGCCATCAGCTATGTAACCAAGGACCCGAGCCAGGAATTCTCCGGGGGCGTCAACGGTGAATTCAGCGATTTTGGCCGCTACGAAACGACTGCTTCATTGAGCGGACCGCTCGGCGAAACCTTTGGCTGGCGCCTGAATGTCGCCAAATGGAACGACGACGGCGCCCACAGGAATCGCGTGACCGGCGCCAAAGTCGGCGGCGGTGATGGTAACGGCGCGGCGCTGACGCTGAAGTGGACACCGAGCGAGAATTTCAACGTCAAGACGCGCTTTGAGTATTCGGACGATCATTACGACCCGTTCCCACAGGCATCGTTGCGCGGCAACACGCGCCTGTTCCGGCCGTCCGGCGGCACGACGCTGCAGCTCTCGACCGGCGCGGCCGCCAGCCTGCCAGGCGCCTGCCTGTCACTGACCACCGGTACCGGCGCACCTAACAACGCACAATGCCGCGTATATGGCCCCACATTTGGATTCTTCCCGGGTGGCAGCGGCGTGCTCTCGTTCCGCGGCACTATTCCTGGCGCCGATACCCTGAACGTGCAGTTCGATACCGACCCACGCACCGGCCTCGACTATGCGGGCGAGAACCGCACCATCAAGCGCTTCGCGATGGTCATGAACTGGGATTTCGGCAAGGGTGTGTTGACCTCGTTGACGGGTTACACCGACGCCAAGTTCGACTGGCTGGAAGATGGCGATTTTGATTCGGGGCGCGTCGATGCCAGTGGCAACCTGACAGCAACCGACATCGTCGGCCGGGCAACGCAGTTCGACTACGACAATTCCACCAACCAGTTCTCGCAGGAACTGCATTTCCAGTCGACGCTTGATGGCCGCTTCAACTTCATGTTAGGCGCCCTGTACTGGAAGGAAGACGTCGACCAGATCGCGCGCTCGGTATCGCTGATCTGCTCGCCGGCCACGCCTCCCAACACCTTCTTCCCGGGCCAGCCGGCAATTCCGCCCGCCTGCCAGCGCATCGGCACCACGTCGCCACTGAACGGCAACCAGACGCTGGCGCTGATGACCGCGGTCCCGAGGCCTAACGGCCGCCGGACCAAGCACGAGTCCATTTTCGGCGATGTGACCTTCAAGCTGTCGGACCGCGCGAACCTGGTGCTGGAAGCGCGGCGCACCAATGAGTCCGAGCAGATCAACGGCGTCAATTGCTCGGCGATACCCGGCGCCGCGAATTGCCAGGACCCGACCTTCCCCGGATTCGCGCTGTTCGGACCGTCGATCAATTACCTGTATCCGTTCTTCAATCCGTTCGCGCCCTTTGTACCAGGACCAGGTGTGCGCCAGGGGCCCGGCGTCGCGGTTAATTTGCCAAAGACTTCTTCGAGCTTCACGACGCCCCGCATCACCGTTGACTACAAATTCCTGGACGGCGTGATGCTGTACGCCAGCATCTCGAAAGGTCACAAGCCTGGCGGTATTTCGACCACCACCAGCGGCTCGTGGAACGATGCCGACTATGACGGCAAGTACGACGAAATCTCGTACAACGCCGAAAAGCTCAAGCAGGTGGAGTTCGGCGCCAAGATGCAGTTCCTCGAGAACCGACTGCGCATCAATCCGGCGATTTTCAAGATGACCTACACCGACAAACAGACCGGCTCGCAGTTCGTGACGCCATCTGGTTTGTTAGTGGGTCGAATCATCAATGCCGGCCAGGCCACCGTGAAGGGCATGGACCTCGAGGCGGAGTACCGGGTGACCTCGAACCTCACGCTGGGCATCAATTACAGCTACCTCGATGCCAGGTATGACGATTTTCCATTCACCAGCACGTCGCCGACCGACGCCGCGCGCTTCGGCGGCTGCCCGCGTGGCGAAAATCCCAGGCTGTGTTACATCAACCTGGCGGGCAAGAAGATTGAACGTGCACCCGAACACTCGGTGGTTGCCACGGCGCGCTGGCAGCGCGCTGTCGGTGATCTGATGGGCGCCAAGGACGTCCGCCTCTTCATCGAAGGCGATGTGCAGGCGCAAGGCGAGCGCTTTGTCGACCAGTGGAACCTGGTGAAACTGGACGACTTTGTGCATGGCAATCTGCGCGTCGGCCTGGAATCGGATCGCTGGGATGTCATGCTCTACGCTAACAACGTGACCGATGACGACACGGTCATGGCGGGGGTCAACAATCCCGGCGCGGTCGACCAGTACTTCTTCGACTTCACGTCGTTCTCACCATCGGATGCGTTTGTCGCGACGATGCCGGATCCGCGCGTCATCGGGCTGCGCTTCTCCTGGCGTTTCGGCGCGAAATAACGCTAGACCAGGAAACCGAGATTCTTGGTGGTGAAATTATTGATGCTGGGCGCAACCTGCGGCATCTGTGCATCGGTGACCCCAAACCACTTGGCCAGGGTCGCGGCGTACTGATCTGACGACGTGGTCGGAATCAGGCGGCCACCGCCGACATCATCGGGGCCATTGATCGCCAGCGTCGGATACGTGCCATAGATGCGCTGTCCCAGCAGCGCCGTGGGCCCGCCAACGACCAGTTGCTGGCCGCCCCAGGCGTGGTCGGAGCCGTCGCCATTGGAGGTCAGCGTGCGGCCGAAATCCGACTGCGTGAAAGTCACGACGGAATTCTGCACACCGAGCTCCTCGGTCGCCGCATAGAAGCGCGACAGTGCGCTCGAGATGTTAGCCAGCAGTGCCGGTTGATCGTTGTTCTGGTCGTCGTGTGAATCGAATCCGCCGACGGATACGAAAAAAATCTGCCGTGTCATGCTGAGCGTGGCACGCTGTGAAATCAGCTTGGCCACCGTGCGCAGCTGCTGCTCCAGCGATGAAAGTCCGGTGTTAGAGTTGGGCAAAGCAACGAGAGGCAATGCTGCGTTAATCGCGTTATTGACGACATCGGCAAACGCGACAGCGCGCTTGGTGACGCCCGCAAACGCGCGCTCGTAAATCGTGCCGTAGGTCTGGTTGTTGATGGCCTCGACCGTCTGGCGCCGGGCTACGTTGGTTGCATTTGTGGTAGGAGCAAATCCGGCAAACGCGACGGGTCCGTTCGTGCCCATCACATAGGGCGATACCGTGTCAGCCGCCTGGAAATAGCTGTTGCCCGCCAAAGATAGATTCACCGCCAGCTGCTGGTTGGGAACCTGGCTCGTGACCAGGTCGGCGACGCGCCCCGCCCACCCGGTCTTCGAGACATTGCGGCCGCGCAGGCTGTGCCACTGATCCTGTTGATCGTTGTGCGAAAAGAGCTGCGGCGGCAGATTGGCGGACCCGGCGGCATACGCCGCCTTGGTCGTCGGCGCCAGCAAGGGTCCGATGTTGGTGACCACCGCCGCCTTGCCGGTCTGAAACAGTTGCTGCACGCCGATCATGCTGGGATGAAATCCGAAAGGCGCGCCGGTCGTGCCGATGGGGTCGATCGGCAGCAGCGAAGCAAACGGCACCGCGAGCCCGCTGGTAGAGACGCCGACGACCTGTTCGCCGCCGCGCGCACTTTTGTAGGCATTGTACTCGGCGGTGGTGCGCGGCACGATCATGTTCCAGGAATCGTTGCCGCCGAACATGAATACGCAGACCAAGGCGCGGTATTCACCGAAGCCGCCGGCGCCGGCCATCTGGCCCCAAACGGTTCCCGGGGTACGCGACAGCGCGTAGGCCAGGCCGCCGGCGGAAACCCTGCGGAGAAACTTGCGTCGATTGTAGTTCATGACTGTTCTCCGTCCGTTAGCGTTGCAGCACGAATTCAGGCGCGGTGGCGATCAGGTAGATCGCGTCGGCCACCCGGGTGTTAGGCACGGTGGTCGCGGTTAGATTGACCTGGGCCTTGACGCTTGCTTTCAGTTCGGCCGATATCTGCCCACCTAACAACTTGTCCGCAACCCGGTTCACCAGGGCTTCGGAATCATTGGCGACCGCCTGTTCCTGGGTGGTGTTGATGACGACCACATCCGCTCCCAGGCCGGTCTGGGCCGTCGTACGGGCGATGGCCTGCGCCCAGAAGAAATTCATGATCTGGGTATTGTTGTATTCAGTGGCGAGTTGCATCTCGGGCGCGACCAGGTTCTGGTTGGCGATTTCTCCCGTGGGTGCAAAAAATGGACTGAAAAAATTGAACACGGAACCGGATTGCAGCGGCCCCTGCGCGAACGTCGCCGACGGGAAGCCGGGCGCGGTAGCCGTGTATTTGCCACTCGCTGCGCGCGCGCCGTAGGCGCGCCACAGCTGGGTCAGTCGCAACAGCGGCTCCTTGATCTTGCCCGCGGTCTGCGCACTCGGCGCGGATCGCGCGTCGCTATCCAGCAAAATGGCGCGGACGACCGATTGCAGGTTGCCGCGGCGACCCTGGCTGTCGCTGTTGAAGACCCCGGCAACGCGCGCGACGTACGCCGGGCTTGGATTGCTGGTCACCAGTTTCTGGATCAGCTGCTTCGAGATGAACGGCCCGACATTCGGGTGATTGAAAATGTTGTCGAGCGCGTTTGCCAGGTCCTGGGCCGGCGTCTGCCCCGCAGGAATTGTCGTCACCGCAGCGCCGGCGTAACTCAACAGCTTCTTGGTGCCGGTGGAGTGCTGATCCGCGTAGGCCTGCATTGGCTGCACCTGGTTGGTCAGTGTCGCGCGCCCTGCATTGGCGAACAATGTGACTCCGGGGTAGGCGTAGCGCCAGCCGGTGTACACATTGGCAAAACCTTCGATGATCGATTGATCATAGGTTGGCACCGTCTGGCTGTTCACGAGGCGCGGCGTGCCATCGACGTTGAGCTCGACGAGGCCAATGCTGAAAAGCTGCATCGTTTCACGTGCGTAGTTTTCGTCGGGCCGGATATTGAGTGCGGGATTCGGTTTCTGGTTTCCGAGCATGGAAAGATAGATACCCATGGACACGTGCAGGGTCACATCTTCCATCAGCTTGCGATAGTCGCCGAAGGCGTCGCGAGCTAACATGTCGTGGTAATCGGCCAGCGACAGCGGAAAATTCGCCAGCGCACCGAGCTGCGAAACGACCATGATCTCGGACAGCGCGAAGGCGACGCGCTGGCGCAACTGGTCGTCGCCGTTCAATACATTCTGAAACCAGGCCTCCACGCGCTGCGCATGCAGCGATCCGATATTGAATCCGGCCGGAATCGGATTCGGTACCGCGGCGACCACGGTCGGCAGCTGGGTTGACGGCGCCTTGGCGAACTGTTCGTCCAGCCAGCGCGAATAGCTGTTGGTGCTGTCACCTAACGCGATCAGGCGCTGGGCCTCCGCGTCGGTTGCGCCGAAGGTCGCCTGGTTCAGAAAACGATAAGCCTCGATCTTGCTGATCGGCGGCGGGGGTACCGGGGGTGGTGGCGAACTGGAGCCAGCTCCGCCACTACAACCAGCGACAAAGACCAGAAATCCGGCTATTGCGAGTTGCGCAATCTTGATGCTGCGTGCCATAGGTCGCCTCCCTGAGCGGCAGCCCGATTCTACCGCTATCAGGGAAACGCGCGAGCGTGTTGTCGGTTGACGCGCGCTACTTAACCATAAGCAGGTCGAGCCGCTGCTCGAAGTCTGTTAGTGACGGCAGCAACACCGCCCCCAGCGGCACCTGGTCTGCGCGCATGGTCTGCGCGGCCCGGCCGCCGACCCAGACCTCGGTATCCGGTTGCAATTGCGCGGCCAGGAGGCCGAGCTGCGTCCTGGCCGGGACGTCCATCTCGGACATGACCATCGACACCAGGACCGCGTCTGCCTCGACGTCACGCGCGTACTGCACGATGTCAGCCACGGGGGTGTCCGGGCCGAGGTAATGGGTGCGGCAGCGGCGCGCCGCAGCAAGCCACAGGCACAGCATGAGCCCCAGTTCGTGACGCTCGCCGCTCAGCGTCGTCAGCATCAGGCAAGGCGCGTCTTCCGCGATGAAATAGCTGCGCGACGCATTGGTCACCAGGCGCCGAACGATGTCGGTGACCATGTGTTCCTGCGAGATGCGCATCTGGCCGCGGTGCCAGCGATCGCCTACTTCGATGAGCAGCGGAGTAATCACACTGCCTGCTACTTCGTGCGGCGGCAGCACTGACATTGCCGACATCAGTGTCTCTTCGACGCCGATCGAATCTGAGTGCTCTGCGGCATCGAGCGCGCGTCGCACGAAGCTCTGGCCGCGCGCTGTCACCCGCGCCAGACCACCAGCATCGCTGACCAGCTTGGCCAGTTCATCCGGCGGCATCTTCGCGACCTTCGAAATGGGGTGCCCCAACTCGGTTGCGGACCGCAGCAGCCGCAGGCGCGCTATGTCAGCCGACGAGTAGCCGCGCCTGCCCGCGACATCGCGGCTGGGCAAAACGGCCTCGTAACGCCGTTCCCAGGCCCTGAGGGTCTCGACGGTCAGGCCAGTCGCCTTGGCGGTGGCTTTTATCGAAAACTCAGCCATGTTGTACACTCTATATATAGGTTTATACTGTACAAAAGCTTGACAACGCAAGTGAGTTGGCCAAGTATTGGCTCACAGGTGGCCATGGACCGGCCACTTGGCCACGGATGGCCTGATGACGCGCTGACTTCGGGAACGGACGCCCGGACAGCGCCCAACCAATCCCCTCTCTGCCAACCAAGCTGTGGTCGGGTACCTCCGCCCCAGTCGTTTACGATTCGCGCTCGCTGTTCGCGTCGCTCACCGGATCGTATTGCGTGCTCAAAACCACCACCGTCGGCAGCCTTCCGAAACCGGACTGGCTGGCCGAGCCCGAAAAGATCTGGGCGCCCTGGCGTCTCGCCGGGGACGCGTTGCAGCAGGGCAAGCAACGAGCCGCACTCGAGTGGCTGCGCGAGCAGGAGGCGGCCGGGATCGACATCGTGGGCGATGGCGAGCAGTTTCGCGTGCACTTCGTGCATGGTTTCCTCGAGAACATCCAGGGCATCGACTGGAACCGCAAGACGCGCATGGGCATTCGCAACAACCGTTACGAGGCGGAAGTGCCGACGGTGGTTGCCGGGCTGGCGCGTCCGTCGCCGGTACACGTCGCCGATGCCGCCTACATGCGCGCCCAGACCGTGCGGCAACTGAAAATCACCCTGCCCGGCCCGATGACGATCTGCGACACGATTGCTAACAGTTACTACAGCTCGCGCGCCGACATGGCGATGAAGTTTGCGGAGCTGCTCAACCAGGAAGCGCTGGAGATCGAAGCCGCGGGCGCGGACGTGATCCAGTTCGATGAACCCGCCTTTAACGTTTTCATCGACGAGGTCCGCGACTGGGGCCTGCCGGCGCTGGAACGCGCGATGCGCGGCCTCAAGGCGAAGACGGTCGTTCATATCTGCTACGGTTACGGCATCGAAGCTAACATCAAGTGGAAGAGCACCCTTGGCGACAGCTGGCGGCAATACGAGGCCATTTTTCCCTGGATCAACGCGAGCAGCGTGCAGGCGGTATCGGTCGAGTTCGCCGGCTCCAAAGTGCCGCATGAGGTGCTGCGGCTGTTGAAAGACAAGGAGCTGCTGGTCGGCGCGGTCGAAGTCCTGCCGGGAAAGCTGGAAACCGCGGCCGAGGTTGCGGCCAATATCGGCGCCGCGCTCAGGCACGTGGATCGTGAAAGACTTGTACCCTGTACCAATTGCGGCATGGCGCCGCTGTCGGCGGACCTGGCGCGCGCCAAGCTACGCGCGTTAGGCGCCGGCGCCGCGCTCGCCCGCAGCCGCTGAAGGAGCAAAGCGATATGGATCTGAAACTGCGCGACCGGCATGTGCTGATCGCCGGCGCGACTGGCGGCCTGGGAGCAGCCTGCGCCCGCGCATTCGCGACCGAAGGCGCGCGCCTCAGTCTGTTAGGCCGGTCGCCGGAAAAACTCGCAGCGCTGGTGCGCGAACTGACCAGCGCCGGCGGCCAGGTCGTCGACGGCATCCAGACGGACCTGACCGACGCGGCCAGCACCGATGCGGCTATTGCCAGCGCCGTGCGGCAGGGCGGGCCCATCGATGTGCTGGTGTCCGCGGCCGGCAATGCACAGGGCGGTATTTTTACGGACTTATCCGACGCCGACTGGAAGCGTAACCTTGAACTCAAGTTGTTCGGGACGATTCGGCTGCTGCGGGCGGCGCTTCCCGGCATGCAGGCGCGTCGCGCTGGCCGGATCGTGGTAATCGTCGGCAACTCGGCGAAATTGCCGGAACCCCGGATGCTGCCGGGGGCGGCCGCGAATTCGGCCTTGTTAGCCATCGTGCGCGGACTGGCGGAGGAAGTGGGGCCGCAGGGGATATGCATCAACGCCGTGAATCCAGGACCGATCCGCTCGAGCCGCTGGGACCAGCAGATGGCTGACATCGCGGCCAAGGAAAAGCGCGCGGTCGCCGATGTCGAGGCTCCGTTCCTCGCGAAATCTGCGCTGCGCAAACTGGGCAGCGCCGAACAGGTGGCGGCGCAGGTGCTCTTCCTGGCGTCGGAACTCGCCGGACACACCACCGGTACCTCGATCACAGTGGACGGAGGGAGCGTCAAGACACCATGACTGATCAACTTGGCTATCGTGGGCGCATCGCCATTGTCGTGCCGTCGACCAACACCTCGTGCCAGCCGGAATGCGAATTGCTGCGCCCCAGGGGCGTCACCAATCACACCGGGCGCATCACCATCAAGGAACGTCCGCTCACCACCGAGCAGGCTTTCATGGAGCATGTGCAGCTGATGCGCGATGGCATGCGCACGGGCATCGACCAGATCGTGACCTGCCAGCCCACGCACGTGATCATGGGCGTGGCGCTCGAGGCGTTCTGGGGCGGTGTCAAGGCCGCCGATGAACTGCAGAAGGAACTGACAGAGCGCGCCGGCGTTGGTATTTCCATGGGCTCCACGGCGACGCGCGCGGCGCTCAAGCTGCTGGGTGCCAAACGAATTGCCATACTGACCCCGCACCAGCCACGCGGCGATGACCAGGTGCGCACCTATTTCGAAGAAGCGGGATTCGCGGTCAAGCGCCTGACCGGCCTCAAGTGCGCCTCGCCGACGCTGATTGCGCATACCACCGAGCAGCAGGTCATCGACGCGCTGCGCGCGCTGAACGGCGATGATGTCGATGCGCTGGTGCAGGTCGGCACCAACCTCGCCGCGATCCGGCTCGCGGCCGAGGCCGAGCTCTGGTTCGGCAAACCGGTGTTAGCTATCAATGCCATTACCTACTGGGACGCCTTGCGACGCTCAGGCATCCCGGACAAGATCACGGGCTTCGGGTCCGTGCTGGAGAAATTCTGATGTTCCTTGCGTGGCGCGACATGCTGCATGCCCGGGGCCGCTTCGGCCTGATGGCCCTGGTGGTCACCCTGGTGGCGTTCCTGGTGGTCGTGTTAGGCGGCCTGATATTCGGCCTCATCAAGGACTGTGTGTCCGCGCTGCAGCAGCTGCCCGCGACCCACATGGCGTTCGAGAATTCCACGCGGCCCGACTACCAGAACAGCATGCTGGACAAGGAGACCTGGGAAAAATGGGCCGCCGTGCCCGGCGTCAAGGCAACGCCGATCGGACACTCGCTGGCGAACGCGCGTGATGCGCAGGGCGCGCCGGTGGACATCGCGTTCTGGGGTGTCGTGCCAGGCTCATTTGCGGAACCGCAGGTGGTCGAAGGCCAGGGCCTGTCGGCCGCGCCTAACGCGATGGTCATCTCACGCAAGATCGCGATGGACAAGCACGTCAAGATCGGCGACACGGTCACCATCGATCGCGTGCTGACGGAGTTCAAGGTTGTTGGCATCACCGAGCCCGTCGCGGTCAGCCATGCGCCCGTCGCCTACGTCCCCCTGCGCAAATGGCAGGAAGCCAATTACGGCCCTCCCGGTGGCGCAGCGCCCGGCGATACGCTGCCGGAGGCGATCTTCACCGCCGCCACCACAATTGCGCTGGCGGTCGACCCGGACGCCAGCGTCGATATCAAGGCGCACGATCGGGAAATCGGCACGAAGACCATGACCAAGGAGCAGTCCTACAACGGCACCTCGGGTTACAGCGCGGAAATCTTCACCGTGCGGCTGATGCAGTTCTTCCTGATCGCGACCTGCGTGGTCGTGTTAGGTGCGTTCTTTTCCATCTGGACCATCCAGCGCACCGCCGAGATCGGGCTGGTCAAGGCGCTCGGCGCCGACAATGGCTACCTGGTCAGGGATGCGCTCAGCCAGGTCCTGCTGGTGCTGGTGTTCGCGACCGGAATCGGCGTGCTCGCGGCCTTCGGGACCACCAGCGCATTCGAGGCGCGCGGCTCGGTGTTCGAGCTCACGACCGGCAATGTCGTCGGCAGCTCGCTGCTGCTGATCGGCGCCGGCCTGTTCGGCGCGATGTTCGCGCTGCGGCGCATCGTCAAGATCGAGCCGATCGTCGCGCTCGGGAGAGACCGATGACGCTCGCGGCACAGAACATCTCTCTGTTGTTAGGTGACGGCGAGGCGCAGGCGACGATTCTCGACCAGGTCAACCTCAACGTCGCAGCCGGCGAAATGGTCGCGATCATGGGGCCGTCCGGCGCCGGCAAGTCGAGCCTGCTGGCGATCTGCGGCGGGTTGCGGCGCGCCAGCAGCGGCAGCGTCACGGTGGGTGGCGTGAACCTCGGCGATCTGAGCGACTCCGAGCTCGCGCGGATCCGCAGGCAACGCATCGGCTTCGTGTTTCAGCAGTCGAACCTGGTGCCGTCGCTGACCGCGCTCGACCAGCTGCTGCTGGTAGCGCACCTGAACGGCGAAGGCACGCACGGCAAGGCGCGCGCGGAGGCACTGCGTTTGTTAGCCGAGGTCGGCATGGAGAACCGCGCCGCCCGCAAGCCGGCGCAGCTGTCGGGCGGCGAGCGCCAGCGTGTCGGCATCGCCCGCGCGCTGATGGGCAACCCGGCGCTGCTGCTGGTCGACGAACCCACCTCGATGCTGGACCAGGGGCGCGGCCGCGAAATCGTCGAGCTGCTGGCGCAGCAGTGCCACGCGCACAAGGTCGCCACGGTGATAGTGACGCATGACGCCAGCATGGTGTCGGTCGTGGACCGGATCGTGAAGCTGGTCGATGGCCGGGTTGTCAGTGAAGGAGCACCGTCGTGAACACTGCAGAGATCCTGTTGTTAGCTACCGCGCTGCTGGTGACCGCGGCCGCAAACGGCGCGACCACGCCGCCCGCCGGCGGCAGCATGCCGGATGGCCGCAAGATGATCATGGCGCACAGCCACGCCGACATGACGCCGGAACTGATCGCCGCGCTCCAGAAAGCGATCCCGCAGTACCGCGCCATGACCGACATGGAAATTCACATGAGCATGGGCGGCATGGGCCCGGACTACCAGTGGAACGTCAGCGCCCCGCAACTGCGCGGCAATGTCGGCGTGCTGGTGCTGACCCATGGCGTCGGCGAAACCGGTGACCGGATTTTCAAGCGCGCTATCGAACCTATCGGTACGAAGTATCCGACCAGCATCGGCATCGGCATGGCGATGACGCATTCGGAACCGCTGCAGTCCGCGGTCGACGACCTGAGCAAGGCGGGCGCGAAAACGATCATTCTCGTGCCGCCGCTGGTGTCGAAATACAACACGATTTACCGCCAGTGGGAGTACATCTTCGGTTGGCCCACCGCGGCGGAGTATCTGCCGGTGCCCAAGGTCAAGACCAAACTCAAGCTGGTCATGGCGCATACGTTTGATGACAGCCCGCTCTTCACGCAGATGCTGCTGGATCACGCCCGGGAAATTTCCAGGAACCCGGCGCGGGAAGCGCTAATGATCGTCGCGCACGGTCCCGAGGACTACGAAGATAACGGACCCGATCTCGCATTCCTCGCCGCGCACGCTGCGAAAATAAAATCCCAGGGCGGTTTTGCCGAAGTGCAGGCAATCAATCTGCAGGACGACGCGTTCAAGCCGATCCGTGCCACCAATGTCCGCAAGCTGCGCAAGATGATTACCGACGCGCAGGCGCGCGGTCACGACATCCTGGTCGTGCCTGCGGTGATCGCGAGTTTCGGCCTGCAGGCCAAGTTGAAGCAGGATTTGTTAGGTCTCAAGTACCGCTTCCAGGAAAAGGGGGTTTCCGAGCACCCCGCGTTTGCAAAGCTGCTCGAACAGCGTATCCAGGAAGAAACCGCCAAGTTGGCCGCCAGCCGCTGATATATGGAACAAACAGGGGATTCTCATGAATATCGCGAAAATCGTTGAGCGCATCAAGAACATCCTGCTGACGCCCAAAGTCGAATGGCCTGCGATCGCCGCGGACCCGGCACCGGCGGCGAGCATCTACCAGGGACATGTGCTGTTGTTAGCCGCCATTTCGGCGCTCGCCGGGTGGCTGGCCTGGGCGTTCCTCGGTTCGATTACGAGCGCGTTTGGCTTCGGCTCGAACTTCTTTCTGGTATCCGCGGTCCTCAGTTTTGTCCTGACGTTCGCCGCGGTGTTCGTCAGTGCCTGGCTCGCCGACACGCTCGCGCCCAATTTTGGCGGCAGCAAGGATGCGCTGCAGGCACTGAAGACGGTTGCGTATTCATGGACCGCCTCCTGGGTCGCATCCATCGCCGCCATCGTGCCGGTCATCGGCTGGCTGATCGCAATCGCCGGCGCTGTTTACGCCGTCTATCTCTTCTATCTCGGCTGCCAGCACACGCTGAAAATACCGGCCGACAAGGCCGCGGGTTTTACCGCCGTCGTCATCATCCTGACCATTGTCCTGATGTTCATTGTCAGTTCGATCACGTCGTCGGTGGCGGGGATGATCGCCGGTCGTTCACTGGCGGGCCGGGCAACCGCACAGGTCGAGGCAGCAGCTGAAGCGGCAACTGCAGCGGCCGAACGTGCCACGGAGGCGGCCGAAGCTGCCGCAAACGCGGGTGGCTCGAGCGCCGACGCGGCGCGCGCCGGCGCCGCGGCTGCGGCGGCGGGCGCGGCTGCTGTCAGTGCCGCGTTAGGTGCGCTGACCGGCAAGGCCGGAACGGTGACTCACGATGCGCTGCCGACCGACGACCTCAAGTCGTTCCTGCCGGACAGCATTGGCGGCATGAAGCGCACGGCACTGTCTGTTAGCCGCAACCAGACGATGGGCATGCAGATCAGCAAGGGCGAGGCAAGCTACGACGCAGGTGACGGCAATCGCATCGAGCTGTCGGTGGTCGATACCGGCGGCGCCTCCGGCTTCCTGGCGTTAGCCGGCGCGGCGGTTGCGATGGGTGAACAGGAAACCGAAACGGACAAAGGCTTCGACAGAACCAAGCGCTCGGGCAACCGCTGGTTTCACGAGGAATGGGACAGCGCCAGCAAGCGGGGCGAGTATTCGGTTTTCATCGCCGACCGCTTCATCGTCAAGGCCGAGGGCGACGCCGCCAGCTTCGAGCAGGTCAAAGGCGTCGTCGATGGCGTTGACCTTGCGCGTCTCGAATCCCTGAAAGACTCCGGCGCGCCCGCCAAATAACGCTTGTCAGCGCGCGTTGCGCGCCTTGTACTGCAGGTACATGTTGGTGAAGTCCGGCCACGGTTCGGGCCGGTTGAACCACGATGGATGCACCTTGCGCAACTGGGCAAGATGCGCGGGCGCAATCTCCTCCATCGAAAACAGTTTCTTGCCCGCTTCCGCCCAGATCAGGAAGCCGGGCGTCGGCCCCATCTGCATCCAGGGGAGCCAGGAACTGGTTGCGGTGTAGGCGAAATCGCTGGGCGCGCTGGCGACCGCGGTGTTTTCGATGTCCGACAACTTCGAACGCAGCGTTGACTGGGTCGCGACGATCAGATCCTTGCCGGACGATTCGAGCGGCCACTCGCGCGGATCCAGCCAGTTTGGCGCCTTGATGTAGCTCGACTTGGTCATCCAGATGTCATCGCCAACGATGCGCCACGGGTAGTTGAAGGGCTTGCCCGTGTTAGGCATGACGTCGCGCGAGCCGATGATGCGAGGCTCCTGTTCGCTGAAACGAAACCGGACCGGGCCTTCGCGATAGGCATAGGGCTTGACCTTGCGACCGGTGTGCGGATTCAGGATCTCATCGCCATCTGTTAGATACTCGCCGGTCTCGGCATTGCGGTACAGCGCCACTTCCCAGTCGATGACATTCCATTGCAGGGGACCGACCAGCTCGGTGCGGCGCAAAATGCAGCTCTCGACATTGACCAGCGGCCGGACCGGTTCACCCGGCACGGCAATATCGAGGCGCCCGGTGAACCAGAAGAACACGTCCTGCGTCACGGTGCTGGCGCGCATCTTGAGGTAGGCGGTGACATTGCCGGCGGGTTTGCTGAGATCGAGCGGCACACGCATACCGCGTTGTATCTTGGCGCCGGCCACTCCCGCGGCTGCCGCCAGGCCTGCCGCGGCAGAACCGACCATCACACTGCGACGCGAAATTGAATCCGACATAAGCTGCTCCGCCAAAAGGACAACCGGTCAGTCTGCAGAATAACGACTGCGCGCGACGGGCTACAATGTGCGCCGCCCCGCGGCACCGCAATGCAGACAAGGACCCGATCGCGATGAAAATCTGGCTCAAACGACTCGGCTGGACTGTACTCGGTCTGGTTGTCCTGGTTGGCATTTTCGTATTCGACCAGCTGCGCCATGGCGGCCAGTTCCATGAGCTAACAGTAACCACGTTGCCTGAGTGCCGGACGCTGGCCATGCAAGCCAGTGCCGAGGACATCCAGATCGACCGGGCGCACGGCGTCGCCTACCTCTCGTACCTCGACCGCCGCGGCCAGATCCAGGGCAAGCCGGTGCTTGGCACCGTGATGCTCGTGGACCTGAACGCGCCGGAGCCGCGCCCGCGCCCGGCGCTGATGGCCGACCCGCCCGATTTCCGTCCGCATGGCATGTCGCTGTACCGCGCTGGTGACGGCGCGATGCGCCTGTTTGTGATCAGCCACTCGCCGGTGATCGGCGGCAGCGTGCGCCAGGAAGTGCATATCTTTGAACAGTCGGCGACCGGGGCGTTTTCGCTGGTACGCACGGTGCGCGATCCGCTGATCAAGAAACCTAACGCTATTGTCGCGGTCGGCATGGACCAGTTCTATCTCGCCAACGATTCCGGCGCTGACAACGGCTGGCAGCGCATGCAGGAAATGGCGTTCCGCCGCGGGCTCTCGACGCTCGCCTATTTTGACGGCACGCGGATGCGCGCGGCTGACACCGGACTCCAGTCAGCCGCGGGCATTGCCGCCAGTCCCGATGGCACGCGCATCTACGTCAGCGAAACGACCGGCAAGCGCGTTCGCATCTATTCGCGCAACGCCGCGAGCGGCGATCTCAACCTGGAAGAATTGCTGGAGATCGGCAGCGCGCCCGATAACCTCAATGTCGACGAACGCGGCCGCGTCTGGATCGCGGCGCATGCCCGATCGCTGGCGCTGGTCCGCAATTTCATCAGTGAAAAGAACCTCGCCCCAAGCCAGATCCTGCGCTTTGACCCGGCCGCGACCGGGGCTGCGCGCCTGACGCAGGTGTACCTGAACATGGGCGAAGCGATTTCCGGCGCCGCAGTCGGTGCGGTTTACAATCAATCCCTGCTGATGGGTTCGATCACCGATCGCAAATTGCTGCGCTGCCGCCTGCCCTAGACGCATGACCACGGAACCGGTTTCCTCTAACAAAGCGCTGTTCGGCCTGTTAGCCGCCAGCCTGGCGTTCACGGCCGCCATCTGGCTGCTCGACGCTCGGCTCGCGCATTTCGTGCGCGAGCTACAGCAGCCCGGCATGCCGCACATCTATCCGTGGATGCTGGCGGTGCCCAACGACTGGGCGCGTTACACGGCCTGGGGCGGCTACCTGCTGCACCAATGCGCTTTCTGGTGGCTGATCTGGCGCGCACAGTCGCAGGGCACGCGCTTCACCAGCGGGCTCAAGCCACTGAACTACCTGGCGTTCGCGGTCACTGCCGGCGGCGTCCTGCTGCATTTCGTCCAGACCCACCTTTTCTACGATGGCCTCGCGCAGGACGTGTCCGAGTGGTCGGCGCAATGGTCGGTCATCGTGTTGCTGCTGGTCGTGCTGCTGATCGAGAACCGCCGCCGCGGCATTCTGTTAGGTCAGCGCTGGGGCGGATACGTGCTTGAAGCCGGCGATGTGGCACGGCGCTACCACGGTTATTACTTCGCCTGGGCGACCATCTATACGTTCTGGTACCACCCGATGGTCTCGTCGCCCGGGCATTTGTTAGGTTTCCTGTACATGTTCCTGCTGTTTACGCAGGGCAGCCTCATGTATACCCGCGTGCATACCAACCGCTGGTGGACCGTCACCCTCGAAGTGCTGGTGATGATCCATGGCGTCATCGTCGCCATGATGAACACCGACGGCATGTGGCATCTGTTCGGGTTCGGCCTGGCGGGAATCTTCGTGGTGACGCAGGCCTGGGGGCTCGGACTCAGGCGCCGCACCAACTGGCTTCTGGTCGCGGCCTACGCCGTGGGGCTGGTGGCGTTTTACGCGAACTGGGGAATTCGGGACATCGTCCTGCCGTTTCGGATCCTGGGCGGCTACTTTGTCGCGCTGCCGCTGCTCGCAGGCGCGATCTGGTTGTTAGGCCGGCTGCTGCAGGGTGGCCGCAGGTTCAGTTGATGCGCCCGTTGGCCATCTGACGCCCATTGCCCGCCACAGACGTTGCAGCCGCCGGGCTGGCGCGCTAGCTTCGCTGCTACACCAACCTGGAGCGCACGCATGACCGTCTCCCGCCGAAAATTTGTCGCCTCCTCTGCAGCCCTGGCCGCCGCCGGCAGCCTGCCCGGCGTGAGCCGTGCGGCATCCGCCCTGGACGCCGATGTCATCGTCATCGGCGCCGGTCTCTCGGGACTCGAAACCGCGTTGACGCTCGAGGAAAACGGTCTCAAGGTCATAGTCATCGAAGGCCGGCAACGGGTCGGCGGGCGCGTCTACACGCTGAAGCAGATCCCCGGACACCCGGAAGCCGGCGGCAACACCATCGCCGCCGCCTACGGGCGAATGATCGCCGCCGGCGGGAAATACGGTGTCGAGGTGGTCAATCTCACCGAGCGCCTGTTCGGCAATCGCGAGACCCAGGGCCTTTATATCGACGGCAAGCACGTGCCGCTCAAGGACTGGCCCAGTCACCCGAAAAATCCGTTCGCCGAGGCACAACGCGCACTGCCGCCCTGGGCCTGGGGCGATGCCGTGCTGCGCAAGAATTTCCCGTTCAAGGACATTGAAAACTGGACCGACCCGAAACATGCCGAGTGGGACATTTCGGTCTACGATTTTCTCAAGCGCCAGGGCGCGAGCGACGCGCAGATCAAGCTCGGCTACGACGCTAACATCGCCTACGGCATCAACTCGCGCGATGTCTCGCTGCTGACAGTCATGTTCGCGGAGTACTGGCAACAGGTGAATCGCGGTGCGCTGTCGGCATTCTCGCGCAGCGCGGGCGGACCCAGCGCGCCCGGTGCTCCGCCGGCAGGTCCTCCAACGCCGCCGAGCGGTCCGCCGCCACTGGTGGTCGGCATGTTCAAGGGCGGCAATCAGAATCTGACGATTGCGATGGCGGGCAAGCTGTCGGGCCAGCTGATGATGGGCACACGCGTGACCGGCATCGATGTGTCGGGCGATGGCGCCGTGGTGCAGACCGCCGATGGCAAACGCCTGCGTGCCAAGGCCGTGGTCTCGTCAATGCCGTATACGACACTGCGCAAGGTGCGCATCAACCCTGCGCCGCCGTCGGCCCAGAAAACCGCGATCGCGACGTTAGGTACGATTCCGATCACGCAGTTTCATATGGTCGCGAAAAAGCCATTCTGGAAAGACGACGGTCTCAGCGCCTCGATGTGGACCGACGGCCCGATGGGCATGTGCCTTGCGCAACGCTTCGGTGAAGTCGACGAAATTACCAGCCTTGCTGTCTGGTGTCGCGGCCAGGCAGCCATCGACATCGACAAGCTCGGCCTCGAGGGCGGCAAGAAGAGGATCGTCGCGGAATTCGAGAAGATGCGGCCCGCCGCCAAAGGTTTGTTAGACGTGATGGCGGTGCAGTCCTGGGGCGGCGATCCTTTCTCGCTCGGCGACTGGGCGATTTTCCAACCCGGCCAGGTCACTGCCTTCGTGCATGAAATGGCCAAGCCGCACAAGCAGCTGTATTTTTGCGGCGAGCACACCTCGATCGGCAGCCGCGGCATGGAAGGCGCGCTCGAGTCGGCGGAGCGGGTATCGCTCGAAGTGCTCGAAAAGCTTGGCTAACACGGCAGTCAAGAAGCAGCCAATTGCGGCAATCATGGGCATGTGCTATATTTGTGCTATTGCAGATAAAGGAGCACGGACGTGGCAGCGACTACAACCATCCGATTGCCGCCAAAATTGCGCGCCCGGCTGGGTTCCCTGGCCAAGCAAACCGGGCGCTCTGCCCATAGCCTGATCGTTGAAGCGGTCGAGCGACACGCCGACTACAAAGAACAGATGCGCAGCCTGGTCAAAGAGGCCCTCGCCGCGGACGCGGACATTGAGAAAACCGGCGAGGTCTATCGTGCTGACGATGTGCATGCCTGGATGAAACGGCTTGCGGTCGGCGAGTCCGCAGTGCGTCCAAAACCATGGCGCAGGTAATCTATTCAGCGCGCTCACTGGTTCATATCGAGCGTGCTTTTCAGTTCCTGCGCGACAAGAACCCTGCAGCCGCAATGGATGCAGCAGCGGCGATCCAATCGGCAGTCGACAACCTGAAGGGGCATCCCTTAATTGGCCACCGTATCGATGGCGAATTGCGCGAGCTAATTATCTCGTACGGGCCAACAGCGTACGTAGCCCTGTATCGGTTCGTGGTATCGCAGGATGAAGTGCGCATTTTGGCCATCCGTCATCAGCGCGAGCTCGGCTTTCGGCCTTGACCATCGGGAGACGGTATGAATCAGTTACTCACACTGAAGACCGTTGAAATAGTTTCGCGAATCAGGCTGAATATTTCGAAATGGACTTTCGTACAAATAATAGTTAGGCGTGTGCACGCAACCACTCACGTAGTGCCAGACATCAGAGCTCAAATTGAACTCTTTCCGCACATTGTTGGAACAACCGCAGACGGATTGCTGCTCGGAGAGTACCGAGCGGTACTTGGCCTGGGACAAACGTCCTTCTCCGCCCGATTTGAGGCTCCTATAGGTAAAGGCCATCAGCCAGGCGATACTGTTCGTGTTGGCGTGCAATTTCTGGTCCCGACCGCAGCAATTCCAAAGTTCCCAGTCGGCACACGCTTTACAGTTTGGGAAGAAGGCCGCGATATTGGTGTAGGAGAAGTGATTGAATGTTTGGCACACGCCTAACAATCCGCTCGACCGCTCACGGCCCTGGTAGTAATCTGATAGGCATGGTCGAGCGAGCACCCAAGATAAACTGCCTCCGCCAACCCCTTTCCATGGGGCCCGAGCGGTCAGCGAAGCGTTAGGCGGCTACAATAAATCACAACTGAGGAGGCGAAATGAAGACAAGAACAACCCATATCATTGCGGTCGTGCTGAGCTTGCTAATGCCAGTAGCAGCAAAGGCCGAGACTGTCTTAGAGCAACTTGATGCTGCGAACAAGGCATTCGCGAAAGCAGTCGTCGCCGGAGATATAGATCATCTCGTCAACGGCTACACCGACAACGCATGCATCATTGCACCGCAAGCGCCGCTAACTTGCGGAAAGAAAGCGATTCGGCCGTTCTGGATTTCTGTTATTGCGTCGAAACCCAAAAACGTAGAAATCATTACACACAATGCGGAGAAAAATGGAAATCTGTCATATGCCACTGGCGAACTTATAATCACCGGCGCTGACTCGGCTGTCCAAAAAAGCCGTTTTGTGGTGGTGTTCAAGCGAATCGATGGTGGCTGGAAGCTCCATGTAGATTCATGGACGCCGCAGTAAAACTCAAATCGGTTAAGCGCGATCCGCCGCCTAACAGGTGGATCAACCTGACGTGTTACAGCGGGCTTCCTTCCAGCGGCTTCGCATTTTCGCTTCCAGCAAGCCCGCTGTAACGCGCGGGTTATCCAAGCGTTAGGCAATTTTTCAATCCACACACACGGCCGTCCACGAGGCACGCACCATGGCGACAAGCCTTAATCGAAGCAGACTCCTTTTGCAACTTGGAACGCTATTGTTTCTTGTCGGACTGGTGATCGGGTTTTTTGCGCCGCAACTCGCCAGTCCTCGTATGGCTTTGTCGTCGCACCTTGAAGGAGTCATGAACGGACCATTTCTCATCGTTGCCGGGCTGATGTGGGAACGCGTGCATCTCGGCGCCACGAGCAAAGCGTTCGCATTTTGGCTGCTGATCTACGGGGCCTATGCAAACGTGCTGGCGACATTTTTGGCGGCCTGGTGGCCGGCAGGTGCGACGATGCCCATTGCCTATCAGACGGCCGCCGGCACAGAGGTTCAGGAAAATGTCGTGCTATTTCTGCTATTCAGTTGCGCGTTTGCAATGGTCGCAGCAACCCTACAAATAATTTGGGGGCTGCGCGGGCGCAGTGATGTTGCCTAACAATCGGCCGGACCGCTCACGCCCAGGCCGCCATAGTTTTCGCATGCTCGAGCAAGCCATCGAGATCAAGTGCCCTCGGTCCGCGCCGCCCTGCCGGGGCGAGCGGTTGGCAGGACGTTAGGCGGACGGGAAGTCTATAGAGATTTTCGGAGAAATCATGCTGAGAGAGATCATGGTCAACCTTTCGCTCCTTGGTGTTGGAATTCTGTTGGGCGGCGCTCTCTACGATGCGATCGTTCTTGCTCCGAATCTTCGGGCGGTCCTGCTGGCCTCGAGCATGGCAGGCTATTCATGGCTCGATCGACGCCAGAGAATCTGTTTCGAGTCGCTGCGCCCGCCACGCAACTGCTGACGTTGCTTTCGGTAGTTGCCAACTGGTCGAGCCCCCAATGCCGTTGGCCTCTGGTTGGCGCTCTTGTCGCACTGGTCGTCAACGACGTCATCACGTTTAGATATCACTATCCCGGGAATCGCCTGTTCTTCATCGCGCCACTGACCGTGGACCGGGAGCGCCTTGATCGGGCGGCCCGTGAATGGGCATCAATGAACCTCGTTCGTGTGGCTTTGGTGTTTGGCGCGTGGATAGGGGGTCTGGATAGCAGTAGTGCGGCTGGCGCACGAAAGTCGTCTGTGGCCGATCGCTTAGCCGTTCGCTATAGCCGCTGACCGCGACTCACGCTAACACCGTCTGTTGTACTTCGCGACGCATGACCAGGTCACGTTGGGGATCTTCACCAAGCCTGAAGATGTGCTCGCCCACGACGTCGAACTCCCATTTTCGATAGAAGGCCACGGCTCTTGGGTTTCGTTCCCACACGCCGAGCCATAGCGGCGCTGCTCCGGCGGCCTCGGCCCGGGCAAGAACTTGCGCCATAAGTTGCTGAGCCAGGCCGGACCCATGGTACGAGGCATCCACGTAGAACCTCTGGATCTCGAGCGGTCGCGCGCCGGAGATCATTGGTGATGTTGCATCGAGCCGCAGCTGCACGTACGCGACCATTCTGCCGTCGGCTTCGGCGATCCAAGTCTCGCGACCGGAGTCACGAATCTCTGCGAGTTGCAGGGCCTGGCTGTAGTGCGCCGCGCAATGCAGCCGCATGTTTGCGGCGGTATTCAACTTTGAAAATGCAGCCCTGAAGGTACTTTCGGCGAGCACCGAAAGCTCCAGCGCGTCGTCTGCCTCTGCTCGCCGAATTCGAATCGCCGCCTGCATCAATCTGCTCCGCTCCCAAAAACGCCCGGATTCAGCCCAGGCCCTGGCAGTGGACACTCAGCTAACAGATCCGGCCCGCCTAGTCGTGCGGCGACCCGAGGCCGTGCCACTTGTAGGTCTGGTAGGGCTCCAGCTTGCCGAGCTCAGGCTGCACCGGCGCCTTGCCGCGCCAGCGAATCAGCCAGACAAAGCCGAGGAAGGCGATGCTCATCCAGCAGAACTCGTGCATGCCCCAGTTCGCGACACCGTAACGCGCGAGCTGCTCGGCGGCAATGAAGCCGACTGTTAGCACAACACCGGTGGCGAGCGCGAACAGTTTCCAGCCCAGCGACTTGCCGGGCTGCGGGCCAATCGCGATGCGCCAGTAGCAGAACAAAAAGAACACCGCATAGAGCCTGATCAACAACGGCCCTGGCGAGGGCGGTGAACCCGCGGGCGCGGTGCCCGAAAAATAATGATTGACCCAGAACGCGCCCGCCGCGAGGAAAATGATCATCGCGTAGCGCCATTCGCGCAGCGGCGTCTTGAGCCAGCCCTGCCAGATCCAGACCAGGAGCGCATAGGCGATCCAGGTGCCAAAAATAAGCTCGTAAAAGGCGGTGACCCCCTGCCAACTGGGGTCGATATGCGGCATCCATGCGGACATTCAGAGGCTCCCTTGTTCCGAGGGCGGCATTTTGCCGGTATTCTGCGTTGATGCACAACGCCATGATTACCGGCTGGGGGAAGTGCCTGCCGCCCGCGGTGCTCAGCAACGCGGACCTCGCGACCTTCCTGCCCACCGACGACGAATGGATCAAGAGCCGTACTGGCATTTCCGAGCGCCGGGTGTCGCATGTGAATCTCGGCGAATTGACCTATGTCGCGTCGATGCGCGCCCTGGCGGCCGCCGGGCTCAAGGGCTCGGACATCGACATGATCGTCTTTGGCAGCTGCAGCTACGACGACCAGGTGCCGAACATGGCCTCGGGCCTGCAGCACCGCATCGGCGCCGAGGGCTGCGGCGCCATGGACATCAACACCGCCTGCACCAGCTTTCTCTATGGCCTGTCCGCCGCCAACGCACTGATCCGCACCGGCGTGATTCGCAACGCGCTGGTGGTGGGCGCCGAACTGATCTCCCCCTTCATGAACTGGCATGACCGCAATGTCGCGGTGCTGTTCGGCGATGGCGCGGCCGCCGTGGTCCTGGAGCGCACCGACAAGGACGCCGGTTTGTTAGCCGAGAAGCTCGGCTGCTACGGCGACTCGCGCGAGATCCTGCGCATCCACGGCATGGGGGGAAATTATGCCAACAAGGGCTGGGTGTTAGGTCGCACGGAATGGCAGTTTGAGGGCCAGGAAATCTTCAAGAAAGCCGTGGGCGGCATGAGTGCCGCCTGCGCGCATGTACTCAAGGTTACCGGCACGGCTCCCGAGCAAGTGGACATCGTGATTCCGCACCAGGCCAACCTGCGCATCATCGACGCAGTGGCGAAGCGTGCGCACATGCCACCGGAGAAGATGTTCATCAACGTGCAGCGCTACGGCAACATGTCCGCGGCGACGATACCGGTTGCGCTGTGCGAAGCGCTCGAACAGGGCCGCATTAAACCCGGCTCGCTGTTGCTGATGCCGGCATTCGGCGGCGGCCTTACCTTCTGCGCGCATCTGCTGCGCTGGGGATCGCGGATCCAGCCGTTAGGCGAGAGCACCGTGGAGCTGCCGCCGGCGACCGAATCGGCGCTGACCATCGTCAACCGCTACCGTGCCCTGAAGCCACCATTGCCGCCGGTGACAGCCAGCTGAGCTCGTTGCGCAGTCCGCGCTGGCTGTTACTGACTGCCGGAATGTCCTGCCTGCCGGCGCTGGCGGCCACGGGGCCGATGGAAGACCGCAGCGTCCGCACCCGGACCCTGGTCTTCGACTGTGCGCGCGGCGGATTTACCGCCATCCTGCTGCTGGACAATGCCACCATTTTGTTAGCTGACCGCGGCTCGACGCTGCAACGGGTCGCCGGCGCCGCGGCGGAAACCTTCGCCGACGGCGTCAGCCGCTTCTGGACCGATGGCGCCACTGCGACACTCACCATGCCGGGCGCTGAGCTAACAGAGGGGCAACGACGGCGCATTTTTGGTCCGTTGCGGCCCTGTTCCGGCACCGTGCCTGCGCCTTGCTGGATTGCCGGAGAACCCTGGGACCTGCGCCTGGCCGCGCTGGACCGGCGGCCGGCTTTTGAACTGCGACTACGGACTGCGGGGAGTGACGAAACCCGCTCGCCTGCACTGGGTCGACGGCTAGGCGGCCCCTGAAAGCAAACGGCCCGCCGAAGCGGGCCATTGGCCGACCTGTGCTCTCGAATTACTTGGCTTTGGACTTGGCCTTGGCCTTCTTCGCGGCCTTGGCGGGATCCTTCGGCCGGGACTTGCCGAAAGAACCCTGATAAATCTTGCCGCGACGGCTGCGATGGTCACCCTTACCCATGTTGCTTGGCTCCTGAAAAGAAGGCGCTATTCTGCCGGTCCCGACCCTCGATACTCAAGGCAAATCTATGCTGCGAACCAACTCTTGCCGCGCCGCGCTGTTGCTGGGGGCACTCCTGTTGCTGCCGAATTTCGCCGCGGCCTCGCCTAGTTATCAGTTGACCCGCATGGAACTCGAATCCGTGATGAAGGACCTGAAGGCCTGGCTGCCTGGCGAGTGGAACTCCTTCCCGCAGATCGAGTTGGAGCGCACCGTGCAGATGCCTGAGGAAGGCGAGCACGAGCACTGGCATCGCACTTTTGCGCTGATCAAGGCGCCGCAGGTCGGCGAGGTCGTGTTCTACGGCCAGATCAACATCGGCGGTCGCGACGGCGCCCTCGTCCCCGGGTCGCAGGTCCTGTACCGCGCGTGGATCGACGAGGCGCGCAGCGCCGTCGCGATCAACGGCCAGGGCCCCGCCGAGCCGGAAAAATACGTCGATTTGCACAAGCATCCGGAGCTGTGGGGCCAGGTGAAAATGCGCAATCCCGAGGGGGTGCGCTGCGATTTCCTCTGGCGCCGCGACGGCGGGCAGCTGGCCGGCGTGTTAGATGGCAAGACCGCGGAGTCGCGCAAGTACGGTCCCGGTACCTGCAGCTACATTTCCGAACGCACCAGCAAGGAATTTTTCGCCGATGCCGAATGGGTGCTAACACCCGAGGTGCTGTGGCTGTACGACATCAACACCATGGGTGGCCGCATCTTCATCGGCCGCGAGGACCACACGCATGTTAGGTTGTATCGCAGCCGGGATTACACCTGCAAGGTCAGGGACGCTGCCGGCAGCCGCAAACTGGCGGCCTATGACCGTGGATTTTTCGCCGACGTGAGCGCGCGGGACGGCAGCAAACTGCAGATCCGGCTGCTGCGCGCCAACTACCCGGCCGTGGACCAATATGGCCTGGATGACCGGCTGCGCCTCAGCATCCGCGTGCCCGATGACAACAACGGGGTCGCGACCGTCACCGCCGACGCACCGCCGTTAGCACGGCGCATCCGGACCGAAGACCGGGCCCGGGGCATTGGTGTATCCTGCGAACTAAATAACCGGTAAAACGGTCCATCCTGTCATCTGCGGCGCATGCCCTCCCCGGAGCGCCGTCACGTGGGAGATTCAGGCTTGTATTTCGCAGATTTCGCCCGTCAGGCGCCGCGCGGCGCCGCCTTGTTGCTGACTTTGGCTTTAGCGGCCTGTGGAGGCAGTGGTTCTGGCAGTAATCCCACCCCGACCCCCACTCCAACCCCCACCCCCACGGTAGTCACCCTGACGACAGGCGCCACCGCACTGGACGCGGGTGCGACCACCACGGTCACAGCGGCCCTCACCGGCCCCGGCGCCGCGTCCGGCGTCAGCTGGTCGCTCAGCGGCTCCGGCTCGCTGACCAACGCAACCACCACCTCGGTGACCTATGTGGCCCCGGCCAGCTTCCCGGGCAGCGAGACCATCGCAGTCACCGCCCGATCCATTGCCGACGCCACGGCCGGCGCCAATAGCCTGATCGTGGTCAATGGCACGCCGGTACTGCTCACACCGACGGTCTATCCTCTTAACCAGAACGTTGCCTATGGAGCGCAGTTTGTGGTGGCCGGCGGCACGACGCCGTTCACCTGGGCGATACCGTCCGGAACCCTGCCAACCGGCCTCGTGCTCGGTACCAGCACCGTCAACAACGTCACCATCACCGGCACGCCGACTGCGCTGGGCTCGTCCACCTTCACCATCGCCGCCACCGACAGCGTGGGCCGGGTTGTCAGCGCCAGCATCACGCTGCGCGTGCGCGAACAGACCGCCTGCCTGCTGGAGGGCAACTATGCGTTTATGTTCGCCGGCTTTCGCGGCCCTGATTTCGTTGCGCGCGGCGGCAGCCTCGTTTTTTCTACTGACGGCAAGATCGCGGGCGTCGAGGATTTTGCCGATGTCGGCACGGCTTCGCTGTCCGCGACCCTGACTACCGGTACCTGCAAGACCACTGCGCAGAACTACGGCACCAGCGAAGTCGCGAGCACAGCAGGAAATGCCAATTATGCATACGCGGCAATCAGTAGCCTGGCCACGGCTTTCTTCCATGAGTCGGACGGCAGCACCGCGCGCGGCTCCGGCGAGCTAACAAAAGTAGCTGCGCCAGTCAGCACGGCACCCAGCGGCTCGTTCGCGTTTGGCCTCTATGGGGTCGACACCGGCGGCGACGGGCTCGCGGTCGTGGGCCGGGCCACGCTCGATGCCAGCGGCAATATCACCGCTGGCCGCGTTGATGTCGCGGGCCCTGGCGCACAGACAGCAGCGGCGCTCACCGGCAATTTCGCTGCGCCCGGCGCCGCCAATCGCGGCACGGCCACGCTGACTTTCGCCGGGCGCACGCTGACGGTCTATTACTACCCCGTCAGTGCTGATCGCTTTTATGCGCTGTCAGCAGCAGCGAACGCGCCGCGCCTCGCAGGATTTGTCACACGCCAAACCGGGGTGGGTTCAACCACCGGCGCAGCCTTTGCACAGGCCGGGATCCTGAGTGCCTGGGGCGCGCAACTCGGCGCCGAACAGGTCACGGCACTGGGACGCATGGCGCTCGCCGGTGCCAGCACCGTGAATCTCGTGCTGGATACCGCGCGCAAGGGAGACGCACCGCGCACCGACACCTACTCCAACATGACCGCCAGCGTCGAGGCCGATGGTCGCGCGGTGGTGACGTCGACCGATGCGTCGCGCCGCCTGGTGATTTATTTCGACGGCGTGGCCAGTGGCTACGTCGCCGAAACCACTGGCATCGCCAAATTCGGCTTGCTGGAAGCCCAGGCGCCCGGCCCCTACCAGGCGTTGCAAGACGGCACATTTGTATCCTCGACGCAGTTCGGTAATCGCAGCGCGACACTTTTGTTGGCACCGGCACTGACCCTGAATCGTGGCCTGATTTCCGGGCCGGTGACCGGTACCTACTCGTTCGACACCATGACCGGGCGCGGTGTGGGTCAGGCGAGCATCGACTACTACGGCGGCACCGGTCTGGTGCTGTACAGCGTTAACACCAACCGGCTGCGGATCATGGGTAATGGCCAGCGCGGATTTTCGCCCGTCGGCAGCGCTATATCGGTAGCACAGCGCTAGACGCAAACGACGCAGCAGCTGATCAGGCGCGCTTGCTGGCTTTTTTCCCGCGCCTTGGGGCCCGCGGTTTTGCCGCGCGGCGCGCGGCAGCTATGGCCTTCTCGGCCCAGACTTTCATGCTGTCGGTGTCGTCAAAGACCTCGGGCGGCGCTTCGTAATAGTTCAACGACGCAGTCACGCCGCGCCGCGGATAGGTAAAGGGCGCGAGATTGCGCGCCAGAAAATCCGCGCGGCTCCCGGCATCGGCCTTGAGATACAGGCGATCGTCGGCGATCAGCGCAAAGAACAGTTCGTGCTGATAGATTCCAAAGCCGCCGAACATCCGATTGCTGCGCAGGCCGCGCAGCTGCGCCATCTGCTCAAGGACAAATTCCAGAAATTCCCTGCTGCTCATGTCCAGGCGCAGATTTTGATCAATTGGCGCGTGCGAGCTGCAGCGCCAGCGTGATCCACATTGCGAACACCGCCGCCATGCCCAGCACGAAGGCATTGAAGCGATGCATGACCTTGTTATACGTGACATGGATGAAACTGTGGATCACTCTTGTTAGCACAAAGGCCCAGGCGAGCGACAACTGCAGCGTCGTGACGCTGCCGGTCAGGAACAGGACCGGGCAGATCGCGTAAAAAAGCACCGGGATTTCGAACAGGTTGCGGAAGTTGTCGGACCCCTGCGTGTTGTGCAACAGCTTTTCCGCTTCCTGCCGCGTTGCGAGCAGCTGCGGGCGCACACGCCGTTCCCGCATCTCCGCGACGCGCGTCGTATACATGCGAATTGCAACCACCAGGGTCAACCCGGCCATGACGATCATCGGCCAGAAAATAAGTATTGGTTTCATGCGGCAGCGACCTCCGCGGCAATTGTAGGCCAGAACACTGAGTGCGCCCACTGACTCAATCGCGCTATGCTTGACCACATGCGCCTACCCAAATATTTCCCGCAGGCCCGCTCCGCGGCATTGTTGCTTGGCATGCTGCTGATTGCGGGCATAGCCGAGGCCGGCAGTTCCTCGGCCGACAATTCCTCGCAAGACTATAGCGCCCAGCTCGCGAAATTCCGCGTGGTCGTAATGCCATTCGACTCCAGCCGTTATACACAGCGCCAAAAGCAACTGATCTCAAAACTGGCCGAGGCAACACGTTACGCCGACGACCTGTTCTGGGAGCAAGGCGATCCCGCCGGTCACAAGCTGTTGCAATCGCTTGCCGGCAGCAACAGGCCGAAGGACCAGCAGCTGCGCCGGATGTTAATCATCAATGGTGGCCGCTATGATCTGATCCGCGAGAATGCGCCGTTCGCCGGCGCCGGCCCGCGGCCGCCGGGCGGCAATATCTTCCCGGCCGACCTGACGCGCGCCGAATTCGACGCTTACGTTGCCAGCCATCCCGGGCAAAAGGCGGCGCTGTACGATCCCTTCGCCGTCGTCAGACGCCAGGGCCAGGCGCTTGTTAGCATTCCGTATCACGTCGCCTATAGAAAATGGCTGGAGCCGATGAGCCAGGCGCTGCTGGCGGCGGCAAGTTTGTCGGACGACGCCGCTTTTGCGAACTACCTGCGCCTGCGTGCCGCCGCACTGCTCAACGACGACTACTTCCAGAGCGATCTCGCGTGGCTTGACCTCGTCAACCCGCAGTTCGACATCATTATCGCGCCGTATGAGACCTACCTGGACCATTTCCTGGGCGTCAAGACGTCATACGGCGCCGCGGTCCTGATCCGCAATGACGCCGAAAGCCGCAAGATGGATGTTTTCAAGCAGCACCTGCCGGAAATTCAAAAATCGCTGCCGTTAGACGCGCAGGATCTGCCTTCCGCGGAAGGCCATGTGTCGCCGATGGAAGTCATGGATGCGCCGCTGCGCGGCGGCGATTTGCGTCATGGATACCAGGCGGCTGCAGACAATCTGCCTAACGACCCACGGGTCCACGAGCAGAAGGGTTCGAAGAAGATCTTCTTCAAGAACTTCCTGGATGCGCGCGTCAACTACGTGATCCTGCCGATTGCCAGGCGCCTGTTGCGGGAAGATCAGGCCGCGCTCGCGACTGCGGACGGCCAGCTCAGGTTCGTGCTCATGCACGAGATCGCGCACGGCCTCGGACCCACGGCGGCGCGCACACCGTCGGGTAAACAGGACATTCGCGCCGCGATCGGTCCGGAGTACAGTGGCATGGAGGAAGCGAAGGCCGACATTGTCGGACTTTATGCGCTGAAATGGCTCGCCGACCACGGCCATATAACCGCCGCGCAACTGACTGAGAGTTATGCATCGCATCTCGCGGGTATATTCCGCACTGTGCGTTTCGGCATCGCCGAAGCGCACGGCCGCGCCGAAATCATGGAATTCAATTTCCTCGCCGAACGCGGCGTCGTCAGCTACGACGAAAAAACCGCTCGTTATGCCATTAATTTTTCCGACATGCCGGCCGGTATCGCTGCACTCGCCAAGGAACTGCTGGAGCAGGAAGCCACGGGCGATCGGGCGCGCGTCAGCGCCTGGTTCACGAAATATGGCACGATGTCGCCACAGCTGACAGCGGCACTCAGGAATGTCAGCGACGTGCCGGTGGACATAGATCCCGTATCCGATCTCGAAGCGCCGCGGCACTGACGAGGTGCTCGCTCGCGCGGCGTCAGCTCGCGGGAAAGGCCGCTGCCAGGATCTTCTCGGCGTCGGCGTGCACGAAGTCGCGTGGTAACTCCCGACTCACCATCTGACGAGTCTGCTCTGTCAGCTGGTTGCGCAGCAGCCCCAGAAAATGCGGCTCCGCCAGCAGGATGAAGTCGCGTACATCGCCCCCCTGACGCAAGTAATCGAGCCGGCGCGACAGGAACCTTGCAAAACGCATGACTTCGCCGGCATGAGGATCGTAGTCACTGCTGGTATCGTGCGGCGTGGTAGCCGTCAGCTCACTCTGGCCCGCACGACCACGCGGCGGACGATGGGGTTTCCCGTCGGCCGCTGCGCCGTGCTCAGTTTCCACGGCATGCAATGGCGGCCGCTCCACGGCCTCCGTCTCGACCACGTGTCGGGCCCTCGCCGGACCGCTGACGCGCAGCAGCCTGGCCTGACCCCCATCAGCGACTACGACATAACTGAACATCTCCATCGCTCCTGCGTTCCTACATTCAAAGGCTAACGACGTGGGATACGCGCGCCTATCCGGATATGCCGCAATCCGCGATATGAGCTTGCAGTTGAGTTAAAACGTCATGCAGCACCGTGGACCGCTCGGTGTGGACGTCAATGACCGGCAGGTGCTCGTCTGCGACAACGGGTTCGGCCTGTCGCCGTTGCCAATCCAGCACCTCCACATTCGCCTCGGAAGGATCAAGGCCAATTGATGCTCGCGTCTCAATCCGCGCCTTCAGCGTCGCTCCCGGCGCCTGGCAGGCAACGGTGACGATCCGAACCCCCAGTTCGGCCGCCAATCTAACAAATTGTTGCCGCGCGGAACGCTGCAGGAAACTTGCGTCGACGATAGCCATGCGTGCACCATTCAATGCGTGGCGGGCGCACTGGCTGAGCCGCTGGTAGACGCGCTCGGTCTGCTCGGCGGCATAAAGCTCGCTCGCAATGCCGGAGTGACTGGGCTTGAGTTGTTGCAAGCCCGCAAGACGTTTGCGCTCCACATCCGAACGAATATGGATCGCGGGCAGTTCAAGCGCCAGGCGCTCGGCCAGCCAGCTCTTGCCCGAACCGGACAGTCCGTGCATCAGAATCAGCAACGGCGGTTTGCGATGCAAGCGCGCGGCCGCAATACCGACAAAAACATGTTGCCGGTTCATGGCCGCATTTCTTTCGCGACTGTCGGCGCGCGTGGCAGCCAGCGCACCGACCTTGGCACGCACCAGTGCGTAGTGGGCTTCGTAGAGGTTGAGGCATTCGCAGGCCTGGTAGTCTCCGGTAGCCATGAGCCAGGCGTTGACGAATGCGCTGCCGAGCGTGGCGCGCCCGTAGGCGCAGAGATCCATGGTCAGGAAGGCGATTTCCTGGGCGATATCGATGCGGCGGAATTCCTGGTTGAACTCCAGGCAATCAAATGCCAGTAAGCGGCCGTCGATGCGCGCCACATTGCTCGCGTGCAGATCGCCATGGCACTCGCGAACAAAGCCCATTTTGTCGCGGATGACCAGCAGCTCCTGCAGGCGTTGTAATTCGTCACGCAGCCACCACGCGCACTGCCTGACAGATTCGCGGCCCGCATCATCCCGTGTTGCTTCCAGGCACTCGCGGGCGTTGTCCAGCAGAATGCCCCTGGTCCTGCCGGGCTCGAGATTGCTCGGCATGCGTGGCAGCGCGGCATGGCTTGCCGCGAGGGAATTGCCAAAAGCCACGATCTCCTCAATCGTCACCTGGCCGTTTTCCAGCAAGATGCCAAGTTCACAGGCCGGGTCGAACTGGCGCATGCGGACCGCGAATTCCAGCGCCTCCCCGGCACCATTCATCTGCAGCTTGGTTCCACGACGGACGATCGGACAGACATCGATATACAGCTGGGGAGCGAAGCGCTGGTTAAGCCGCAACTCCTCGCGGCAAAAGAATTCGCGTTGTGCCAGCGTCGTGAAGTCCAGGAATGAAAACTTCACGGGGCGCTTTATCTTGTACGCATACTCGCCCGTCAGGATGACCCAGGAAATATGGGTCTCGATGACGCGGATTGCCGTTACCGGGTGCGGGTAGGTCTCGGCATCCAGCAAACCGGCCAGCTGCGTTGGCAGGTTGACCTTCACGTTGTTCATCGACCCTCATTATGGTCGATGTATCCAGGCTGGCCGCTATTCGTAGTAGTCCCCCGACTGCAAACAGCGCCATACCGTAGTTTCCACGATTGCCGGACGCCCCCCGGGCCAGTAGCTTTTCAGAACGGTGAGGTAGTGACCGCACGAATGGCCAAGAAAATCCTGATTCCTGTCGACGGATCCGAGACTGCAATGCGGGCGCTGGACTATGCGGTCGATAGGTTATCGACCGAGCCAGCCGCTGCTGCGCTGCTGTTGACGGTGCACCCGCCGGTGCATCTGTACGGTGAAGTGCGCATGTACATCAACGACGACAAGGCCGCAGAGGTCGTCGCGCAGCATGACCGCAAAATCCTCGATCCCGCGGTCGAGAAACTGCGCCAGCGCAACATAGTTTTTACCACTGAAGCAGCGGAAGGCGACGCTGCGCAGATGATCATCGAGCGCTCGATCAAGACCGGCTGCACCGAGATCATCATGGGCGTACGTGGCATGTGCCGTTTCGGCGGGCTCGCACTGGGCTCGGTCGCGAGCAAGGTCATCCATCACTCGAGTATTCCAGTAACCCTGGTCAAATAGGCCGGGTATGTCTGGAACCAAAATCCTGGGTGTTGTCGCGGTTCTCCTGGTGGTGGGTCTAGCCGTCAGTTTCTTTGCGACTAACACGCCACCGGCCGTCGATCAGGTCGGCGCGGCGCTGACGCCCGGCCGGGTGGTGCTGACCGACGACAAGGTCGTTCCACTGCACACCAGTGAAAACCTCGAACGCGCCCGGGTCTGCGTCAAGTCCGAAGCTAACGCGGTTGCGGCGAAAGTGACTTTCGACGGCCAATCGCTGGTCGTCGAGCCGCGGGAATGTCACGACTTCTCCGCCCGCCAGCTGAGCGTGACAACCACCAAACCCATCTCGGGTGAGAAGCACGCAGTGGTGACTTATCTGGAACTGAAGGACTGACGCCGAGCTAACAAGCTCAATTGACCGTGAAGGTTCCGTCGTCGACGTCTTTCAGCATCCGCCGCATGATCTTGCCCGAGGATGTCGTGGGCACCGAAGTCACAAACTGCAGCGCGCGCGGGACCTTGTAGGCCGCCAGTTGCGCGCGGCAATGGGCCACGAGGTCGGCTCGTGACACCTCGGCGCCCGGCTTCAGGATCACATAGGCCTTGGCCAACTCCCCCTTCGCTTCGTCCGGCACGCTGCCGACCGCTGCCAACGCCACTGCGGGATGCATGCACAGCACGCGTTCAATCTCAGCCGGATAGACGTTGAATCCGGCGGTGATGATCATGTCTTTCTTGCGGTCGACAATTGTCGCGTAACCGTCTTCGTCCATCGTTGCGATGTCGCCGGTGTGCAGCCAGCCATCGGGCCGGATTGCATCCGCCGTGCCTTTCGGGTTGTTGTAGTAGCCCTGCATCACCAGCGGCCCGCGAAACATCAGCTCACCACGTTCACCCAGCGGCATCTCCCTGTCAGGATCGTCCACATCGACGATGCGGATCGTGTTGCCGGGATACGGGATGCCGATCGTGCCGGCCTTGTTAGGTCCATAGGCTGGATTCGCGGTCGCGGCGCCGGCCAGCTCCGTCATGCCCCAGACTTCGTAGACCGGGCAACCGGTGCGCGCGGTGAATTCCTGCGCCTTGGCCGCCGGCAATGTTTGACCGCCTCCCCAGCAGCGGGACAGGCTCGAGAGATCGTACTGGTCGAAGTCCGGATGTGCGAGCAGGTAGTAATAGGCTGTCGGCACGCCGTCCATGATCGTGACGCGATGCCGCTGGATGGCACTGAGGACGGCGATTTCATTGAAGCGCGGAACAACGATCAGCATCGAGCCAGCCATCATCGC
>JANNVI010000064.1:0-17551 GCA_031414335.1 Gammaproteobacteria bacterium | reverse complement strand
ACATAGCACCTGACATTCAGGCCATGACGAACCCACAATGGATGCACGGCGCCGTTAGCGCGATACGCATCGAACTCATTTTTCAGCAACGCATCGGTGGCGATCGCGAGCGTGAGCGGAAACATCGAATGCGCTTTCATCTTGAGGCGCCGCTGCAAGTAGAAGCAGCACGGGCATTTGATGAATGACTCGAGCGCGGTACGTGAGAGTTTCAGTTCCATAAGAATAGGCGTCATTATCCTCCTCCCCGTGCCGGTTTTCTCGACCCCGGCCAATTTGGCGTACACTGATCCGCGCCACCTTTTCTAAGGGAGAAAATAATGAACCGAAAATTGCCTGGCATTTGCGCATTGGCCGTTGCAGCGGTGTGTTTCAGTTTGTCGGCCGCAGCGGCTGACCCGCCGAAGAGTGGAAAATACTCCGGTCACTATGGATGGATCTTCGTCGGGCAAGTACAGAAGCTCGGCGCAGACCGGACGGTCTATGCGGGCATGGTGCCCGGAGTCATGTTCAATAATGAAGGCAAGGGCTTCATGCACAAATCGCGGGTCGATTGCTCGCTCTACAACGACGTCAACAAGGGTCGCGCCAATGCCACCGGGACCTGCGTGGTCACGGACGCCGCGGGCGACAAGATTTTCGTCGAGTGGAAGTGCACTGGCGTCATGCCCGCGTGCCCCGGCACTGAGCGCTTTGTCGGCGGCACCGGCAAGTACAAGGGCATCACCGGCGAGCAGAAATTTCAGGGTAACTTCATCGGCGACACGGGCGCCGGCTGGTCCGACTGGTCCGGCGAGTACAGCATCCCCTGAGCCCTGGCCGTGCGGAGCACCCAACAGTGGCGCTGTTGGGTGCCCTACGGCCGATACTCGACGCCCGGCAGCACGCACAGCATTTCGAACAGCAGGTTGGCGCCTAACAACGCGGTATTGCCCGTCGTGTCGTAGGGCGGGCTGACTTCAACCAGATCCCCGCCGACGAGGTTGAGTCCGCGACAACCGCGAATGATCTCGAGCGCCTGCGGCACTGTTAGCCCGCCAATCTCGACCGTGCCCGTGCCCGGCGCGAATGCGGGATCTAGGCCGTCGATGTCGAAGCTGAGATACACGGGGCCGCCGCCGACCTGCGCGACGACTTCGCGCATCAAGGGCGCCAGGGACTTGTACCAGCATTCTTCCGCCTGCACGACGCGAAACCCCTGCGTGCGCGGCCAGTCGAAATCTTCCGCCGCATAACCCGTGCCGCGCAGGCCGATCTGCGCGACGCGCTTGGTATCCAGCAGTCCTTCTTCCACCGCGCGCCGAAACGGCGTGCCGTGGGTAATTTTTTCGCCGAACATGTCGTCGTTGATGTCGGCGTGCGCATCCACATGAATGAGCCCCACCGGGCCATGCTTGCGCCGCAGCGCCCGCAGGATCGGCAAAGCGATCGTGTGATCGCCACCTATCGTCAGCGGAATGGCGCCGGTGGCTAACAGAGTACTGAAGTGCTGCTCGATGATGTCGATGCTCTTCAGCAGGTTGAACGTATTGATCGGCACGTCACCAACATCCGCAATCCGCAGCGAATCAAACGGCGCCGCGCGGGTGGCCATGTTGTAGGGCCTCAGCATCCGCGATTCGTCCCGGATCTGGCGCGGCGCCAGGCGCGCCCCCGGGCGATTCGACGTGCCGATATCGAACGGCACGCCGATGAAGGCGACGTCCAGTTGATCGGCCGGCGTGCAGGCCGGCAGCCGCATGAACGTCGCCGGACCGCCAAAGCGCGGCATCACATTTCCGGACAGCGGCTGGAACAGTTCCTTTTTCATGGTCGTGCGTCCCTGATCATTGCAAAAACCCGGCGATGTCGCGGTAATACCGCGGCCAAAGCTGGATGTCATTATGCCCTGCTCCCGGCACCTCCACCGCCCGCGCGCGCCCGGCCGCAAACGCCGCCAGCAGCGCCGTCGCATGCGACGGTGGAATGACGGCATCCTTCGCCGCCACCAGCAGCAGCGTCGGGCACGACACCCGTGGCGCAAAACGCGTGGACTCGTACCGGTCCTGCATCAGCAGCGCCACCGGCAGCCAGGGCATCGCGCCCTGCCCGACCCGCGCCAGGCTGTCGAAGGGCGTCACCAGCACCAGCTGGCTAACAGGCCGCGCGGCGGCGAGTTGCACCGCCACGCCGCTGCCAAGACTGCGCCCGACCACCGCGATGTCGTTATGGACCTTGTGGAGCGTGTCGAAGATCGCGAGCGAATCCGCCACGAGCACTGCCTCGGTCGGCGCACCCGTGCTGCCGCCATAGCCGCGATAGTTGACCAAGTACAGCGAGCGGTCCGGGATCGCCTGTGCAAAATCATCCAGCGACGCGCTGACATCCTCGGCGTTGCCGCCGAAATAGATGAGCGCGCGATGCCCCGGCCGCGGCAACGTCCAGACCTTGAGCACGGCGCCCTCGACCGGCAGCGTGATCGACTCGCCGGCCGCACTCGCCCGCTCCGGAACCGGGTAATAGATCAGCGTACGCTGCCTGGCGTACACCCAGGCGCACAGCAGCGCATAGACCGCGGCGCCGAGTCCTAACAAGACGAGCAGTGATATTTTCACTGTCTCCTGCGCTCAGCGGCCGGTTGCGCCGTTACGCCGGCACCGGCCAGGTAAATTCCGGGCGCAGACCCTCGTACACCGGACGGCCGTCGCCGGGACGCGCCACCCCGGTCGCCGGGTCATAGAACGCGTGATAGGTCGCCGGCAAATTTTTCGCATCGTAGCCCATGAGATTCGGCACGATCGCGCGGATGCGGCGCTGCTTGTCATCGAGCATGATCGGCTTGCCGCAACTGGCGCAGGTGCAGAGCTCCAGTGGCCCGTTAGGGTTCTTGCTGTTGAACGGCTGGCGCTTCAAGCCCGCAGGCTTGTCGACTTGCAGGTCGGAGTGCTTGAAGAAGACCACGTGGGTGGTCGGCTGGCCCGTCACGCTCTTGCAGACCGAGCAGTGACAGGTGTGATTATCGACCGGGTCGCGATCCGAATGGGTGTGGACGTGCTCGCAACCACCCGCGTACTTGTGTGACATTGCTCGTAACCTCCATCTGTTATTTGACTGGCTGCCGGTCTCGGGAGCCGGCCTTGTCTGGGGTTTTCGAACCCGCATCATAATCCGACTATTGACGAAATGCCCAGTGCGGCGCTGCAAGCACCTACCACACAGGAAACATATCGATGACTGACACACTTGAACGCACAGCTACCCACAGCCGCAGCCCGGCCCGTGTCACCGTGGTTGGGGCGGGCCTGGTCGGCGGCAGTTGGGCCGTGGTATTTGCGCGCGCCGGCTGCGTCGTGACCGTGCACGACCAGGATGCGAAACAAATGCTCGCCGCGGAAAACTGGATCCGGCAAACGCTGCGCGCGCTCGAATCCGCGGGCGCGCTGCACGACACAACGGCCACGATCCTCGCTCGCCTGTCGTATGAGCCGGTGCGCTCGCGCGCCGTCGCTGACGCGGACTACATCCAGGAGTCGATCATCGAATCGCTCGAGGCCAAGCGCAACTTGTTCCAGCTTCTGGACCGGGAAGCGCCAGCCGCCGCGGTGCTGGCCAGTTCCACCTCGTCGTTTCCGATCAGCGCGATTGCCGCCGATCTCCCGGGACGGGCGCGCTGCATCGTGGCGCATCCTGCGAACCCGCCGCACCTGATTTCGCTGACCGAAGTGTGCGGCGCGCCGTTCACGGCGGCGGCTACTATCCAGCGGACGTTAGGTTTGTTAGCAGAGGTCGGCCAGGTGCCAGTGCTGCTGCGACAGGAAATCGACGGTTTCGTCCTCAACCGCCTGCAGTGGTCGCTGCTGGCCGAGGCGCTGCGCTTGGTGGCGGAAGGCGTGATCGCCGCGGCGGACGTCGATCGGGTTGTCAGCCTGGGCCTCGCGCGACGCTGGGCGCTCATGGGCCCGTTGCACGTCGGCGACTTGAACGCGCCGGGCGGGCTGTCCGACTACCTCGCGCGTTTCGGGCCGACCATCAATCGAATAGCCGAATCGCGCGGCGCCAGTCCCCTGGTCATGTCGGAGCCATTGCTCGCTGCGCTGCGCGAGTTGCAGGATCATGCCGCGCGCGAGCCGCGCGCAACGCGGCTGCAGTCACGCGATGAAAATCTGCTGCGACTGAATGGGGTTCTGGACCCATTGATTGCGCCGGATGCTGGCTCCTGACAAGTCGACTCATGGCGCATAATACCGGCCTCGACCGGAGGTGCTCCATGTACAAGCCCATGCGTGTTGCAGTGCTGATGCTGTTGCTAACAGATGCGACCGCCGCCATCGCCAGCGGCGTCAACGGCATCAACAATGGCATGCCGAATCGCATTTCCATGAACGTCACCGTGCCCAAGCAAACCCAGGGCGCGACTTTCGGCGAGAAAGTGAACTCGGGCCTACAGACCGCCGGCAGCGCGCTGGCCAGTGGCGCGTCGCTCGTCATCGAGTGCGGCGCATCCGCCTGCGTCGTCGCGCTCCCGGACGGCAGCGGCTATCGCGCGGCGCTGGACTCGATGACGATCGCCCCGCTCGACACCGCGCAAGGCCAGGCCGCACGCAAGGCGCCGGCCAGCGCGACCTTGTTGGGCGGCGCACTACCGGGCGGCAGCATCCTGTCTGCGGCCGTTTCTTCGGTCGGCAACCTGGCCGGAGGCGGAGGCGGTGCCTCAGCGGCCGCCTACGCCGCGACCGGTCGCAGCGCCGCACCCGCGCCGCTCGCGAGCCGCCCGCGAGCGGATGGCAGCATCGACGTCACCGAACCGCTCGCCGCGGGCGACTACGCGCTGACCCTGATCGTGGCGAAAGCTAACAGCGGAATAAAGGACACGATGCAGACCCAAGTGCGCATGGCCGCGCCGGTGCGAATTCGCATGCGCCTCATTTTCAGCGCGGCGGACGGCGCGCTGCGTGCGCGGCATGACAGCGGCGAGAACTCAATTGCTGAAATGAAGTGATGATTTTGCGTTCTGCGCCATCACCGCTCGGTGATCGGTAAATGCCAACGGCAAATACCTGCGCGCACCCCGGCCAGGCCTAATCGCGTTTGAGGTCGCAAATTGCGACCTCAAATGGCTAATTCCTTGTTCCGTGGGTGTAGCGACGGGAAAATCTGCTGGATACATCGCGAAACATGCGCGGGCGCCAGCGAGAGCATTATTGAACGGCGTGTGATTGCTCGCACGACATGCAGGCTCATCTTCACGGCCACAGGCATTTTCCAGATTGCCATTTGGGCTGTGATTCACTCAGAATGGACAATGCCCGTGGATTTCCTGAGTCTGTTCAAAGTGCTTGGCGCGGCCTCGGTTCGATATGTCGTCGTTGGCGGCGTCGCAACTATCCTGCATGGCGTCGATCGCCTGACGGCGGATATTGATCTTGTTCTGGACCTAACACCCGAGTCCGCTCAGGCGGCCATGAGGACCCTGATCGATGCCGGCTACCGGCCAGGAATTCCAATCGACCCGATGCAGTTCGCAATTGCCGAGGTACGCGAGCGGTGGATTCACGAAAAATCGATGCAAGTGCTCAACTTTTGGGACACCACGGCATCCAGACCTTCCGTGGATGTCTTTGTCAAAGATGTCATTCCTTTCGGCGACCTGTGGCGGGATTCCCAGGAGGTCGATTATTTCGGACAGCGTGTTCGCGTCGCGTCCATCGAACACCTCATCCGTATGAAGGCCATTGCCAATCGTCCGCGTGACCTGCAGGATATCGAGCGCCTGCGACAAATTGTGGCATTGCGCGAACAGTGGAAAAAGTAACTCAAATCACCCTGACGCCGTTAGTCTCTGATACGCCACCGGTGGCCAGCGGCAGTTTCGCCGATGCTGAAATCCTGCGGATTTGGGCGTTTCAACGGCGGACACCAGCGCAACGGTTGAACTGGTTGGCCGAGATGATGGACGTCGCGTATCACAGCGGAGCGCTCACGCACCCTGCCCTCGCGTCCAAAGTCTCAGAGCCGCCACCCCAGGATTGACGCCGCCAAAGGCATCGTCACGGCCGTCAATCTTTCAGGCGTACGCGCATCTCAATCATATGCTTTGAAAATCCCGCCTTTTCATAGGCAGCGATGGCAACGCGATTGTCGCTATACACTTCGAGGCGCAGTTCGGTTACGCCCTGCTCGAGACACCAGGCCTTGAGTCGCTCGACGATGCCGCGATTGATCGACTGACCTCGATACCTCGGGTCGACATACATCAGGCCCAGGTAGGCTTGTTGCCGGTGGCTCAAGTACGGCTTGGCGTCGTCGATGCGCGCAAATCCACACGCGACGAGTTCGCCGCCACGCTCCGCCACCAGAAACTGCACGTTCCCGGCGACCAGCATCGATTCGATATCGTAGTACTGGGGGCGCCCCGCCTTGAGCGTGGGGTCGAAGGCGCGCTCGGTCGCGACGATCCCTTGTTCGAAGCGGCGAAGATCCTCGACGTCTTGCGGGGTCGCCGTGCGGAACAGCGTGGGTGGGTTGTTAGTGTCCATGGGGGCGATGATACTGAGTTACACGACAGTCCACTCATTGCCAGGATCGCCTCGAACACCTGATCGAACTGTTTGCGCGTCTCAGCATCCAGCGTGTCGACGCGCGATTTGAGCGCAGCCATTTCACGCGCCAACACGGCGTTGACCAGCAGTGATTCGCGCATTTTCACAAAGGCGCGCACGACAAAAACTGTCATCTGAACAGCGCGCGGGCTATTGAGAACTGTGGCTGCCATGATTGCGCCGTGCTCGGTGAAAGCCAGTGGCGGGTGCTTGACGTTGTGGCCTCGGCCAACGTTCAAGGTCGCAAATTGCGACCTTGAACGCGTAACCTCTTGATCTGTCAAGGAAATCAGGAAATCGCCAGGAAAGCGATCCTGGTTCCGTCGGACCTGTTCGTTCAGTCGCTTGGTGGTTACGCCATAGAGCTGGGCAAGATCGGAATCCAGCATCACACGCCTGCCACGCACCACAAAAATTCTGCCGGCAATCTCGGCCGGCGATTGCTCCGCGTCCTTGCTCATGGCTCGATGATGATTGGGCAGGCAGTTCGAAAGCCATCTCGATTCCTGTCGGCCTTGCGCAGAAATCTAACAAACGCGCGCGCAAAAACCAGGGGAACCGTCTGCGTTGCCGCGAACCCTCATCTCGCCTCGTTGACCATCTGGATGGTCTTGTCCTCGACCTCCCGGGCCACCTGCAGCAGCGCCGCATCCTGGGACAGGGCCGACAGCATCTGCACGGGCTTGATGAGCCCGATCTTCGTCGTGCCCTTGTCGGTGAACACCGAGATACGGCACGGCAATGCCATGTTCAGCCGCATGTCGGCGCTCAGGACCTTGGCCGCCTGCTGCGGGTTGCAGACCTCGAAGACCTTGCACTGTTCGCCGAATGCAATGCCTTTGCTGCGCAGCGTGGTGCCGAGGTCGTGAACATGCAGCACGCCGAAACCCAGGCGCTTGACGGCCAGTTCAAGATCAGCGGACGCCTGGTCGAAGGATTTCGCGGTTTCAACAACGTAGTACATGGGTCACCTCGGCAATTGCCGATGATTGTACGCCTGCACTTGCGCGTCAGCGGGCGCTACATCAGAACCTCACTGATCTTTAGCTGGCGGCATAGCCAAGGAAAAAACCAGAGTCCTCAATTCCTTGAACTGTCGCCTGGAGTTGGCATCCAGCACGACAACTGTTTTCTCAAGCGCGTCGAGCTTTCGAGCAAGTTGAACACTGGAGGAAAGAATTGCGCGCATTTCGACAAATGCGCGGACCACATACACGCTCAGTTCTACGGCACGCGGGCTGTTGAGAACAGTGGCAGCCATCACCGCGCCGTGCTCAGTGAAAGCCAATGGCGGATACTTTCGATGTTGACCGCGACCGAGCTTTAAGATCGCAAATTGCGATCTTAAAGCGGCAAATTCCTGAGTCGTAAGGCGCAGAAGAAAGTCATCTGGAAAACGGCTTGAGTTGCGCCGCACTTGCTCATTCAACCTGAGCGTCTTGACGCCGTACACGGCAGCCAAATCGGAGTCGAGCAGAACGCGGCGACCTCGAATAGTCAGAATTCTGCCACCGATGTCGATCAGGGTTGGTTTTCCAGTAGTCATGCCGAGGCAGGCTGCCATACCGCAGGGACTGGTCGGCCCTGCATTTCTCGTCAGTTCGGCGTGATTGACGATGTGGGCTACGCTCCTCCGCGCGAAACAAAATCCTGGAATCGCAACGCCAGCCGATCACGGTCAGGACAATCCCGCTCGCGCCGCGCCGAATACGACAACGAAACCAGAGTTTTTGAGGTCGCAATTTGCGACCTCAAACAACCAAACTCGATCACGCGTTGCTGCCCCTGACCTTCGCCCTCCGCAGCACATTGTCGCGGTGAAAATCGAGATAGCGGCGTTGGCCTTCTGAAAATCGGCCGCCGTTCATGTTGCCTGTCATCGCGATACCCATTCTTTCTAGTGACGGGCCGTCGGCGACCGGCGAGGCAATCAACTTGCCATCATTCTCAAACGAGATGAAACCTTTGTCGAAAAGGTGATCGATGGTCGGTGTCAACAGCAGACCGTTTTCACCATCCAATCGTTGCTCATGCGTGCTGCGCCTCCACGGCTGAATGTGGCTCGCGATCAAGTGCTCCGCGCGACGCACCTTTGTGATACGGCACTCGCGTTCAATTGCCCGGACTCGTGTACGAAATAATCCCTGTCCGCGACGGGAGCGAATGAGGGCTTCGCGATCCGTGTCAGTGATGGTCGTGTCGGTCGCGATCTGCGTTTCGACACGCTTCTCCCACTCTTCGATGTCCCGCTCTGGTGCGGGACTGTCGCGCTCCGTCAGATTCACGGTTTCTGCCGTCTCTTTGACTTGGTTGGCCTCTGCTCCAATCAATCGAAACAGCTCCGCGGCCAACACCGGCGAGACGGTGGTTAGATAGACCGCTTGTTTTCCATTGCCGTCGCTCGTCAACGGCGCATATTGATAACCTAACGCGTGACGAATCTGTGCCAGGTGATCTTTCGGTCGAATTCGGTTCTGAAGCTCGCGCCAGCGCACATCGACTTTCCAGCCAATGTCGCTCCAATTCGTACCGGCCGTTCCAAATTCAGAAGGCTTTGGGTTTTCGCGGCAATACCCGCTAACAATCCCGACAGCGGCAATGCGTGTATCAAAAAATGAAAAGACGATATCGCCTGGCGCAACTTCGCGCATGAACTCGTAGAACGGATTGAGCCGATTGCCACTGGAACGCTTCGGCGACCACAGATAGCCGCCGTCCACTTCGTGACGGTAGGTCTGATTCTGATTGACCCACCAATAATGCATTAGGCTTCAGCGTCGCAATTGTCTGATGCGAACCCAGTCTCCAGGTCTGCGTTTGTAGTTCCAGAAATGCCGGCCACTACAGCGCCGCGTCCGGGACAAGCGACGTAGGTGCGGATCATCCACTCGCGGTGCTGCTCGATCTGTCGATGGCCCGCGGGGGTGGCATTGGTGGTGTTCATGTCGGCATGTTACAACGACTCATGAAACGCCCGCTCCTCGTCACCCTCGCGCTGCTCGCCGCCGCCCCGCTGCTCTTCGGCCTGTGGGTCTACGCCGCGAGCGAATGGCGCCTGCGCAGCTACCCGCGGCCGGCTCCGTTCGCGCTGGCGATCCCGACGGATGCGGCATCGCTCGCGCGCGGCGAGCACCTGGTGCGCACCCGCGGTTGCCGCGGCTGCCACGGGGCGCGCTTCGAGGGCGAGCTGCAGGACGGGGCGTTCGTCGCGGTGAATCTCACGCGCTATGTGCGCGAGGAATCGCTCGCGACATTCGAGGCGGCGCTGCGCCACGGCATCGGCCGCGACGGTCGCGCGTTCTATTCAATGCCGGCGTACAACTTCAGGCGGCTGCGGGATGCGGACGCCGCGGCGATCTACGCCTGGCTGCGCACGCAGCCGGTGGTGGCGCAGGCGCTGCCCGCGGCGTCGTTGCCGTGGCCGGTTCGATACGACATCGCACTCGGCCGCGACGGCCCGATCGCGCAGTTCCTGCCCGGCGTGCCGCCGCTGCGCGAGCAAGCTAACAGCGATGCACGCATCGCGCGCGGCGAATACCTCGCGATGACCAGCTGCAACGAATGCCACGGCTTCAACCTGCGCGCCGACTTCCCGTGGCCGCCCTGGCCGGACGGCAGCGGGCCGGACCTGATCGTGCTGATGGGTTACGACGAAGCGGCGTTCCGCCACCTGCTGTCGACCGGCAAGGCCCTTGGCGAGCGCGAGCTGCCGATGATGAGCGGCGTCGCGCGCGGGCGCTTCGCCTACCTGACAGAAGAGGAAGTCGGCGACCTCTGGGCCTTCCTCAGGCGCATGGCGGAGCGGGCGGCGGGGCAGGCTGCGAGCTAGATGCAAGCGTTTTGGGCAGAAATGCGCCGCCCTCAATTCAACATGTACCCGCAAAATGCGGGTACATCGCAGCGGCGCCGCCGTGCCGTGGCCGCACTGGCCGGACACGTTCTTGCAAATTGCACGAACGCCCCTGGCCAGTCGCACGCCGACGCAACTCCTTGAGGCTGTTGGAAATTGTCGCGATTGCGATAGAAAAGCGGGTATACGCAACGTGAGATGTGGTCGCAAAATGCGACTACATGCCCGCCCCGAACTCGAAACTGAGCGCCTGATGTGCGTGCAATTTGCAAGCACATCCCGCATGCGGCAAAGTCCTGAGCAAAGCGATACGCCAGTGCGCGGGCGGACCTGGGCGTTGTCGCAAAAAGCAACAACGCCCCATGAGCCGCAAGGAACAAACCATCAATGAAACGCAAGACAAAGACCCCGCCTAAATTCGCCTCCGAGTCAGCGGAGCGGGCGTTTTGGGCACGCCATGACAGCACCGACTATGTCGACTGGTCCAAGGCGCAGAGGGTGCAGCTACCGAAATTGAAACCCTCGACAGAAACGATTTCTTTGCGGTTGCCCAAGCACATGCTGGACAGCATTCGCCAGATCGCGAACTCCCGCGATGTGCCCTACCAGTCGCTGATCAAGATCTGGCTTCAGGAACACGTGGCACAGCAGCACCGCGCGAGCTAAATGCGCGCATTCTGGGCAGAAATGCGCCGCACGCGACGCGTGATGTGGTCACAAAATGTGACTACATGCCTGCCATAAACTTGAGCCCGATCACCCAGCGAATCCTGCTCATCCGCGGGCACCGGGTCATGCTGGACGCTGACCTGGCCGCTCTCTATGGGGTCAAGACCGAGCGCCTGAATCAGCAGGTCAGGCGCAATCTCGACCGGTTTCCGCTCGAGTTCATGTCCCCGCTAAGCCGCGAGGAGTGGAGCGCGATGTTCTTGCAAAATGCACGAACATCCCAGGTCCGGCGTCGCCTTGACCGCTTGCCCCTTGCCTTCACCGAGCACGGCTGCCTGATGCTCTCCAACGTTCTCAGGTCACCCCGCGCGGTCGAAGTCAGCATTCAAATCGCCAAGGCGTTCGTGGCGCTGCGCAGTGCTGTCCGAGCGGACCATGGCCTTGCGCGCCGCGTCGATGTCCTGAGCAGAGTGATACAACGGCGCATGAGCAAGCAGGATCGAAATCTGGCTTTGCACGAGAAAGCGATCCTGAAATGCCTCGACGACATTCGCCGCCTGACCCATTTTCCCGAGCCTGTCAGGCGGTCGATCGGTTTTCTGGCAGACCACAGCAAGTAGTCGTGATTACTTGCGACAACCCGACAGCCGCGCATCAGTGTTCATCCGCACCCGCGCAACTCGCGCCCCGGTTACTTCTTGCCGCTCACGCGATCCCAGAATTCCACGCGATCATTGGTCCGCGGAAACTCCGTGGCGGGCACGGGCACATTGAGGAATTTGCACAGCGGGCCCCAGCCCTCTTTCACTTCATACACCAGCAGCTGGCTCGCGGGGATCGTTGCCTTGACGGCATCATTATGCGCAACGAAGGCCTTGAGCAACGCGGCGCGGTCGAGGCCATCCGGAAATCCGGTCTTCGCGATCACACCCATCGCCATGACGAGCCATTCTTTCTTGTCGGGCGGTGCCTGGTCGCGGCCTGCGAGCAATTTGTAGATGGTGCCACTGAAACTTTCGACCCAGCTCTCGGGGCTGCGATGTGTTAGCACGAACTTCGCATTCGGGTATGACTTGTAAAGCTCGCGGAAGAAGCCCGCGGTCGGCCAGTCGACCGCGCTCGGGTAGCCCTTGAAGATGGCGCGCCAGTCCGCGCGCCCCTGCACAGCCGCCGACCACAGCGGCACCTGCACCGGCATGTGATGCAGCACCTCTTCCATGTGGTGGCAGGGGCCGAACCCCAGCTGGTTGAGCGCGAGCTTGAGCGAATTCGTGCCGGTGCGTCCGACGCCGGTGCCAATTACTTTCATGGTCATGCTGGGTCCCCGTGTGTGCGCCTAAAGATAGGCTGGCGCGATGCGGGAGGCAACTCGCGCGGAATCGTCGAAAGTCTGAGTCGGTATCGGTGACGACCGCGAATCTACATGAGCACGGCATATTCGCGTCTAGTAACGAAGGCTAGCGCACTGCGAGAATCTCCCGTGCCGCCCCTTTACGTGGCGCATTCTGGAGGTGTAGCGTGTCGATCATGGCTTCCATTCCGAAGGCAACAGAACTAGCGGGCCTCAGTGTGTCGGACCGATTGGATCTGATGGACGAGATCTGGGCAAGCCTCGCGCCGGGCGCGAACGCACTCCCACTGCCGGAGTGGCACGTCGCGGAAATCAAGCGCCGGCTGGCCTTGTTAGAGGGAGATGGAAACCGCGGTCGTGCCGCGGACGAAGTTTTCGCTGAGCTCAAGCGTCGACTGTGACTTGGCGCGTTGGGGTCCGACCCGAGGCCGAGCTCGATCTCGTGGTCGCCGCTGCCTGGTACGAGACGCAGCGGCTGGGCCTTGGCAGGGAGTTCGTCGATGAGCTCTCGCGAGTGGTTTCCTCGTTAGCAGAAAACCCACTTCTGTATGCAGACGTGTTTGATGGTGTCCGCCGTGTATTTGCCCAGCGGTTTCCGTATGTCGTCTCATTCAAGATCATCGACAACGACGTCGTGGTGATTTCAATCCTGCACATGCGCAGGCGGCGCGCATCCTAGTCGTGGCGGAATCGTCTGCGAGTCAGATCGTCCCCGCCACTTTCTCCACCGCTTTCCAGGCGCGCAGGAAATTGCCGCTCCAGAGCTTGCCGATGTCGCGCTCGCTGTAGCCGCGCTTGACCAGCTCCGCGGTCAGGCCGGCCGCTTCGGCCGCGGTCTTGTAGCCGGTGATCCCGCCGGCGTGCTCCATGTCGGTCGAGACACCGACGTGGTCTATCCCGATGAGTTTCACGGCGTAGTCGATCGAATCCACCATGTCGACTACCGTCGCCCCGGCGCTGGCCCAGCGCGTGCGATAGCCGCCCATGGCTGCCATGAACTCGGGCATTTTTTCCTTCGGCAGTTTCGCGGCGGCGTCGGTGAAGGTCTTGAGGCCGAAACTTTTTTCAATCGCGGCCAGGTCATCCTGTTGTGCCTGCGACGCGCTCTTGAGGTAACTCGCGAAGGCGACGATGTGCACGACGCCGCCCTTCGCTGCGATCGCCCGCATTTCCTCATCGCTCAGGTTGCGCGACGTATCGACCTTGGCCTTCACGCCCACGTGCGACGCCACCACCGGCGCCCTGGACAACGCGACCGCCTGCAGCACCGCCTGTTTAGTGATTTGCGAGACGTCAACGATGATCCCGAGGCGATTCATCTCGGCGACCGCCCGCCGGCCGAGCGCTGTCAGGCCGCCCTGCGCGCCTTCGGTATCGCCAAATTTTTCCTGCGGACGATTGCTGTCGGCGTATTGGTTGTTGCCCGCATGCGTGAACCCCACCATCCGCAGGCCGTGCGCGTACAGCTCACTCAGCCATTGAATGTCGTCGCCGTAGGGGGAAGCGTTGACAACCGACAGCACCACGAAATGCTTGCCGCTTTTCACGATCTTCGGCACGTCGTCGGCCCGCCGCGCGAGCGCGATGCGCTCGGGGTAGGTGCTCAGCATTTTCTCGATCGCCGCGAGCTTGGTGTCGACCTCCTGGCGGGACACGGCGCCGTTTTCAGGCGTGCGGGGTTTCTGCCAGGCGAACAGCACGAACGCCGCGCCATCCAGCTTGCCGGCGTCCATCTTCGGCAAGTCCACCTGCATCTTCGTGTCCTTGCCGGCGTCCTTGTCGCCACTCATGAAATCGAGCGGGATATCCATCTCGGCATCGAAGGTGATGACGCGCTCGTGGACTTCGGCGGCGGTGGGCGACGCCGGGCTCGGGGTTGCGCATCCCGACATGGCCAGAGCAAGTGCCACTACGGCCACGGTGCGAAAAATCAGACTCATGAGCGTCCCCCTGTGATGTCGCCCGGATCCTAGCTTGTGCTGGCGCAACGGTCGACTCGTTTTGCATTTGCATCAGCAACTGCTCTGGACTTCCTGATCGTCTCTTTGTAGCGTGATGCGTTGAGGTTCACATATGGCTACCAATCTTTCCCTGGATTCCAAGCTACTCGACCGGGCGCTCGCGGTCAGCGGCGAGCGCACCAAGACGGCGACGGTCACGCGCGCGTTGGAAGAATTCATCGCGCGGCGCCGGCAGAAAGACCTGCTAAGCCTGCTGGGCAAGCTGGAGTGGAACAGCTCCTATGACTATAAGCCGGAGCGCACCCGCCGGTAACGTTGCTAGTACACACCAGCAGTCTGCCGTATCTCGTCATGCTAACAACCGACCGCGACTTCTTTCGCGTCTGGCAGTGAACCGCTAGCTGTAGCCGCCTTGCCAGCGGTGGTGCACAATTAGCCATGCCCCGCTTACTGTCATTCTCGTGTCGCGCCTGACCCTCGTCCGCCCCTTTCTGCTGCTCATGCTGGCCGGGTTCGCCGTGACCCTGGCCGCCGACGAGCCACCGAGCCCACCAGCGGCGCCGCCACCGCCGCCAACCACCGAGAATCCGGCGGCGCCGACCCAGCAGACCGTGGTGGTCACCGCGCTCGAACCGCGCTATGTGGCGCCAACGCTGCGCGACAAGATCGGCCGCATCTGGGCACCAGTCTTTCTCAACGGCAAGGGCCCGTTCCGCCTGGTGCTCGACACCGGCGCGAGCCGCTCGGCGGTGATTCCGGCGGTGGCCGAAAAGCTCGGCCTCGACGCACAGACTGGCCGGCAGGTGCGCGTGCGCGGGGTGTCGGGTACCGCGATGGTGCCGTTGCTGCGCATCGACCAGATGGAGATCGGCGACCTGCTGCTCAAGCCCGCCATGCTGCCCGTGGTCGCCGATGTGTTCGGCGGCGCCGATGGGGTGTTAGGTAACGAAGGTCTGGAGAACAAGCGCATTGTCATCGACTTCCGTCGCGACCTGATCACCATCAAGCGCTCGCGTCGGGAAGCGCCCGGCGCGGGCTTCCGTACGCTGCCCGTCAAGGTGCTGCGCGGCTATCTGCTGGCGGTCGATGTCATGATCGGCAAGGTCAAGACGATAGCGATCATCGATACCGGGTCGCCACAGTCGCTCGGCAACGTCGCGCTACGCGAGGCCCTGAAGCGCACTCCCGAGGACCTGCCGAAGTCCGAGGTGGTGGGCGTGACGCTGGACATCGAGTACGCGGACCGAGTTCGCATGCCGACCATCTACATGGATGACGTCATCATCCGCGGCGCGACCATGAGCTTCGGCGACGTCTATATCTTCAAGTACTGGAAACTGACCAATCAGCCGGCCATTTTGTTAGGCATGGACGTCATCGGCGTGCTCGAGCAGCTGATCATCGACTATCGCGGCCGGCAGGTGCACATCAAGACCCGCTAGCGTCCCAACGCATCAAAAGCGCTCGGGCCGGTACGGCGCCAGCGCTTCCAGCCGCGACCCGGTCAGCACTTCGTCCCTGACATACTGTCCGAGCAGCGGCGCCAGCGTAACGCCGCTGTGGGTGACGACGACGTGGATGCCGGGAGCGCCCGGCAGCGCACCGACCACCGGAAGATCGTCCAGCGGCATGGGACGAAAGCCAAGCATCAGCCGCTCGAGCGGCACACTGCGCGCCGCGGGCAGGAACGCGCCGATCTTGGTGAGGATGCGGTTGCCGTGCAGGGTGCGCAGCGTCTCATCCGGAAACGGCATGGCGTTCGCACGGATCTGCTGATGAACGGCAAGGTCCGGCGGCTCGCCTGCGTCGCTGCCGACGATGCTGCCGTTGGCCATTTGCTTGAACAACAGATGGCCCGGTCCGTCATAAATGATCGGCGTCACCACCGCCGTGGGCCGGCTGTGAGCCACGATGCCCGGGGCGTGACGCAGCTTCAGCGTGAACCCGACCATCGCGACGATCCCGGGCGTATCGACACCGGCCGCCACGACCAGCCGGTCGAGCGGCAAGCGCCCGCGATTGGTCCGGACGCCGGTGAGCACAGTGCCTTTCAGGTCGAGCGCTGACACCTCGCATTCGGTGATCACTTTCGTACCGTGCCGCCGCGCTTCAGCCAGGAATATGCGTGTCACTTTGACGGGGTCCAGGTGCCCATCGAGGCCGGAGAAAAATGCCGCGGCGACCGGGCCCGGCGTCAGCGTTGGCGTGAGCGCCGCCAGCGCGCTCGCGTCGATCGTGCGCACCGCATGGGGCGTGCCGTCCAGTTGCGCGGCGTTAGCACGCAATGCATCCACCTCCGCTACGGTACCGGCCCAGTTCAGGTAACCGCCCCAGGTGATCCCCAGCTGCAACCGCCGGTCGAGCGCGTGGTACGCCAGCAGGCTGCGTAGTCGCAGCCCGCGGTAGTGCGCATCGGACACGAAGGCATTCAGCCAGGCGAAAGAGTTTTGGGTGGCGCCGCTTGCCGGCTGCACTTTTTCGAACAGCGTGACCCGCGCGCCGGCCTGCGCCAGGTGCAAGGCAATCGAGGCACCGACGATGCCGCCACCGACGACGCCCACCCGCAAGCCGGGCTGCTGCGCGCGCAAAGCAGGTGTCAGCCCGAACGCGCCCGCCGCCGTGGTACGCGCCAGGAATTCTCTGCGCAACATGACTCGGGATCCTTTCATCTACAGCGGGCCGTCGCCAAATCTAACGCGGCGGGACAGGCCCGGTGGGATCGTGCACCGTCAGCCGTGGCGTCCACGAACGGACCATTGCCGGGCTGATGCCCTTGACCCGGGACAGGTCGCGGACCTTACGATACGGACGGCCCAGAATGATGGCTTCGGCCAGCGCCGGCCCGACGCCCGGCAGGGACTGCAACTCGAGCTCAGTTGCGGTGTTGATGTTGACCCGCAGGCTGCCTTTGGCCGGGTGCGTTGCGGCCAGGCCGATGGTCCAGATCGAGGCAAGACCGACGATCGCCGCCGCCGAGACCATTCGCCCCCACACTGTCATTGCTGAATCTCCGCCAGTTACGTTAGGGAGTGGGTTCCGCAAAAAGAAAAACCCCGCGTCACGGAATGTGACACGGGGTTTCCTTTCATTCAAGACCCTGGCAGTGACCTACTCTCACATTGCTGAAAGCAAAACTACCATC
>JANNVI010000063.1:0-46316 GCA_031414335.1 Gammaproteobacteria bacterium | reverse complement strand
CACAGTGCGCCGCGTCGCCTCTGTCGGATGCGCGGTGAGGACGAGCTCGACGCGCAAGCGAGCGCCCGCCTGTTGCAGTGCGCTGTTCTCGATGCCTCCGGTGTCGAGCTGCTCGAACGCCTCGGCGAGCGACTCCCGTGGGATACGTCCCTCGGCCTCGTACTCCCGGCGGCGCCGGATGCGGTGGTGCTGCTCGGCGATGTTGACGAGCTGGAAGAAGAGCGCGAACGCCCGCAGGACGGCGGCCTGCCGGTCGTGATCGAGCGCTGCGACCGCCTCTCGGAGCTGGTCGCTCGAGCCTCCGGCGCGAGCATCGCGAGCGAGCGCCCTGATCCGCTCCTCGTCGTCGAGCATCTCCTGGCCCTCCTGCTCGACCAGCACGCGCCCGAGGAGATCGCCGAGCAGGCGCACGTTGGCACGGAGAGCGGTGTCAGCAGACATGCTCTCACCCTAGAGAAAGCGGAAACCCGCCTCGCTGGGCGGGTTTCGGATGATGATGGAGCCAGCCGGGATCGAACCGGCGACCTCTTGCATGCCATGCAAGCGCTCTCCCAGCTGAGCTATGGCCCCGACGAAGCGCGGCGACGCTACGCAATGACCGGCTGGCTGTCAAGTTGCAGTACGTCGTCCCCTTACCGGACGGTGACGTTGCTCGGCGGCAAGGGCGCGGCGGTGGCGCCGATATCGGTGACCGTAATGCTGGTGAAGCCAAAATCAGTGACGTTTTCGGTCCCGCGCCAAAAGAAGCCAATGCCGGGCTGTCCCGAGGCATAAGCGCTGTCGGTGGCCGTTTCCAACTTGACGCCATTCAGGTAGGTGTTGATGGTCGAGCCAATGATTTCAGCCTCAAAAACGTCGCCATCTTTGACGGCTGGCACCGCATTGACCGTCGTTCCCAGCGGAGTGAACGATCCTAAAGGACCATCCAACCGCATGATTTGGGCATACCAACCACTGCTGCCCGAATAGCCAATGTTGCATTCATAATGTCGCTGATCATGCGCGCTGAAGTTGCCACGCAGAATGAGCTCTATTTCATGCGTACTCGTGCTGGACGAACGGTTGCCAACATAATGCACGACTGCGCTGATTCGGTGGTTGGGCCCGAATCCACCCAGCAGGGCAATCGAATCGTCATAGCCGCCCTGGCCTGTTTGCGTACCATAGGCAATCGACCCATTGGTGCGAACATTAGTCCAGTCCAGCCCCGTCTTGAGGCCACCTTGCACCCACGCGCCTGCTTCCGAAATCGGGTTCTCGCTTAGCGAGAAACTGGTTGCATAGGTCTTGGGAGTCGGCGCGGCCTGGCCAATGCAAATTGCCGGCAGCAACAAGCCCAGGAGCGGCGCGACGCAGACCAGCCATGCAGCATTGCGTTTCATACGGCCCTGGCCGTCGTATGTCGAGACATGGTGTTGAGCATATTGGTTAGACCTACATTCAGACTTGCGCCAATTCACACTTGGTAACTGTACGCAAAGCTATCACTTCCAGGCTGTCAACCGCACCAGTCGCAATTTTGCGACGCGAAATCCGTTATCGGGCAGAAGTCACCGATCTGAATCAGCAACGCAACAGACAAGTCGAGTGCCGTGCAGCGCCGAAGCGTCGCGGTGTAAATTCTTGTTAGGACACAACCTATTGTGCGCCAGTCCTGTTAGCGGTGGCCGCGCGCTTGCGCCATCAGCCGTTGCCAATACAAGGACCAAGTGTCACGTTCCGGCGGACCCGCCAGGATCGAAACCTAAATTGCTGACTACTTGGCATCAGCCAATTTACGCAATGATAGACTGCTTGCGCAGTACAGTGCCCGGGCTGCGGGCCGTCCCTTTACCTTAATCTCTGGCGACACGATGACTTCCCTACTACATGAATTGTTGACCAAAGCAGCCCTGAAAAACCCGCACGCGACTGCCCTGCGCCACCGCAGCAGTGCGCTGGGATATGGCGCGCTGGCGCAACAAGTCGATGCATGCGCCACCGGTCTTGTCGATCTCGGTCTCGACCGGCACGACCGGGTTGCAATTTACCTACCGAAACAATTTGAGGCAGTGGTCTCGATGTTCGCCGCCGCGCGGGCCGGTCTTACTTTCGTGCCCGTCAATGCAATCCTCAAGGAAGCCCAGGTCGAACACATCCTCAAGGATTGCAATGTTCGTGTGCTCATCACCTCGGTGGAAAGGCTTGCCGGCCTGCAGAGCACTCTGGCGCGCTGCCCGGACCTCAAGCACGTCGTGGTGACCGCCACGGCCGCACCTAACGAGTTGAAAACAGCACAGCAAATTGTGACCTGGACGCAGCTGCTGCAGCACACAGGTACCAAATTCCACCGCGTCATCGATGCCGACATGACGTCCATTTTTTACACCTCAGGCAGCACAGGCAAACCCAAGGGCGTCGTTCTGTCCCACCGCAACATGGTGACGGGTGCGCACAGCGTTTCTCAATACCTGGCGAATACACCTGACGACAAGCTGCTGGCAGTCCTGCCTTTCAGTTTTGACTACGGTTTCAGCCAGTTATCGACCGCATTTGCCGTTGGCGCGTCGGTCGTGCTGATGGAATATCTTTTTGCGCGCGACATTCTGAAACTCGCCGCCCAGGAGCGTGTGACTGGGCTCGCGGGCGTGCCACCACTGTGGTCGCAGCTCATCGACCTGGAATGGCCCGACGACGCTGTCGGCTCGATCCGCTATATCACCAATTCGGGCGGCGCAATGCCAGTCGCCACATTGCAGAAATTGCGGCAAGCGCTGCCAAACACGCAGGTATTCCTGATGTACGGCCTGACCGAGGCATTCCGCTCCACCTATTTGCCACCCGCCGAGATCGACCGTCGCGTGGGCTCCATGGGCAAGGCAATACCTAACGCGGAAATCGTCATAGTCAGGCCGGATGGCACCCGTTGTGACCCCGGCGAACCTGGTGAGCTGGTGCATCGCGGATCCCTGGTGTCGCTCGGCTACTGGAATGATGTGGACAAGACGGCCGAGCGATTTCGTCCGGCGCCGGCGCAACCAGGCGGTCTAAAGTTGACAGAGATCGCTGTCTGGTCAGGAGACACTGTCAAGTCCGACAAAGATGGATTTCTTTATTTCGTCGGTCGTCGCGACGAAATGATCAAGACTTCAGGGTACCGCGTCAGTCCAAGCGAAATCGAGGAAGTGCTGTTTGCCTCTGGACTAATTGCCGATGCAGCAGCCGTCGGTATACCGCACCCGACTTTGGGCCAGGCGATCGCCGTTGTGGCAGCGCCTGCCGCCGACAAGCCGGCAGACACCCAGGCCCTGTTGGACGCCTGCCGCAAAGCACTACCCGCTTTCATGGTGCCAACAGTCGTCGACTGGCGCGAGCAACTGCCGCGCAACCCCAACGGCAAATACGATCGCGCGCGGCTTGCGGCAGAGATGCGCGATCATTTTGGCGGGACCAAGACGTGAGCGGCATCGTTTTCAAGCAGCACGCCACGCACACGGCATTTGCGGTAGCAGATGATTGCTTGCAGATCGCGGGCCGTTCACTGGTGGAACTTGCGCAGCAACTCGGGCGCACCCCGTTCTACGCCTATGACCGCAGCGTCATGACGCGAACGGTGCAGCAATTGCGTCAACTCCTGCCACCTACCTTGCATCTGCATTACGCGATCAAGGCTAACCCGATGCCGGAAGTCGTCAGGCACGTGGGTGCACAGGTCGACGGCCTGGACGTTGCCTCGGGTCGAGAATTGCAAGTCGCACTCGCCAGCGGTACGGCGCCTGAGCGGATCAGCTTTGCTGGCCCCGGCAAGAGCGACGCTGAGTTGGCCCTTGCTGTCGCAAGCGGCATCACGATCAATGTGGAGTCTGAGCGCGAACTGCGCACGCTGTCGGCAATATCCCGGGCCACAGGACGGCGGCCGCAGGTGGCGTTGCGCATCAATCCGGATTTCGAACTGAAGGCATCGGGCATGAAAATGAGTGGCGGACCAAAGCCATTCGGGATCGACGCCGAGCGTATCCCTGACATGCTTGGAGAACTGGCGAGCCTGCCAGTCGAATTCTGCGGATTTCACATATTCAGCGGGTCGCAGAATCTTCGACCCGAGGCGATCATCGAGGCGCAACAAAAGTCACTGGCGTTGGCCAGGCATCTCGCGCAGTTCGCGCCATCTCCTGTCCGAATCCTCAATATCGGGGGCGGCTTTGGCATTCCTTATTTCCCAGGCGAGGAACCCCTGGATTTGTTGCCGATCGCCGCGAATCTCGCCAAGCTGCTGCCGGAGACGGCTGCGGCATTGCCTGAAGCGCAGGTTGTTATCGAGCTAGGTCGATACTTGGTCGGCGAATCTGGCATTTATGTTTGCCGTGTCATCGATCGCAAGGTTTCTCGCGGACAGGTTTTCCTTGTAACTGACGGCGGCCTGCACCACCACTTGGCTGCCTCCGGCAATTTCGGCCAAGTCATTCGCAAGAACTACCCGGTCGTGGTTGGCAACCGGGTCTGCGGAGGACCCAGGGAAACAGTCTCGGTCGTGGGCCCGTTGTGCACGCCACTCGACCTGCTTGCGGATCGCATGGAAATGTCTCGCGCAGATATTGGGGACCTTATCGTTGTTCTGCAAAGTGGCGCCTACGGACTGACAGCCAGCCCGCTAGGATTCCTCAGCCATCCGGAACCCCTGGAATGGCTGGGCTGACGTCGACCTGAATGGCGCATCGCCGCAAAGGCCATGGTGTTGCGGCTATGCTATTGTTGTTAGAGAGATCGCCGAGACACAAGATCCGAGCGATACACCCGCACATCCATAGACGTGGTCTACAACTGTGGGAACCTATGCGACGCCTCGGACTAGAACTTTTCTTGCTAGCCTCACTGTTGCTGACGTCCAACGTCTGCTTCGGGCAGGTTGAGGCCCCGACCGATCCTGAGTTTCTCGCCTGGCCCAGCTATTGCCAGGCGCGTTTCGTCACCTTGCAAGTGGGCGAACAGACCCAGTGGGCTTACAAAGTGCCACGGGTACAAATTGAATTGGCCAAACGGGAAATCGGCGAGCAGGCGTTTTTGTCCATTCACCACGCGTGCGCCGGATCCATGTGGCTGCAACGCGCGCGCATGGAACGGGACAAGGTGCGGCGCAGTTTCATGCTGAACCAATCGATAACAGAAACGACCTACACGGTGCTGCGAATTCCGGAAAGCTCCCCGCTCCTGCCTGGCCTCTACTCAAACCTGGCAGCTGCTAACAAGGAGCTCGGCAACACCGATGTGGCTATTGGTCACCTTGAACGCGCAATTGCATTGCAGCCAACGGTCCCAGCCACCTACGTTTCGTTAGGTCTTCTGTACCGCAGCCTCGGACAATTACCTAAGGCGCGCGAAATTTTTCAGCGTGGATCCGACGCGACTGGCGAACAGTCTGCAGAATTGCACTATCATTTTGGACTGCTGCTGCTGCAGTTGAAAGACAACGGTCCCGCGCTGCAACACGCAAAACTTGCCTACGCGCGTGGCTTTCCGCTCCCGGGTTTGCGCAACAAACTGATGGCGCAGGGCCTTTGGGATGGCAAGCTTGCCGACAGCCAATCGCCCTGACTGAAGCGCAATCTGCGAACCGCGACGACACCGCCAATGCGCAAGCGCGTGCTGCTAATTGCCTACCATTTCCCGCCGTGCCAGGGCAGCACTGGCGTTACTCGCTCGCTGGCGTTCGCCAAGTATCTGCAAGAATGGGGTTGGAATGTGACGGTACTGACCGTCAGCGCCAACGCCTATCCAGAGACTCGCGCACAAAATATTGCCAACATACCTGCACACGTTCGTTGCGTGCGGGCCTGGACACTGGACACCCAGCGACACTTGTCGCTGTTTGGTCGCTACCCTTTGATGTTAGCGACTCCCGATCGCTGGCAGAGTTGGATCGTGAGCGGGTTCCTGACGGCCGCAGGATTGATCGCCAAAGAACGTCCGGACGCCATCATGTCCACGTACCCCATCGCGAGTGCCCATTGCATCGCGTACTGCCTGCACAAGGTGTTTCGCCTGCCGTGGATAGCCGATCTGCGCGACCCAATGGCGCAAGACGGCTATCCGCCGCAGCCCCGCATCCATCGGGCGTTCGAGCGCATTGAAAAGTTAGTCTTCAAGCACGCCGCGCGTGTCATTGTAACCACACCGGGAACCGCATCGCTTTACGCGCAGCGGTTTCCGGAATTTTCACAAGAAAAGATCGCATTGATCTCCAACGGGTTCGATCCCGAGATGTTCGCCGACATTGAGCTGCAAAATCACAGCTCGCCAGTTACCAAGAAAGACGCACCGTTGAGATTGCTGCACAGCGGGCTTTTGTATCCCAGTGAACGCGATCCCACGCAGCTGTTTGCAGCGCTGGCGGAGTTGCAGGCGGACGGCAAGATTGATGCGCAGTCAGTACAGTTACTTTTCAGGGCTGCAGGCAATGACGCTGACTACAACCAGCGCATTCGGAATCTAGGACTGGAAAAACTGGTCCACATCTTACCGTCCGTACCCTATAAACAGGCGCTTGCGGAAATTGCACACGCTGACGGCCTGCTGCTGCTGCAGGCCAGCAACTGCAACGACCAGATCCCGGCCAAGCTTTACGAGTACCTCTATTGCGGCCGGCCTATTCTCGCGCTTACGGACGCAAACGGAGACACTGGCAAGCTGCTGTCACAATTGGGCATCGCGAATATTGCTGACCTGGCCGACAAGTTGCAGATCAAGAAAGCCGTCGTCGATTTCATGGCGGCAGTCCGCAGTGGCAGCGTTGCCCGTGTAGCGCTCGACACAGTCATGAAATATTCGCGACGCGATTTGACGGGAGAGCTCGCGAGGCAACTTGACGCGGTCAGTGCCTAGACAACCGCTGTGACCGGCTTGTCGTGTTCGCTGAGCCATGCCTCAAGCATCGCGACGTCCCATATGGCGTAGCCAAAATAGGAGGCATGCCCCCCTTCATGGCTGGCGATCAAATTATCGATGAAGTCTGGCCGCACAATGCCGCGCTTCTTGAAATTCTGCAGAGTCGAGTGGAACAAGTCGCGCAGCGGCGAGTGCGTCTTCAGCCACTGTCCGAACGGCAATCCAAATCCATGCTTCGACTTCTGCAATATTGGTTGCGGCAGGAAATCCCGCATCGCGCGCTTGTAAAACGAACGCAACTCTTGACCCCGGATTTTCACCGACGAAGGGACACGCATCGAGAGGTCAACGACACGCCGATCCAGCATCGGATAGCTCACGCGCACCTTAGCCAGTTCGCACATCAAACCCACTTTGCGCAGGTCGTTGTCAGCCAGCGTGAATTGCCAGTCGTAGTACATCATCTTGTTTAGCAACGAGTCGGCTGGCGCCGCATCATAGACTTCCTGCATGTTTCGAAACGGTGCCCGCACATCGATGCTGCGCGCAAAATCGCCGTCGAGAATTTCCGCGGCAGGCGTGCGGTACATGAAATTCCATGCCTCAAGACGCTCTGGCATTGGTATACGCGCCTGGGATACATAGCTGCGCGCCTTGCGCAACAGGTCCAATCCTGAATCTGGAGCAATGAGCCGGCTCAACGGTTCGATCAAAAAACTCCGCAGGGGTCCTGGTATCCGCTGATAGGCTTCGAATGTTCCTTGGCGAACGTAGCGCTCATTGCCACCAAATATCTCATCGCCGCCGTCCCCAGCCAGCATGTGCGTAATGCCCTGTTCCGCGGCGCGCAGCGCGCACATGTAGGTGGGAACCGCCGAAGAATTGCCGAATGGTTCGTCATACGCGCGCGCGATCAACGGAAAAGCGGTGACAACGTCATCGGGGGTAACTACGTACTCTGTCGAGTCACAATGGAAATGCCTGGCAGCAATTCGCGCATAGCGAAGCTCGTCGTAGGCTTCGACACCAAATCCCATTGAAAAGGTGCGCGCCCGACCCGCGCTGGTAGCCGCCAGAAATCCGGCAACCGTCGAACTATCCAGGCCACCACTCAGGAACGCGCCAGTATGAGCATCTGGGCTGCAAGCCTCGACAGCAGACCGCAACCCCGCATGCAAGTCTTGCTCCCACTGGGCAACCGACGCCGAGTCCATTGACTCATTGAATTCTGGACGCCAGTAATGATTGACCGTCAATCGTTGATTTTCAAACACGGCATACGACGCAGGTCGCAGCTTTTTGACGCCAGAAAAAATTGTCTCGGGCGCGGCGATCATGTGTGCTAACAGGAAATCGTAGAGCGCCTGCGCACTAATCCTCAAATTGCAAATTGGCGAGCGCGCAAGCTGCTCGGCCGAAGTCCCGAAACCCAGCACCCCTCCTTGCACCGTATAGGCCATCCTCTCGATGCCCATGCGATCGATGGCCAGGAGAACCCGGCGCGCGGCGAAATCGACCACTGCAATCGAAAAGCCTCCATCGACATATTGCAGAAACCGGTCGCCGAATTTTTCATAATAGTTCAGGGCCGCCGCGGCACCCTTCATCGGAGTCCCGAGGCTGCCGGGCGCCCCTTTCCAGACCGGCGATCCTGTTACAACAGCCAGCCCGAACGGCGTACGCGCCACCTGGGCTCCGCCTGCGACAGCTCCCCATGACCCTGCCTGATGGACCTCGGGCGACGGATCCGGCCCAAGAATCGTTACGTATTGCCTGCATGCGGGCAGTAACGAACTGCTCGGCAATTCGCCCCCAAATCCCAGTATTGTCATATTTACGAACCCGAAATGCGCGGCGTCATCGGCAACTCAAGCGTCCTGCCGCATACCAAAACAATGCATTATTCGCATGCCCGCTGCCAGCAGTTTGGTTATCCTAACGCAGTGGCGCTTTAACGCCGCGCGAATTTGCGAGTTCCGGGAAGTGGTCGGCGACAAAGGCAGTCACCAATTCGTGCGTTTTGCGGCCTGCGCGGCCACGGGCAACGTAAATGGGCAAGCAGCAGGTCGATACTGCCGTTAGATGATTGGCAATGGAGAAACACACGGATCATGGATACTGTTAACAGAGTAAAGGCGATATTGCGGGACGCGCTGCAACTCGGCAAGCGCGCAGACTTGTTGACGTCTGCCAGCCCGTTGCTAGGGGCAATTCCAGAATTCGACTCCATGGCAGTCGTGTCAGTATTGACCATGATTGAAGAAGAATTCGGAGTCGACGTGGCAGACGACGAAGTGATGGCCGATATTTTCGAGAGCCTGGGCAGTTTGTCCGCTTTCATCGACCAGAAGCTGAATGCGTGATCGAACCAGAGATCACGGCTGAGTTCCTCCCAACGAGGCGCGGTCGTTTATTCGTAGTGGCCCGCCATCCAGACAATTTCAGGGGTTGCTGTTCACTGGTTGTCCCCGCATTCGCAGAAGAAATGAACAAGTCGCGCCGCATGCTGACCGAACTGGCTCGACAACTGGCCGCGCGTGGGCGCGGATTGGTCGTACCGGATTTCCTTGGCACGGGCGACAGTGACGGCGAGTTTGCCGATACAGACTGCCATTCATGGTTTGATGAGTTGCGAACAGCCGAACAGTGGAGTACCGAGAAAGGATGGACCGTGGACTCCCTGCTCGGAATTCGTCTTGGATGCGCAGTTGCGGCAAATTATGCGCAGCAGCGCCAATCCAGGTTCCAGAGAACCGTGTTCTGGCAACCGCAGTTGAGCGGCGCTCGTGCGCTGGACCAGTTTCTGCGCTTGCGGCTCGCTGCTTCGCTGAGCAGTTCGCCAAAGTCTGCAACTGGCGCCGACACGCTTGCTGCGCCGGAACTGGATACCGTCGAGGTCGCTGGCTATGAGCTATCCGCTACCCTGACAAAGCAATTGCGCGCGCTGCAACTTCCCACGCAATTGACAGGCGAGCTGGGCAATGTGTTCTGGTTCGAAACGGTTCGCAGTGACAGTGCAACAATGCCTGCGGCGAGCGCGAACGCGCTCAAGCAGTTGCAAGCGACAGGCACAACGGTCCAGGTTTCATTGATCCAAGGTGAGCCGTTCTGGATCAGCGTGGAGACGGTTTGCAACCAGGACTTGGTCCGCCAGACTGCCGATCGGCTCTGTAGTGCAGGCTCGTCGTGACAGCGGACAGCCAGGTCGTTCAATTTCGCGTTGGACGGGACACATTGCTTGGCATCGCGCATCTGCCGCGTCCTGCCACCGCCAGGATCGGCATTGTGATTATCGTCGGCGGACCTCAGTACCGGGTAGGCAGTCATCGACAATTCGTGCTTGCGGCACGGCATTTCGCCGACTCCGGTTTTCCGGTACTCAGATACGACACACGAGGCATGGGTGACAGCGGCGGTTCAAGCCCAGGGTTCGACGCGCAAGACGCAGACATCGCCGCCGCAATCAATTGCATTCACGACCTGGCGCCAGGAATCGACGGTGTCGTTCTTTGGGGGCTGTGCGACGCCGCCTCGGCTTGCCTGATGTACGCCAACGTGAAGGATTCTCGCGTTAAGGCGATGATCCTCGCCAATCCATGGGTTCGCACCGAGACTACTGTAGCCAAGACCTACTTACGCCACTACTACCTGCAACGCTTGCTGCAGCGATCATTCTGGCGCGGTCTGATCACCGCAAAGTTCAATCCACTTGCTTCGCTGGGGGATTTTCTTGGAAAGTTGGGCCAAACGCTGGCGCCGGGTGGCAGTGCCGACAGCAACGACCGCAGCAAGTTCATAGGACGCATGTGGAATGGTTTGCGCGCCTTCGGGCGGCCAATTCTGCTGCTTCTCAGCGGCAATGATCTAACAGCCAGGGAATTTTCGGATTATTGCGCAAGCCGCCGCGACTGGCCAGAGTTCCTGGCTGGCGGAAAAATCACACAACTGACGGTTGACCACGCAGATCACACGTTTTCGCGGCGCCGCGATTTGCATCGAGTAAACGAAGTTTGTATGCAATGGCTGGACAAGCTCATGCCGACCGTCTGCAACAAGAAAAACTAACCGGAGCAGCCCAGTGTCAGTGTCCGGCCTGCTTTTCATGATTGCTTTCATCGCCTGCCTTGCCTTGGCGCTTGTCAAGCACCCCAAGTACGGTATCGCCGCATATCTGTTGGCTTTCTATGTGCACCCGCCGTCGCGGTGGTGGGGCCCGACGATTCCCGGATGGCGCTGGTCGCTGATCGCCTCGGCAGTCGCTCTTATTGCAGTCTGGATGCATCAGCGCAATCCATCGCAGCCCTCCTGGATCAAGACAACTCCGGCAAGGCTGTTGATCGCACTGACTGCGTGGATCTGGCTGCAAAATTTGTGGGCACTGGATCCCGAAGAAGCGCTGTCCATGTCCATCCTGTACACAAAATTTATTGTTCTCTTCTATCTCATTTATCGGACATCGGACTCGGAGGCGGGTATCGACCTGCTTTTCTGGATGCACATTGCAGGCTGCCTCTACCTGGGCACAGTCGCCTATGGCATGCCTGTCGAAGGACGACTCGACGGTGTCGGCGGGCCTGGCATCGACGACTCCAATATTCTGTCGATGCATCTGGTGACTGGCGCGCTCTGCGGAGCAATGCTGCTGCTGGCCAAACGCGGTCCGAAGATTTTTTTTGCACTGCTGGCGATGGCGTTCACGCTCAATACCATCGTACTGTGCGCGAGCCGCGGCGCATTCATTGCGTTGATCAGCGGTTGCGTTGTTTTGGCATTCATGAAGCCAGCTGCGCACAAGCGCCGTTTCTATATTTTGGCGGCGCTCGGCATTCTTGCGTTTGGCATCGTCGCCAGCGCTTCGTTCTGGGAGCGAATGAATTCCCTGAAGGAAGCGGCGGCAGGCGATGAGCAGCTGGACAATTCCGCCGAAGGCCGGCTGGTACTCATCAAGGCACAGTGGTCCATGGCCGCGCTGTACCCAATGGGCTCCGGCCATCGCGGCACTGTTGCCTTGAGCCCAAAATTCCTGGACGCCAAATATCTTGCTGCAGGACCAGCATCATCACGCGCACGCTCATCGCACAATACGGCCATGACCGTGCTCGTCGAACACGGAATTCCCGGCGCTATCATTTTTGTCTGGTTGATTGTCTGGTGTCGCAAGACCATTCGCCGGGCCCGGCAACACGCCGCGACAATGACGATCACGACCGCCGTGCAGCTGGCGGCGATCGCCGCAGCGCTGCTGTCGGCGTTGGTTGCAGGCATGTTCGTAGATGCCATGTTGGTCGAGGTCCAGATCTGGTTGCTGGCGATGCTCACGTCAATTGATGGCTTGCTGGAACAGCAGGCGCGATCTGCGGCAACCAAGCCGCGCGTTGCCAGCACCGCATGAGACCACGAGTGACGACAGCAACAGATTCGCGGAACCTCTTGCTCCGCCGGAGATCAGATCTTGTCTGCAGAAGCTAACAGAGTTGTGCCGGCGGCAAGAGCCGACGCGCACTTTGACCAGCTCGATGGCTTGCGCGGCGTCGCGATACTCCTGGTCATGTGCTACCACTTCATCTTGCCGCACGAGAACGTCAATGGCGCCAATGCCGGATGGATCCTGCAGGTCTTGCACGCTGGCTGGATTGGCGTTGACCTGTTTTTCGTTCTGTCAGGATTCCTGATCACTGGAATTCTGCTGGAGACGCGCAGGAACGCGCATTACTTCAGGAATTTTCTAGCACGCCGTTTCCTGCGCATCTGGCCACTTTATTACCTTAGCCTGGTCGTTCTGATCATCGTCCTGCCGCGCCTGCTGCCAGGCAACGATGCGCTGCAGAGCATGCAGGACAAGCAATGGTGGTTCTGGCTATATAGTGCAAATTGGCTATTCGCTGTGGAAAAGGGATTCCAGCAAACGTCGGGCGGGTATTTTTGGTCCCTGGCCGTCGAGGAGCAGTTTTACCTTGTCTGGCCACTGGTCGTCTATTACGTCAGCACAAATGCGCTGCTGAGAGTTTCCATTGGTCTGCTGGCGATGTCACTGATTGGACGCATCGTGCTCGTACACAATGGTGTTGCGCCCAATTCCCTGTACACGATGAGCTTCACTCACCTCGATGGCCTGGCCGTAGGTGCCTGTCTTGCCATCTGGTTTCGCGACCCCGTAGCTGCCGCCAGGCTGTTGCGACTTGTACCAGCCTGCCTGAGCGCCAGTTTTCTGGGCCTGTTGCTTCTCTGGTTCATCGACGGGAATTTTTTCTACTGGAGCAAGAACGTCGCGACCTACGGCTATACCCTGCTTGCCATGTTTTTCGGTGCGGTTCTTTTTCAAGTCATGCATGAAAAACGAGCCGTTGCACTGAGCCGCTGTCTGCGCAGCCAATTCATGCGTCAGTGTGGGAAATACAGCTATGCGCTATACATGGTTCACGTGCCTGTCGCGAGTCTCCTCTACCCAGCGATTTTCCAGGCGCTGGATAAATACGGTCTGAACGTCAACTACGAAATTGGCTTTCTGATGTTTGCGTTTGCTGCATTTGCGGTTTCCTGGCTATTGTCCGTCGCGAGCTGGCATCTGTTCGAAAAGCACATTCTGTCACTGAAACGCTATTTTATTTATTCGCCACGGGCGGAAGCGCCGTCGAAATAACTCGCTGCAAGTCGATATTGAGTGTGCGGTAGGCGTCCGCGTTAGCGTGCAGAAAAAAATCACCATCGGCAAATCGCGGCGCCAGGTAGCCATCCGGGTCGCGGAGCCGCTCATTGGCATCCAGCAGGAAAAATCGCCGATTGTCAGCCATCGATGCGATGTAGGCGTTGGTTTCCTCGATGTACCGCATGGTCTCCGCGTCCCAAAACAGCTGACGCTGAAGCGGCACGCGCCCCGGCGGCAATAGCGTGGTCAATATGACAACGTCTGCGCGCGATCCCAACGCGTCGCGAATAGCAAGGAGGTTATGGCGCAGTTGTGCGAGTACCTGCGCCTTTTTTTCCGACATTGCGCCCAGCGGATGCAGGTCATTGATCCCAATCTGGACAATGGCGACCTCAAAGCGCGTGATCGGAGCTGACTGCAACTGCAACAGCAGCTGGCTGGACGTCATGGCACCGTGCGCAAAATTGAAGAACCGGTGGCCCGGGACGTTTGCTGCGTGACTCCATTGCTCGGCACGTGAATCGCCCCAAATTGAGACCAGTTCGAGCCCCGGAACTCGGTCGATCGTCGTTTCCACCTCGGTCTCGAATCCCAGGGGAAAAATGCGCAACCAGTTGAGTTTGACAAAAGTGTCATACAACACGGTGGCAAATAGGACGTTTCCTGCAACGCTCACCGCGCAAACCACCGCGATAGCAAGGCCCACTGTGCCAAGGCTGCGTCTTTGAGTCATGACTCGGTGTCTGCACCGTGTAGGGAAAGCGATATAACTGCGTCGGTATACATTTTTTGTGGCACCAGACTCGCCTTACCTGTTCTTGTCCGCGATAGTCGCCAACGGTGCCAATTCGAGCTGCACCCGCTGCGCTGCCAGGACTGAAATGTGTACATAGGGACGCATGGAAGCGAACATAAGCTCGACGGTCCACAATTTCAGGAAAATTGCCCACGCGATCCGTTGCGCACCCAGGCGGGCGTGCGCACGCCGCGACGCTGTATTGAATCGAGTCACTCGACTGTAAGTGAACCTGACGCCGCGGTCGCTAAGGTATTGATTCGCCGCCTGCCAAAGTGCGGCGAATCCAATACCCAGGCGATGTTGCGGAAAAATGTAGAAATCGAAATCGAAAACTGACTTGCCGTCGGGCGACACATGGTACGTACAGCGAACCTCATCCTCCTCGTACCGCCTCTCGCACAGCCAGACGAACCCGAGCGGCTCACTCTTGTAGGAAACCAGCAGGCAAACCGCGCCTTGGGCAAAGCGAATCCGCTTGACCGCGACAGGCGCGGGCACCAGATCCAGTGCAGGGTCCCCATCCAGCAATGACCGGGCTGTTACGTGCTGCACTTTCGACTTGGGCAACAATGGCTGGTCGCCAATCGGTTGGACCGTCAGGTCATAGACGTGCAGCCGCATGTTCGGCGTGACGCGCGAAATGACCCAGTCGACGCTGTAAAGACAGCCCGCACCGAACCCAAATTCATTGAATGGCCCTCGCAGGCGCGCCAGCATAGACATACTCCCAGACGCAGCAGGGTATGGCGGCGCGACGATCGCTGCAATACCGTGAGGACTAGTCTGCGCTGGCGAATCCAGCAGTCAATTGGGTATCGCGGCGCGTACCCTGGACGCCGGGCTCCTTGGTCAAGGCAGCCTCATGACGAATGCCGGGCCGCTTGCGGTGGGGACAAACCCGATGGCGCGAAAACTCTCCATGAAGACGAAACGACTATAGGTACCCTGGTAACTGCTGCCAAAACTAACGCCATCCCCTGACAGACTGTGTGGTGTAACTTGCCAGGTATTGGGATTGACTTCGTCTACCAGTCCTGGATTCGACCGGGCACCAAACATCCAAAAACGATCCGTTGCAGAGTCGTACACACAGCCGGGCGCTTGTGACTGCGATACAGCGCCTAACGACCGTGATGTCTGCGTTATGGTCTCGGCGTTCCAGTCCACCACTGACGAAAAAGACTTGCCGCTGCCAGAAATCAGCAGCAAACCGGTCGTAGCCGTCAGTGGCTTATAAGCGAGACAGAAATAGTCGGGCCATTGCACCGAAACGTTCTTGATGGCTGAAAATGAGTTGGTCGCCGTCTGGTAAAAATAATAGCCAAAATAAAGTGTCTGGCGATCAACACAGAGAATCTTGCCTGACCCGGCGTGCGGAAATACCGCAGCATTGGACGAAGGCGCGTTCGCGAGCCGGGTCCAGGTGTTGGTCGACAAGTTAAACTTCCAGCTATCCGATGCAAACCCGCCATTGGGGTTGTAAGGAATGGACGTGATGCGATAGAGGTTGCCGTTCAAGATGCAACTGGTGTCGGCGGTATGGCTTGCCGACGGCAGGCCGTCCGAGTAGGCAACATTCTGGCCAGCAACAATTGCCGACACTGGGCTGATCTTTGCCAGCGTCCAACCAGCAGGCCTGTCAGTGCCCGCATAGTCGTACACGTAAAGCCCATTGTTGGCCGAATCGTTATGGCCACCGCCATGAACATACATCTTCGAGCCCGACGCAGGCTTGGCGCCTCCACACCAAGCGTCGACGACACCTGGCAACTGCAGAACACCGGGGTCGCCGCTCAGCCAATTGCCAAAGGCGCCGCTGCTGGGCGTCACCGATTGCATCGACTCGCCACCGTTGGTGGGACTGTAGGTTCCGGTCAAGGCACGAACTTGATATGGCGCCATGCTCGCGATGTACGACGGAACTGCAACCGGCACGCAACTGCTTGAGGCTGGGCTGGCGCCATCGATGGACAGCGCAGGTGGTGGGCATGGAGCAGCTGCTCCCCTCGAAAGCGCGGGCACAGCCATGCCAACGATTCCTGCCGTACCGATCATAAATTCGCGTCGCTTAAGCATCACCAGTCTCCATGCGCCAAAGCTGCAGGTCTTCAGGCCTGCGGGCAGGGAATGAATTCTCTGGAAAAAATGACCTGATCGAAGCGGTGCCAGTATTCCGAGTTCGTCTGGGCATTTTGGTAGATCGCCAGCAACAAGGCGTTCCAGCCATTGCGCATCGCATTGCCAGCCGTATTGGCGCCCTGGTCGAAGACCGCAGGGTAAATGACGTCCCAGATCTTCGTATACGCTTTCTGGTTCGGGTGCGCAGCGTACACTTCCAACCGAGTTTCAGCGACGCCGTTGCGACCAGGCACCAGGTGATAAAGCAACGTATCCCAGCCACCGGAATAGGCCCAGCACCCACCGACGCTTCCCGTGTAGGGGTCACAAACGCCGGCAATTGCCGAGTTGACCTGAATTCGGGTACCCGATACTGCGGGCACGGCAACATCACGCAAAGGCGAGTAATTTGCGCCCTGATAGATGTTGTGATAGTTCGGCGCTCCAACACCAGAACTCGGTGTCACAAACTGGCCTGAATACGTGACCAATTCTTGTTGCGTGTATGACGCTGGCGTCGTCGAGAACCACACGAACTTGCCGACCTGCGTATTGCCAGGTGTCGTCCTGCGCGGGTCCGCCATGACACGGACCTGAAGGTAGAACTCGGTGCCATCGAACGAACTGTTCTGATAGGTCGAATGACCGTACCATCCGGTGCTCCAGTTGTACGTCTCTGAACCGCCATCGGTTGCCAGGAACGACCGAGGCCTGATACTGCCATTGGCTCCCGGATCGTCCACGCCACGCCCGTTGCCCGCTCCAAAGATCGGATCGAAGGGCCGCCACCACAACGTGCCGTCGCCACCACCGTCGCCGCTGCCCGCCAATCGCAAGATCTGCATATAGCCGCCACCATCGGCGCCACCGCTCGCGACCCAACTGGTGCGCGGCGCAGCCGCGCTGCCAACCGCTCGGGGATCGTTGCCACCACGATATCCGCCGGTCCAACGAAACGCATCGACTTCCGCAGCCTTATCAAAGTTGTGATGCCACACGACACCAGCGCCGCTGATACGCGCGTTCCAATCCGCTGCTGCGGTCGTTGCATTGCAGGTTGTCGAGGCAGACGTGCCGCCACCAACCATCACCGGCGACGGCGGACACGGCACTGCAGCGCCTGCCCGAATGACAGGCAGAATCAGACTCGCGCCGGATGCGGTGCGAATAATAAAATCACGTCTTTTCATGATGGGCCCAGTCCATTGCCAATCGGGGTGGAACATCAACACGGCTCGCCATCGGCTACATTGCCCAATCAGCCGGAAAATGCAAGATGTCTCCAACCGCAGTCAGTACGCGCAGGTGCGCGCAGTACCGTCACACTATCAAAATGTGAGTTGTGTCACGCCACTGCGGCGACCTTTGATAAATATGCACTGGCCAGGCGCGCAGCGAAACGCGCCGGAGTCTGATCCCAGGGCGCTACTCTCGGCATTTGATAAATGTCGGTGTCCGCACGACATGCGCCCCACGACGTTGAAACCGCGGCGTCGAATCCGCAGCTCTGGACCAGTTTGACGTGACGCTGCTCATAGTCCTGTCCTGGCCGGCCGTTAGGGTAAGCAAAGAGGCTAACAGGTGCGTCAATGATCTCTTGCAGTTGCTGCCTGCCATTGGCGATCTCGGCACGCGCCTGGTCGTCGCTCAATCGAGTCAATATCGGATGCGATACCGTGTGCCCGCCGATTTCGACACCGGCCGCGCTGAGCGTTCTGAGTTGCGAATCCGACATCATCACATCGTGCGCGGGCGCAAGATGTACCACTCGGGCGATGTCATCAACTCGCATCAGCCGCTCTTCCGGAGGCTTGTATTTCAGTCTATCAATCAATGCAGTGATCGCCGCGCGCCGCTCGTCCGTGCTACCGAGCACATATTTGCCGAGGCCCATCGGCTCCAGATCCAGTTGACGTGGGGCGAATCGAACCGCCTCGATGACCGTGTCGTTCCACATACGCGCACCGCCAACGAAACCCGTGGAAACGAACACGGTGGCCGGCAACTTGCGCGCCTTGAGAATCGGCAGTGCCACCGTCAAGTTGTTAGCGTAGCCATCATCGAAGGTAATACAGACGGCTCTCGCAGGTAGCGACTTGCGCCGCAGCCGTGCAACGGCTTCGGTCAACGGCAGCACATTGAAGGCATCAGTAACCAGGTCCATCTGCGCGGCGAAAGATGCGGCATCCGGAACATCGGGCAGCAATTCATCTGGCTGCGCAAAAACACGATGGTAGATTAGTATCAACAATGAACCGCGCCGACCGCCTGGCGCAACGAGTTGTGCGGCCAATCGCGTACAGGAACGGGTCAGCCATGAGCTGTTATCCAATGTCAATTACCACAAACCGCATTTCCGAGCCAAGGCACTTGGAGAATCGCCTGTATCGTTCCTATAGCTCGCCATCATAACAAAGCCGCTGGATCCTCGACATCGCGGGATGCGACAGAACCCGGAACAACTGCATGGAAATCGCATTTTCCCGCCGCTTCTTGCGCATCCCTCGCGCCATTGCGTGATGACAGCACCAGGCAATTGCCGCGTAACTTCGGGCCTGTAAGATTCCCGGGCTTGCCTGTACACTCGCGCCCGCAATGTCCATGGTACGCAGAATCGCCGTATTTACAGGCGACTTATCCTACGCGGTGCGCAAGGGAATTCTCGAGGTCGACGGCGCGGTACCTGACCTGCAGTGGCTCGTGATCGTGCACGCGCCACCGCGCCGGCCCGCAGCCTTGCTGCGCAGCCAGTGGCGCAATATCAAACGCAACGGCTGGCGCTGGATTGCCTACCAGGCGCGTGAGATCTTCGATCGGGTGTTAGCGCCGCGGGAAGCTGCCGTGGCTGTCGATCCGCCGGGCCACGCATTCACTGTCGAAAGTCTGGTTGCACGCGGGAACTTGACGTTAGTAAGAGTCGCGGATTTGCACAGCGAGACCAGCTTGAATCGCGTGCGACAATTTGAACCCGACTTGGGCCTGTCGCTTGCAGCACCGATCCTGAAGCCGTCGATTTTTTCAATTCCGCGGCTCGGAACTGTGAACCTGCACAAGGGGAAGCTGCCAGACTATCGTGGCATGCCTCCGGCATTCTGGGAGTTATGGACCGATGCCACAAGCGTCGGCTGTTCGGTGCATCAGGTAGCCGAGAAACTCGACAGCGGCGCTGTGCTGCTCGAAGGCTCGGTACCGCGCGAGCCCTATTCAACGGTGCGCGGACTGCAGCTGCAGCTGGATGAAGTCGGAGTCCATTTGATGCGCGACACGGTGCTGGCGTGCGCCAACGGAACAATCCAACCGCGCACCCAGGCGGGTCGAGGTACAACCTACCGCAAACCCACGCTGCGCCAGCTGGCCGAGCTTGAGAAGAAACTGCGCCGGACGCAGGGTGAATCTGAGTCTGCGCCGCGGTTGCTCAAGGCCGCTGCTCAACGGAGCGCAAACTGGCTGGCGCGCCTCGGTGCGGCCCGCGCCTTGCAGCCGCGTGTCACCGTTTTGCTGTATCACCGCGTTAGCGACAGCGTGCGCGACAACCTGACCGTCGGTGTCGCGCAGTTTGAACGCCATATGGCGTTGCTTCGCGCACATTGCAATGTCCTGTCGATCGAGGACGTCGTCGGCATGGAGCGAGTCGCACATTCCAGCCGGCCGCAAGTGTGCGTGACCTTTGATGACGGCTACGCCGACAACTATGAAAATGCCGCAATGATTCTTTTGCGCCACCAAGTTCCCGCCGCGTTCTTTGTGTCGACCGGCATGATCGGCTCGAACCGACCGTTTCCACATGATGTTAGGCGCGGCAACCTGCCTATCGAGTCGATGACCTGGGATCAACTGCGCGAAATGCACAGGCACGGATTCACCATCGGCTCGCACACGGTGCATCACATCGACTGTGCCGCTGAACCCGAAGCGACTGTCAGACAAGAGCTGCAACAATCCCTGGATACGCTACGACAGGAGCTTGGCGTCGACCAGGCGATATTCGCTTACCCATACGGCGGCCGACAGCACATGACGGCCGAACGATTGCAGCTCGTGAAGGCAGTCGGTTACGCCGCCTGTCTGTCAGCCTATGGTGGCAGCAACGTCAGTCGTGTCGATCGATTCAACGTGTTGCGCCGGGGGATCAACTGGCAATTTTCCGACCAGGCATTCCTTTACCAGTGTCTCGGCCTCTGATGGCGTCTGATCCGCCTCTGGTTCTGCATGTCATTCACCACCTGGTAACCGGTGGCATGGAGAACGGCCTGGTCAACCTGATCAACCATATGCCGGACAGCAGCTTCCGCCACGCGATTGCCTGCGTGGAGGACTACTCGACCTTCCGGCAACGCATCCAGCGCCCGGATGTGGAGGTCTTCGCGTTGCATCGTTCGCGCATCGGCACCTGGCAACTGCGGCGGCGGCTTTACGAAATCTGTCGCGCGCTGCGCCCCGCCATTGTGCACAGCAGAAACCAGTCGGGCCTCGATGCACTGCTGCCCGCGTGGCTGGCCGGCACCAGGATCCGCGTGCATAGCGAACACGGCTGGGACATCGGCAACCTGACGGGCAAGAGTTGGCGACCGACAGTCAATCTGCGCCTGTACTCGCCGTTTGTTAGCCGGTACATCGCAGTGTCGAAGGACATCGAACGCCACCTGACAGTGCAAGTGGGCATCCGGCCCAACCGCGTCGAACAAATCTACAATGGTGTGGACGTCAGGCGTTACGCGCCCCGAACCGTTCGCCCGGATATCGGGCTGCCGGCGGGATTCATGGGCCAGGACACGCTGGTCATTGGCAGCGTCGGGCGAATTCAACCGGTCAAGGACCAGGCGACCCTGCTCAGGGCTTTTGCCAGACTGGTCGACACAGAGCCCAGCATGCGCCCGCGCCTGCGCCTAGCCATCATTGGTGATGGCCCATTGCTCAATCAATTGCGCGCGCTCGCCCTGCAACTGGGTATCGCGGAGCTGTGCTGGTTACCGGGCGACCGCGACGATGTGCCGCAGATTCTGCAAGTCATGGATATTTTTGTGCTCCCCTCGCTCAACGAAGGAGTTTCCAATACCGTGCTGGAAGCCATGGCCACTGGCCTGCCGGTGATTGCGGGCCGCGTGGGGGGCAACGTAGAAATTGTTGCTGAGGGGCGCACCGGGTTCTTGTTTACTCCTGGGGACGACATTGCGCTTGCCAACCAGATGCGCGATTACGTGCTGAATGCCGATATGCGCATCAAACATGGCAGCGCAGCACGCCATACCGCAGTGGATCAATTTTCACTGCAAAAGATGGTCGAAAATTATTTGGCAACCTACCGGCAACTGCTGCACCAGAACTGATTCACGCGACGGAAATTCGCTTCTGCATGAATTCCTGCACGCGTCTGGCGGTGCCTTCCCAATTGCCGACATCCAACATCGCTGAAATTTGCGCAGCGTCCCATTGCATCGATACCGATTGCCGAAGGGCTTCAGACATGGCCGAAATGTCGTCCACGGGCACCAGAAACCCATTTGCAGGCGGTGCGACGTAGTAGCTGTTGTCGCCTACCGGCGTCGTCACCACCGGGATACCGCAAGCCAGCGCCTCGAGCACCGCGTTGCAGCAGCCCTCTCTTTCGGTCCCAAGTGCAAACACGTCAGCGGCACGCAGGTAACGCGCCACGTCGTGCTGGCCGATTTTCCCGGCGAATCGCACGGCGTCGGCTACCCCGCAGTCTCGCGCCAGCGCCTGCAGAGTTCGCGGGTAGTTAGGTTCGTAAGCGCCACCGCCAATGATGACCAGCATGACGTCGGCAACGCGCTGACGCAGCTCGGCGACTGCGCGAATCACGATGTGATGCCTTTTCAAGGCAATCAGATTGCCCACAGACACGATCAGCTTGGCGTGCCCTGGGATACCGAGCTGTGCACGCGCCGTCAAGCGATCACCCGGCGCAAACACTTCACGATTGACCGCATTGGGAATAGTCGCCGTATGTTCTCTGCGCAGACCGAACTCACAAAGGTAGTTCAGCAGTGAGCGGCTGACACTGATACAACCGGTGGCCGCATTCAGGGCCCGGATCAATCGCGGCCCCAACACGCGCATGCGGACGACGTCAGCCTCACGTCCACGCACGGTCACAAAAACCGGGATTCCCAATTGTCGCGCGATCCGCACCGACGCGACCCCGTCGGGATAGCCAAAGTGCGCGTCCAGTATGAGGCGCCGACCCGCGCGGCGGCGTTGTGCCACCATGTTGCGAATGCTGTTGGCCAGCCAGAAACTGTCGAGCGATTTCAGGATCCCGGGCACGTAGAACATCGGCGCATGCTCTATTTCGAGCGACCCGATGCAGTGACTAGGATTGCGGGCCCACGGTGGCAACGGCCGCACCAACGGAAAATACGGGACAGGCTGCATCACCTGCAGATTTTCCAGCCTGGCAAGCGCAGCCAGCCGGTAATGCACGAATATTCCTGCGTTGGGATCATCAGGCTGCGGCAGATGCCTGCAAATGCTGACAATGTCCCAGGGCAGATCGAGCGCGCTATTTGCCACTGCGGCCATCTTGACTAACAAGGCCTCTGTGCGCCAGAGCCTGCCGATACACCTCGGGGTAACTGGCGGCGCAATATTCCCAGCTCCGCTCGCGTTCGACGAACGACCGCGCGCAATCGCGTATCCGCGGCCATTCGGCACGCAATTGCAACAGCCGTTGCACTGAGCCGGCCAGCGGCGCTGCATCGCCTGGCGAAAACAGCAAGCCGGTTTCGCCATCTCGAATCAGTTCGCGATGCCCACCCACGTCCGACGCAACCAGCAACACGCCCTGTGCCATGGCTTCCAGAGGCTTCAGGGGCGTTACCGTTTCGGTCAGGCGCATCGATTTTCGCGGGAAGGCAAGCACGTCGACCAGACTGTAATAGCGCGCGACCTCATGGTGAGGAACTCGGCCGGGCATGACAACTTTGTCGCTCAGTCCAAGTCGCGCCGCTTGCGCTTGTAGCGATGCCTGCGCCTCACCGCCGCCAACCAACAGCAGTCTGGCGCGCGGCTCGAAATCCAATATGGCAGGCAGCGCGTCCACCAGGAGATCCAAGCCTTCATAGCGATAGAACGACCCGAGAAAACCGATGACGAAGGCGCCTTCGAGACCGAGCTGCAACTGCAGGGTTCTGTCGCGCTGCCGCAATACCGGGAACCGCTCGACATCGACGCCATTCGGTATCACCGTGACCGATGACCCCGGAATGCCACGACCCACAATGTCCAGGCGCAGGCCCTGGCAAATTGTCGTCACTGCGTCGGCGCGCCGCAGAACCCGGGTTTCCAGACGGCGCGACAACCTGTACCGCAGACTCCCCTCGGTGGTCGAACCGTGATCAACCGCTGCATCCTCCCATGAGGCGCGCATTTCATAGACGACCGGCAGTCCCACCTTGCGCGCTACGCGTAGCGCTGCAACACCATTCAGGCATGGCGAGTGTGCATGAATCACATCCGGCTGTATTTGTTCCACCACCTCTAACAGACGACGTTGGGTATCGGCAATGACAGCCAGCTGATCCAGTACCGGCAATCGCCGGAGGCCGGACTGGGGGACTCGGGTCCGATAAAATCGAAAGCCGTCTACTTCCTCAACCTCTTGCGTCGCGCCGTAGTGCTTGCTCGAAGTCAGCGCCAGAACGTCCCAACCCAGCTTGCGCTGTTCCCGCAGCAGAGCCAGCGTACGAAACGAGTAGCCGCTGTGCAGCGGTACCGAGTGGTCCAGGAGGTGCAGGACCCGCATCGCGTCAGCTCCTGGCTAGTTGCTTGCGGACAAATGCGTCAAACATCAGGGCCGTCCAGAGCGGCGAGCTATAGTCGCGCCGACCGGACTGGTGATCGTCTATCATGGCCTCAAGGGTGTTAGCGTCGAACAGGCCAGTATCCCGCAGCGACTCGCCCAGCAGGGACTCACGCAGGCGGTTACGCAATGGGCCGCGGAACCACCGCGCCAGCGGCACCGCAAACCCCATTTTCGGCCGATAGAGGATATCGCGGGGCAAGCGGGGCTCGAGCGCCTTCTTGAATAAATACTTGCCTTCTCCCCGATGCATCTTCATTGCCGAGGGCAGAGTCCCCAGCCATTCCACCAGCGGGTGATCCATCAGTGGCTCGCGAACCTCCAGTGAATGCGCCATGCTGGCACGATCAACCTTGGTATTGATGTCGCCCACCAGATAGGTCTTCATATCGAGGTACTGGATCAACGCCAGCGGATCATCCGTATCCGCGCGCCGCGCATGCGCGTCAAATATCTCGTTGGCGCGGTAGCCACCGAGATCGCGGCGCAAACGATCGGAAAAGAGCTGCCGGCGCATCGGTCCGCTGACGATTGACATGCTATGCAGATAGGCATCCGATGAATTGCGCGCCAACGCCTGAAAAGTAGTCTTGCCGCGAAACACTCGCGGCGCCCAGTCCGCCTTGGGATAGACATGCCCCAGGAAACCAAACATCACTTTGCGCAAGCCATATGGCAACGCGCGCCGCATGCGCTCCTCGAGCAGGTGCGCGCGATACCGCCGGTACCCGCCAAACGACTCGTCACCGCCATCGCCCGACAAGGCAACGGTCACGTGTTTGCGCGCCAGCTGGCAGACGCGGTAGGTTGGTATCGCAGAGCTATCGGCATACGGCTCGTCATACAACCCGGCGAGAGTGTCAATCAGGTCAAAGTCTTCACTGGCAACTGTTTCTACGTGATGCCGGGTCTTGAACAAATCTGCGACCGTCTGCGCATACTTCGATTCGTCGTAGGACGGATCGTCAAACGATATGGAGCATGTATTGACTGGCGTAGTGGAAATTCGCGCCATGGTAGCCACAACGGCACTCGAGTCGACGCCGCCCGACAGGAAGGCGCCGAGTGGCACCTCGGCAATCATGCGCAACCGGACTGATTCCTCAAGTCGCCGGTCGAGCTCCTGGCAGGCTTCGGCAAGTGCAATCTTATTGTCCAGCGTGAAGCGCACATCCCAATATTGCTTGGGCTTTGCCAGGGGCTGGCCGCGCTGTACTAACAAGGTGTGCGCAGACGACAACTTCTGGATTGACTTGAAAATGCTGCGCGGCTCGGAAACGTAGCCCAGCGCAAAATACTCTTCCACGGCGAGCGGGTCGATTTCGCGACTGAGATCCGGATGCAATAGCAGGGATTTCATTTCGGACGCGAACAACAATTGACCATTGGACAACAGCGCGTAATGCAGCGGCTTTACGCCCAGGCGGTCGCGCGCCAGGAACAGCGCCTCGCGATTCCTGTCCCACAATGCAAACGCAAACATGCCACGAAATCTATCGACGCAGCGCTCGCCCCATGCCTCCCATGCGTGCACGATGACTTCCGTGTCGCTGCGCGTGTGAAATCGGTGACCGAGCGCCTGCAGCTCCGGAATCAGCGACTGGTAATTGTAGATTTCACCATTGAAAACAACTGCAACCGTGCCATCTTCGTTGAACAAAGGCTGCTGGCCGGTTGCAATATCGATAATTGCCAGGCGCCGATGGCCCAACGCGACGCCCGGCTCATGATGTTCGCCACCTGCGTCCGGACCCCGATGCAGCTGCGAGTCGTTCATGCGCCGCAGAAGCCCGCGGTCCAGTGTGGCGCGGCCACGCGTATCGAAGATGCCGGTGATACCGCACATGGTTACCAGCAGGCTCCCGCGTAGTGGGCGCAAGACAACTGGTCGCGCGAAAGTCCGACAACATCGACGACTCGATGGTCGGCCCTGAGTCCCGCCACCAGCGCCTTTTGAATGGCGGCACCCCCCAGCCCGACAAGCACTGTCTGACCGTGAGCGAGCGCCTCGGCGCAGCTAGCCACCATCAGGTTGCCGATATGCGGAATGACCTCTTCGATGTATTTCTTGTTCGCTCCGATAAGCCTGGACAGGTTTACGTCCGGGTCGTAGATGCGAAGTTCATAGCCCTTGCCGATGAGCCTCTCGGCCACCGTAACCAGAGGGCTCTCGCGCAGATCGTCGGTGCCCGACTTGAAACTCAGACCGATCATTGCGACGCGCTTGATGCCGGGCACCATGACCTTTTCCAGCACCCGGTCGATGTGCGCCCGATTGCTGCCAAGTACCGAACCTAACATCGGTGTCGTCACATCGAACTGTTTGCCCATATAGGTTATCGCACGCAAGTCTTTCGGTAGGCACGAGCCGCCGAATGCGAAGCCAGGCCGCAAATAGGCAGTTGAAATATTCAGCCGGGTGTCCTTGCATAGCAGCGCCATGACCTCGCGACCGTCAACGCCGACCGATTCGGAGAGCCGCGCGATTTCGTTGGCAAAGGTGATCTTGACGGCGTGAAAGGCATTGCACGCATATTTCTGCAGTTCGGCGACACCGATGCTTGCAACCACGAACTCGCACGGCAGGTGGCCAAATAACTGGCGCAGCATGTCGGCACTGCGCTGCGAATTGGTACCGACGATTGTCAGCGGCGGATTGTCATAGTCCTTGATCGAAGTACCTTCGCGCAGGAATTCTGGCTGGAAGCACAGACCGAAATCCTGATCGGAGCGCTTGCCGCTCGCCTCCTCCAGTAACGGTCGCACCACGCGCTCGACGCTTCCCGGTTGAATGGTCGAGCGCAACACAACGGTATGGAAACCATCCTTTTTGGCTATGGCAGCTCCGATAGCGGCCATTACACGCTTGACCGCACTGAGATCCTGGCTGCCATTGGGGCTCGACGGCGTGCCCACGCAAACGAACGACAAGTCGCTGCCCTGAACCGCTGCTGCCACGTCATTGGTCACCGTCACACGACCCGATGCAACAACCTCGCGTGTCAGTTCCTGAATACCGTCCTCGACGATCGGCGAACGACCACTCTGGATCAGATCCAGCTTTGTCGGATCGAGATCGACACCCACGACCTGGTGCCCATCGCGTGCCAGGCACGCCATAGACACAGCGCCCACGTAACCCAATCCCATGATACTGATCTTCAATGGAGACCCTTTTTAGTGACAGTTCTGACAATCATGTCATCGAGCCTGCGCATCGAAGCCGCCCAGCTATGATGACTCAATACCCGCGACCGGGCCGCAACCGCCAACTCGCGGCGACGCTGCGGCGCACTCAGCAATGCATCGATTTTCTCCACCCAATCGCCTGCATCCGTGGCGACCAACAGATGTTCACCCGCCAATGCGTCGACGCCGCCGACAGCTTCCCGACTGCAGATGACCGGGGTCGCCATCGCCATCGATTCAAGAATCTTGTTTTGCGTGCCGCGCGCGATCGCCAAGGGTGCGACGGTCAGGGCGGCATGGTGGACGTAGGGGCGCACATCGGGTACAGAACCTGTCACGGTCACGCCGGGCAAGTTGCCCAGTGAGCGGATCTGGGGAGAAGGATCCGCGCCGACAATCATGAACTTCGCAGCCGGTTGTCGGACGCGCAGGGCCGGCCACACCTGCGCGCAAAACCAATTTACCGCCTGTTGATTTGGGTAATAGTCCATTCGCCCGACAAACGCGATCTGGTTTGCATCGTAGGCCGCTTCGCTCGGCGAGAAGAAGTCCCCATCCACGCCGTTAGGAAACCAATCCGAATCGCGTGTCACGCCCAGTGACCGCAACGACTCCAACTCCGCGCGTGTGGTGCACGTACAAAAATCGAATTTCTCGCTCAACAGCCGTTCCGTTCGCTCCAGCTTGACGGCTTCCAGCCAGTAGGCCACAGATAGCGGGAAAGCACGGTGTCGCGAATACTCGCGCCATTTCTGCGAGTCCACGTCGCCGAAATCAATGATCTTGGTGGGCCCGACAACGTCTGCTACATAGGGTGCGACCGACGAGCAGTGCACGAAAATCAAGTCGAAACGCGCCCCATCAAGTTCGCGACGAATCAGGTCCTGCAATTTCGCCGAATGGAAATAGCCGAAACTCGACGGCGCAAAGGTCGGAACGCTGGTCAGCATTCGGGCCCAGGCGCTGGCAGCCGGAATCACCTCGACCAATACCTTTCGGCAATACGCAGCTAGACCCCTGGCCTCCTCCACTTCGTTGGCGTCGCGCGCCAGCGATGCCACCGTGACCTCATGCCCCAACTCCGTGAGGTGCCTAATCATGTTGAACGGGCGAATCTTGCCGCCGCGCTTCGGCGGAAATGGTACCCGGTGACAAACATACAGGATTCTCATGCGGCAATACTCAACTTGAGCTCGTCGGCGAGATCTGCAGGTCGCGCGTTGTCGAGATACAAACGGCACCATATTTCCAGTACTAACAGACCCAGCAGATGGTCCGTACGATCAGCACTGCTCGAAGCGTGCTCGGCAACGATCTTGGCAACGGCATCTGGATCGAGCAAACCGCGGCGCACAATTGCCTCACGCGACAGCACCTGGCGCATCATCGGCGCAAGTTCGCGTTTGAACCAGGCGCCGATCGGCGCGCCGAAGCCGCGTTTCTCGCGCTGCAGGATGCTATCCGGAACAATGCCCTTCATGGCCAGCTTCATGACGTGCTTCAAGTCGCCGCGATGAATCTTGAAACGACCAGGCATGCGCGCTGCCAGGGTCACCAGTCGCTGGTCCAGCAATGGCACGCGGCATTCGAGCGATGTCGCCATGCTCATCTTGTCGGTCAGCATCAGCAGGTCTTCGGGCATCTGGGTTGCCAGGTCGACGTCCATCAACCTGCGTAGCGGATCGCCGGAATGGCTGCCGGCAAAGGCACGTATCACGTAGTCATCAACTCCTTCGGGATCACCCAAAAGCAGTGCCGCGCGCTCCGCGGCACTGAAGACCTGCATATAGCGGCTGTAGCGCTCTTCAAAGCCCATCGAATCTGCGAGCACGAACGCCTTGGCGAGTCGCATTTCGTTGAGCAGTCGTCCATGGCGGTCGCTCGGCAGGCGTCGCGCCAATGGCTCGAGGACGCCGCGCCGCAGAAACTGCGGAATGCGGCGGTAACTCGCCCGATAATGTTCTTCAAGATAGCGTCGATAACCGCCAAAAAGCTCATCGCCGCCGACGCCGGACAGGATCACGGTGACATCTTCGCGGGCAAATTTTGAAACCAGATAGGTTGTGATGAACGCTGCGTCCGCAATGGGTTCATCCAGATGCCACACCAGTTGGGGCAGCAGCGCGGCCACATCGGGCTGCACCAGAATCTCCCGGTGCTGGCTGCCGCAGGCTTCGGCGACCGCACGTGCGTGTGGCAGTTCGTTGTAAAGTGCCGCACCGGAGGAACCCTGGAAGCCAATCGAGTAAGTCCGGACCGGGCGATTGCTATGTCGGGACATCAGAGCGACGATGCTGCTCGAGTCCAATCCACCGCTGAGAAAGGCTCCAATCGGGACATCGCTGATCATCTGCTCTCGAACGCTACGTTCCATTTCGTCGCGCACTGCAGCGCTCCAGTCGCCTGCGCTGCCCGTCTGGTCGACGTCGCTGGGCAACTGCCAGAACCGACGGATTTCGATCTTGCCATCGGCAACGAACAACGCGCGTCCGGGCTCGAGCTTGCTGATTCCCGCAAACATTGACAGCGGCGCGCCAACGTAGCCAACGCCCAGGAATTGCGCCAGCGCTGAACGATCCAGCTGACAACGAAACCCGGGCAGCGCTCGAAAAGCCTTCGCCTCGGATGCAAACACCAGCTCGTTGCCAATCTGCCCGTAGTACAGCGGCTTGATGCCAAGTGCGTCGCGCGCGACGATCAATCGCCGTCGTCGACGATCCCAGAGGGCAAGCGCAAACATGCCTTCGAGTTTTTCCAGAAATCGATCGCCCGTTTCCTCGTAAAGATGCACGATCGTTTCGGTATCGCTGTGCGTCTTGAATCGGTGACCTGCTGCCTCCAGCGAGCGACGCAATGCCTGGAAATTGTAGATTTCACCATTGCAGACCACGATGACATCGCCGGTTTCGTTGGCGATGGGCTGATGCCCGCCCGACACGTCGATGATCGACAATCGCCGCATCCCCAGGCGCACGTGCTCGTCATGGTAAATGCCACTGTCGTCGGGGCCACGATGCACGATTGCGTTGCCCATCGCAGCCAATACACCAGGCTCGGTGCGAGCCGGACTGCCAAGACCCACCATGCCATAAATGCCGCACATCGCTGTTAGCCCAGATACCTGGCCACGAACGGCCCAAAAAAATTCGCCAGCGGCAGCGGCATGCGCTTCCACATTCTGATTGCGCGGCTGTACTTGGGGTTGGTTGGGCTCAGATTCGGCACCTGCCTGGCTCGGACCAGGAAGTATTCATAGAACAAGGGCTGCGGTTCGAAACCCCAGTTCTTCTTGAAATCGAAAGCTCCGGTGTCGCGCTTGCTGCGGCCAAAATCAAAATGGCCGAGTCCGAGCTCGCGCGCCCGCTCCATTACCCGCCAATACATGAAATCGTTGGCGGCGACCGCGCGGGCCGCACTCGATCCACCACCGTAGTACGGAAGGATTTGATCGCGAAAGCGGAAATTCAATACGCTGCTGACCGGTCGGCCCGCATGGGTGATGGTCAGAATCTCGGCATCGGATCGAAAGACATCGCAGAGAATTTCAAAATACGTGCGACTCACCACGGGCGTACCAAGATTGCGCAGACTTTCCGAATACATCATGTACAGGTCATGCACCTGCGAATCGAGTCGCCACTGCAAACCATTCTGCATGCCCTTGCGCACCATTGCCCGTTGTTTCCGTGGAATGGCCAACATATTGGCTTCGGGGTCCGCAGCAATAGCACGCTGGAATGTCACATAGAGGTCTTTGACAGGCCACTGCGGATGCGCACGGCGCCGATTGCGCATCTCGAGGTAGTCAACCCCCAACGATTGCGCCAACTCGCAGGCAGCGCCTTCAAGTGCCGAAAACGAACCAGGGTCTTTGGCAACGATGCCACCGTAAACGCAAAAGGGCGTCGACACCAGGGAATGCCCAAACAAAAGACTCTGGACCTGTGCAAGTGGCAATACGCCACACACCACGCCGTCTGCTTCCGCCAGCAAAAAATAGGTTCGCAACCCAAAGGCTCGCCGCAATACCTGCGCCCACTCGAAGCGGTGAAAAAACGAGCCGTCCGGATGCGCAAGAACAAATTCGTTCCAGCGTTGCGCGTCAGTTGCGTCGGCGGCGCGCACCCGGACGCCGGATTTTAACGGACCCACCGCGGCCGGAACCTCAGTGGTTACTAACATTGGCACTCGCTGGTGATACTTGAAAAACCTGGTCTACCCGGCCCCACCGAAAATCCTGCAGCAGCATGCGTAGTCGTGATTCCGTGCGGCCCAAATTGCAGTAGTGCCGAAATCGCGACAGCAATGGCGCACCCGCGATGCGTGGCTGGCCCACATCGATTTCCCAGGGATGAAGGTAGAACATGGCCGGCATCCGATCTACATTGTTTACGCGACGCAGTGCCCAGCGAAACAACGAGTAAGGAACGATCCGGAAATAGCCGCCGCCAGCGCAAGGCAGGCGCGCGCCCAAATACTCGATAGTTGTCAGGGGAATTTCCAACATCTTGCCGCTTGCAGACCGGTACGGCTTGCGAGACGCGTCGGGCATCCCGTAGACATCGTGACGTACCGGAAACACGCTCGAATCGTAAGCAAAGCCCAGATTCTCAAGGATGTCCAAGGCCCAGGCCGAGGCCTTGGTCACGGAATAGGAAGCTGCCCGATAGCCCAGCACCGGCGCACCCGTCAGATCTTCAAGGCGTTGCTTTGCAGCCCTGGTTTCGGCGGCAAAGATATCCGGAGTCTGGGTGTAGACCAATTGGTGATTCTCGCCATGACAGGCAACTTCGTGACCCGCGGCATGGATTTGCCGGACCAGATTCGGCGAACGCTGCGCAACCCAGCCCAGGACAAAAAATGTTGCCTGGACGTTGGCGGCCCCAAACAGCTCCAGCAAACGGTGCGTGTTGCGATCCACACGCGACTCATAGGCATCCCAATCTGCGGGGTCTATGACTTTTGCAAAGGCGTTTACGTGGAAATAGTCCTCGACATCAACCGACATCGCATTGCGCGGTCCGTCGGCTGCGGATCCAGCAGTTATGACGCTCGCCACAGCATCGCCCAACTTCAACGCTGCGATCGCGGTCTATAGGTCAAGCGCAACGTTTCGCGATTCTCGACAAAGGCAGCCTGCGTCAGAAGCGCATTGCTATCGCCAACTCTGCGCGCATACGTAAAGGTCAGCACAAGATTGGCGCCTAACAAAACACCCGCCGAGAGGCCGATGCGTCGATCGTCGATACTGGCAGTCAAAGCAGGCAGCTCACGGCGCTCAAACTCGCCAAACAGGCCAAGCCGCAGCCGCGGCGAAACAGCTCGGTCCACAGTGAACGACAGACCATAGAGCTTCGCATCTGGCGCCCGTCCAGAATCGTAGGTCTCGCGCTGTACACGACCCGTGAGCGCCATCGCCAAACGACCACCCGTGACCGTCCAGGCAACGCGCAAATAGTCCGAGCGGAACGGATCAGTCGTTACCTGGCCACCAGAAAGCGATGCCGCGACGCCAAAGAAGTTCTGGTTTGACTGAAAGGCTCCCGCCGCACTAGAGAACTCTCGCCCTGCAGCCACAGACAGGCTGGTGCGCGCCGTCAAACGTCGCGTATAGGTGATTCGCGCCAGCGGACTCTGCTCCTTGAGCAAGCCTTGATTAAGCTCAGTGAAACCAAGATTCACGAGGTAGGTGCTTCTGCCGCGCACGCTGTTCCAGCCGAGGAATGCAGAGTTGATGTCGTAGTTCGTTGACGACGCCAATTGTTGCTGGTCGATACGGCTCGCCGATACCGCCACCGACAAAGCATCCTCGTGCGATGTCTGGCGCTTGAGCGCCGCCAGCGCCTGGTATCCCGATCCACCGGTTGGCGACTCACTGAAATCGGACGAAAACCACCGCGCGCTAACGTCCAGCTGGTTGCGCGCGCCCAGTGGAAACACCAGCCGCGGCCCGGTCGTGAAGACGTTCGCGTTCTGTCTGTTGCTCGGACTGTCGGCAACTGCAAAATTGACCGTTGTCTGGCCGAACGTCTCGCCAAGGTCCCAGAAAAACCGGTCCGGAATGATCACGCCGGTCAATGTCAGATTGGCGGTACCCGTGACGGAGTCGGGTGCGCGCCGACCGGCATAGAATTTTTCATCGTAACCGGTGTAGAAAATATTGGCTGCCAGCGCCGTCTCGGCTCGCTTGCGCTTCGCAACATAGGTCCAGTTGAATCCCGCCTGCGGTTCGGTATCAGGCTGTCCGTTGGCGGGTGTCAGGCCAAGGTTGTCGGTCTGGGTAATACCGACAAAAACTGACCATCCAGATGCGTCCTGCGCCCGCGCTGTGGCTGGCGAAAGCACGAGCACTGCAAGGCAGGCCAATGCCCGGCACATCGACACAGTCGCACGCAACGGTGTCATTGCAAACATACTACTACTCCGGCGTTGACGCGGCCGTATCAGACGCCGCACGCGAACCATAACCATAGCCGTATCCATACCGATACCCCGCCAGCGAACTCAGAAGATCATTGGGCCGCAGTTGATTGAGGACCAGAGTCACGCGGCGGTTCTCCCCGGACAACTGAGTCGCCGCCTCCTTGGCATCCGCCTGCAATGTGTTCCCTGCCTTGACCACCAGCACCACCTGTCCTGCATACACGGCAAGTACCCGTGCGTCGCGTGACAGCAAGACGGGAGAGGAATCCATCAGCACCAGACGCCTTGGATGGCGTTGGCGCAACTCGGCCATCAGCTCGCGCATGCGTTCGCTGGCCAACAACTCGGACGCGTCTTCGGACCAATTGCCCGCTGGCACAAAATGCAGCCGCTTGTCATTGGTCCTGTAAGTCACGGAACCCAGGCTTTGCGACGGGTCGCGCAGCACGTCCATCAGTCCAGGCTCGTCCGCCATGCCCAGCGCACGTGTTAGGTGCCGCATAGCCAGGTCACCGTCTATCAGCACCACATCGAAATCCCGCTCGCTCACCATGCTCATCGCCAGGTTGACACTGGTGAAGGTTTTTCCATCGCCAGGCAATGCGCTCGAAACCATGATGAACTGCCGCAACTCGCCAGCCGTTTCGCTGACCATGGTGACGTAGCGGATCAAGTCCTGTTTGATGGCGCGATACTGTTCGGCGGATGCGGCGCGATCAGCTTCGCGGGGCACGATCCCTGCTGCTTGCATGACGTCGCGATCGAAATTCGCAATCCTGTCAGGTGCGTTCTCCGCGGCTACGCCTGCGGCGCCCGTGTCGTGCTGCAGGGGTCGCGCGCCAACTCGCGCATCGGTAGCAGGAATGGGCTCGATACGCTGCGCCGCTTCCAAAGCACGCGCCTCTTTCATCTTGTCGAGTGCCTGATTAATGATGCTCATAGGAATCGAAACCCTAGACCAGACCGCTTACAACCCGTGCAGCGGCATCAGACAAAATGAATAACACTGCGAACACCAGCAACAGACCGGCTGCGGCCGCCGAAAACTGCAGAAAATGCTTTCGTTCCTCGACGCTGCGACGGACACTGCCGAAAAACTGCACCTGACCAATGACCGGGGCACCCACAATTTCACTCATCGTGCGCCAATCGAAAAACACAGGACGCAGCAAATTCATCAAGTAGGCCAGACCCGCTCCCGTTCCCAGCGCCGCCAGCAATACTGCCGCCAACAAATAGCCGCGTTGCAACGAAACGGACGTTAACGGCACCGAGGGAGGATCGATGATTCTGAAGGTCACGGTCCCGGTATTGTCCGCCTCGTTCGACAGCTTGGCGGTATCCAGTCTCTGCACCAGAGCCTGGTATTGGGTGCGGGTCACTTCATAGTCCCGGTTGAGACGTGACAGCTCCGCTTCCACTTCAGGCACCGAATTGACCATTCGTCGCAACTCTGCCACGCGTCCACCACGCAATGTCGCGTCGCGCCGCAATTCCGCCACCTGCACTTCAGCCTGCTTGGATTGAATTTGCAGGCTCTGGTAAACAGGGTTGACTTTCAAGGACGACGACAGATCGCCGGTAGCTTTCTGGCCCGCACGGATACGAACCAGTTCCGCCTCCTGGCGAGTTCTGAGGTCCGCCAAGGTGCGATCCAACGAGACCAGTTCCGGGTGCTTGGGCGTGTAGCGAAGCAATAACTCTTCGCGCCGCTTTTCAAGCTCCTGGATTCGCATGGCGACATCGCCGGAGCCGGGAGTGGCCACGGGATTGTTGTTGGCGTTGTCAAAGCCGAATAAATAAGGTTCTTCGCCAGTGAGTTGGCGCGCGAGTTCATCGCGCCTGGCCTGCGCCATCGACAACGCAGCCGTCACATCTGAAAGCCCGGTCATTTCTATTTGCAACCGGCTGAAATAGTCGCCTTTGTCCGTCGGCATCTTGCCGACATTCTGTTTCTTGAAGTTTGCCAGCCGTTCTTCGGACTCGGTCAAGCGTCGCTCATACTCCGCAATCTGCCCCGCCAGAAACCGTTGCGCGTCGTCCCGACCCGTGCGCTTGCTACCTAACGTACCTTCCACCATGATGTCGAGCAATCTCTTGACCACTTCAAGACTCTGCTCCCGGTTGAAAGATTGAAACGCGATGCGATAGATGCCATCCAGGCCTCCCGACTGGGTATCGCGCGTCACAAGGATTCGCCGACTAAAATTCGACAGCGCGGCTTCACGTTCTTTTGGCGACATCGCGGTCACGTTGAAGCCAACGTCGCGGGCAATGGCCTCGACCTGCGGCCCGCTGACCATGGCCTGGCGCACGATATTCAACTCGGACTCGATATCCGGATCTACGGCCAGGCCCTTGAGCAGCGGCCGCAGTGCACCTTGGGTGTCCAGGTAGACCCTGGCAGAGGCCTGGTAGACACTCTTTACCGACAGCACGCCGAACCAGCCCACCAGACACACCGCCCAGGCGGCGGCAAGTGCCAGCACTCTGAAGCGCCAGCTGCCACGTAAAATCTCGACAACTTTCTGAATTAATGCGTGCAAGTTATCGACACCTTCAGAAAAGAGACTCTGGCACGACCAGCACGTCGCCCGGATTGACGGGAATATTGCCCTTGAGCTTCCCTTTGAGCAGATCGGCGACACGCACCTTGATGACCTGCTCTTTGCCGTCAGGCGCCTTGCGGAGCAGTCGCGCCTTGTTGCCCGCGGCAAATTCCGTCAGGCCGCCCGATGCCATCACGACATCGAGCACGGTCATGCCGGCACGATACGCCAGCGGCTGTGGCGCGCGGACCTGGCCGATAACTTTCACCTGATTGGCAGCGCTCGACGAGCCGGTCACAATTACGTTGACTTTGGGACTGAGCACGTACTCGGACAGTGTCGTTTCCAAATCGCGGGCCAATTGACTGGGTGTCTTGCCCACGGCGACCATGTCATCGACGAGCGGCGTCGAGATCTTGCCATCCGGCCGCACCGGCACCGAAATCGACAGCTCCGGATTGCGCCAGACAAACACCTGGAGTACATCACCGGGTCCCAGTTTGTAGTCGGGGGTCGGGACTACAGCAGTAGCCGCGGGACTGGGCTGCACGCCCGCGGGCCTGTCGGGTACCTGCGCGAACAACGCTGTCGCGCCGAACATTGCTGTTGCGCCGCACAACGCCACCGTGCACCCAGCGACCCGCGCCAGACGCCTGTTAGGAAGGCAGCCGCCTCTTTGCACCAATATGTTCATGAAGTTCTCAAAAAACGAGCGGAACATGCTATTTGTAATCATATAAAAGCGCTCTAATAATAGCATTAGACCACCAACAGCCCGGCGGAAACAGGATAGCCCACGATTATTGCGACAAGCGGCACAGGGTGTCGCGCGACCCTACTAGGGCGGGCCAAGGGCCGCCAACAAACGTTCAGCCTCGGCCTGTTCGGCGAAGGCCACCCTGCTTGCCAGGAGGGTGCTGAGATCGCGTCGAGCGGTGGCGATGTCCTTGTTGCGCGACCGTGCAACCGCCAGGTGGTAGCGTGTGGACGGGTTAACGACACCCTTGGCAACCACGGCCGCCAAAATGGCCTGGCCTTCCGCGACCTCGCCGGATTCGACCAACAGCCAGCCATAGGTATCCGCGATCTCGGGATTGGCCTCATTGCCCGCGTAGGCGCTTCGAGCAGTGGCCAGCGCGCGCTGGTCGCCAACCTGGTAATAGGCCCAGGCAAGATTATTGAGCGCCGCCGCATTCGCTGATGGCGACCCGGCTATCGCGAGCTCAAAATGGCGGATGGCCTCGGCTGTTTTGCCAATCTGCTGCAGGTGCATTGCCAGGACAGTCCGCACTTGGGTATCTGCAGGCTGTCTTGCCAGCCAGGCGACCAGAGGTTTCTCTGGCGTCCTGGCCTGGCCCGCCAGCAGCGCCTGAAACCACTTGAGCGCAACCCCGCGCGTCGGCAGCAAACCTTGGGACTTCTCAAAAGCGGCGACTGCTGCGGCTCGCTGCCCCGCCGCCTGGTTTACATCGCCTTGGAGTTCCAGCGCTCTAGCCTCACTCATCCCACCGGCCCGCAGGCGGGCAATCTGCGCCAGTGCAGCGTCGAACTGGCGCTCCTGCACATCCAGCGCAACCAGCATGATGCCCGCCGGTTCTGAATAGGGCGCGGCCGTGACCGATGCCAATGTTGCACGAGCTGCCTTGGGGCGCTTCTGGTCCATCTGCGCGCGTGCCAATTGCAATGGGGCCGACTTGCTCCCCAGCCTGATCGCAGCGGCGAATCGTGCCGCCGCTGCTTCGAATTGCCCGGCGTCGCGCGCGATCTCGCCCGCAGCCTCCGTAACCGTGACCTTGTTAGAGGCCAGGGAAATGGCCTGGTCCAGCAAGCCATTGGCTTTGGGCGCATTGCCAGTGCCAAATTCGAGTCGCGCCAGCACGAGCCGCGCCGTGGCAACGGTGGGATCGGCCGCAATGGCCCTCTCCAACCAGCCACGCGCCGCCACAACATCGCCTCGTCGCTGCTCAAGACTTGCGAGGGTCAGAAACGCCGGTTGATTGGCCTTGTCCACATCCAGAATCGCGAGCAGGTGTTTCTCGGCCGCCGCGTAGTTTGCGTTCTGGATGGCAATCTGCGCAGCACCCGCCAGGGCAGTGACATGGTTGGGGTTTTTCGCCAAGACCTGGTTGAAATAGCGGCCGGCCGCAACCACATGACCCAACCGCAATGCAAACGTGCCCGCAACTGCCACCAACTCCAAGTTCGACAAATTTGCGGCCACGAGCTGTTCGAGATACCGCGCAGCAGTGGCGCCGTCTTGCCCCGAAATGTTCGCCATCACGAGCAGAACCTGCGCATTGCGGTCACGCTTCATCGGAGGAATGGTCTCGATGGCGGCGCGCGCTCCCGCCAGATCGCCTGTCATTAACCGTGCTCTGGCCAGTTCCACGAGCACCAGCGGGTTGCCCGGATCCGCGTCGGCAGCCTTGGTCAAATAATGGACAGCACCCGAAATGTCATTCAGTTTCATGAGCGAGGACGCCATGAGGAAATCCGCTTGGGCGTCCGGACGCGTCTCCGAATCGCCCGCGGCCAGCGTGCGTCGCGCCGCATCTGCTTCGTTATTGGCCAATTGCGTTTGTGCCAGCAGTTTGCGCGCATAGGCGTTCGCAGGATTACGGGCGACCACCTCGGCCAAGATCGCCGTGGCCTGCTCGCGTGATCCTTGCGCCAGTAACGCGGCGCCCAGCAGGGTCGCAGCCGCCATATCATTCGGCGCAATGCTGCGGACGGCTGTCAGTTCGGTGACCGCCAGCGGCGCGTCGCCACTTTGCAGAGCAAGCCTTCCCCGGAAAAATCGCGTTAGGACAGTGTTCGGCGCGACGTCCTGCAGTCGCTGGAGGACTGACGTCGCCTCCGGGAGCGCATTGTTAGCCAAATGCAATTCCAGCAGGCCAACCAGACCTCGAATTTTCTCAGCGTTCGTTGTCGCGCCCGGAGCGGCATCGACCACTCTTTGAAACGCCGCTCGCGCAGCCACCATGTTTCCTTGCGTGACGTACAACTGCGCGGTTGGCAACCACACTTGCACATTGTCCGGTGCGAGTCGTCGCGCAGCCTGCAGATCTGCGGCGGCCTCGGCAAATTTTTTCTGCCAGAGGAAGATCGTGCCGCGCATGGCCAGCATTGCGCTGTCGGCGGACACGTCCTGCGCCTCCAGGAATTTCAGCTGGTCATCGACCTTCCCGGCGGCAAACAGTATTGCGACACGCAATGAACGCAACGCGGCCTTGTCGGCGCCTGCCGCGTTTGCGCGGGCCAGATACTGCTCCGATGCCGTGAGGTTGCCGAGACCGACTTCAGCGCGCGTCAAGGCAACGAGAACCCGCGCATTCTGCGGTTCGCGCTCCGCTGCCGCAGCCAGATCCGATCTTGCGGCCGCATAGTGTCCCATCGCAAGTTGCGCATCGGCCCGCTTGAGTTGCGACTCTGTGTTCTGGATGCTGTCGCAGCCCGCCAGCGTTGCTAACAGGACGACCGTTGCGCGACACAGTGTGTTGCTCCGCGATTTCACTGGCCTATTCCTGGTTTGTTAGAGTCACGGGCCCACCATGTAGTCGGCAGGCAGGGCCGCACGCAGTTGCGAGCCATGCATTTGAGAGAACTCCGCCACCAGGCGCAGTGCTGCCGCGCAGTCCACCGTGCATCGCGCAGCAATCGCGACAACGCCGCTGGCCGGTCGCCGGGTCAGTGACATAAACCCATAGGTCAACTGGGCAGCCACGGAGGACCGGACTGGTTGCCCGCCGACCTGAAACACGTGCGCGACCAACCAGCGCTGCTGATCGCGCACCGCAACTTCGACCGTCATGCCGGCGAGACCTTCGGTGCGCGGATCTTCTAGCTGCCACCGACCGGGCGCCAGCACTGAATTCCTGTAATTGACGAGTTCCAGACCAGGCGTCTGCCTGGCGTAAATTCCCGCGTACACTTCGACTGGCCCTGCCGCGGAAAGGTAGGCCAACTGGACCTCATCGGCGACACCTTCAAATCTGGGGCGCCAGCCACCACTGACGGGATAAGGACCTTGCCAGCGCGCGGACAGTACCGGCATGTTGAGCAGCCGGGCCATTCCGGGTGTCGCATCGCGGCGCAGCCAGAGGACGGCGGGCAAGGCCAGCGTTAGCAAGACCACGCACGCGCCCAGGCCATGTAGCTCCGTTCGCAGGTGCGTGTCGAATGAATTTTGCGCCAAGGCCGCAGCTGCGGCAGCCGGGTTCGCGTCCGGACCCAGTTTCCGCGCCGCCAGAAGTATCGTGACGATCGGCAGGACAAACAAGTAGGTTCCAAAGGTCAGGTGTTCCTGCGCAACCAGATAATGCGTCATGTTGGTCATGTGACCTGCCAATACGATAACGATGACGCGCAGCCAGTTTGTTAGCAGAGCCGCGGCAACCGCGATGACAACCAGCAGCAATCGTCGACGCGGCGCCAACCCCCCCATGACACCGGCAAAAACACCCAGAGTCACCGCGATCATCAAGTAGTTCTTGCCGGCACATCCTTCGGCAACATCAAACCTGCCTTCGGGAATCGTGATGGTGTTACCACGAATCGTGGTCACGATGCCCCAAAGTCGCAGTAGCGACTCGGTCACAATGACGGTTGCGCGCTGCAGCGCCGGCAGCAGGAAATCCCACCATGGCAGGGCCAGGTACAAAGCTGCGAAGGGTTGCCAGACAGCAACCGCCACAGCCATCCCGGCACCCGCGAGTATGGCCAACCAAAGCGATGCCGGCATCAGAAGTTGCTGCAGCATGTCGCTGTTCGCACGGAACGCAACAGCCCACGCCACCAGTAACATTGCCAGAGGCAGAAGCACCCAGTAGATAGGCTCTACCACCCTCCGCCCAACACTTTGCAACCGGAGTCCGAGCCAGACCAGACAGATTGCACCTACCACAACGCCGAACTCGTAGTCCTTGGTGCGCAACCAGAGACTGACCAGCGCGGACCAGGCCGGCCAGAACGCGAGCAATGCGACTAAAGCTGCTGCCATCACGAACCAGCGGCATTGGATGGAATTTATTTTTCTGGGCGTCACTCGGTGACCGGTCGCACTTGGATTGTCGCCGCAAAGACTAGCAGATTCAGACAGACTCGCGAGCAGACGCGATCGCCAAATGCGCCATCAAATGAAAATTCTCGCGACATTAAGTCTGTTAGCTGCATGGATCGTTCTTCGTCCGTTGTTGAACATATTCAGCCACTGTCGCCAAGTGCCTACGTTTCTTTTTTGAGACATTACTTCGGCAAGTTTTTTCCTGTATTAAACACTGTGTGAAAGGCAAAACCGTCGCAAGACGGTGACGCAAAGCCACCGGTCTATCGCCATCGATTGTCGTTTAGATAGCGGGGTTGCCCAGCAACAGCTTGCAACACATTGTTGTTAGCACTGAGCTTGCTTTTGCCTTCACCGCGTTTGCACGAAACTCGAAGGTGATGGCGTATGCAACAATCATTCATCAAGCTGTTACTGACTGCGGGCGTGGCGTCGTTTGCATTGTCTGGCTGCCTGGGGCAAGGCGACAATGCGCCGCCGGCCATCCAGGGAACGCCGCTGACCAGCGCGGCCGTCGGCGCCGCCTATACCTTCCAGCCCACCGCCGCGGACCCCGACGGTGACCCGATAACCTTTGACATCGTCAACCGCCCACAGTGGGCGGCGTTCGACTCGGCCACCGGCAAGCTCAGCGGATCGCCATCGATGCGCGACGTGGGCAGCTCGCCAGCGATCATCATCTCCGCCACTGACGGCAAGTCCAAGTCCGAATTGCCGCCCTTCAGCATCAACGTTGTCCCCGGTGGCAGCGCGCCCACGATTTCCGGCACGCCCGGCACTACGGCCAACGTCAACCAGGCCTACAGCTTTCAACCAGCGGCCGCTGACGCGGATGGGCAGGCATTGTCGTTCTCGATTGCTAACAAACCGTCCTGGGCTGGCTTCAACGCGCAGACTGGCGCGCTTACCGGCACGCCCAGCAGCGCCCATGTCGGCACATACAGCAACATCACCGTGTCCGTCAGTGACGGAACGCTGGGCGCGTCGCTGCCGGCGTTCAACATTGTGGTTGCTGCCCTGGCCACGAACACTGCGCCCCAGATCACCGGCACGCCATCGATCGCTGTTGTGGCGACACAGAATTATCGTTTTCAGCCGCTTGCTTCGGACGCGCAGAACGACCCGATGACCTTCTCCATCAATACCAAACCTGCCTGGGCAACCTTCAGCCCGACCACCGGCCAGCTCACAGGCACGCCAGGCGCCACTGAGGTTGGCGTCACCAACGGTATCGTGATCAGTGTCAGCGACGGCGCCTTGAGCGCGTCCCTGCCGGCGTTCTCGATAACGGTCACGCCGCCTCCCAATCGCGCGCCAACCATTGGCGGCACGCCGCCGACTGCGGCATCAGTGGGTCTTGCCTACGGTTTCCAACCCACCGCCGCCGATCCCGACGGCAACGCACTGACGTTCTCGATCGCCAACAAGCCGGCCTGGGCGACGTTCAACAGCGGCACGGGCGCGCTGACGGGTATGCCTGCCGCTGGCGATGTTGGTGCGACCAGCGGCATCGTGATCTCGGTCAGCGACGGCATCGCGAGCGCATCGCTACCCGCATTTTCAATCACGGTTGCTGCACAGATCCCGACCAACCGGGCGCCGGTGATTTCCGGTACGCCGGCTACCACGGTGCAGGCGACGCTGGCCTACCAGTTTGCGCCAACCGCCTCGGACCTTGACGGCAACCCGCTGACCTTCTCCATTGCTAACAAGCCGGCCTGGGCAAGTTTCAGCGCCGCGACTGGCGCGCTGACCGGCACCCCGAGCAGCGCCAATGTAGGCACGACCACGGGGATCGTGATCACCGTCAGCGACGGGTCTCTGAGCACCTCTTTGCCGGGCTTCTCGATCCAGGTGACAGCCGCGCCCAATCGCGCGCCGACCATCAGCGGCGCGCCGGCAACCAGCGTGGTCGCTGGCAGCGCCTACGCATTCGTGCCGACCGCGACCGACGCCGATGGCGACACGCTGACGTTTGCGATCACCAACATGCCCGCCTGGGCGACATTCGTCACCAGCACCGGCCGCCTCGCCGGCACCCCTTCATCGGCCAATGTAGGCACGTTCGCCAATATCGGCATCAGTGTTAGCGACGGCAAGACGTCGGTCTCTCTTCCCGCTTTCGCGATCTCGGTTACGGCGCCGCCTAACTCCGCGCCTCTGATCAGCGGCAGCCCCCCCACGACCGTGCAGGCCGGGAACGCCTATAATTTCCAGCCGACCGCCAGCGACGCCAACGGAGACACGCTCACATTCGCGGTCGTCAACAAGCCCGCCTGGATGAGTTTCAATGCGCAGACCGGTGCACTCAATGGCACGCCCGCCGCGGGCGACGTCGGCACGTACCCGAACATCACCATTCGTGTTAGCGATGGCGTGGCAAGTGTTTCTCTGCCAGCTTTCACCGTCACGGTCACGGCGGCGCCCACGACCGGATCCGCCGCGCTCAGCTGGACTGCGCCGACGCTCAATGACGACGGCACGCCGTTGACGAACCTGGGTGGCTACCGGATCTACAAGGGCACGAGTCCGAGTGCCCTGAGCCAGATTGCCGATATCGCCAGCGCGGGGACCACGAGCTATGTGGTTTCCAACCTGGCGTCTGGAACGCACTACTTCGCCTTGTCGTCCTATACAACGGCAGGTGTTGAAAGTGCGCGGACCACTCCCGTGTCCAAGACCATTCCCTGACAACCCGACCTGACGCTCGACGGTAACCTCGACCCGCGTCGCGTCCCAATGGCGACGCGAGTTTCCTTCTTGCGGTCGTGACTTTGTACAATGTGCCTTCCGTCTCGATTGTTGCATCGCAACAATCTCAGCCTAGGGAGCGCCTCATTGGGAAGTTCTGATCTCGCCACCTGGCTGACAGCCGCCGCCAAATCCGCCCCTGGGAGCCAGGTCGACCAGCTGGGATGGCAGACGCCCGAAGGCCTGAAGCTGAATGCGCTGTACACGGCTGCGGACACTGCCAGCCTGCCCCACGCCAACACCCTGCCCGGCTTTGCGCCGTTCCTGCGCGGCCCGCAGGCGACGATGTATGCGGTGCGGCCCTGGACCATCCGCCAGTACGCCGGATTTTCGACTGCCGAGGAATCTAACGCCTTCTACCGCCAGGCGTTAGCCGGCGGCGCCCAGGGCGTGTCGGTGGCCTTTGATCTCGCGACCCACCGTGGCTATGACTCGGATCACCCGCGCGTCGTGGGCGATGTCGGCAAGGCCGGCGTCGCGATCGATTCGGTCGAGGACATGAAGGTCCTCTTTAACCAGATTCCGCTCGACCAGGTCAGCGTGTCGATGACCATGAACGGCGCGGTGCTGCCGGTGTTAGCCGGCTACATCGTCGCGGCCGAGGAACAGGGCGTGGGCCCGGAGAAACTCTCGGGCACGATCCAGAACGACATCCTCAAAGAATTCATGGTGCGCAACACCTACATCTACCCGCCGGTGCCGTCGATGCGCATCGTCGCCGACATCATCGAGTACACGGCGAAACATCTGCCGAAGTTCAATTCGATTTCGATTTCCGGCTATCACATGCAGGAAGCCGGCGCGACCCAGGCGCTGGAACTCGCGTTCACGCTCGCCGACGGCCGCGAGTACGTGCGCGTCGCAATGGCGCGCGGCATGGATATCGACGACTTCGCCGGGCGGCTGTCGTTCTTCTTCTGCATCGGCATGAACTTCTACCTCGAGATCGCCAAGCTGCGCGCGGCGCGTCTCCTGTGGCATCGGATCATGCAGGAGCTGGGCGCGAAGAATCCGCGCTCCATGATGCTGCGCACGCACTGCCAGACCTCGGGCTGGTCGCTGACCGAGCAGGATCCTTACAACAATGTGGTCAGGACGACGATCGAGGCGATGGCCGCGGTGTTCGGCGGCACGCAGAGCCTGCACACCAATTCCTTCGATGAGGCGATCGCGCTGCCCTCGGATTTTTCGTCGCGCATCGCGCGCAACACCCAGCTCATCCTGCAGGAAGAGACGCACATTACGAACGTCGTCGATCCCTGGGGCGGCTCCTACATGATGGAGAAACTGACCCAGGACATGGCCGACAAGGCCTGGGCGATCATGCAGGACGTCGAGAAACAGGGCGGCATGACGCAGGCAGTCAGCTCGGGCTGGGCCAAACTGCAGATCGAGGCCTGCGCGGCCGACAAGCAGGCGCGCATCGATCGCGGCGAGGATGTGATCGTCGGCGTGAACAAGTACCAACTCGAGAACGAAGCGCCGGTCGAGACGCGCAGCATCGACAATGCCGCGGTACGCGACGCGCAGCTCGCACGCCTGGCGCGCGTGAAAGCGGCGCGCAACGCGGTAGCCGTCCAGCAGGCGCTGGCAGCTCTGACTATGGCCGCCAAAGCTAACACGGGCAATTTGTTAGAGTTGTCGATCGTGGCGACGCGGGCGCGCGCCACGGTCGGCGAAATCAGCGACGCGCTGGAAGCGGCCTTTGGCCGCTATCGCGCAACCACCTCGATGCTTTCCGGCGTCTATGGAGCGGCCTTCGATATGGACCAGGAATGGCAGACACTCAAAGCCGACATCGATGCCTTTGCCAAACGTGAAGGACGCCGGCCGCGCATCCTGATCGCCAAGCTCGGCCAGGACGGCCATGACCGCGGCGCGAAAGTGGTCGCGACCGCGTTTGCGGACCTCGGTTTCGATGTCGACGTGGGCCCGCTGTTCCAGACACCCGAGGAAGCTGCGCGCCAAGCGATCGAAAACGATGTCCACGCGGTCGGCATTTCGACCCTGGCCGCGGGCCACCTGACGCTGGTGCCGCAATTGATTGAGGCGCTGCGCAACCAGGGCGCTAACGACATCGACGTGTTCGTCGGCGGCGT
>JANNVI010000062.1:0-77832 GCA_031414335.1 Gammaproteobacteria bacterium | reverse complement strand
CGTGGATTTGAACGGAACATCCGTCTGCTCGACCACAGGCAGTCCATCCATGTCGGCGCGCATCGCGATCGTCACTCCGGGTTTGCCGCCCCTCAGGAGACCTAACACGCCGGTCCTGGCAACACCGGTTTCCACTTCAAGACCCAGTTTGCGCAAGTGTTCCGCGACGATCTTCGAGGTACGGAACTCACGATTCGACAGTTCGGGGTTTTGATGGAAGTCCCGCCGCCACTCGATGATGCGCGGCGCGAGCGTGTCCAGCTCGCGGTCCACCCGTGTACTGAGCTCCGAGGCCTGCGCAAGGCTTATGCCGCTGACAACAGCGCCGAGAGCGAATAATTTCATGGACATGATCAGTCTCCCTTACCCGGCGTGACCAAACGATAGATTGAAACCTGGCCGGTCTGCTCACCTAACAACAGTTTGCGCCCGTCCGGTGACCAGCTCAATAGCACCGGTTCGCTCTCGGGCATATGCGCATCCAGCGCCAGCGTCGACTTGCCCGGCAGCCACAGCGACAGCCGCCAATCCCTGCCGATGGTCACGGCATGATTGCCATTCGGCTGCACCGCAATCGCGGTGATGCGCTCGGTGTGGCCGCGATACTGTTGCGGACGCGTGCCTTCCGGGCCCTTGCCACCGAAATCCCAGACTACGAGCTCGTTGCCGGCGGCGGTGAAGAGGTAGCGGCTGTCGGCGGTGAACAGCGTGTATTCAACCTTGCCACCATAACCGCGCATTTGCGAGTCGCGGCTGCTGGCGAGGTACCAGAAATGCACCGAGCCCTCCGCCGTGCCGGTGACGATGACCTTGCCGTTACGGCTGAATTCTGCGGTAAGGCAGGTTTCCGCCAGCGTCAGCAGGCGATGGTCGTAGCGCTCGCCTTCAATCCGCAGCAGGGAAACGCCACCGTGGGTGGCTGCCGCGAGATCCCGGCTGTCGCGCGACCACGCGAGCGCATTCACCGACGCCGGCAGGGCATCGAACACATGCGCACTCGATCCGTCGCCGCTCCAGAGCGTCAGCTGGCGCGCCGCTGCGCTTGCTAACAAGCTGCCGTCACCACGCCAGGCGAGTCTTGCAATCCATTGCTTGCCGCGCAGACTGCGCCAGAGTTGCGCGCCGCTGGCAGCATCCCAGCAGGCGATGCTGTTGTCCTGGCCGCAGCTGGCGAATTGGGGCTGACCGGGCCGCCAGGCGACATCCATGGCGCCCATGCCGTGAGCGCCCAGCTTGTCGATGCGCAGCGTCTCGCCAGCTAACAAACCGCTGTACACGCCACCCTCGCCGCCGGCCAGTGCGAAGCGGCTGGAGTCCGGCGCCCAACTGACGCGCAGCGGAAAATCCTCGATGCGCGCGACCGCGCCCGGCGCCAGGACGGCTTGCGGTTTAGCCACGCGCAAAGATCCTCAAGCGCGGCACGAGGCAAATCCCGCTTCCAGTTCCTGGCGATCGAGCGTACGGCCGATAAATACCAGGCTGTTGTGGCGTGGCCTGTCGCCCCAGGGCTGCTCGAGCTGGCCGTCGAACATCATGTGCACGCCATGGAACACATAACGGCGCGCTTCGCCCTTGAGGCTCAGCACGCCTTTCATGCGGAAAATATCGGCGCCGCGCGTTTTCAGCAGATACGACAACCAGTCGTTGACCTTGTCGGCTTTGAGTTCGCCCGCTTCGCTGATGCCCACCGAAGAAATGCGGTCATCGTGGTGATGCGACGCGAAGCGGCGCTCCTCAAGCGGTTGCGTCCGCGCCAGTGACAGGCCGAACTCCTCGGGCGCGTGCTCGAGGAAAATCGCGTAGCGACCCGGCTTCGCAGGCGCGATCAATACGCTGCTGCCGGCGTGCGTCAGTGGTGCGTGATAGAAGCCTGGGTCCGTGATCGACCCACCGCAGTCGATGTCCGTCGCATCGGTTGAGAACAGCCGCACCGCCTGCTCGGTCAGGGCTGGCATGGTTGCACCCGCCGCCACCTCGATCAGCGCGAGGCCCAGATGGGTGCCATGCGCATGGCCGTGGTCATGCGCATCCTGACCGTGCTGCTCATGCGCCGCGTGATCATGCCCAGCGTGATCGTGGTCATGATGGTGATGGTGCGCTGCCTTGTTAGCATTGCCAAACGCATGCGGTCCGGCCGCAAGCTCGTAGACGCCGGCCCATTCGAATGGATACTCGGGCTCGAGGAAAGTCGCGTCTGCGGCCAGCGCCTTGGTCAGGTCGAAGGCGCCGATGCCGAGCACCGACGCGATCGGCACGTCGGAGTTGCGCGAGCGCAGGATTTTGGCGGTGCCGTTGATCGACCGCACCCGCCGCTCGACGCGCGCCAGCGCCGCGTCGTCCACCAGGTCGGTCTTGTTCAGCAGCACCACGTCGGCGAATGCCACCTGCTCGGCAGGTTCCTTCAGGTCCTGGAGATGCTGCTCGAAATGGCGCGCATCCACCACCGTCAGGATCGCATCGACGACAAATTGGGTCTTGAGTTCGTCGTCAAGAAAGAATGTCTGCACCACCGGGCCGGGATCGGCCATGCCGGTGGTTTCTATCAGCACGTGATCGAAGCGGTCGCGGCGCTTCAGCAACTGGCCGAGGATGCGGATCAGGTCGCCGCGCACGGTGCAGCACAGGCAGCCGTTGTTAGTTTCGAAAATCTCCTCTTCGGCGCCGATGACGATCTGGTGGTCGACACCGACCTCGCCAAATTCGTTTTCGATCACGGCGATGCGTTTGCCGTGCTGCTCGGTGAGGATGCGATTGAGAAGCGTGGTCTTGCCCGCGCCGAGGAAGCCGGTCAGCACCGTGACCGGGATACGATTGATTTGGGACATGGCGCTATTTTACCGGATCGGATCCAGGCCCAGGATCAGCGCGCGATCAGCAGCGCGCCGCCCAGCAGCAGCACGACACCTAACACGCGGGTCAGGCTGACCGGATTCACCGGCAGCCCGACCAGGCCATAGTGATCCACCAGCAGGGACACGACTGACTGACCGAGCAGCGTCAAAGCCAGCACGGTGGTGGCGCCGAGCCTGGGCCCGGTAAACGACACGGTGGCCACATAAAGAGCGCCGCAAAACCCGCCGAACCAGGCCCACGCGGGAATTCCGCGGACCGCAGTCATGTCGGGCCAGGGAGCACGGGTGACCAGCGCCGCCACCAGCAGCAGTGCGGTACCGACGACGAAATTGATCAGCGCGGCGATCAACGGGCTGCGCGTGGTGGTCTGCAGCAAACCGTTCATGCCCACCTGTAGCGCCAGCACCCCACCCGCCAGCAACGACCAGATCCAGAGCGATACGCTCATAGCAGAACCCTTTGTTAGGAAAAATCAGCTCAGCCAGGAACGCAACAGCGGCACACGCGCCAGGAATATTCCGAGGCGCCAGCGCCAGCGGTAGCCGGTACTGACCGGCTGCGGCGGAACCACTCGGCGCATCGGCGCACGCAGGTCATGGTGCACGAATACCCGGTGGACTACGAAGGAATAGGCCTGGCCGCCCGCCTGCACCCGGCAGGTCTGCGCGCCCGGCTCCGCCGGCAGATGGACTTCCGCGTCGCGCAGCCCGGCGGGCAGCTGCGGATCTGTGGCGGTGTCAAAAGAAACGATGGCCTGGGCGCCGGCGGCGCCGCGCAGCTGGCCGCTCAACGTCAACGGGAGGGGAAAACCCGGCTCAAAACTCACCACCACCGGACCGGTAAACATCAGCACATTCGGCATGGCGGCAGTCGACCATGAATCCGCCCCCCCTGCAACCGGGGCTGAGTTTCGCGCTAATCTAGCGGCCGTGAACGAAATCCCGCAGCACAGTCGCCGGATGATCGAACGCCTGCTGGATGGCTATTGCGCGCGTATTTGCCCGCCCGGCGCGCGCCACACGGTGCGCCTCAGCTACCGCATCGACCCGGACCACGTGACGCTGTTCGAGTTGCAGCGCATTTGCGGCGTCCCGGGCACCCAGCAGCCGGTGCCGGTCGCGGAATTCCGCTACCGCAGCCATGACAGCGGCTGGCGCCTGGCGTGGCGCGATCAGTCCGGACAGTGGCGGCCTTATCCGCTCGAGCCGCGGCAGCGCACGTTTCTCGAGTGGCTGCGGGAATTCGATCACGATCCGGATGGGCATTTCTGGACGCGCGTCGACGGCAAGAGCCTGCGCTGGTGCAGCTCGCGCGGTCGCTGCGGCAGCTGCGAGCAGAAATACTGCCAGGTGTTAGGTCTCAGCCAGCCGGCCACTCATTGGCAGAACGGCTGAAATCCTGCGACGCCGCGCGCACCACGCAAAACCGCTGCCCGGTCGGCGCTTCCATCACGCACCAGGTCTGCACGCGCTCGATCACTTTCGCGCCTAACGCTGTCAGGCGCCGGACCTCGGCCTCGATGTCGTCGGTTTCGATATCGAGATGCACCCGGCTCGGGTGACTCGCGCGCTGCACTTCGATGTGCAGCCGTTCCTGCGGATCCAGCAAGCGAACGTATTTTTCGCCTTCCTCGGCCGGCAGGGCTCGTTGCGCCATCCCAAGGGCCTGCGACCAGAAGTGGGCGGCGCTACCCAGATCCCTGGTCTGGCAGTCGATGATGAATCCGGCGAGCTTGCTGCGATGCATGGGCCTGTCCTCCAGGTTGGAAATGGTAACCAAGCCATGAGGCATTTGGTGGATTGCCCGTAGCGCGCTATCTTCGGAGCATTGAAATCCGGAGGTTTTATGAGTCTTCTTGCCCGCAGTCTCCTCGCCGCCAGCACGGCCGTCCTGGCGCTGGCGTCGTGCACCAGCACGACCGCTTCAGGTCCGCCGCAACTCGCGCCGGTGGTCTTTCCGGCTGGCGCCGCGGTCAGCACCCGTTCTGGGGAAATGCCCTCGTGGATGATTCCTAACATGGGTGAGGCCGCCGAGGCCTATTACGGCCCGGACAGCGAACACATCATCGCGCAGGTGCAGAGCCCGCTCGCGGTCAAGAGCGCGCGTGGCATGTCCGGCTTCCTGACCCAGACCTTCACCGATTCCGGCACCGACATCGTGCAGATCAACAAGCGCGGCTGGGATGCCTGCTCGTGGTTCTTCCCGGATGGCAAGAAGCTGGTCTGGACGTCCATCAAGGACAACCTCGACATGGACATCGGCAACTGGTCCGACTGGCGCAAGTATCCGCAGGGTTCCGAGCTCTACACCTCGGATCGCCAGGGCGGCAACGTTGTCAGGCTGACAAACAACAAGTATTACGAAGCCGAAGTGACCGTGTCGCCGGACGGCAAGTGGATCGTGTTCGGCCGCCAGATCAACGGCATCATGGACCTCTGGGTCATGAAGTCCGATGGCACGGGGGAAAAACAAATCACCTTTACGCCCGACGACCAGGAGGGCGCGCCGTATTTCCTGCCGGACAGCGAGACCATTATTTTCCGCGCCTGGAAAGCGTCTGAATACGAACAGAAGCCCACGCCGATGACCATCTACACCATCAAGCGTGACGGTACCGACCGGACCCCGCGCACCTTCACGCACGACATGAACTGGGCGCCGTTCCCGACACCGGACGGCCAGCACTTTTTGTTCGTGCGCGCCGAGACGCCGCAGAACTGGGAGATCTATCTCGGCGATTTCAACTCGAAAGAACTGAAACGCCTCACGTTCGACGACGCGTTTGACGGTTTCCCCGCCATTTCACCGGACGGCCGCAAGATGCTCTGGACTACCTCGCGCATGGGCGGCGGCAAGGGCTTCATGCAGGGCTTGCGGCTGCATGTCATGGACGTCACGTCACTGGGCCTGGGCCCGCGCAAGCGCAAATAGATTGCTGACAACGACCGCCAGCTACGTCCAGCCCGTGCGACGCCGTCGCGCGGGCTTTTTTTTGCTGGCGCTGGGTTTGCAGATTGCGGCCCATGCAGCCTGCGCCCAGACCGTGGCGCCGGGCATGCAGGGCAGCGGCGCGCCGGAGAACACCGGGCCTAACAAAAATCTGGTCTCGTCAGCGCGCGGCCACGTGAGTCGCAGGTCGGTTTTTGAAGACTGGCAACTGCTGACCCACCCGGACCGCTCGCGCACACTCCTCGTCTGGCAGGTCGACGGGCGGCGGGGAATACAAAGCGATGCGATGTTCCGCGTCGCGGCGGATTCGAGCATCCTCGCAGGCTATGTGCATGAACAGCCGCGCGCTGGCAGCGCGCGTACCGAATTTGTGCGCGATCGTTTGCCCGGGCTCGCCGCGGGAATTCTTTCGCTGGCGCAAATACGGGACGGGCAGGCGCAGCCCAATCCTCCGCTGGCGAAACCGGCAGCTTCGCCTGGCCACAGCAACCTGAAGCGGGCCGGCGTCGTGCGCTGGGCCAGGGGCCGCTATGCGTACACCACCTTCAAGGACGGACGCGCGCGCGGCACCGAGGATTTTCATCTCACTGTGCATGCCGATGGCTCGCGCTCGCTCACCATGTGGCACGACATCTTCGCGCGCCACTCGCAGTTCAGCGTCAATCTGAATATTGATGCTGCGCAGCGGCCGACCGCGGCCTTCATCTCCTACTGGACCGTCGATGGTTACAAGGGCTCCACGTATATCAAGGTGGATGGCTCACAGCTGTCAGCTGATTATCGTGGCCAGAGCGGCGACCTGAAACAGACACTGGCGGTGCCGGCGCAGTTTTCGATCGGCAGCCATCCGGTGGCGGGTGACGGCTGGCACACCTTCAGTTGCGATGGCGCTGTCGGCAAGGCGGGGATGGCGCGGGTGTACTCGATGGAGGCTACCGCTGCTCTTTCCAGGCCGATGCTGGGCGAGCTCACCGACATGCCGTGCGAGGCGTTCGGCGCTGAGCGCATCACCGTTCCGGGCGGCACGTTTGACACGCTGCATTTTCGCCTCGGTGGCGTCAGCGACATCTGGATCACGCAGCAGGACCGCATGATGGTGAAATTCACCACCGAGAAATTTGACCGTGCTTACACGCTGGTCGAGTTTCAGGGCGAGGGTTTTGCGGTCCCAGCCCACAAGCGGCGCACGTAGCCCTCGAAGCGCGTCGGCTCACGCTTGAGCAGCATGCGCAGGACGTTCGGATTACCCAGAAATCCATGGTGATCGTAATGCGCATTCATCGCGAGCATCTGTTCAACCCGATCGGCTGAATTGCCGGCTGCGCTTGCCTTGGCGCGCAGCTCCTCGAGCGGCACCGCACGCGCCGTTACCGGGCGGCCAATGACTTTGCCGATAATGGCCGCCATGTCGGTCTGGCTCAGCGCCTCAGGGCCTGCCAGTTCATAGGTCGCAAACAGATGCGCGCCGGCTTCAGCGACGACCGCCGCTGTCGCCGCCGCGTGATCTAACAAATCTGCAACGTTGAATTTGACATCGACATTGAAGGGCATTGCATGCACGCCCTGCCCGGTCACCTGTTTCCAGATCGGTTCCAGGTGCTGCATGTAGCGGATCGGCTGCACGATGGTGTACGCAAGCCCGGATTCCACCAGCATTTCCTCGCACTCGAGTTTCAGCCGGTGGTGGCGGACTTCACGCCGCAGGGTGTGCATCACCGAGTAGTAAACGAAGTGGCGCAGGCCGTGTTTTTTGGCAGCCTCGATGCAGTTGCGGGTCAGCGCCACTTCGTCCGGATGCATCGGCGGGCCAATGTGCGCCATGGCCTCACACCCGGTCAGCGCCCGGCCAATACTGTCCGGGTCACGGAGGTCGCCGACCGCGTGATCGCCGGCCTTTCCCAGGGCCTGTAATGCCGGCCACTGGGCGGTGTCACGGATGAAGCTGCGCACCGCGGCGCCACGCGCGGCGAGCGCCGCAATGACTGCACGGCCCGTCTTGCCGTTAGCTCCGGTGACCAGAACGCGCATGTTTTACCTATATGGTTGACGAACCCGCCCGCGGCCATTAGCGTGGCGGTTCGGAATATCCGTTGCAAATAATCCTAACCGAGAACACCCATGACCGATCACGCGACCGCCGCCCATGAATGGCTCAAATCCCAGCTGGGCAAGGAAATTCACACCAGTGACTGGCTAACGGTCACGCAGCAGCGCGTGAACGAGTTTGCGCAGGCCACCGGAGACTTCCAGTGGATTCATCTCGATGTCGAGCGGGCGAAGCGCGAATCGCCCTATGGCGGCACGATCGCGCATGGCTACCTGACGCTGTCACTGTATCCGTTGCTGCGCGGCCTGGTTGATGCCAGCAAGCCGATCGTGCCGGGCGCCAGGAACATCATCAACTACGGTCTCAACAAGCTGCGTTTTCCGAACGCAGTCAAGGTAGGCGCCCGCATCCGGGCGCATTGCACCTTGTTAGCTGTCGAGCCGGCTGGCGGTGGCCTGCAGATCACCGAACAATACTCTGTGGAAATTGAGGGCGAAACCAAACCCGCGTGCATCGCCGAAGCCATCATGCGGATCGGGTTTTGATCGTGTCGCGTCGCGTTGCCTGGATCCCGCTCGCGATCCTGCTGCTGCCCACGGGCGCGGCCGCGCTTGAGCCTGCCAACGATGGCGAGCGCCTGATGGCCGAGTTCGGCCTGCGCGAAGCCGCAGAACCGGTGTCGAAGCTCCCCGGTTGGCGCGTGCCGAAAAAGATCGTCGTCGATTCGGACGAACCAGGGCTGATCGACGTGCTGCGCACGGCGGCGCCCGGAGTGAAACTGGTTGCTGCAGCTTCGGCGCAGGACATGGCGGTCGCGGCGGCCGGCGCGGATGCTGTCATCGGGCGCACGGTCTTTATCTGTGATGAACGTGTGCTGGCGGCCGGCAGGAATCTGCGCTGGCTGCAAACCACCTCCTCGGGAGTGGACGTCTGTGCCGGACAATCCAAGAGCATCATGCAGCGCCGGATCCTGGTGACTAACATGCGAGCGATCGCCGCGCCGGTGATCGCGGAGCATGTGATCGCCTTCACGTTCGCACTGTCGCGCGGCCTGTATGCGTGGATTCCCCAACGGGAACAGCACCTTTGGGCCGACGATTCAAGCAAATCCCCAATGATCGTGATTGAAGGCAAGTCCATGCTGGTTGTCGGGTTGGGCGGCATCGGCAGCGAGGTTGCGAAGCGCGCGCACGCCCTGGGAATGCGCGTCATCGCGACGCGCGCGACGCGGCAGGAAAAGCCCGACTATGTCGACTATGTCGGAACGTCTGATGAGCTCAAGACGCTGATCAGCCAGGCCGATGTGGTCGTGAACGCGATGCCGCTGACTCCGGAGACCAGGGGGATCTTCGACGCCGCGATGTTTGCGCGCATGAAACGCAGCGCCTATTTCATCAATGTCGGCCGCGGCATGAGCGTCGTAACGGCGGACCTGACCGAGGCGCTGCAGAAAAAGATCATCGCCGGCGCGGGCCTCGATGTCGTCGACCCCGAGCCCTTGCCGAAAGATGATCCGCTCTGGCAGCAGTCCAACCTCATCCTGACACCGCATGTCTCCGGCCAGTCGGACCTGGGAGCGCAGGTGGAGTTACGCGTGCTGCGCGAAAATCTGCGCCGTTATGTCGCTGGCGAGAAAATGTTATCGGTCGTCAATGTCGGGCGCGGGTACTGATAGGCGCACCATGCGCAGGCGTCGGTTGAATCGGTTGAGCCTCGCTTGGCTCGTCTGCTTGCTGTCATTGCCGGCGGTACCCTTGGTTTTTGCGGCCGACAAACGGCCTCTGAACATTGACGACTTCGCGCGCCTGCGTGACGTCGGTGCGCCGCAGCTGTCGCTCGACGGTGAGCGCATCGCCTATACGGTGAGCACAGCGGACCTGACCCAGGACAAACACGTCACTGACATCTGGATGACGAACTGGCGCGACGGCAGCGAACGACAACTGACATTCACACCTGACAGCGAGACCGAGCCGCGCTGGAGCCCGGACGGTCGGTGGCTGGCATATCTGTCAGAGCGCCGCGACGACAAGGAGCATTCGCAGCTCTGGATCCTGAGCATGGCTGGCGGCGAGGCCGAGAAAATCACCAGCTTGCCGGGCTCGGTCGAGGACTACGCGATATCTCCCGATGGACAGCAGCTGGCGCTGGTTGTCAGCGACCCCGACGACGACAAGCCGCTGTTCGGGATCCTGGAAGACGACGCCACCACGCAGCTCATCCAGGTGAATGTCGCCAGCGGCGCCATTCGGCAACTGACGTCCGGGCAGCAGCAGGTCTCCGGACTGACCGTCGCGCGCGGCGATCGTATCGCGTTGCTGCACGGCGACTCGCAGCATCCCGCTGAAGTCGCGGTGTTCGACCGGAACCAGTTCCGGCCGGTGACGCGCCAGAACGCCGGTTTGTTAGCTGAATTGAGGCTTGCGCCGGTGGAACGCACCGAGGCTCGGAGCCCAGATGGCACGCGCATTACCGGCTTTGTCGTCAAGCCCCCCGGCTACGTTGCCGGTCGCAAGTATCCGACCATCCTGCGAATTCATGGCGGCCCGACCTCGCAGTTCGCTTTCACGTTCAGTTTTGAGTGGCAGCTGCTGGCGGCCAATGGCTATGTGGTGGTCGCCGCCAATCCGCGCGGCAGCACCGGGCGCGGCGAGGCTTTTTCCAAGGCGATATTCGCGGACTGGGGCAACCTGGATGCCCAGGATGTCATTGCACACGTCGATCTCGCCATCGCCAATGGAATCGCAGATCCCGCGCGGCTCGGCGTGGGCGGCTGGAGCTACGGCGGCATGTTGACCAACTACGTCATCGCGCAGGATAGCCGCTTCAAGGCCGCAACCAGTGGCGCCAGCATATCTAACATCCTCGCCGGCTATGGCACCGACATGTACATCCGCGAATATGAGATGGAGCTCGGGCCGCCGTGGAAGGACACCGCGACCTGGGAGAAGCTTTCATTCCCGTTCCTGCATGCGGACCGCATCAGGACGCCGACGCTGTTCCTGTGCGGTAGCCTCGATTTCAATGTGCCGCTGCTCAACTCCGAGCAGATGTACCAGGCGTTACGCAGCCAGAACATTCCGACGCAACTCGTGATCTATCCCGGCCAGAATCACGGGCTGACGAAGCTGTCTTATAACAAGGACCGGTTAGAACGGTACCTCGCCTGGTACGCCAGATTTCTCACGCCCTGACGACCATCCGGGCCGCTGGAAAATGCCGATGCCGTCACGTTACGCGGCTCCCGCCCGGTGCAATGGTTCCACGGCCTAACAATTCGCGCGATGATTGGAGGATCGCAGTACCGGGCCCGGAGAATAAAATTGATCCAGGAATTTCGACGATCTGACATATTCCAGACCTCGCTCCGTACTGTCGTCGCGCTGGCCGCGGTGCTTGGCATGTCTGCGCTGCAAGCGGCAGAGTCCGAGCCACCGCAACGCGTCACGATTCGTGGCTACCACACCGATGCGATGGAGCCGTTCATCACCAAGGACGGGCGCTATCTGCTGTTCAACAACAGCAACGATCCGCGTGTCGACACCAATCTTCAATATGCGACACGAATCGACGACCTGACTTTCCAATATGCCGGCTCGATCCGCGGAGCTAACAGTGCCGTGCTGGATGGCGTGCCCAGCATGGACGCCAACGGCAGGCTGTATTTCATCTCGACGCGCAGTTACGCGCAGAACCTCGCAACGATCTACCACGGCCGCTTTGAGCAGGGCGCGTTGTCGGGTCTCGAGGTAACTGGCGGTTTGTTGCCAAAAAAGAAGGGCAGCCTGATTTTCGACGCTGAAATCAGTGCGGACGGCAGCACGCTGTTCGCGGTAGACGGCAAATTTTCGGGCGACCCGGTTCCAGACTCGGCCGACATTTTCATTGCCATTCGTGATGGCAGCGGGTTTCGCCGACTGCCGGAGAGCGCAGCAATACTGAAGAACGTCAACACCTCTGCGCTGGAATATGCGCCGGCAGTTTCCGCTGACTTGCTGGAGCTCTTTTTTACGCGTGGTCCGCGCATGTTCCAGAAGTCGCCGGTCATCCTGCACGCATCGCGCACGCGCGCCGATGAACCTTTCGGCGTGCCGCGACCGGTACCGTTGATTACGGGTTTCGTCGAGGCGCCATCCTTGTCGAAGGACGGCTGCTGGCTGTACTTTCACAAGAACGATGGCGGCCGCTTTGCGATTTACCGCGTCGACAGCGGCGCGAACTGCCTGCCGAGCAGCGCCCACCTGAACTGACGATCGTCGGACAGTCACGCAATGTGACTGTAAGCATTGGTTCACCCTCCTGTCACACGAGCGCACTAGCTTAAGTGCGCGTTTGCGCAACACGGTTCTTCTCCGAAGGCCCATGGCCGCAATACCAAAACAGCTTGTGATCAACAAATTCTTGGAAGGGACAAAATTTATGAAAAGAACGATTGCTGCAATCGTTGGCCTCGCGTTAGGCGGGGCTGCCCTGGCAGATGGCTCTGGCGATTTTGGACGGCAGGTCGAGCGACTTGCTCGCGCGCAATCTGCATGGCTGTTCGGCACCGCAGGAGTGCTGGACGCGTCCTCGGCAGCCAGCATCAGTGCCGCACAGGGCAATGCGAATCCGCTCGCATTCGCGACACTGGCGCCGGGCCTCAAGGCACGGGTTATCAGCGCTGCAACGAATCTCGGTGCGAATGTCGACATGATGGCCTTGTGGCCCAATGACCGGACGCCCACGCATCTCATCGTCTGCAACGAACAGGGGCCGACGTCGGCCGGCGTACAGCGCGTCGACCTGGCGACAGGGTCTGTTCAAGACATCGTCAAGAGTGGACTGACGGCCTGTGACCCGGTGGAAAGCACTGCGTGGGGTACGATCGTATTCGGCGAGGAAAACGGCTCCAGCGGGCGACTGTTCGAGTTGATCAATCCGCTCAACACCTCGGACGTGGTCATCGCAGCCGATGGCAGCACCTCCGGTGGCACCAACCCCGCAAATATCGTGTTTCGCAGCGCATTGGGCCGCCTGTCGTTCGAGGGCGTGTCTGTCTATCCAAGTGGCGTGACCTACTACGGCGACGAAAATCGCCCTGGCAGCGGCGTCGGTGGCGGTGCCTATTTCAAGTTCATCCCCTCGGTACCATTCTCCGGCCTCGCGCGGATTACCGCACTCAACCAGTCGCCGTTAGCCAGCGGCCGGGTGTTTGGTCTGCGTATTGGTAAACGCAGCGGCAACACGGACTTCGGCCAGGGTAATCAGCTCGGCCAGGGCGTTTGGGTCGAAGTGACCGAGGGCCTGACGGTCAGCGGATCCGCGGTCAGCCGCAACAACCTGCGCGCCGCAGCGCCGCTTTTGAAGCTAACAACGTACTATCGGCCGGAAGACCATGACATCGACAAAGGCGCACTGGCAGGCGGTATCGTCCGGTTCTGCGGCGCCAATACCGGCGAAGATGGCCAGACCCTGAACTACGGCGAGACTTTCTGCATCAGCGACGGCACCGTCGAAGAAGCAGCAACGATTGCCACCACGATCCAGACGACCTCCGGCGTCGCCTACACCATCAACAACGGGCCGGGAACTTCAATACCGCAGTACCAGGCTCTGGTGACCCACTTCGAAGACTTCGCGATGCCCGACAACGTCGCCTACCAGCCGGGTAGCGGTAACTGGATCGTCCATGAAGATGGCGAGGGCCCGGTTTTCGGCCGCAATAACGACATCTGGTCCTGCGTCGATGACGGCGCCGACAAGAATGGCCTCGCGGATGCCTGCGCCAAGATCATCACCATTAACGATCTCAACGCCGAAACCACCGGCGGCGTCTTCGATGCAACCGGCCGCCGCTTCTTCTTCAGCGTGCAGCACAACATCACCGGGCATGGCGTGATACTCGAGGTCACCGGCTGGAAGTTCCGGGATTTCGAGCGCGACGATCGCGACGATCGCGATTGATCATCGATCGGTCTTCGACTACGTCGGGTGTGCCGCAAGGCACACCCGACTTTTTGTTAGTCAGGGCCTGGCCGAAACTCAATAACGAAAATCCGGCTCCTGATTTTCAATAACCCCACGCAACGCTGCGGGCAGCTGATCGTACTTGACACCCCGCACTCCGATGCCGTGCATGACAATGGCGCCTTCGCGCGAACCCATTTTCATCCACGGATACCAGGGCCGGACCTGGCCCCAGGATAAGACCTGGTCCAAGTCACCTTTTTTGGGCGGCGCCAGCGGTCGTTCGCTGGTTTCAAAGTCGAGGATCTGCTCGCGTCCGCCGATGTATTCCTGGTAGCTGCCACCTAACGGATTGTCGCGGAAAGTCATCTCGGCGTCGCTGCCGGTCAGCGTCTTGTCGGTCAGCTGAAAACGGCTGGCGGTGCGCGCCGGGCTGCCATCCGGATTTTTCTGCCAACGCTCAGGTTCAGCGCGAGCCATGATCTTCTCCGTCGGCACGATCACCGTCTCGCCGGACCAGGGATTCTTCCAGCTGCTCAGCACCGCGTCGCCCGTGGTCGGCACGTAGATCATGAGCTCGCGCGACACCCGCCGGAAACCCTTGCCGCGCACCGGGTCGCTCAACAACTCGCACTTCGAAATGCGCAGGCGTTCGGCGTCGAATATCCGTGTGTCCTTCTGCTCCATGCGCCGGCTGTACACATGGCCATGCCACCAGGTCACCATCGGCTCGGTCGGCTTGACTCCGCAACTGTCGCGGAAATCCTGGCTCCAGGCGTCGGCAACCGGCATTGCTGCCGGCGGTGTGATCAGCGGCAGCTGTTCGGCCACGACCGGCGGCGTGCCCGGTGTGATGACCTTGCGGAAATAGCTCCAGCTGGTTTCGTTAGACCGCTGGTCGTCCAGCGGCGGCGCCGACTGGTATTTCGCGAACTGCGTCTTGAGCGCGGTGCGTATCGGTTCATTCAGGTCCTCGACCGAATTCACGCGCTGGCCGACGGCCGTAAAGACCAGCAGCCCGGGCCGGTCGCCCATGCGCATCCACGGCAGGAAATTCGATACGCGCTTCCAGGAGCGGCTCCAGCGCGGCAGTGTCTTCACCTTTGGATCCAGCAAATCTTTTTCGTAGACATAGACGTTGAGCATTTCCATCGCGTGGTAATGCCCGCCGACATAGTCCTGGTAATCACCCGCCAGCGGGTTGTCGTAGTAGAGCGGCGCTTCGTTGCTGAAAATCACGCGGCCATTGATGAACCTGCCTTCGAAGCTCGCCGCCCGGCCGTCGCGACCGTTCGCGTACAGCGCGGCGCCCATGTTGACCGGGTCATTTTGCGTATGCACGACCTCGACCTGATCGCCGGTCCAGGGATTGCGCCAGGTCTTGAGCAGCGCGTTGGTCACGGGATCGAGGTACAACATGATCTCGCGCGAGACCGAACGGTAACCGTAACCGCGCTCGGGGTCCTGGTAGCCCTTGCAGGCGCGCGCGTTCCAGATCTGGAAATTGAACAGCTTGCGATCGGCCTCGCCGGGCCGGCGGCCGTACACCGAGCCCTGCGACCAGAGGTAGATCGTCCTGCCATCCTCGAGCGAACACCACAGTTTCTGCTGGATGCGCACCGCGTCGCCGGGATCGTTAGGGTTCAGGCGGGGCGGCGATTTCGCCGCCTGGCTGACGCCCAGCGCCCCGGCCAGCATCACAGCTAACAAAAAAGCCTTCGGGATTTTCATGAGCACTCCATCTCCCAGGTCGTCAGCGGCGCACCGCGCCGCAGCCACAGGCCCGCGCCCACGCGCCTGAACCAGCGCGACAGCCGCTTGTGATACCACTCGCCACTGCGCAGGTGCACGTCGCCATCGGTGCGCGAGCGATCGCAGTTGTAGCGCCAGTCCTTGCTGGTCAGTGCCGTGAAATAAAGCACGCCCTGGCACAACTGGCCCAGCGTCACGATGGCGCGGGCTGCGGTGCGGTCATCGAGGTACTGCCCGACGTCGTAGCAGATGGCCAGGTCAAACTGCCGGCCCGGCCGGTAGCTCGCGAGCGAACCCTGCTGCCAGCCATAGCGCTTGCAGAGATAGTCGCTGAATTCGAGGCCGACGTATTCGGCACGCGGCAGCAGCCTGGCTAACGGCTTTTGCAGCAGACCGATGCCGCAGCCGGCATCGAGAATCGAGGCCACCGGCAGCCCGATGTAGTCAACGTAGGCCGCGATCAGGCCGGCGCGCGCCGCCATCTCGGCGCGGTGCGTGACCGCTGTGCGCCGGTTGTAATAGAAACGCCGGTAATAGTCGGCGCCAAAACGCTCAGACAATGCCGGCCAGCTTTTTGGCAATCTCGGCCACCTGCGCCGGATCCGCCTTCGACACTTCCGGATACTCGCTGAAGCGCTCCGGGATCTTGATGGTCGCGTCGATGCCCATCTGGTCCGAACGGAAGGCGCCGAACTGCGCCGATTTCTCGCAGGATGGATCCAGCACCATCGGGATGCCGTTAGGCTGCAGGATCGAATCCTTGGCTGGCTGCCAGCGCGTCATGATCGCCCACTCGACCTGCTTGAGATCGTAGGGATCGACATCCGGGCCGACCACGATCACCAGTTTCGCGGTGCGGCCCCAGCGGCCGGCCGAACCCCAGACCGCATGCAGCACGTACTTGCCGAACTCGTTATGCGGCTTGGAGGCGCCGTCGACCGACAGCTGCACGATGTAGCACATGTTAGGTGTGACGGCGACATCATGCACCTCCGGGATCTTCTTGCGCAGGTCGGAAAGCACTTCGCCTTCCACCGGCAGCAGCGCGATGTAGTTGTGGTCGAACGGCGGCACCATTTCCATGGTAGCGTGCCAGATCGGGTTCTTGCGATGCGTGATGCACTTGACGCGCACAATCGGAAACACCTGCACGCGGTCGTAATAACCAACCGGATTGGAATGCCAGCCGATGGCTTCCAGTTCTTCGTGGAACACTTCGCCTTCCAGCACCCATTCCGAGGTGGCGGGTACTTCGAGATCCACGGTTTCGCATTTCACCATCTCGACCGCTTCGCCACGCAGGCCACCCGCGAAGGCCGCTTCGTCCTGGCCGTACGGGGCTCCGGTGCCGGACGCGAGGTGCACGGCCGGATCGCATACACCGGCAATTGCGACCTCCAGATGCTTGCCCATGCGCGAGGCTTTGAAGGTGTGACGGCCGATGTCCGAGAACGGCGGATTCCACCAGTAGAAGGCCGCGAGGTCGGTCTTCTCGCGCCCCGGCGCATAGCTCTTGCCTAACGGATGCGTGGCATCGAGAAACTGTGTCAGGCGATACCAGCCGACGTTGCGACCGCCATTTTCCGGGTCCTTCGAGAACGTCATCGCGTTGGTGATGTAGGCCGGACCTTCCTTGCCAAACCAGACATGCGGAATCTGCTTCGAGATGTCGACGTCCTTGCCCTTGATGATCACGTCCTTGCAGGGCGCCTTCGACTTGTCGATAATTTTCGGCGCGATCCAGCGCGACGGATTGCCGAGCACATCGGCGTGATGCAGCTTGGCTTCGCGCCAGTCGCGAAAGCCGATGGTCATCGCCGTGCGTTCGCGCGTGCCGAAGGGATTGAACAGGATCGGTACGCCCTGGGTGTTGATGCCGTCAACGTTGTTGAGCATCAGCGCGGGGCCCTCTTTGGCGCAGAGGTAGGCCATCAGGGATTGCAGCTCGTTGTCGCCGCGACGGCCCTTGAACGGCACATCGACGTGCTTCAGCTGACCGTCTTTTTCCAGCAGCGCGAGGTATTCGCGCATGTCCTTGAACGCCATGGCTTGATGCTCCTGAAAAGGTAGCGCAAGCCTAACCTGCAGGCGTTGAGGCCGCCAGAGAAGCGATGCCGGGCCGTAGCGGCTGACCGATGCTAGGTCGCTGCAGCGGTTACCGGCTGTTGATCGGGCCGCGTGTGCCGGATGTCTTTGCCGTGGACGACGTAGACCACGTACTCGCACAGATTTTTGGCATGATCGCCGACCCGCTCGAGCGCACGGACCGTCCACATGTCGTCCAGCGCGCGCCGGATCATTTCCGGGTCTTCCATCATGTAGGTGACGCACTGGCGCTGGATCGCCTCGTACTCGGTGTCGATCGCGCGGTCCATGCGCATGACTTTCCATGCGGCGTCTGCGTCCAGACTCTCGAATGCGGCCAGCGCCTGATGCACCATCTGCTGCACCACGCGCGCCAGGTGCCGGATCTCGCGGAATTTGCCGCGCTGGCGGTCGTTGGGTGTCAGCTGGGTGGCAACCAGCGCAATTTTCTTACACTCATCGCCCATGCGCTCGACGTCACCAACCATCTTCAGTAGAGCTAACAACATCCGCAGGTCGCCGGCGGCCGGGGCGCGTGTTGCGAGCAGGGTCTGGCACTCGGCCATGATCTCGCGCTCCATGCGATTGACCTGATCGTCGCCCTGCACCACCCGCGCCGCCAGTGCGGCGTCCGCCACCACCAGCGCCTTGATCGAGTCCTGGAACTGCCGCTCCACGATCTGGGCCATTTGCAGCGCGTTCACCAGGACCCGCTCGAGGTCGGCGTTGAAGCGCTTTGAGGTGTGCTGGGCCAAGTCTGCTCTTTCCATAAGACCCCGACGCTATACCCGGAAGATGACAATTTCATGACTGGCATAATCCTGAGTAGCTAACAAAACTTTGTCTCGCAAGTACCTGAAAGGTCACGGCAAGTTCACGGTCGTGTAGCGGAACTGCAATATTTGACCATCAGCATGCGTGCAACCTGAGCCAGCACGCGAGGCTAACGTGAAGCGACCCGCTAACAGGCAGAGCCTTCGGAGTGTCTTCATTTCGGATCTGCACCTGGGATCCCGCGGGTGTCGTGCCGGGCGCCTGCTCGATTTCCTCAATCACATCGATGTCGAGCAATTGTTCCTGGTCGGCGATGTCGTCGATCTGTGGAGCCTCAAGCGATCTGCATACTGGCCCGCCAGCCACGAAGCAGTGTTGTCCAGGCTGATGGGGATGGCCCATGAAGGCCGGCGCGTCGTGCTGGTTCCCGGCAATCATGACGCGGACCTGCGCGCCTTTACGTCGCAACGCTTCGGCAATATCGAAGTCCATCGCAATTTCACGCACCGCACCGCCGAAGGGCGCCGCTTGCTGCTGATGCACGGCGATGAATTTGACGGCGCACTGCATTGCCATCCGTGGCTCGAAGCCTTTGGTTCGCGGGTCTATGACTTCACGATTGCGCTGAATCACCAGATCGATGGACTGCGTACCTCGATGGGCTATCCCTACTGGTCGCTCGCGGGTTACCTGAAGCAGAAGGCCGGCCGCGCGATGCAGTACGTGCATGCATTTGAAAAGGCCGTTGTTGCGGAAGCGAGGAATCGGCGCGTTGACGGTGTGGTCTGCGGCCATATTCATCGCGCCGCGTTGCACGAAATCGATGGCGTGTTGTACGGCAATGACGGTGACTGGGTCGAAAACTGCTCCGCCATCGTCGAACGTAACAATGGAGCACTGCAGCTCTGGCACTGGCCGGGCCAGGGCGTTCCGGTAGCTAACGCGCTCGCGCTCCCCGCGCTGGGGATGGCCGCGTGAACACCCGAATCCCATGGCGTCAGCATCTGACGGTGGCATTCGTGATTGCGACCAGCTGCAATGCCGCGCAGCCGGCGACTCAGACGGCGATCCTGAAGCGCTGGGAAGGCGATGCGGTGAGCGTCGATTCGCCGCACCGCAAGTTTCGCTGGAGCGTGGAGCGTTGTGGTTCGCGGCTGCGCAGCGAATGGCGCGACGCGAGTGGCTCGCTGGTCGCCTGGGACGAGGTGACGCAGTCGGGCGCGGCGGCCAGCCGCTACGACATGATGCGCATTGCCGCGGCGCAGAGTTTCAGCGCCAGGTTCCAAAGTGGCGAGATCGTCATCGACAGCGCGCTAAGTGGCCGCAACCTCGGGCGCGAGCGTCTGGCCACCAACGGCGAAGCAGTGATCGCCGGCCCGATGATGATCGCTCTGGTGCAGGAAAATCTGCCACGCATACGCGCGGGACAGGAACTGGTGCGCAGTTACCTGGTTCCCGAACAATCGATGGTGCTGCGCCTGCTGGCGCGCCGATCAAAGACTGGCGCGGGCGGCAGCATCGGCGTGCTTATCCAGGCGGCTTCGCCGCTGCTGCGGCCGTTCGTGCCAACCACCATGCTCGAGTTCGACGGCCATGACCGGCTCGTCCGTTCCAGCGGCCGCATCCTGCCGTTGCGGGGCGCCGCGACCCTGACAACCCTGAGGCAGCCTGACCAGCAACCGGAGCAGACATGCGAATACTGATGATCAGCGATGTGTATTTTCCGCGCGTCAACGGCGTGTCGACGTCCATCCAGACGTTCCGCCGCGACCTGATCGCGGCAGGACATCGCGTTTTGCTGGTTGCGCCGGACTACCCGGGCCTGGCGCCCGAGCAGGACGCGGACATCATCCGCGTGAAATCCTGGCAGGTGCCGCGCGATCCCGAGGACCGCTACATGTCGCGGCGCGCGATACGCGCGCTGTGGCCAATCATCCAGGCTGCCCAGCCGGATATCGTTCACGTACAAACACCCTTTGTCGCGCACTATGCCGGCATCGAGATCGCGCGTCGCCTCGGCGTGCCGGTGCTTGAAACCTATCACACCTATTTCGAGCACTACCTGCAGCACTACGTGCCGGCGGTGCCCGGGACCTGGTTACGCGCGTTTTCGCGCTGGTTCACGCAGCGCCAGTGCCGCCAGGTCGACGCGCTGATCTCGCCGTCCCAGCCGATGGCGGATGTGTTAGCTGCCTACGGCGTTTCGACGCCCCTGCATGTGATCCCGACCGGCCTCGATCCGAGCCGCTTTCAGGACGCCGACGGTGCGAAATTCCGCGCGGTGCACGGCATCAAGTCGCGTCCCATGGCGTTGTTCGTGGGACGCGTCGCACACGAGAAGAACATCGATTTCCTGCTGGTGATGCTGCGCAGGCTGATCGAGAAAGTTCCTGATGTGCTGCTGGTGATTGCGGGCGAGGGTCCGGCAGTTCCGCACCTGAAGCAGGAAATCGCGAATACCGGCCTCGCCGCTAACACCCAGATGATCGGCTATCTCGAGCGCAACTCGACGCTGCTTGACTGTTATCACGCCGCCAATGTCTTTGTGTTCGCATCGCGCACCGAAACCCAGGGCCTGGTGCTTCTGGAAGCGATGGCGCAGGGCACGCCGGTCGTGTCGACCGCGGTGATGGGGACCGCAGAAGTCCTGCGCGACGCCCGGGGCGCGATCATCAGCCAGGAGAGTGCGCAGGTTTTCAGCGACGCGGTGGCCCTGGTCCTCAAGGACCCGGCGCTGCGTGAAAAACTGAGCGTCGCTGCCAAAGGCGATGCTGTGCGCTGGTCATCCGCGCAGTGTGCGAGACGCGCCGCGGACCTGTACCAGGACCTGCTCAGCCTGCACGCCGCTGCAAGTCCCGGCAAATTCCTGGTGGAAGCGAAAGGATAGCCCATGACACGCTCGCAGCTGCTCGACAATGCCAATCGGCTTGATGTACGCCTGTGCATGCTCGCCAATCGCATCGCACTCAGCAATCCAACCCTGCGGTTTTTCCGTGTCGTCAGCCGCCTGGGCGATGGCGTGTTCTGGTATTCATTGACCGCCGCGATGCCGCTGCTGCTCGGCCAACACGGCTTGACTGCCGCAGTACACATGTTGCTCGCCGGCGGCCTGGGACTCCTGATCTATCGTCAGCTCAAGGAACGGCTGGTCCGGGAACGGCCGTTCGTGCGTCTCGCCGGCATCCAGTGCTTCATGCCGCCGCTCGATCGCTACAGTTTCCCCTCGGGTCACACCCTGCACGCGGTCGCGTTTACCTTCATCGCCTGCAGCTACATACCCTGGCTGGCAATTCTGTTAGTCCCGTTCGCCACGGCGGTCGCGCTGTCACGCGTGGTCCTGGGCTTGCACTACCCGTCCGACGTCGCAGCCGGCGCGATGTTGGGTCTGGCGCTGGGCGCAGGCACCAATCTGCTTTTTCTGTAGAACCGTTTCATCAAACTGCAATCTTTCCGGTAGATGATGTGCGGGTTGAAGGAAGCCGGTCGACGACCACTTTTCCCGGGTGTGCGACCGGATTGACAAGGCTGGCGGCCCCCCCCGCCAGCCTTTTTTTTGGTCAGCAGCCTGTTCCCCAATATTTAATTTGATAATATTGGAATCATGAAATGTTCTGACGCACTGTTGCCGCTCGGCGCCCTCGCGCACGAATCGCGCCTGGAAGTGTTTCGCCTGCTGGTCAGGCGCGGCCCGGAAGGCTATTCCCCAGGCGCCCTGATCCAGAAGCTCGGCATCCCGGCGCCCACCCTGTCTTTTCATCTGAAGGAACTGCAGCAGGCGGGCCTGATCGACGTGCGGCGCGAGGGGCGCTTCCTGTTTTATAGCGCCGACTTCGACCGCATTAACGCGCTGGTGGCGTTTCTCACGGCCAATTGCTGCAGCCTCGGCAGCGCGACCTCTGGCACGAACTGCGTGCCGGCGGTTGCAAGCCTGCCCCGCCGTAGGAAACGCGCATGAGCAATAATCGCGCCCAAGAACGCGTTTATAGCGTCCTGTTTCTCTGCACTGGCAATTCGGCGCGCAGCATCCTCGCTGAAGCCATCATCAACCACGTCGGCAGTGGCCGATTCCGCGGCTTCAGCGCCGGCAGTTTTCCGAAGGGCGCAGTTCATCCGATCGCACTGCAATTGCTGACGCACCTGAACCTGCCCGTGGAGGGCCTGCGCAGCAAGAGCTGGGACGAGTTCGCAGCGCCCGGCGCACCCAATCTCGATTTTGTGTTCACCGTGTGTGACAACGCGGCCGGCGAAGTCTGCCCCTACTGGCCGGGCCAACCGATGACAGCCCACTGGGGGATTCCCGATCCCGCCGCCGTGGAGGGAACCGACGCCCGGAAGTGGCTGGCATTCCGGCAGGCCTACAAGGCAATGGAGAATCGCGTCAAGGCATTCACCAGCCTGCCCATTGCCTCGCTCGATCGCATGAAGCTGCAGGAACGCCTCAACGAAATCGGCAGGTCCTGAGCATGTCGTCCTTTGAACGCTACCTGACACTGTGGGTCGCGGCCTGCATTGTCGTCGGCGTTAGCCTCGGCCATTTCTTCCCGGGCGTGTTCCAGGCGATCGGCAGCGCCGAAATCGCCAAAGTGAATCTGCCAGTCGCACTGCTGATCTGGCTGATGATCATCCCGATGCTGATGAAGATCGACTTCGGCGCGCTGGGTGAAGTGCGCCGCCACTGGCGCGGCATCGGCGTCACCCTGTTCGTGAACTGGGCGGTCAAGCCGTTCTCGATGGCGCTGCTGGGCTGGCTGTTCATCGGCGTCCTGTTTCGGCCCTACCTGCCGGCCGGGCAGATCAATTCTTATATTGCCGGGCTGATCCTGCTCGCGGCTGCGCCCTGTACCGCCATGGTGTTTATCTGGAGCAAACTGACCAACGGCGAGCCGCACTTCACGCTCTCGCAGGTGGCGCTCAACGACCTGATCATGGTGTTCGCATTCGCGCCGCTGGTCGGCCTGTTGCTCGGCTTGTCGGCGATTACGGTGCCGTGGAATACGCTGCTGCTGTCAGTGGGCCTGTACATCGTCGTGCCGGTGATCATCGCGCAGCTGGCGCGGCGCAGTTTGTTAGCTGTGGGCGGCGCGGCCCGGGTATCGAGTGTGCTCGCGCGTCTCGGGCCGCTGAGTCTTGCCGCGCTGCTGGCGACGCTGGTGCTGCTGTTTGGATTCCAGGGCGAACAGATCCTGCGTCAGCCCCTGGTCATCGCGTTGCTCGCGGTGCCGATCCTGATCCAGGTGTATTTCAATTCGGGCCTGGCCTACCTGCTGAATCGCGCCTCGGGCGAAGCGCACTGTATCGCGGGCCCCTCGGCGCTGATCGGCGCCAGCAATTTCTTCGAGCTCGCGGTTGCCGCGGCGATCAGCCTGTTTGGATTCGAATCCGGCGCCGCACTGGCCACCGTGGTCGGCGTACTCATCGAAGTGCCGGTGATGCTGTCGGTGGTGAAGATCGTCAACGGTAGTCGCGGCTGGTATGAACGCGGCGCGCGACACCAGAATCCTGCCGGATGAATTTTCGGCCGGGAAAAAATAATACTCAGTTTCGGACGCAGATCAGGTCCAATTGCTGATCGGATCTGCCCAGCGCGGCGATGTCGGCCTGCAGCAACGAGCCATTGGACAGTGTGCAAACGCGAAATCCCGCCTGCACCAGCAACTGCAGCAGCGCGACCGGATCGAGATCCGCCTTGCGCATGTAGGCGGGAGAATATTCCAGCATCAGCGTCTCGCAACGATTCAGCAATTCACCCGCGCCGCGCAGCGCCGGCAATTCGTAGCCCTCGATGTCAATTTTGATGAAACGCAGGCGCCGCGCGCCGAGGTCCTGGCTTTGCCACCAGCTGTCGAGGCGCGTAACGGGCACCTGAATCTTTTCGCCGTCGTGCACCGGCAACACCGAGTGACGGCCGCGGTTGCTGTCCTTGTACAGGTAAAGATCGATACTGCCGGCGCTGTCGCCCAGCGCCAGTTGCTGCTGATGAACGTGGCCCGCCCGGTTGAGCGCAATATTGCGCAACAGCATCGCAAAATTCAGCGGCTCGGGCTCAAAGCAGTACACGTCGAAAGCGCCCGTGCCCAGCCGATCTAACAAGCAGCTGTACCAGCCGATGTTGGCGCCGATATCCAGTGCAACATCGCCATCACCCAGTTGCACATGCTCGACAATCCAGGTGCTGTTCTCCGGCTCGTGCACACCATCGCGGACGATGTGGCGGCCGGTGTCATCCGCGGGCGATGCGAGAAACCTCAGGTCCAGTGCGCGGGTATCCACCTGCAGCGGCAGCCCGCCGGAGAACATGCGTGCCGCGGTGAGTTTCGCGAGTCTGGATAGTCTTTTCGCTGCGGAAAATGGTGGCTTCAGCACGGGCATGGCGCCACCCTAACCGCGCCACCCGAACTTTGCAAACCCGCGCTCGTCGCCTGTCATTTTCCGTTTGCGGGAGCGGCTGCTGTTGTTAGCAGCACATCGAACCGGATCGTGACGTCGTTGCCGACCCACTCCGTCGATTTCCAGTCGCCCTGGCCGACGCCGAAATCGAGCCGCCGGATGATAGTTGTACCGCGCAAGGTCATGGTTGTTAGATCAGCACGGCGCGTGATCTGCACTGCAAGCGGCAAGCGCAGCTGGCGCGAGATACCGCGGATGGTCAGTTTTCCGAGTGCTTCGTAGTTACCGTCCTTGCGGCGCGACAGGCTCGCGGAACGAAAGGTCGCGCCCGGGTACTTCGCCACCAGAAACAGGTCTGCGCCACGCAGCAGCTCGTCGCGTTCCTTGTCTTTGGTATCGAGCGATGCGACTTCGACGTTCACGGCGAGCAAGCTGGCGGCGAGGTTGCCGGCATCGAAGCGGAACTCGGTTGTAAACCGCCCGAACCGGCCGTTGCTGATCGCACCGGCCTGACGGAATGAAAACTGCAGGGTGCTGCGCGCCGGATCCGCGGTGAACAGCGGCGGCGGCGGGGCCATGCTGTTAGCAGCCATCGCAGCGTTGCCTGCGATTAGCAGCGCCAGGATGCTGACGCGTACGATCACCGTAACCTCCAGCCAAACGGCAGCATCCGTATCAGCACATCGTCCCGGTTGAGAAAGTGGTGCTTGGCCGCCCCCAGCACATGCAGGATCGCCAGACCTGACAGGCAGTTGAAAATAATCCCATGGGTGGCGCGCATGGTGTCGAAAAGACCCGGGTCCGGCGCCACGAGGTCGGGAAACTGGAACCAGCCAAACCAGCTGACCGGATAATTCTTGGCGGAAGACATCAGCCAGCCGGTCAGCGGCAGCGCAAAAATGCACAGATAGAGCCCCGCATGCGAGGCGCGCGCCAGGACCCGCTCCCAGGCGCGCATGGCCTGCGGCAGCGCGGGGGTTCGATTGCCGAGACGCCACAGCAACCGCAAGACCGCGAGACCCAAAATAGTCATGCCGACTGACTTGTGCCTTGCCAACGTTGCGAGCTTCGCCATGCCCAGCGGCAGCTCCTCGGCGGTTTCCGCGAGCAGGTATTGCAGGACGATCAATGCGACGATCAGCCAGTGCAGAGTCTGCGAGACGGCGCCCCAGGCGGTGTTGGTATTGCGAAGCTGCATGACGGTAAGCTAGCCCCGCCGGGAGGCCACGGTCAATGCGCTATTTTCACAACCAGCAGTTGCAACGCCTGCGCCTACCCGCGGCGCTGTTAGCGCTGCTGTCGTTGAGTCACTGTGCAACTTCTCCGCCGCCGCAGGTGTCCAAGCCCCCGGCCGTCGTGACCGCGCCGGCGACACCCGCCGCGGCCGCGCAAGACTACCAGGTCGACACGGAACGATCGCTGTTGCAGATCCTGGTGTACCGCGGCGGCAAGCTGGCCGCGCTCGGCCACAATCATGTGGTTGCGAGCCATGACCTAACAGGCTCGGTGATGCGCGCCGACCCGCTGGCCGGCACACGATTCGACATCCGGCTGCCGGTGGCTGCGCTGACGGTCGATGAGCCGGAACTGCGGCGCCAGGCCGGCGAGGATTTCCAAGCCGAGGTGCCGCAGAGTGCCCGCGACGGGACCCGCCGCAACCTGTTGTCGGGCGCGGTGCTGGACGCGGAGCATTTCGCTGACATACGGCTGCGCGCTGTGGATGCAGAGGACCTGCAGAACGGCCGGTTTGATGTCGGCGTCGACGTTGAAATCAAGGGCCAGATCCGTCGACTGCGGGTGCCGGTACAACTGCAGGTCGCGGCGAATGAGCTCTCGGCCAGCGGCGAGCTCACCGTCCTGCAATCGGACCTGGGCCTGACGCCGTTCACCGCGCTGCTCGGCGCACTGACAGTCGAGAACCAGATGCGGGTGCGCTTTCGGGTGGTGGCGAAGGAGCGCTAACAGCGCGCGTGAAAATGGCTGTCATTCCGCAGGGCGGACTGTATCCCGGCGTATGATGAAGACACTATGAACACAACCACACGCAAAGTCGCCATCATCACTGGTTCTGCCACCGGCGTCGGCGCCGCGGCCGCCATCATGCTCGCAGAGCGCAACTGCAACGTTGTCATCAATTACACCCGCAGCGAGAAGGAGGCGCACGAAACTGCTGCGGCATGTCGCGCCAAAGTCGCAGACGTCATCGTCTTTCAAGGCGATGTCGCGGAAGACAGCAGCTGCGTTGCCATGGCGAAGGCGGCTTTCGACAAGTGGGGCCGCATCGATTACCTGATCAACAACGCCGCCAAGACCAAGGCCAATCCCTACGAAAACCTCGACGGCCTGCAGGCCGAGGATTTCCTGTCGATCTATAAAGTGAACGTGGTCGGCCCCTACCAGATGGTGCGCGCGGTCACGCCTTACATGAAAAAGGCCGGCCGCGGCTCGATCGTCAACAACTCCTCGATCGGCGGCATCACCGGCATCGCCTCGTCGATGGCCTACGCCGCAAGCAAGGCGGCGCTCAACATGCTGACGCAGTCGCTGTCGCTGGTGTTAGGTCCCGAAATCCGCATCAACGCGGTGGCGCCGGGCGCCATCCAGACGCGCTGGCTGCAGGGCACGATGTCGCCCGAGGCCTATCAGACCTTCCTCGCCATGGCCGCGGACATGGTGCCGCTCAAGACCGTGCCCACGGCCGAGCAGATCGCCGAAGCACTGGTGTGGTTCCTGGAAGGCGCAAGTGTGGTCACCGGTGAAGTGCTGATGGTCGATGCCGGCCTTCACTGTGGCCGCCTGCCACCCTCCTCGAGCAACAAGGCCAGCTGGGACAAGATGAAATGAGCCGCGTCACTCGCCGCGAAACGCTGGGTTTGCTGGCGGGATCGGCGGTGGCGTTAGGCGCGGCGGGTACTAACAAGTCTGGTACTAACAAAATTATCCCGTTCGAGCGCGGCGATGTCGTCGCCGGTTGCACGCTCCTGAATGACAAGAGCGACGATCACCGCGGCCAGGGCCGGTTGCTGCACTACGACGGCGATCTCAGGCTCAAGAATAGGATCCTGCTGGACGACACCACGCATATCGTCCAGGGCACGCGTTTCGCGCCGGACGGCACGCTGTGGGCTTTCGATGCTTTTGCTTACAAGATCGTACGCTTCGCCCGCAACGGCCAGCGACTGCCGAATTTCCCGGGGCCGCCGAAATCCTTCGCGCACGTCAATTTCCTGCCGGACGGGCGGCTGCTGATGGGCGAGAATTTCGTCGGCGACAAATCCCGCGTGCCGCTGCACACGACGCTGCCGCTCATGCCGGGTACGCAGCGCTTCGGCGACGGGCATCTGTTCGCGCTGTCGCGCAAGGGCAAGGTGCTGAAAGAATACGCAACCCGCACGCACGGCGGTATCGGCGGTTTTCAGGGCCTGACGGCGAGCGTTTTGTTAGACGGCGGCAGGCGCGTGGCCTACACGTCGGAATCCGGCCCGATCATTTTCCATTACGACCTGAAGAATGACCGGCAGTTGCCCAATCTCGTCGGCTACCCGGATAACAGCGGGCATTTCTTCTTCGATCTGTCGCTCGACAAGGCGGGCCGCCTGTTAGTCATTGCGGGCGCCAAGATCGAAGCCTACGATCTCGCCGGTCAGCTACTCCAAACCTACCCGCTCGCGAGCTTCGGCTGGGCGTCCATGTCGGAGCCAGTCACCGCGACGCACGTGTTCGCGACCAATTTCTTCTCGGGCGAGATCGTCAAGGTGGATCTTGCCAGCGGCAAGGTGCTGGCCAGCGCGCAGACCGGCATCAATAAGTCCCTGTCAGGCGCGGCCGAATTCGCCGGCTGAATCCGGGCCGGAAAGTGCGAACGGCTGCACATTACAGGACCCGCCGTTAGACATGGGCGGCCCGCGATCGCATGATTGCTGATCAATGATCGCCATGCGTAACAGTCTTCTGACAGCCGCTACCCTGGTTCTGAGTTTGTCCACGGGCGTTGGTCTTACCGCCACCAGCTCGACGGGAGCTGCCAAACCGCGCGCAACGGTAACCGCGACCACGCGTCCGTCACCGAACGCGACGCCGCGTGTACCCAAAGCCCCGGCCACACCTGCATCGCCCCGCCAATTGACCATCAGCATCGACTGGGGCGATGCGATGACCACGCGCGAGAGCGGCCTGTGGATCGGCTACCTGTTTGCACGCATGGATTTCATCGGCCGCAATGGCGGCCGCTACCAGCGCGTGCCGGGCGTGATCATCCCGATTTTTGACGAGGAAGTGTTTGCGCGCGGCGAGGCGGCCAAGATCTACCGCAACCTGAAGCAGCAGAACAAGGCGATGGAGTCGCCCTACTTCAACGACCTCGAGAAAGTGGACGCGGCGGGCTTCATGCCGGAATACGTTTGGCGCCATCTGAAACGCAATGAGTGGTCGACAGCGCCGCCCGATCTGCGCGCCGCCGAATTCGATCGCTGGTCGCGCGGTAACCTGCCCAGCAATCACGCGCCCGAGACCCGCGGCAACGTCGTCTTCTCGACCAGCGGCAGCTAACAGCGCTGGCGGCGCCGGCCAGTCGCCGGAAAATCAGGCAAACCGTGTTGCGGCGGCCCAGGCGGCCGCCATGACTTTTTCGCGATAGCCGCTCATCGCGACCTGCGTTCGAGCTAACAACTCGGTTGGCGCATGGCGCGGCGAGCCGCTGTTGAACGGCGGCGACGGGTCGTACTCGAGCGTCAACTGGGCCATCTGCGCGACCTCGTCGCCCCACAGCCGGGCGATGATCTGCAGGCCGAAATCGATACCCGCGGTGACGCCACCGCCGGTGACGCGATTGCGATCCCAGACCACGCGTTCGCTGACCGGGACCGCCTCCAGCAGCGGCAATGCCTCCATGGAACTCCAGTGCGTGGTCGCGCGGTAACCGCGCAGCAGACCAGCGGCACCTAACACCAGCGCGCCGGTACAGACCGAGGTGACGAACCTGGCGCCGGCGGCAACTTCGCGAATCCAGTCCAGGGTCGCGCTGTCGTTCATCAGATCAAGGTGTCCGGGGCCGCCCGGCACGCACAACAGATCAGCATGGCGGCACTCCGCCATGGTCTGGTCGGGAACCAGCGTCAGTCCGGTCGCGCTCCTGACCGGCCGCAGATCCTTCCAGACCGTAATGACTTCGACACCGCGCACGCGCTTGAACACCTCGTGCGGGCCTGTCAGGTCGAGCTGCGTGAGGTTCGGAAACAGCAGCATGGCGACCTTGAACGGATCGCCGGGCTTGAGCGTTGGCAAAGGGGCCGCTGGCATGCTCAGACTCCGGCCGGTGGCAGCAGCTGCCCATGCGCGCGCATCTCCGCCAGCACCCTGCCGTGCAGCGCGACGTTCTGCGCAACGTCCGGCATCGGCGCGGCGGCAAAAGCATTCAAGGGCCAGGCCTGGGTTGCCGCATAAACGGGCGCATGTGCCTGCGGGCAGAGTTCGGTCAGGAAGTTGAAGCGCATGCCGCTGCGGCGGCGGCGCAGCGCCTCGATGTCGATCGGCGCGGTGATCAGGCACTCCTCGGTGCCGGTGGTGCGATTCAGCGTGCGCGCATGGAAATCGAGGATCTGCGATTCGCCGTGGCACACCATCGGCGGCAGGTCCGAATCGATGTTAGGCCCGGAGTTGGCCATCGCGAGATAACAGACATTTTCCCAGGCACGCGCCTTGCGCACCGCGGTCCAGCCACCGCCGCCTTCGTCGTAATGCTCGGGGCCGCGCGCCTCGCTGGTGATATGCAACAGGACTTCGGCGCCGCGCATGGCGAGACAACGCGCCACTTCCGGGAAGTGGATGTCATAACAAACCAGAGCGCCGAGGCGGCCTAACGGCGTGTCGAGCACCGGAAACAGCGACTCGGGACCGCCAAACAGCCGGCAGTATTCGTTGTAGACATCGAGCGGCGTGGTCTTGCCGGTGATCGAATAGAGCTTGCGGTACCTGAGCGCGATCTCGCCGCGCGGATCGATGATGAACGCGGTGTTGAAATACCGCCCCGGGAATTGCGGCATCTTTTCGTAGGCCATGCCGGCGATGTAGACGCCCTTGTCGCGCGCCGTGCGCTGCAGCGGCTCGATTTCCGGGCCAGGAAGCGTGATCGCGGCCTCGACCCAGGTAGCGGTCGGCACGCCAAGCTCGAAACCGTGGATGCAGAATTCGGGCAGCACGAACAGCTTGCTGCCAAACGTGTTAGCTCCGCGGCGCACGAGGTCGCACAGGTGCTCGACGTTCTCCTCGAGCGCATCGCGCCGCACGACGCCGTTAGCGCGCACCACGGGGCGGACCCGCGCCTGCACCACGGTGAGGTTGTATACGTCGACCATCGTTCTCTCCCCACTGCGTCCGTTCAATTTCTGGCACGATCTATAGTGTGACCCAGGCACAAAACGCAAGCACGACGGATCGCAGTGGCTGGGCCATGGTGGTGATTCTCACCCTCGCCTACGTGCTGAGTTTCATCGACCGGCAGATCCTCACGCTGCTGGTCGAGCCGATCCGCACGGACCTGGGCCTGACGGATTTTCAGATGAGCCTGGTCGGCTCGCCGGCGTTCGCCATCTGTTTCCTGACTTTCGGGCTGTATTTCGGCTGGCTGGCCGATCGCGTGCGGCGCACCCGCCTGATCATTTTCGGCATTGCGGTGTGGTGCGTGATGACGGCCGCCTGCGCCTTCGCCGACTCAGCCGTGGAACTGTTTTTTGCGCGCATGGGCGTGGGCCTGGGCGAAGCGGTGCTGACGCCCTGCGCCCTGTCGCTGATTTCGGATTCCTTTCGCCGCGAGCAGGTCGGCAAGCCGATCGGCGTGTATTCCATGGGCGTCTCCATGGGCGGCAGCCTCGCGTTCCTGGTCGGCGGCCTCGCGATCAACTGGCTGGAACAATCCGGCCACGATCCTTTCCAGGCGCTGGGCGTGACGATTCCCTGGCGCGAGACCTTCCTGCTGGTCGGAGCGCCTGGGCTGCTGCTGATTCCGCTGATGTGGCTGCTGCGCGAACCGCCGCGCCGTGAGTTGTTAGCTTCTGCGTCCAGCAAGCCCTCGATCGGCGAGGTGTGGCGTTACATGGGCAAGCTCCCGGGCGTGTTTGTGCCGCTGTTCCTGGGGAAAGTCGTGGTCAATTTCGTCGCCTATTCGCACTTCTGGATCGTGCCGCTGTTCGATCGGACCTGGAACATGCCGCGCAAGACGTTTGCACCGCTGTGGGGCATTGTCTTGTTGTTCTGCGGACTGACCGGCGTCAATCTCGGTGGCTGGCTCGCCGATCGCTGGTACAAGGCCGGCATCCGCGATGCCGCGATGCGCATCGTCTGGCTGTCGCTGCTCGTCATCGTCCCGCTGCATGCGCTGGCGCCGCTGATGCCGGGCAGCACGCTCGCGCTGTTCTTTTTCATACCGACGCTGGTCGCCGCGGGCGCCGCAAGCTCCGCCGCGTCCATCGCGACCATGCTCGTGACGCCAAACCAGTATCGCGGCCAGATGACTTCGCTGTCGTTGCTGATCGCGAGCGGCACCGGCCAGTTTCTCGCGCCGACCAGCGTTGCCGCGCTCACGGACTTCGTCTTCAGGGATCCGGCCGCGCTGCGCTACAGCCTGTCGATCGCGGTACTGATCGTCAGCGCGCTTGGTCTGTTAGTTGTCTGGGCGGGACTGAAACATTATCGCAAGGGTCTCGCCGACCTCGAGTCGCAGGTTACACGTTAGGCTGGCTGTCCTGCGCGCCGTTACCCCAACCGCGCAGCAGCTCCACCACGTGATGCCGGTAGCTGCGGCCGGATTCCACCTGCTTGCCGCTCTGCAGCGTCAGCACGAAATCGCCATTGCCGCTCGGAACAATCTCTTTGATCGCGCGCAGATTCACGACCCGTGACCGGTGTATGCGCAGAAACAGCCCCGGATCCAGCCACTCTTCGGCATCCAGGATTCGGCGCCGCAGGATGAACTGCTCGCTCTTGCGGGTCTGCAGAACGATGTAATTGCCCGCCGATTCCACCAGCTCGATCTCGCCCACATTCAGCATCTTGTGGCGACCGTTGTCCTCGACAGCGATGACCTGCCGCCTGACCGCCTCGCGCGAAAAGTCGCGCAGCGCGGTTTCCAGCGTCGCGCGCCAGCGTGCCAGCGCACCGGAGTCGCGAGTGCCCAGCCGCTCCCGCAGCCGCTCGATCGTGGCCCGGAATCGTTCGCGACTGAAAGGCTTCAGCAGAAAATCGACGGCGTTCAGTTCGAACGCTTCAACGGCGTAGCGATCATAGGCGGTCACAAACACGGTCATCGGCATCGCGGCTGGCCCGACCTGGCGCGCGACCTCGATGCCAGAAACCTGGCGCATCTGGATGTCGAGAAAAACAAGATCCGGCAGCAACTCGCGAATCCGTGCGACCGCCTCATCGCCACGATCGCACTCGCCGACGACTTCGATATCGGTCAGCTCGGCGCAGAATCGCCGCAGGGTCTCGCGCGCGGGTGCTTCGTCATCGACTATCAGCACTTTCATGATTCGTTATCCTCCAGAGCATGGCTCGGAAACCTCAGCAACACCTGGAATCGTCCATCGGCGCCCGTCCCGGCGACCACCGTTGCCGCCGATCCTAACAACGTGGCGAGGCGTTCACGTGTCATCGACAGGCCCAGCCCCAGCTGGATCTTGCCGCCGGCGGACCCGGACACCGTGTTAGCCAGCGCGATTGACAGCCCGGTGCTGCCTGGCGCAATTACCGCAGGCCTGATGGTGAGTTCGATATCCACTGAGTCTTCATCGCCACCCAGGCCATGACGCACCGCATTTTCCAGCAGCGGCTGCAATATGAAACACGGCAACCGCCAGGATGAAACCTCGGAGGCAAGGTCGACGGCAAAACGCAGACGGTCCCCGAAGCGCGCGCGCTGGATGTCCATGTAGGCGGCAACCGCCTCGAGTTCATGCGACACGGTGACAAATTCCTGCCGGCGGTCGATCAGCGACTGCCGCAGCAGGTCGCTCAGCTTGACAACAACATTGCGCACTTCGCCCGGATTCTGTTCGGAGAGATTCGCGACCATGTTGAGCGTGTTGAATAGAAAATGCGGATCGAACTGCGCGCGCAGCACCTCGAGCCGCGCATCGCGCCAGGCGGATTCGGCGCGCTCGCGCCGCGCGGACTCGGCGCGCAACTCGCGGTAGATCTGTGCGCCGGCCATCAGGGCGAGGCTGCACACGTAACTCACGGCGAATTCGGCATTGGCCACAGTCCAGCGCCAGGCGAAGGACCTGAAATCAGCCATAATCGAGTCGCGAAAACCCCATGCCACCTTGTCCAGGCCCTCGGGCAGCCAGGCGAAAAACAGCAGCAGCGGCCGCGCCAGAAAACTCAACAGCAGCGCGCCGCCCAGGGCTAACAGCGCTTGCTTCGGGCGCCGTCCCGGCGCAAACCCCAGGTAGAGGTGCGCACGGTACAGTGGCAGTGCGACCAGCAACAGCACCAGATGCTGTGCGAGCCGCGCGCCCAGCGGCGCCACTTCCTTGAGCACACCACCCTGTTGCCACATCTGCAGCGCGAGGTTGCGCGACACGGCCGCGTAAATCCAGAACGGCAGGGCCACCATCAGGATCAGCCGCCACGGATTCTGCGTGGCTGTTCCCGAATTGTCGTTAGCCATCAGCATGTGGGCCCGACGATACCCCGTTGCGGCGCCGTTGGGCAGTGTTAGAAGGAGCCGGTTATACAGGCCGCAACGCGCGGTTGTGAGCCGCAATCAGGGGTCGGGCGCGACCCGGCAATTCATGATGCCCCGGTTGGCGCCGGTGAACAGATTCTGGAGCGCCAGCGGCATCTGTTCCAGGCCGTCGAGCACCTGCTCGCAATTCTGCAGCCGGCCGTCGCGGTACCAGGCTTTCAGGTCGCGCTCGGCCTCCGGGTAGCGGTTCCAGTAATCGAACACCACGAAACCCTGCATGCTGGCGCGCTTGTAGAGCAGCTGGCGGTAGTTGGCGGGGCCGGACAATTGTGCGGCCGAATAATCAGTGGAGATCCAGCCGCAGATCACCACCCGTGCGCCCGGCGCGAGATGCATGAGCCCCTGGTCCAGGATCTGCCCGCCCACGTTGTCAAAGAAGATGTCGACGCCGCGCGGGAACAGTTCGCGGAGCCGCGCGTCGACATCGTCGCTGCGGTAATTGATCGCCGCATCGAAACCTAACACGTCGGTGAGCCAGCGACACTTGTCGACGGTGCCCGCAATCCCGACCACCCGGGTCGCACCGCGTAGCCGCGCGATCTGCCCGGCGACCGATCCCACGCCACCTGCGGCTGCGGAGATCAGCACGGTCTCGCCGGCGCGCAGCCGCGCGACGTCGAACAGGCCAAACCAGGCGGTGACGCCCGCGTTGCCGACAATCCCGAGCTCCGTGGTCAGGGGTTTCGCGGCGTCGAGTACTTTCTTGCCGCTGAACACGAAGTCGTCGGCGCGCGGCCGCTGGATGCTGTAGTCCTGCCAACCTAACATACCGACAAAAATATCACCGGCGACGAAGTCTGGATGACGCGAACGCTCAACCACGCCAACGCCCCGGCCGCGCATGACGTCGCCCAGGCTGACACCGGGAAGAAATCCGGATTTGCCCTTGCCGCCGGCGGTCAGATAACCACGTTGCGCGGGTCCCGCCGAAAGGCACAGCGCGCGTACCAGGATCTCGCCGTCGCCCGGCTCGGGGATTGCCGTCTCGGTCCAGTCGAAGTGTTGCGCGCCAACCAGTTCGCCTGGCACGAGATGTTGCCGCACGCGCCAGCAACGATTGCGGGTGCGGGACTGCAGGCTCAGTCCTGGCTGACAGCCGTGGCCGGAATGCGGCGCAGTTCCTTGAATACGTCGTCGACCAGGCGATCCCGTTCCTGCTTGATTCGCGCTGCGAGTTCGGCTGACGGCTGCCAGTGATCGGCCGCGCCCGCCGCGGGCAGCACGCCCGCCTCGGTCAGGCGCGCTTCCAGCGCGATACGGCGCTCGCGCTCCACCCACAGCTGGGCCGTTAGCTCGACCACCATGCGCACCGTTGCATCGAGCAGCGGATCGCGCAGGTAGATCGGGTCCGGGCCGACGATCGGTGTGCCACCCTCGGGCGTCTGGGGCGCCGATGCGATTTCAGGCACGGGTGGCGAACCAGTGCTTCATGTAGCCGGCGCCGCCGGAGCGCTGGGCCTCCACGTCGGCATCCACCACAAAGCCGTTGCTGGCTAACACGGCGTCCAGATTGCAGTCGCAGAAGTCCTGCGAATACGGTTCGCCGTTGTGGCGCGCGTCGAACCAGCGATGGTAGAGCTGGTACGGCGACTTGATCGCGGACTCGGTGAAGTCATAGACGATGAAGCGGCCGCCGGGGCGCGTGACACGCGCCGCTTCACGCACTGTCTCCTGAATGATGCGCACTGGCAGCTCGTGGAACACGATGAAGGCGAAGGTGATGTCGAAGTGCGCATCGGGAAACCCGGTCTTCTCGACCAGGCGCTGCGCGAAGGTGACATCGAGCCCGGCCATCGCGGCACGACGATGGGCGACGCGCAGCATCGGCGCGGCATAGTCGATGCCGGTCACCTCAGCCTGCGGGTAGCGGCGCTTGAAGGCGGTAGAGCTCTGGCCTACGGAGCAGGCCATATCTAACACGCGGCGCACCCTGCCATCGGCTGGCGGCGGCACACGGCCGACCAGCGCGCCGTGCAGTTCGTCCTGGTCATTGCCACCGCGGAAAAAAACCTTGGTGCCGTAGTGATAGAGAAATCCCGATAGCGCGTCGTGGTAATAGCCGCCCGGCTGCAGGTGAAACTCGACGTTGGCGTAATCCGGCACCTTGAAGGCCGGGTCCAGCAGCAGCTTTCCCGGGCCCTGGTGGTCCCAGCGCGCCAGCTCAGCTTCGAGCTCCATGCGCCGGTCACTGTAGGACCGCGCGAGGCGATGCCATTTCATCTCCTGCTGGGTCCGCACCAGGCGGTCGCGCATCCGGGTCAGCGGGAAGCGCTGCAGGTAGGCGCGCAGCTCCTCGAGGTCGGTCCAGGCCTGACCGCGCCGCCCGGCCTCGGCGCGCGCCTGTGCGTCCAGGCGGTCCTCAAAATCGGCGCCCTTGCCCAGGATGTACTCGCGAAAACCCTCGACAAAATCCAGATAGGCGGCATCGTCGCGCCGGGCGAGGTCCGGCAAAACGGCCGTCGTTGCAGTCGGTGACATAGTGGCGGTAGGGTCGTCGCACGGCCCGCCCGGGTCAAGACATACCCCTAAACACACGCCTTGGTTGCCGCCCTGAGGTCGCCGAAGTACCCTTCGCCGTCGCGGTTTACCACTGCTCAGCCTGGATACCCAATGGACCTGTTCGAACTCCTGAAATCGCAAGTATCGGAATCCGCCCTCGGCGCCCTGGCAAGCTCGCTGGGCGAGACCCCCAGCGCCACCCGCAAGGCCGTCATTGGCGGCGCGGTTCCCGCCGTGCTGGCGGGCCTGGTACAGAATTACAGCCAGGAATCGGGCGCCGGCAAGCTGCTGGAAATGCTCCAGGCCGGCCGGTATGACGGCTCGCTGTTCGACAACCTGGGCGGCGCACTCGGCGCCGGCGCGCAATCCGACACGCTGATCAACCTCGGCAAGGGCCTGCTCGGCAACCTGCTGGGCGACAAGGCCGGTCCCGTCAGCGACTTGTTAGCCAGCTTCGCCGGCGTGCGCCGCAGCTCAGCCGGCAGCCTGCTCAGCATCGCCGCGCCACTCGTGTTAGGCGCTATCGGCAAGCTCGGGGGTTCCGCTCCGGGTGGCCTCAATGTCGCCAGCGTCGGCGGTATCCTGGCGACGGCCAAAGAGGGCCTCGCGAGCGAAGCGCCGCCCGGGCTGGCCGCGGCGTTAGGTGTTGCGGATCTCGCAACCCTCGGCAGTGTCACCAGCGAGCGCAAGGGCGCCGTTTATCCCTGGCTGCTGGTGCCGATCGCAGCCATGACGCTGTTTGTTGTGCTGCGCAGCTGCTCGCAGCGCCCCGCGGAAGCGATCCCGGCATCGCTGGGCCAGGTCGTGGCGCCGATCCCGCCCGCCGCCGCGCCGGCCGAGGCAGCCGCCCCGGCGGCGGCGCCTGCAACAGCTGCGCCGGCTACCGAAGCGGCGGCGCCCCCCGCCATGGAACCGGCGAAATAATCAGATCGGCTGGGTAACCGGGTTGTAGGAAAACAGGCCCAGGCCTTCATCGGCCGGTTTGTTGTTAGTGCGTTGCGCGTACGTATCCGTGTCCTTGGCGTGGAATTGCTTCCCGGCCTTGCGGGATTCGTGCACCACGAAGGCGGCCCGTTCCATGCGCGCTTTTTCATAGCGGCGCAGCGCTTCATCGATCGAGCCGGATGCGGTCAGCGCGCGGGCCAGCACCACCGCGTCTTCGATCGCCAGTACCGCACCATGGCCGAGAAACGGCAGCACCGGATGTGCTGCGTCGCCTAACAATGTAATGCGCCCCTGGCTCCAGGACTTGAGCGGCTCGCGGTCGAAGAGCCCCCACTTGAACAGATTCTGTGGCGGCGTTTCGGACATGAAACGCAGCACTGCCGGATGCCAGCCCTTAAACTCGGCTAACAACTCTTCGACCGACGAGCGGATCGACCAGCCTTCCTCGGTCCAGGCTGGGCGCTCGGCGAACGCGACAAAATTCAGCAGTTCCCAGTTACGCACCGGATAGCGGTTCACCAGATGGCCCGGGCCCACGAAAATGCCGGACGGCGGATCCAGTATTTCCTGCGGTACCTTGCCCATCGGCACCAGGCCGCGCCAGGCGATATAGCCTGTGTATGACACTTCCAGCAGGCCAAAGATCGCCTGCCGTACCAGTGAGCGCGAGCCATCGGCGCCAATAACCAGGTCCGCGGATATGGTCGTGCCATCCTCGAAGGTCGCGCTCGCATTGTTAGCTGCCTGGGAAACGGAGACGCATTTCTTGTTGAGAAGGATGGCGTCCGGCGCCAACGCCCGGACTTCGGCCGCCAGCGCATCGTGCAGGTCCGCGCGGTGGATCAGGTAATAGCGCTCGCCATATTTTTCCAGCAGTGACTTGCCGCGATTGATCCAGATCATCGGCTGCGCAGTCTGGTAGTGCCGCACGCACTGGTCTTCGGGGTGATAGGCCTTGGTCTGCAGCGTATCGCGCAAACCCAGCGCATTCAGGCCATGCACGGCCGTGGGGCTGAGGGAAATGCCCGCGCCGACCTCGCCCAGCGCCGGCGCCTGCTCGCAGACCCTAACAGAGAAGCCGGCGCGCAACAGCGCCAGGCTCGCTGTCAGGCCGCCGATGCCTGCACCGACGATTACTACCGATCCTCGCACTGAACCCGCACCCGCCCTGCCTGACCCGATTTGTCAGGCTGCATTTCGCCCTGATGCAGCCGCCGTGGAAAGGAACTACGTCGCCCCGGTCCATATCGCGGACACTACCCGCGCAGTGGTCGCGCGACTACGTTGTCAGGCAGCACTGCTAAGATGCGCGCCCCATGCCCAAAAGCCCGCCCAAGGTCGGTTTCGTCAGTCTCGGCTGCCCCAAGGCGCTGGTCGATTCTGAGCGCATCCTGACCCAGCTGCGGGCCGAGGGTTATGCCGTCGTGCCGACCTATGAGGCGGCCGATGTGGTCGTCGTGAACACCTGCGGGTTCATCGACGCGGCCGTCGACGAGTCGCTGGATGCGATCGGCGAGGCGCTGGCTCGCAATGGCAAGGTGATCGTCACCGGCTGCCTGGGCGCGCGGCCCGAGCGGATACTGGAGCGACATCCCAAGGTGCTGAAGGTCACGGGACCGCATGCCTATGCCGACGTGTTAGGCGCGGTGCACGAACACCTGCCGCCGGTGCATGATCCCTTCCTCGATCTGCTGCCGCCGCAGGGCGTCAAGCTGACGCCGCGGCATTACGCCTACCTGAAGATTTCCGAGGGCTGCAACAACAAGTGCAGCTTCTGCATCATCCCCGACATGCGCGGCAAGCTTGTCAGCCGCCGTATCGACGACGTGCTGCGCGAGGGCGAGCGCCTGGCGCACGCCGGCGTCCGGGAACTGCTGGTCATTTCGCAGGACACCAGCGCCTATGGCGCCGACATCCGGTACGCGGGCGGCCGCTGGCGCGATCAGGACTACGAGACGCGCTTTCTCGATCTTGCACGCGGCCTGGGCGAACTCGGCATCTGGGTACGCATGCATTACGTCTACCCGTATCCGCACGTCGACAAGGTCGTGCCGCTGATGGCCGAGGGAAAAATCCTGCCGTACCTCGATGTGCCTTTCCAGCATGGCAGCCCGAGTGTGCTCAAACGCATGCGCCGGCCCGCCGCCGCGGTGAACAGCCTCGAACGCATCCGGCGCTGGCGCCAGGACTGCCCCGACATCACGCTGCGCAGCACGTTCATCGTCGGCTTCCCGGGCGAGACCGAAGCCGAATTCACCGAGTTGTTAGCGTGGATGGAGGAGGCGCAACTCGATCGCGTCGGGTGCTTTGAATACTCGCCGGTCGAAGGCGCGGCAGCTAACAAGCTCGCGGATCACGTGCCGCCGCCGGTGCAGAAAGAACGCCATGCACGCTTCATGGAAACCGCGGCACGCATCAGCGCCGCGCGCCTGCGCGCGAGGATCGGCCGCGAAGTCGATGTACTGATCGACCAGGTAGCCGAGAAGGCGGCCGTCGGCCGCAGCGCCGCTGAAGCGCCCGACGTCGACGGGGTTATCCGGATTGCGTTGAAGAAAGGCGGCAAGTCCTTGCCGCTCAAGGCCGGAGAATTCGTCAGGGTTCGCATTACGGGTTCGGATGAACACGATTTGCGGGCGGAACCTGTCAGCGGAGGCGCATAAGACACCCCCGAGTCCCCAGGGCCTTATCAGGAGGCTGCAAGCAGCCTCGGCTCGGGAAAACGGGGGTGCCGATACTGTGTCGGCACGGCGGGAAGAAATTTGATCCCGCAGGCGTGAGGCAGGCCGCAGTACTCGCGCTGCGCGATGATCCGCTCGACCACGCAGGGCTTCGGTAGTAGTTTTGACTAATGGTTTACCTGACTCCCGGCTAACGCATGATCCCATTCGTCATCCAGCAGCTGGATCATGTTGTATTTCGAGTCCGCGACCTGGCGCAGAGCATTGCTTTCTATCGGCAGGTGCTCGGGTGCGAGGTCGTCAAGGAACGCATCGATCTTGGGCTGGTTCATCTGCGGGCGGGTTCATCGATGATCGATCTGATCAGCATTGACGGTACGCTTGGGAAGCGGGGCGGCGCTGCGCCTAACAGCGACGGCCGCAACGTAGACCACATTTGCCTGCACATCGAACCTTTCGACGAAGACGCGCTGCAACAGCATATGCAGGCGTGCGGAATAACGCCGACCGGCCCGATCGCCGTCAATTTCGGCGCTGCTGGCGACGGCCCGTCGCTCTACATCCGGGACCTGGACGGCAATGTCATCGAACTAAAGGGCTATCCTGGAAATGGAAGCGGGCAACTTGCCTGACACTTCAGCCTGAATGTTCAGGATCCTGACAATTCTTGTGGCACTCGTATTGCTCGCGGTTGGCGCTGCGCGGGCCAACGCTGATGCCGCCGTCAGCGCTGCAAGTTTTCCGGCCTGGGCCTATGCATGGGACCCGCAGTTCAAGCCGCAGCCCGCCACCGACGTACCGCGGCGCATCCCGGGCAGCAGCGCCGCTTTTTCCGTTGCACAGGCGCGCGATCTTTTCTTTTCGCCGGACTGGCATCCGGACAGCCATCCGGTCATGCCGGGGGTCGTGGCGCGCGGCCGAAAACCTGACGTGCGGGCCTGCGGCTGCTGTCATCGCACGGAAGGAACCGGCGGCCCGGAAAACGCGAGCCTCGCGGGTTTGTCGGCCGCCTACATCGCGCAGCAGATGGCGGACTTCAAGAGCGGTGCCAGGAAATTTTCAGGGCCGCCGCGAGCGCCGGTGGTCTTGATGATCGAGGCGGCAAAGGCCGCCACCGACGCTGAAGTGAAGGCTGCTGCCGCGTATTTTTCCGCGTTGCAGCTCAAACCTAACATCAGCATCATCGAGAGCAGGACGGTGCCGCGGAGCTACATTGCCGGCAATTTTCATGCGCCCTCGAAGAGCGGCGGAACTGAACTCCTCGGCCGACGCATCATTGAAATGCCGATTGATGTCGAGCAGTTCGAACTGCGGGACTCGCGCGCGCTATTCCGCGCCTATGTGCCAGTGGGCAGCGTCGCACGGGGTGCAACCCTCGTTAAGTCCGGACGCGCAGGCAATGCTCTGCCTTGCGCGGGTTGTCATGGCGCGAACTTGCGCGGCTTCGGAGCGGCCCCGGGCATCGCCGGCCGCTCGCCGAGTTACATCGTGCGCCAACTGTACGATTATCAGCGTGGCACACGCGCTGGAGCAGGCAGCGCGCTGATGCGGCCGGTTGTTGCAAGATTCGCCGAATCGGACATGATCGCCGTAGCCGCCTATCTCGGCTCGCTGCGCGGCAGTAAGGACCAGAAATGATTTATCAGATTCGCGTCGCTGCCACCAGACGTATCAGCACCTGCATCCTGGGCGCTGTTGTTAGCTTGTCCGGGCCGGCGATCGGCAGCGCAGCCGACAACGCTGCGTTGCGCACGACCGCCGAAAGTACCGGGTTTGAAACCACCGGCCGTTACACGGAAGTGGCCGCGCTTTGCCACAGCTTCGCGCGCGCCTTTCCGCGCCAGGTCCGCTGCTTCGCGTTCGGTACCTCGCCCGAGGGCCGGACGATGTGGGCGCTGGCCGCATCGGCCGACGGCACGCTGCAACCAGCGTTGGCGCGTACGCGCAGCCGGCCGGTGTTTCTCTTCCAGGGCGGCATCCATGCGGGCGAAATCGACGGCAAGGATGCGGGTTTCATCGCGCTGCGCAGCTGGCTGGATTCGAAGGCCGGCAATGATCTGTTGCGTGCCGTCACAGTGGTGTTCGTGCCGGTTGTCAATGTTGACGGGCACGAGCGCTTCGGCGCCTGGAATCGGCCCAATCAGAACGGGCCGCGCGAAATGGGCTGGCGCACGACGGCGCAGAATCTCAACCTGAATCGCGACTATGTGAAAGCCGAAGCTCCGGAAATGCGCGCCCTGTTAGGCCTGCTGAACGACTGGGATCCACTGCTCTACGCTGACCTGCACGTGACCGATGGTGCGGATTTCGCGCATGATATTTCGATCACTGGAGCGATTACACAGAGTGGCGACGAGCATCTGCAGGATGCGGGCCGTGCCCTGGTTGCGCACATCCTCGCAAGACTCAGCGCCCAGGGATCTCTGCCGGTCGACTTTTACCCGAGTCTGGTGCAAAACGACAACCCGGCATCCGGGTTCGCCGTCTTGGTTCGTCCGCCGCGCTTTTCCGATTCGTATTGGGCGACGCGCAATCGCATCGGAATCCTGGTGGAGACGCACTCCTGGAAACCATATGCGAAAAGAGTGGCCGCCACCCGCAATACCCTGGACGCCATCATCGACATTGCGGCAAAACATGGCGCGTCCTGGCTCAAACTAACAAGAGAAGCTGATCAGCATGCCGCAAACATCGGTGGTTCAAGCATACCGCTGACCTATGAGAACACCGAACATGTCCGCACGATCGACTTTAGTGGCTACGCGTATCAGTTTGAACCGTCGGCCGTCTCGGGCGGGCTGGTCATCCGCTACGACCCTAACACGCCGATGATCTGGAAGGTGCCACTGCGCGATGAACTGCGTCCATCGATCACAGCCACTGCGCCGCGCGCTGGTTACCTCGTGCCAGCCGCCTATGCCGAGATGGTGCGCGCACATCTTGCCCTGCACGCCATCGAATTCCGGCGGATAAATTGCCCCCTGCCCGGACTGGCGGCCGAAGCATACCGTGCGACCAGGATCCAGCGTACCGCACGGACTGTCGAAGGCCGTCCGCAAGTTGCCGTAAGCGGCGCCTGGAAGGTTGAGCCGGGCTCGGAGCCGGCGGGCGCGCTGTTCGTGCCGATTGCGCAGCCCAAGGCGCGCCTGGTAATGGCGATGCTCGAACCGCAGGCGCCGGACTCGCTCGTTTCCTGGGGATTTTTCGACGTCGCGTTTGAACAGCGCGAATACATGGAGAACTACGTCGCCGAAGGCGTCGCCAGGGACATGCTGGCGAAAGATCCGGCGTTGCGCGCGGAATTCAATCAGCGCCTCGCAAGCGACCCCGTGTTCGCAGCCAGTCCTGAAGCGCGCCTCAATTTTTTCTACGCACGGCATCCGTCCTGGGACCAGCGCTTCAATCTTTATCCGGTGTTGCGGCTGGCGGATTCGCCCAATGCAGCGCGAACCTGCGCGCCGAAGTAGACTGCCTCAACAGAAATAGCGGGGAATACCGATGCCGATGATTAACTGGCGCCAAAGCCGCATATTGCTCTCCGCGTTAGCAATCGTCGCCGGTGCTGCGCTCGTCTCAGCGGCGTATGCTGAAGCCAGAGCAGCGATGACCTACGCGGATGTCTTTGGCCTTGAGTGGGTCAGCGATCCGCAGATCTCGCCGGATGGGCGCTGGATCATCTACGTGCGACGCGGCATGGATGTGCGTAGCGATCGGGTGCGTGGCACGCTGTGGTTGATGGCCACGGACGGCTCGACACACCGGCCGTTGTCTAACAATGCTAACGAAGGTGCGTTGCCGCGCTGGTCCCCGGACGGGCGGCGCGTGGCGTGGATTGCGCGGGACGGCGATTCCGGTGCGCAGCTGTTCGTGCACTGGCTGGATTCCGGCACCAGTGGCGCGATCACCCGTCTGCCCGAAGCGCCGCGCAGCCTGGCCTGGTCGCCCGATGGGCGCCAACTGGCCTTCACGATGCCAGTACCCGCCAGCCGCCAGGCGTTCCAGGTGGAATTGCCGAAGCCGCCAGAAGGCGTCAAGTGGGCCGAGCCACCGAAGGTTATCGATCGCATGGTCTACCGGGCTGATGGTGAAGGCTATCTACCCGATACGTTCAGACATTTGTTCGTCATTGCCGCCAGCGGCGGCGCGCCGCGCCAGCTGACCAGCGGCGACTTCGACCACAATGGCCCGCCGGTTTTCACGGCCGATTCGCGCAGCGTTCTGATTGCCGCCAATCGGCGCAAGGATGTTGACCTCGAACCTAACGACAGCGAGTTGTACCGGGTCGCGGTTACGGGCGGCGAACTCCAGCCGGTCACCGACCGCCGCGGACCCGATAACAATCCACTGGTTTCGCCTGACGGCGGCTATCTCGCCTGGCTCGGCTTCGATGATCGTTACCAGGGCAATCAGGTGACGCAGCTGTATCTGCGCGATCTCAAGTCGGGCGTTACGCGTTCACTGACCGCGTAGCTCGATCGTGATGTGGCAGGCCCGCGTTTCGCGGCCGACTCGCGCGCCATCTATTTCCAATACGACGATCGCGGCCAGACGCGCATTGCGCGCCTCGGGCTGGACGGCAAGCTGCAGCAGCTCGCGGACGACCTGGGCGGCACCGACGTCACCCGACCCTATTCCGGTGGCTCGTTCAGCGTTGCCCGCGACGGACGCTTCGCGTACACCCGTCGCAGCGCCGCCGCGCCTGCTGAACTGGGCACGGGAACGACAGCTAACAACATCGTGCAGCTGACCAACCTGAATGCCAATGGCCTGGGTGCGCGCGATCTCGGCACGCTGGAGCAGATCCAGTTTGCCTCCAGGGCGGATGGACTGCCGCTGCAGGGCTGGATCCTGAAGCCGCCGGGTTTTGATCCCGCCAGGAAATATCCACTGATTCTGGAAATTCACGGTGGTCCGTTCACGAACTACCAGGGGCAGTTCGCCGCGGAGACGCATCTCTATGCAGCCGCGGGCAATGTCGTGCTGTTCATGAACCCGCGCGGCAGCACCTCGTACGGCGAAGCCTTTGGCCAGAAGATTCATCACAACTACCCGAATCAGGATTTCGACGACCTGATGACTGGCGTTGATGAAGTCCTGAAGCGCGGCTACGTCGACGGGAAAAAACTGTACGTTACCGGCGGCAGCGGCGGCGGGGTGCTGACCAGCTGGATCGTCGGACATACCGACCGCTTTCGCGCGGCGGTCGTCGTCAAGCCGGTGATCAACTGGACCAGCTTCGTGCTCACCGCCGACGCGACCAATTTCTTTTACCGCTATTGGTTCGAAGCGCCGCCCTGGGAAGCGCAGGCCTCCTACTGGAAACGCTCGCCGCTCGCCTATGTTGGTAACGTAAAAACACCGACGATGGTGATCAGCGGCGAGCTCGACTACCGCACACCGATCAGCGAAGCCGAGCAGTTCTACCAGGCGCTCCGGCTCCGGCAGATCGATACCGTGCTGGTGCGGGTGCCCGGGGCATCGCACGATATCTCGGCGCGCCCGAGCCTGCTCAACGCCAAGGTTTCCTACGTGTTAGCCTGGTTTACCACGCACGGCGATTGACAGCCAAAAAAAAGCCCCGCACCAGGCGGGGCTCAAAAAAATCCGCGTCACCGCGAAATCAGCTTCGAAATAACTATTTGGCAGCGGTCATGCCGAGCGCGGCCATGGCCTCGCCACCCTTGGCCTTGGCTTCCTGCGCCTTGGCAACGGCATCGATTGCGTTGCCGGCCGTGAACGCAGCAGACGCGGCTTCCCAGGCGGATTTTGCCGCGGCCAGACCCGCCTTGGCGCTATCGAGCTTGGCGGCGTCCATGCCCCTGGGCAGCTTCTTGGACGCGCTCAGCGCGCTAACACGGCTTTCCAGCGCACCGACCATGCCCGGCAGATCGGCTGCCAGCGCGGTCCACTCACCCTTGGCCTTTTCGATTGCCGCTTCCATTTCGGCTTTCTTCGCTACGGCAGCATCTTTCAGCGCCGTCAGCTTCGTGGTCAGTTCCGGCACGGCCGCCATGATGCCCTTGTAGTCGCCCGCCTGCAGCTTGGCCTTCAGATCGGCCATGGAGGCGTCAACGCCCTGCAGATCATTTGGCAGGTACTTGGCCGCGTCGTCGCGCACCGTGGCCAGCGTCGCCTCGGCATCGGCAATCGCCTTGGTAGCCGGTTCTTTCATGCTGCTGCAGCCCACCACCAGCGCGACCGACGCCAGGGCAGCTAACAACAACGACTTTCTGATCGTCTTCATTGCAAAAACTCCTTATGGGATACGTAACTTCTGACCCGGCTGAATTTTGTTAGGGTCCTTGAGAATGTCCTTGTTCGCTTCAAAGATGCGTGGATACAACATCTTGTCGCCGTAGTACTGCTCGGCTATCTTCGACAGCGAATCACCTTTCTTGACTTCGTAATACTGCGTGTACTTGTTGTCTTCCGGCACGTCTTATTCTCCTCACACCTGCCCCGAATGGAGCGCAAAGCCTAGCAGATGCCGCGGGAAAAGTGACTCCGTAGAACTGTCGGCGCACGGCGACGGGCGCGTTAAACTTCTGTAATGACCGACGACTGCACGCACGACCACCCTGGCACCCCTGGCGGCGGCTTTTGCCCCAGTCGCTGTGGCAGAACGGGTACGGGCTCCGGCCCGGAATCGCAACGCGGGCTGGGGCTGCCGCACGATGCGTTCAGCATGGTGCAGCACGGATTTTTCGAGCATTGAACATGCGCCAACGAGCTGCGCCCAGCCGGTAGTACAGGTGCGGCCGGAGCGGATCGCCAGCGGCCAGCTTGCGATGCAGGAAGTCAGCGCTGTGATCGCGCTGCATGCCGAGGCGGGTCATCACCGCCATGGAGCGATGGTTGATGGCAGCGGTGATCGATATGATTTCCGGGAGCGCCAGCGTTTCAAATCCGAATTGCAATGCCGCACGCGCGGCCTCGGTGACCAGTCCCTGCCCCCAGTAGCGCCGCGCCAGCCGCCAGCCAACTTCCACACGCGGCTCGGCGCAGGCCATGACACCCTCCTCATCCGCGGACAGGAATTCCGCCAGCCCGGTAAAGCCCGCGAACTCGCCGCTGGCGCGAAGTTCCAGCGCCCAGTATCCCCAGCCATTGCGCTCGATGGCCGCCTGTAGGCGCTGCGCGAGCTCGTCACTGGCCTGAGCCGTCAGCACGCTACCTAACGTCGCAGACACTTCGGGATCGGCGTTGAGCGCCGCAAACGGCGCGAGATCGCTCTTGCGCCAGGGGCGAAGCAACAGTCTTTCGGTCTGCAGCATGGCGCAGCGCTCGTCTGTGGTCAGAAACCGAATTGCCTGCCGAAGCCGGACAGCGTGGCAACGCCCAGCAGCGCGAAAATGCCGGCGGCGATCGTGTGCACGAGCTTCATCGGGATCGCCGCCGCAAACCTGTTGCCAATGAACACGGCCGGGACGTCGGCGATCAGCATGCCTAACGTCGTGCCGATGACGACCACCACCGGCGCGGCGTAATGCGCCGCGAGCGCAATCGTCGCCAGCTGCGTCTTGTCGCCCATTTCGGCGAGAAAGAACGTCACCAGCGTGGCGCCGAAAACACCCAGTTGTTTCGCAACCTGGGTCTCCTCTGCCTCGATCTTGTCCGGGATCATCGTCCAGATTGCCATGCCGATGAAGGACAGCCCCAGGATCCAGCGCAATACGCCGGGACTCACGGTGCTGGTAATCCATGCGCCGAGTGCGCCGGCAAGCCCGTGATTGACGATGGTTGCTGACAAAATGCCGGCAATGATCGGCAACGGCGCCTTGAAACGCGCCGCGAGAATGAATGCGAGCAGCTGGGTCTTGTCGCCGATTTCGGCAAGCGCGACGACGCCGGTCGAGACCAGAAACGCATCCATGTGCGCAGCCGGATCCCGGCTACTCGACCGTTACGCTCTTGGCCAGGTTGCGCGGCTGATCGACATCCGTGCCCTTGAGGATGGCGACGTGATATGCGAGCAATTGCATCGGGATCGAATAGACCACCGGCGCCTGGAAATAGCTGACGTGGCGCGGCATCTGGATCACCGTGACGCCGTCCGAGGGCTCGAAGCCCGACTCCGGATCCGCGAACACGATCAGCTCGCCACCGCGGGCGCGCACTTCCATCAGGTTGGATTTCAGCTTCTCGAGCAGGTCGTTGTTAGGTGCGACGGTGATGACGGGCATGTCCTCATCAACCAGCGCCAGTGGGCCGTGCTTGAGCTCGCCGGCCGCGTAGGCCTCGGCGTGAATGTAGGAAATTTCCTTGAGCTTGAGCGCGCCTTCCATGGCGATCGGGTGCAGCGCACCACGACCTAGGAACAAGGCATGCTGTTTATCGGCAAAGCGCTCGGCGAGCTTGTGAATGACCGGATCGAGCGCCAGGGTCTTTTCCATCAGGCCCGGCAGTTCGATCAGTCGCTGCACCAGTCCGCGTTCGCGCTCGGCGTCCGCGCCATGATGCTTGGCGAGCGCGATGACCAGCATCGACAGCGCCACGAGCTGGGTCGTGAATGCCTTGGTCGAAGCCACACCAATTTCGGGGCCGGCGCGCGTCAGCATCACGAGTTCGGATTCCCGTACCAGCGAGCTCTCGGGAACATTGCAGATGGCCAGCGAGCCGGCGTAGCCGCCTGCCTTCGCGAGCCGCAGCGCGGCCAGCGTGTCCGCCGTTTCGCCGGATTGCGAGATGGTCACAAACAGCGAGTTTTTCGGTACCACGGGGCTGCGGTAACGGTACTCGCTCGCAATCTCGACCGCGCAGGGAATCCGGCAGATCTGCTCGATCATGTAGCGCGCGATCGAACCGGCATGAAAGCTCGTGCCGCAGGCAACGATCTGCACATGCTCGGTGCGCGCAAAAATGGCGCTCGCCGCCGGGCCAAAGGCCTGCTCCAGCAGGCGTCCGTTCGCGACCCGCTCCTGCAGCGTGTCGGCAATGGCGCGCGGCTGCTCGTAAATCTCCTTCAGCATGAAGTGGCGGTACTGACCCTTCTCGGCGGAATCGGCCGAGAGCTCGCTATCGCGAATTGGCCGGTCCGCAACATTGCCTCCGCGATCCAGCACTCTGACATTGCGGCGCCCGACATCCGCGACATCGCCTTCCTCCAGAAACATGAAGCGACGTGTCACCGGCAACAGCGCCGATACATCCGAGGCGACAAAATTTTCGTCCACGCCCAATCCGATCACGACCGGGCAGCCCTCACGCGCAAGGATGATGCGTTCCGGATCAAGCTCGCTGACCACCGCCAGCGCGTAAGCACCTTCCAGCTCTGCAACAGTGGCGCGCACCGCATTGAACAGGTCTTTCTGGGTCTTGAGGTGATGATGAATGCGATGCGCGATGACTTCCGTATCGGTCTCGGAAGTGAACTTGTAGCCCTGCTTTGTCAGCTCGGCGCGCAGCTCTTCGTGATTTTCGATGATGCCGTTGTGGACGATGGCAATGCCATCCTGCGAAATATGCGGGTGCGCGTTGCGCTCGCTCGGCACACCGTGCGTGGCCCAGCGGGTGTGTGCGATGCCCAGCTTGCCGCTGGTAGGTGACTGATCGAGGGCATCCTGCAGCGCCTTGACCTTGCCGACGGTGCGCACCCGCTTGAGCTTGTCGGTGCCATTCAGCACCGCGACACCGGCCGAGTCATAGCCGCGGTATTCCAGCCGGCGCAGGCCCTCCATCAGGATGGGGACGATGTTGCGTTCCGCGACGGCGCCGACGATTCCACACATGGCAGGGATTCCAGACTAGCAAGCTGACCGGGCACTCAGGAGGCGCCATTTTGCCAGAAAACAGGGTCCGGACCCGCCGTTTGACTTAAGGAAACGTGACCCCGGTCCGCTGGTTGAGAGGCGGCTACCCCGTCCGCCGCAGCCCGCTCACTTTTTTTGCTTGACCGGCCGCTTCCAGCCCGGGATGGCGAGCTGTTTGGCGCGCGCGACGGCAAGCTCACCTGCGGCCACGTCCTTGGTAATGGTTGACCCGGCGCCGGTGGTGGATCCTTTGCCGAGGCGGATCGGGGCCACCAGCATGGTATCGGAACCGGTATGCACGTCGTCCTCGACGGTGGTCACCCACTTGTTAGCGCCGTCGTAGTTGCAGGTGATGGTTCCGGCGCCGAAGTTGACGTTGCGGCCGACGACCGCATCGCCGATATAGCTAAGATGGTTGGCCTTGCTGCCAGCGCCGATTTCAGATTTCTTGATCTCGACGAAATTTCCGATGTGCACACCGCTGTGCAGTTTCGCCTGCGGCCGCAGGCGCGAGAACGGGCCAACCTCGCACCGCTCGCCCACTTCGGCATGCTCGATCACGCAATTGGGCTGCACGATAGTGTCGGCGCCGATGGAGCTGTCGCGGATCACGCAGTTAGCGCCGATCCGCACCCGGTCACCTAACACCACGCGCCCGAGCAGCACCACGTTGACGTCCAGCTCGACATCACGGCCGGCAGTGACTTCGCCGCGCACATCGATGCGCGCGGGATCGTGCAGCGTGACACCCGCCAGCATCAGCTCACGCGCCTGTTGCATGCGGTACAGCGCCTCGAGTTCCGCGAGCTGCACCTTATCATTGACACCCAGTACCTCACCCATCGTGGGCGCAAGCAGGGGCGCGACCTTGATCTTGTCCTTGACGGCCATCGCGACGACGTCGGTCAGGTAGTACTCGCCCTGGGCGTTGTTGCTGCGCAGCTTGCCGAGCCAGCGGCGCAACAGGCCGGCGCGCACCGCCAGTACGCCGGTGTTGCCTTCGCGGATCTTCAACTGCGCTTTGTTAGCATCCTTCTGCTCGACGATGCCCCGCACCTGGCCGCGCCGGTCACGGATGATGCGCCCATAGCCGGTCGGGTCGTCCAGCAGGACGGTGAGCAGACTCATGGTGTGCGGGCCGGCGAGCGCAATCAGTTTCTGCAGCGTTTGCAGGTTGATCAGCGGCACGTCGCCATACAGCACCAGCACCAGGTGATCGTCCGGCACCTGCGGCATCGCCTGCATCACCGCATGACCGGTGCCTTTCTGCTCCGCCTGCAGGGCCCAGTGCAGTGCATCGTTAGCAAACGCAGCCCGCACCTGCTCGCCGCCGTGGCCGTAGACGACGTGAATGGTATCGGCGTTCAGGCAGCGCGCGGTTTCGACGACATGCCGCAGCAATGGTTTACCCGCCAGCGGCTGCAGCACCTTCGGCTGGTCGGACTTCATGCGTTTGCCCTGGCCGGCGGCCAGGATCAGCACGCTCATCTTGTTCAGATTGGTCTTCATCAGCCAGCGTTACTTGCGGTAGATGTAGATGAACTTGTCGGTCAGCCGGTCGCGCATCTCGGGGGCGAAAAACGCTTTCTGGCGGTCGTCCGAGGGATTGCGCAGTATATCGCTGGTTGCCGCCAGCCTGAAGCCTGCGGCTTCGAACAACTCGCGCGCGAACGCTTCATCGATGCGGTGCTGGCCGCGCGGGTCCTTCGCGAATGAGTCGCGGGTACCGGCCGGCGCCGCGTGGTCAATGACCGCGACCCAGGCGCCTTTCTTCAACGCCTTGTGCAGATCGCCGAGAAAACCGGGCACATCCTGGGTGATCCACTGCAGGTCGTGGAACACGAGGTTGATCATGGCGCCGTCGAGGGAATTCGGCGCCAGCTCCAGCGCGTTAGGCTCCTTGTCCAGGCGCACGACGTTAGGCAGGCGGTTGTTAGCCAGGCGCTCGATGATCGCCTTGTCGCCAAAACGCTTCATTACGCTGGGCGGGTTCTGCGCATACACCCGGCCCTTCGGGCCGACGACGCGTGACAGCAGCTCGGCATACCAGCCGCCGGAGGAAAAGATGTCGATGACCTTCTGGCCCGGTGCGACTCCTGCCAGCGTCATCACCTCGACCGGTTTGCGCTTGGCGTCTTCGTCGCGATCCTTGTCGGGGCGATCGGGACTGGCAACAGCCGCCTGGATGGCCTGGGCCTGCCTGGTGGGTTTGGGGCTGCCGCCGGACGCACACGCAACCAGCGCAACCGCGGCAACCATGGCAAAGAGATTACGCAAAGTCTTCATGCTGAAGTTGCCCCGTGTTAGCTAGGCGGTGATCTCGGTAACGAGGTGAAACTCGCTCTTGAGCGAATTGGAAACCAGGCAGACCTGCTTGGATTTTTCCAGCAACTGTTGCGCGCGCGCCTGGTCGGCGCCAGGCGGCAGTTTGAGACGTGCCTTGATTTCGAATTGCGTAAAAAAGTTGCTGCGCTCGACCCGATCCAGCTTGCCATGGACGCTGCATTCGAGCGCGGTCCATGCGAACCTGGAGGCGGTGGCGACCGCCTTGAAACTCAGCACGTAGCAATCGGCAATTGCAGCGACCAGCAGGGTTTCCGGCGACCAGCGATCGCCCGGTCCGTCGAATTCGACCGGCGGCGCCGATTCCAGGGCCGTCAGACCCGGAGAGCTGAGGGTAACTGTGCCTTCAGGTCTGGCGTCGGCACTGACCTGATAGTGGTGGGGAAGCGGATGCATGGGCGCTACGATAACATGCACAACCATGAATAAATTTACGGCCCTGCTGGGCGCATCGAGCATCGTCCTGCTGGCGAACATCACGCCGGGCGGCATGGTCGCAGCCGTGGAAACTGCGGCCACCGACGGGGCGGCGGAGCGCATACGGGCGCATGTGCATTTCCTGGCGGATGACCTGCTGGAAGGCCGCGTGGCAGGCAGCCGCGGCTACGACATCGCGGCCAACTATGTCGCCGCGCAATTTGCCACGGCCGGACTGGAACCCGGCGCGGCCGACGGCGGCTGGATGCAACCGCTGCGGCTGATCGAGGCGGCGGCGGTGATACCGGCCGCGCAAATTTCCCTGACCCGCGACGGTGTTAGCACCGCGCTTAGCGTGATGGACGATTTCCTGCCGGCTCCGGATACCAATGCCACCGAGTCCACCGTAACAGCAGCCATGGTATTCGTCGGCTTCGGGGTGCACGCCCCTGCTCTGCAGCACGACGATCTGGCCGGGCTCGATCTGCGCGGCAAGATTGTCGTGATGCTGAGCGGCGCGCCGCAGCGTTTCACGTCGTCCGAACGCGCGCACTACTCCTCGACCCTGACCAAGTACCCGGAATTCATCAAGCGTGGCGCCGTGGGCGTTCTCGGCTTTCTGACGCCGGCTGACAATGAGCGTAATCCCTGGGCGAAGACAGTCCAGTCTTCCTGGCGCCCGCGCATGCGCTGGCTGGATGCCGAGGGCGTGGCTGCGGATTCGTTTCCGCAATTACAGGTTACGATGTCGCTCAGTCCGGCCGGCGCCGCCAGGATATTCGAAGGCGCGCCACGCACACTGAGCGAAGTCTTTGCCGCTGCCAGCGCCAGCAAGGCCCAGGGGTTCGACCTGCCGGCGACTGCGAGCCTCAGGCGGCAGACTTTGTTAGGCAGACGCTCCAGCGCCAACGTGCTCGGCCTGATTCGCGGCAGCGACAAGCGCCTGGCCAGCGAGATCGTCGTGGTCACCGCGCACCTCGACCACCTGGGCAAAGGTGCGCCGATCAAGGGCGATGCCATCTACAACGGCGCCATGGACAATGCCAGCGGCGTCGCGGTCATGATGGAAGTAGCGCGCTCACTGGCGGGCGCACGCTCGCGGCCGCGGCGCTCGGTGCTGTTCGCCGCGGTCACCGGTGAGGAATCCGGTTTGTTAGGTTCGGACTACCTTGCGAGGCATCCGCCGCTGCCCGGCGGCAGGTTCGTCGCCGACATCAATATCGACATGCCGGTGATGCTGACAGACATCGCGGACCTGGTGGCATTCGGCGCCGAGCACACGGATCTCGGCCCGATGGCGGCCCGCGCCGCCAAAGCCGAGGCGTTAACGTTGACACCCGACCCAACGCCCGAAGAAACGTTCTTCGTCCGCAGTGATCAATACTCGTTTATCCGTCAGGGAATACCGGCGATTTATATCGACAATGGTGTGGGATCGTTGGCGCGCCTGCCGGTCGTCGATACCAAGGCTCTGGTCGAGGGCTTCCTGCGTGATCATTACCACCAGCCGAGCGATGAAATCAGCCAGCCCATTCACTACCCGTCGCTCGCCAGGCTGGCGCGCGTAAATGGCAGGGTCGTCAGCGAAGCGGCCAGCCGCAGCCAGCGTCCGCGCTGGAATGCCGACAGTTTTTTCCGTACTGCGTTTCCGCAGGCGAATCCTGCGCGAGGTTCCCCTTGAATGACGCTGCGCTGGAGCAGTTGTTAGCCAGCGAGCGGGCCGATTTTGTCGCGACACACCCGCAGTCGGGTTTGCTGGCGGCGCGCGCGCACGCGCACTTCATAGATGGCGTCCCGATGCACTGGATGACGGATTGGGGCACTCCGCATCCGTTGTTCGTGCGCCGCGCCAGCGGCGCGGAACTCGTCGATGCCGACCAGCATCGCTATGCGGATTTCTGCCTCGGCGATAGCGGCGCGATGTTTGGTCATTCGCCGCCGGCGATCGTAGCGGCTGTGCAGCGGCAGGCGGCCCGCGGCCTGACCTGCATGCTGCCTGCCGAGGATCTGGCTGAAGTCGGCGAACGCCTCGCAGCACTGTTCGGCCTGCCGTTCTGGCAGATCGCGCTGTCCGCGACCGATGCCAATCGCGCGATGCTGCGCTGGGCGCGCGCCGTCACCGGCAGGCCGCGCGTGCTGTTGTTCGATGGCTGTTATCACGGCACCGTTGATGAAACCCTGGTGCGTCGCGGAGCCAACAACGAAACTGTCGCTCGCAGCGGGCTGATCGGCGCGCCGTTTGATCTATCTGCCAGTGCGCGGGTCGTGCCGTTCAATGACCTGCGGGCAGTGGAGGCCGCACTGGCGCACGGCGACATCGCGGCGCTGCTGTGTGAACCTGTGATGACCAATATCGGCATGGTGTTGCCGCAGGCCGGTTTTCTGCCGGCGGCATTTGCGCTGGCGCGCGAGCATGGCGCGCTGGTGATCCTCGACGAGACGCATGCCCTGTCAAGCGGCCTCGGCGGCTACGGTCGCATGCACAATCTGGATGTGGACGCGCTGGTGTGCGGCAAGGCGATTGCCGGCGGTGTCCCCTGCGCGGTGTATGGATTCAGTGCCGCGTTGCATGCACGCATCGAAAAGTTCAAGGCGACGCGCAGTGCGGGACACTCGGGCATGGGCACCACGCTCGCCGCCAACCCGCTGGCAACCTCCGCGCTGCTGGCTGCGCTGCGTGAGCTGATCACCGCGGACAACTACACGATCATGGAAACGCGCGCACTGCTGCTGGCGCACGCGCTGCAGGACTTGTTTGCGCGACGCCAGCTCGATTGGCATGTATCGCGGGTCGGTGCGCGGACCGAATTCGGCTTTGGCCCCGCACCGGGCAATGCCACGGAATCAGAGAGCCAGATGCAGCCGCTGCTCGAGCGCGTCATCCATCTCAGCATGCTCAATCGGGGCTATCTTGTGACGCCTTTTCATAACATGCTGCTGACATCGCCCGCCACCAAGGTCGAGGACATCCACGGATTTGTCAGCACGCTGAACTCGGTGCTGGAAGAGATTCAGCCATGACAGGAATAGCAACGCCCGCCGAACTGCAGCAGTTCCTGCAGCGTTACCCGGATATCGATGCGGTGCAGATTTTCCTGACCGATCCAGGCGGCGTCACGCGCGGCAAGATGGTGCGCCGGCATGAGCTGGCGCGTATTTTTGACAGTGGCCGCAATGTCGCCGGCTCGATTCTCGGGCTCGACGTCACGGGCACGGACGTGGATGCGACCGGGCTGGTCTGGGACACAGGCGATGCCGACATGGTCTGCAGGCCGGTCAGCGGCACGCTGACACCGCTCAACTGGCTGCCGGCGCCGACTGCGCAACTGATGCTGACCATGTTCACGGACACTGGCGAGCCGGCGCCGGCCGATCCGCGCCATGCGCTGGCGCGTGCAGTCACGCGACTGGAGAGCCTCGGCTACACACCCGTGTTAGCTTGCGAGATCGAGTTCTACCTGCTGCATCCCGAGACTCTGCAACCCGCCGGCGGCGGACGCGCCAGCGAGCGCAACAAGATCGAGGCCTACAGCCTCACGCGGCTCGATGATCTCGCGCCATTATTTGCGGATGTGTACGCGGCCGCCGCGGAACAGGGACTGCCCGCGGAAACCCTGATGTCGGAATATGCGCCGGGGCAATTCGAGATCACGCTGACCCATCGCCCCGACGCGCTGCGCGCCGTCGATGAAGCCATCCTGTTCAAGCGCCTGCTGCGTGGCGTAGCGGCGAAACACGGGCTTCTCGCCAGCTTCATGGCCAAGCCGTTCGCCGAGCGCGCTGGCAGCGGCCTGCACCTGCATCTGAGCCTCGCGAGCCGCGCTGCCGGCACGCCCGGCGAAAATCTCTGTGCTGCGCCGGATCCGGCCGGCAGCAAGCTGCTGCGCCACATGATCGGCGGGCTCAAGGCGACGATGGCGGAGAGCTTCGCCGTCTTTGCGCCCAATGCGAATTCCTACCGGCGTTTTCAGGCCGCGAGCTACGCGCCGGTCGCGCCCATCTGGGGCATCAACAACCGTTCGGTCAGCCTGCGGGTGCCATCGGGTCCGCCGCAGAGCCGCCACGTCGAACATCGCGTCGCCGGCGCCGACGCCAACCTGTACCTGGCCGCTGCCACCGTGTTAGCTGCCGCCGAGAAAGGTTGCCGCGAACAGCTTGATCCGGGTCCGCCGGTCGAGGGCAATGGCTATGCGCTCAAGCTGGCGCGCGAATTTCCGGCAACCTGGCATGAAGCCCTGGATCGCGCAGCCCGTTCGGACTTCCTGGCCCAGGCCCTGGGCCGCGAGACACGCGACATCTTTCTCGCGATCAAGCAGCAGGAGTGCGCGCGCTTTGCAGCGCAGGTCACCGAGCTGGACTACGCCTGGTACCTGCGCAGCGTCTGAGGCCCGCTGACGGTCGTCAACTGGCTGGCAGCGTTTCACCTAACAATTTTCCAAAGGTCAGCGCCGGCGTCAGCATCGTGCCGTTGGTGTAGGCGTTGCCGGAGGTCGAGCCGGCGCCTAACACTTCACCCGCGGCGTACAGGTTGCCGATCGGCCTGCCGTCGCTGCGGATCACGCGCAGCGCGCCGTCAACCGCGAGACCGGCAAACGAAATCACGGTCCAGCCGGTGGCGCGCACCGCGACGAACGGCGCCAGGTCGAGCGCGGCCGGGCGGCGTTCGCGACCGAATCGATCTGGCCGGCCGGCGCGCAGCGCATCGTTGTAGTCCGCAACCGTACGCCGCAGACCCGCGGGATTAATGCCGGCATGCAGGGCCAGCGTGTCGAGATCATCGGCCGCGTGATACATCGGGTGCTTGTTGCACTTCTCGAGGATCTGCGCCGCAGTCCATTTGACGAAACCAGTCGGTGCCTTGTCCAGCGTGTCGCGGCTGGCGATGATCCACAGGCACTGCCCGGGCTGCTTCTGGAGTTGGTGCTGGCGGTACTCGACGCCGGGATGATCCTCGCGCACGAATCGCTCACCATGCGAGTTCACGTGGATTTCCCAGGGCGGGCGATCATGCGGATTGCTGCGAAACGCGGCATCCGGCGCACAGGGCATCTGCTCCGACGACAGCACGGTTCCATAAAGCGGCACGTAGTTGTCGCCGCCGCGCAGGTAACCCCCCGCGCCCTGACCTAACAACAGGCCCTGTCCCTGGCTGAAGGGATAGGCCACGGTCGCGGCCAGGCGCGCGCCGTGCAGCTCTTCAAACAGCCGCGGATTCGACGCGCAGCCGCCGCTGGCGATTATCGTGTTGCGGGCGCGAATGTCGCGGCGCACTCCGGCCGCATCTTCGACCACCGCACCTGACACCGCACCCGTCGAGTCCTGGATGAAATCGACCGCGCCGGTATTCAGCAGCAGCGTGATCTTGCCGGCATCGGCGGCCGCCTGAACCAGTGGCGCCATGATTTTGAGCAAAGACTTACCGTTTTCCGGTCCCCATTGGTAGCGCCGTTTGGTGAAGGGCTCATGTCCTCCGGTCAGCACCGGGTGCCCGTCGGTCACCTTGAAGCCATTGGCCGCCAGCCAGTTCAGCGTGGCCGGCGCATTGTTCACGAATAATCTTGTTAGCACCGGATCGGACGTGAAGTTGTTGATCCGCATGATGTCGTCGTAATGCTCTTCAGGCGAGTCGACGATACCCAGCGCCTGCTGAAATACAGTGCGCGACGCGGCGATCTGGCCGCTGGAGCGCGGCGTCGTGCCACCGATCTCCGGCGCCTTGTCGATCAGCACGACGCGTGCACCGCGCGCGGCCGCGACCGCGGCAGCTGGCATGCCCGCCGTGCCCGCGCCGATGATCAGCAGATCGAATTCGGGAGCCGCCGCGGCTATCTTGGTCCTGCGTGCCACCGCTGCGACCGTGGCGGGGCTCAGGCCCACCCAGGCCGCCGCGCCACTCGCGGCCAGACCCTGCAGGAATTTTCGCTTGCCAGGTTTCATACGCTGCTCCGCAAATAATTCGCCACGGCATCCGCCCACTCGACCGGCTTCTGATCGACGATATCCACGCCGCCGCCTTCGATTTCCGCATAGGCGAAATCGGGTCGAGTCGTGCGTGCGCGTTGCGCCTTGTCGTAAATCTGGTCGCCTGTGTTGAGCAGAATCAGCGTCGGTTGCGTGATCAACTTCATTTTGGTCGCGTGGTCGTAACGGTAGGCCGCGTTGTGCCCGTACCAGAACGGGCCAAAGCCCTGGAATTTCTCGATGATGACGCGCGTTGTGAGCTTCGGATCCGCGCCCGGGCCATACATCTTCCAGCGGGTCATGAAACTGTCGGCAAGATGCTGGCCGTCCGTCCGGTATTCGAATTCGACTTCCTTCTTCTGCAGTCCGGCTAACAACTCCTGTCGTTCTGCTGCGGTGATCGGAAATGGGCCATTCAGGATGAGTCGGTTCACGCGCCCTGGAAACTGCAGCGCGACTTCCGTCGCCAGCAGCGCGCCCGTGTGGTGGCCCAGGACATTCGCCTTGCGGATACGCAGATGATCGAGCACCGCGACAGCCGAGCTCGCCCAGTCATCGACCTTGGGCACGAAGAGCGTGGGATCCGACATGCCAAAGCCCGGCGTGTCGATGCCGATGGCGCGTAGGCCGCGCGCTGCTAACAAACCATAGACCGAGTCGAATTGCCGCGACGTCATCGGCGCCTGGTGCAGCAGCAATAGCGGCAATTGCGCTTTTTGCCCGACCGGAGCCGCAACCGGGCCGGTGTCCTGGTAGTGGACCAGCCCGTGGGGTCCCTGCGCGTAGCCGCGCGCGCGTGTCGCAGCGGTGCGATTGGCGTGCGCGGTCGTCGGCACGCCCGCAAGGACGCCAGCGGCCACGGCGCCAACGCCGGATGACAAAACCGTGCGTCTGGATAAAGGTCTGGTCGCGTGCATGTCGGCTACCTCCATGCGTTACTCTAACCGCAAGCACGGATGCTGGGTGATGCCGGGACAACGGGAACCATAGTTTGAGTACCACGACCATAGTCTGGTTGCGGCGCGACCTGCGCCTCGCGGACCACCAGCCATTCACCGATGCCGCGCAGCATGGCGCTGTGATACCGGTTTACATCCATGCACCGCACGAAGACGGCGCGTGGACGCCAGGCGCGGCATCCAACTGGTGGCTGCACCAGTCGCTGCGGGAACTATCAGACGCACTGGTCGCGAAAGGCTCGAGATTGGTGCTGCGCCGCGGCCACAGCCTCGAGGAACTGCAGCGCCTGTTAGCTGAGAGCGGCGCACGGCGCGTCGTGTGGCAGCGCCAGTACGAACCGGCGGTGATCGCGCGCGACGCCAGGATCAAATCCGCATTACGCGCCGAGGACATTGGCGCCGAAAGTTTCCCCGGTGCACTGCTGTTTGAGCCCTGGGAAGCGCTCAACAAGTCTGGCGCGCCTTATCAGGTCTTTACGCCATTCTGGCGCGCCGCGCTAACAAGACTACGATCCGTGGATACCCTGCCGGTGCCAAATACCATCGCGGCGCCGCTCCGATGGCCGGGCAGTCTTTCGCTGGACAATCTGCAATTGATGCCGCGAAAGCTCTGGTATTTAGGGCTGCAGCAGGCCTGGCAACCGGGAGAAGCCGGGGCCGCCAGGAATCTGCAGCAATTTACCGACGGTCCGATCAGGGATTACGCAACGGGACGCGACGTCCCGGCGCGGCGCGCCACATCGCTGCTGTCGCCCGCGCTGCATTTCGGTGAATTGAGTCCGCGGCAAGTGCTGCGGGCCGTTAGCTCCCAGGCTGGCTGGCGGGAGCACCGGTTCGTCGCCCAGATCGGCTGGCGAGAATTTGCCCACTCGCTGCTGTTTCATTTTCCGCATACCACCGACGCCCCGCTGCGACCCGAGTTTTCGCAGTTTCAGTGGCGTGATGCGCGCGCGGCCGGGGCCCAGTTGCGCGCGTGGCAGCAGGGCCGTACCGGTATTCCCATCATCGATGCCGGCATGCGCGAGCTGTGGGCCACGGGCTACATGCACAACCGCGTACGCATGCTGGTGGCGTCTTTCCTCGTAAAAAATCTGCGCATCCACTGGCTCGAAGGCGCACGCTGGTTCTGGGACACCCTGGTCGATGCCGACCTGGCTAACAACACGCTCGGCTGGCAGTGGTCGGCGGGTTGCGGTGCTGACGCAGCACCCTATTTCAGGGTGTTCAATCCACAGGTGCAGGCACAGCGTTTTGATCCGCAACGCGAATACATCAGACGCTGGGTTCCCGAGGTGGACACTCCCGGATATCCGCTGCCGATCGTCGATCTGGATGAGACCCGCAAGCAAGCTCTGGTCGAGTGGCGGGCGATGCGCGCTAGAATGGCGGCACCATGACCGAACCGGATTTCGAAAGCACCATCGTTATGCTGGAAACCCCAGGGAAACCGAAGCGACGCTGGGGGCTGAGGTTTCTCAGCCTGCTGGTGATGGTTGCCATTGCTGTCGCAGCCTGGGCCTGGGTCACCCTGACCTGGGACTACTCGGATGGCGACCGTGCCGGCGTGCTGCAGAAATTTTCCCATAAAGGCTGGGTCTGCAAGACCTGGGAAGGCGAACTGGCACAGTACGTGGTTCCCGGGCTGGCGCCGCAGATCTGGCAGTTCACGGTGCGTGATCCCGCGGTCGCCACCGAGCTAACAAACCACATGGGCGAGAAGCTGCAGCTGCACTATCGCGAGCACCGCGGCGTACCGACCAGCTGCTTTGGCGAGACCGGCTACTTCGTCGACCGGCTGGTCAAAGTTGAACCATAAAAGCCGGTGATGACGCGCGCGAATTCACCGGCACGGGCGGGATCGTGCAGCGGATGATCGCCCGGGAACAGATGCGACGCGCAATCGCCGCGGGCGGCAATCAGCGGTTCGAACGACGCACGCAACGGTTCGGTCTCCGCGCTGAGTACCAGTGTCGGTAACCGCACGGCCCCGAGCTTTTTCGCGAAGTCGTAAGGCTGCAGCTGCGCCATGTCCTGTCGCATGCCGGCAGCGATGAAATCCGCGATGAATTGATAGATGCGCGGCAGGCGCGCGTCATCCAGCCGGAAACTTTGCGGCGCAAACACCGTGTAGGTATGGGCCGCCTGGTCCCACAGCCAGCCGCGGTGCGAACCATCGTCCCTGAGACCGGGCCCGCTGCCGACACGCGCTCTCTGCAGCAGCGCCTGGAAAGCTTCGGGCGGCATCAATGGGCCGCCATCCACCACCAGCGCGCGCACTTTGTTTGCAGCGGCGCACGCCGGCTGCGCCAGCTCGACCGCAACCGGAGTTGAATAGTGCCCGCCGACGACCACGACATCGCGCGCAGCTAACGCGGCGAGCGTTTCCTGCATGGTTGTCGCGTGCTGCGCAACGCTCCATAAGCCGGTGTGCGGGTCCGAACGGCCAAAGCCCATCATGTCGACCGCCAGCGCGCGAAACCCGGATGCCGCAAAATGCGCGAGTTCGTCGCGGTACATTTCGCCCGACAGCGGCACCCAGTGCATCAACAGCACTGCCGGGCCATCGCCTGATTCGGTGACGTGAATCTGGCCCAGCGTAGTTTCGACGTAGCGGCGGTACACGGCGCTCATGCTACCGCCGCCGCCACCAGAGCCACAGCCCTGATCCAAACAGGAATGCCGGCAGGAAGCCGGCCAGCAACCAGAGCCACTGCGACCAGCGGCCGGCAAAATAGCCGTAGTGCCAGGCCTGGATGTTAGCCATCACGCGCTCGCCGATGGTCAGCTGATCGTACCGATCCATCCGCAGCAATGCGCCGCTCTGTGGATCGAGAAACAGCCGATGGCGTGCGAACACCAGGTCACCCGGCAGGCGGAACGACAGGTTCGCGGCCGATCCCGGCGCCCGCGCAGGGCGCAATTCGTCAAAATGGGCATCGGGGGCCAGGCGTTGTGCACTTGCTAACAAATTCTGCAACGTCAGCATCGGAACAGCGGCTTGTGGCGCGGACCTGGGCGCCTCGCGCGCGGCGTTGCCCGTCACGAGCATGACCACGGAGTCGGCGGTGCTGCGAAAGGCGTAGTAAACACCGGTGGCGCCGATGAGCAGCAGTGCCAGGCAGATCACCACGCCGCTTACCGCATGCAGGTCGCGCCATTTGGCCGGGGCCGGCCGCAATCGCACCCGCAGCGCATCCGCGCGTCGTTTCCAGCCCGGCCACCAAAGGATCGGCCCGCTCAGACCTAACAGAACGAGCGCGAACGCGCCGACTCCATTGATCTTCAGCCCGGTTTCCCCGGCAAAAAGCGCGTAATGAAAATCCTGCAGCAACCACAGGATTCCGCTGTTGGCGGGCTTGCTGCCCAGCGCAATTGCACGGTAAGGATCGACATAGACGACCTCGAGTTCCGCCTGCTTGAGATTACGCGCAGTGGCGAGACGCATGAACACCTGCGCGGCGTCGGTTTCATTAGCAGGAAAAGTGATCCGGGCCAGCACTTTGCGCGGCACATAGTCCCTGGCGGCACTCACCCAGTCGTCGATCGGCCGGCGCTCCGCGAGTGGCGTAACGTTGCGAAACGCTGCGGTTTGCCAGCGCTCGATATCGGCGCGAAAAACCAACGCACTGCCGGAAATTCCGAGCGCCACCAACAACACGCCAAGCACCAGGCCCGTCCAGCGGTGCAGCAGAGTCAGGAATTTTCTCATTACTAGTACCGTAGCCAGCCGAAACTAACGTTCATCAGCCTGTGAATCCATTGGCACCTCCCGAAACGAATATTCCCAGCAAAGCGCTATTGGTCAGGGCGCCGCCGCAAGCAATTTATCGGCGCTCAGTCGCACTTTGTAGTCGGCGTTGTAGTGCAAAAAACGGATTTTCCCGCGCCGATCGATGACATAGACCGCCGGAACCGGCAACAAATGATGTTTTTGGCCAGACGCGGCCTCAAGGTCGATCCCAAAGCCTTTGTACTTGTTATACGTGTCGTCATCGACCCTGAACGCGACGCGAAATGCCCTGGCTGCGTCAGCACTGGCATCCGACAACAACGTGTAATTGGCGGCTTCGCTTCGAACATCGTCTTTCAGACTGGTACGCAGAATTTCCGGCCGGTCCATTGACAGGAATATTACTTCGTAACCGCGCGCACGCAGTATGCCCTCTGCGGCCTTCAACGAGCCCAGGTGAGCGTTACAGTAGGGGCACCAGCCGCCGCGGTAGAAAATAATGACAGCGGGCACTTTGCCCATTGCCGGATTGAACTGGAACGCGCTGCCGTCGGGACGGCGCGCGGTAAATGCAGGCGCTTTGGCGCCCACCGGCAAGGGCCGTACCAGCGTGGCATCGGCCGGCGCCACGTAGCCGTCCGTTGCAGCCATCCCCAGCAGCGGCATCACTAACAAAAACGCAAACAGTGTAAGAAAGCGTCGGTTTGAGAGTTTCATGGCCAAAGCTTAAACCAAATTCCGCGCCGGTCGAATGCTTTACACCCGGTCGATCCGTCCTGCATAGCAACCCCGCCTGGCGTTGTGCGCGTGAATGTACGCAACTTCGGGGTTCGCAAACAGTCGGTGAATCAGAGCCTCGCAGTTGCGGCCCTCGATCACATCGGCATCCAGCATCTGTCCCTTATCGTCATAGGCGCGCAGAGACAGTAGCCTGCCGCGCATTACCTCGGGAATCTCGCCGACGCGATCATAAGTTTCGAGCGCGCCTTCGCGGATGAAGATGGCATGTGACGCGCGGTACGGCGTGTCAGCCGGCTGGCAGACATGGTTCAGCAGCAGCAACTTGTCGCCGACCTCAACGTCACGCATTTCGATGCGGTCGGGATAGCCGGGCCTGGCATCCGCGACAAGCCGCTGGACGCCCAGCTCCCGCAACGCCGCGTCAGTCAGGCCGTACAGATGCACAAATGGCGCTGCTTTCAGGCCGGTAACTCGATAGCTCATGGTGGTGATTCTAGGGCCTCCCGCAGCGCCCGGCGTTGCAATTCCTGCGCTCTAATTCCGGGTCAGGCGCTATCATGGCCAGGCCATGACACGACTGCCGTGCCTTTTGTTAGCTATGGCGCTGCCGGGCGCGGCGCTTGCCACCGAAATCCTGTTCAGCTCCGCGGCGCCGCTGGATTCGATTGCCGACGCGCACTCCGCCGACGTCACGCAGGCACGCGTCTGGGGGTTGCCGGTGAATACGACGGTGCAGATCGCGCCAGCCGGCCGCCTCGGCAGCAATCGCGCGTTAGTCCACAAAGTCTATGCAAAACCGGATGGCCTGTGGTGGGGTTCAACCGTCGGCGACCCCACGCTACCCGGACTCGTGCAGCATGTGCCGGATCTCGCCGCGTGGACGCGCTTTCATGTCGACACACTGCAACTGTTCCGGGCGGTGCGGTTGCATGGCAAACAGGCGTACAAGGCCGCCGAAATCGAATCCCTTGATGGTCAATTGCGCTTGCGCGCCGAATTGCCGGCGCCCGGCGCGACTGCGGCGCCGTTCGCCGTACGTGTGACAACGGCGGACATCGAAACTCTGCGCGCGCGCCTGGTGGCCGCCGTAATTCCGCTCGCCGCCGACGTGCAGTTGCTGCGCCTCACCAAAGACCCACTGATTTTTGTTAGAGCGCTCGCGGTGCGGGTGCCGGAATCCGGCGTCTGGATCGAGGTTTTCCAGCCGGGTGCGCGACCAATGTCGGAGAGCGAACTCCTGAAATTCACCGCCAGCGATCGCATGTCGCGCTGGACACGGTTCAACAATCAGCTGACAGGAATGGTCTGGTGGCGTGCCGACGGCAGCGCGCATGTCAAATGGGACCAGGGCAGTCTCGATGTTGAAGGCACGCGCACCGTACGCGGCGACACGGTGTGCACAGCCTGGAAAGGCCTGCGCGAAGGTCGCGAGTTGTGCGTGCGGCACTACCGGCTGTGGGGTGAAGTCACGCAGTCATTTCGCGTCGACGGCACACCCGACGGCATTCACTTCTGGGAACCCGTCGCGAAATCGCCCTGAAGCTATCAGCGCCGCGCGCGCTGCAACTGGAATTGCAGGTGCGATCGTACCGTCGGCCATTCGCTGGCGATGATGCTGTAGACCGCCGTATCCCGCAGCGACCCGTCGTCCAAGCGCTGATGCGAACGCAGCATGCCATCGAGCTGCGCGCCCAGGCGTTCGATCGCGCGCCGGCTTTGCGTGTTCATGCGGTGGGTGCGAAATTCCACGGCAATGCAGTCGAGCTGCTCGAACGCGTGCTGTAGCAGCATAAGCTTGCACTCGGTGTTGAGCGCCGTGCGCTGCACGCGCTTCGCATGCCAGGTGCTGCCGATCTCGACGCGCTTGTTAGCCGCATCGATATTCATGTAGGACGTCATGCCGGCCGGCACGCCGGCGGCATCCAGTACTGCGAACGGCAGCATCGAGCCGCGCTCGCGCAGCTCGAGCCGCCGTGCGATTTCCGTGGCCATCTGCTCCGGCGCCGGAATGCGCGTATACCAGAGCCGCCACAGTTCACCGTCACGCGTCGCGTCCGCGAGCGCGGGCGCATGCGCGAGTGTCAACGGTTCCAGCGTTGCATGACTGCCGGCTAATCGGACTGATGGGGGCCACATACTCTGATTGTAATATACACCGCCGAGGCATGTGCGCAGCGGCTATATGCATCAGCCGCCGTGACCAACTGCACTGTTAGGCATCACCGCAATTCCCCCTTATTTGCAATTGAACCTTAGGATTAAGACGGCGGTACACTAGACGAGGGGCCGAAAACGGAAATCGAACCATGTCAAAAGAGCATAGTATTTTCTGGCTGGCGTTACTGATTGGGCAATTTGCACTGGTAAACGTCGCGTACCCACAACGATTTCCCAACGCCGGCCCGGTGATACCGCCGCTATCAACGACAAAGATGGGCACTTTGGACTACGAACGCAATTTTTTGCTTGCGCTGTGGCAGGGGGAATTCGACAACCGCGAGCAACTTGAATTCGACGCGGCCGGTGGCCGCCGTGATCGCGCTACAGGTGCGCACCCACGATTGCATGTCGCGGTGCAACCGGCGACTGCGTCAGGGTTGGGCAATGATGCGCTGGCGATCACCGCCTATGCCGGCAATGACCCGCGCGCGGCGCGCGATGCGCGCTTCTACGTGTTAGGTGTGGATACTTCCCGCAAGATGTTGCAGGCCCTTGCATACAAGGCTGTCGCCGGCGGAAAACCACTGGCCGATCCTGCTTGCGACTTGCGCCTGCAGCGGGACGTGGATGGATTTGTCGGCGTCGCCAGCAGCGATGAGTGCACGGGCGCGGCGCGGCGGCTGCGCATCGATGAACGCGGCCTGCGCTGGACCGAGGCGGGCAGCGAAGAGCTGGTGCTGGAGCGCGCGCGGCTGTTTGCCTGCATGATCGATTTTCCCAAGCAGCCCGGCAAACCCATGATGTACACCGACAAGTACATCGTGCTGCACGATCAGGGCGGGACGTTTTTCTTCGATCATCCGGACGGACGGCCGATGGTGCTGACACTACGCAACAACTGGTCTTTCAGTATGTATCGCGAAACGCTGGTCGTGGTGATCCAGGAGCGCGATGAATCGGGTCCCACGCTCACCTATGCCTGGACGGAGCCCGGCGCCGATCGCATTGGCGTCAATCCATCCTGGATGCGCGTGCAATGCGATCTGGATACGCCGGCGAATCGCCAGGCACAGCAGGAACTGCGCGCGGACTCCTGACAATGAAAACCACTCGTCTTGGCAAATTCCGGCGGCTTTCGCTCGTGACACTTCTCGGCCTCGTCGCTGCGCGCGCTGCAGGAACGCAGGCCGCGGAACCAGCGACGGCACTTACCAGCATGGTGCGCGAGCTGGATACACAGGTCTTTGATGCCTATAACACCTGCAACATGAAGGTTTTCGCGAAGTTCTTTTCACCGACCGTCGAGTTCTATCATGATGACGGCGGGGCGAGCTTTGATCTCAAGACCGTCGTAGCTAACACGCGCAAATTTATTTGCGGCAAAGTGCGGCGCGAACTCCTGCCGGAAACGTTCAGCGTCTATCCAATCAAAGGTTATGGCGCGATCGAAGAGGGCGAGCATCGTTTTTGCGAGATTCAAACCGGCAAGTGCGAGGGCGTTGCCAGGTTTCTGATGATCTGGCGTCAGGCCAGGGGCCGTTGGATGCTAACAAGAGTGGTCAGCTATGGTCACCGCGCAATGACCGACGCCGGGAAAGCCGGCGCGATGGGTCACAGTCTGCCCTGATCGCAGCTATACTGTGTTCTAGTCATAGCGAGGACCTGAGCGTGTCAAACAAGAAATATCGGGCCGCCGCGACCTTGTGCGCGGTGCTGTTCGCAGCGGGCGCCGCGGCCGAAGACATCAAGCCCGCGGATAAACCGGCCGAAAAGGTCGAAGCCAAGGCCGAGCAATCGGTCACACAGCATCGCATCACGGTCGGCGGCGCCACGATCGACTACACCGCGACCGCGGGCACGCTGATCGTGCGCAACGATGAGGACAAACCGATCGCCAGCATGGGCTACGTTGCCTATGTGCGCGCCAATCCGAAAGGCGTGCCGCGCCCGATCACGTTCGCATTCAATGGCGGCCCGGGTTCATCGTCGATGTGGCTGCACGTCGGCATTCTTGGACCGAGACGGGTTGAAGTTGTCGACGCCGCGCCGACCCCGCCCGCGCCCTACAAACTGGTCGACAACGCCTTCGGTCTCATCGACAAATCGGACCTGGTGCTGATCGACCCGGTGGGCACTGGCCTCAGCCATGCCGCCGGCGACAGCAAGGACGACGATTTTTTCGGTGTCGATCCGGACATCGATTCCTTCGTGCGCTTCATCGCGCAGTATGTCTCCGGCAACCAGCGCTGGAATTCGCCCAAGTATTTGTTAGGCGAGAGCTACGGCACCACGCGCGGCGCTGCCATCGTCGAGCAGTTGCAGAGCAAGCGCAACATGATGTTCAACGGCGTCATCCTGGTTTCGGTCGCGACCGACATCGGCGCGCTGGATGATACCGATGCCGATCGACCGTATGCGCTCGAACTGCCGACGTATACCGTCACCGCCTGGTACCACAAGCTGCTGCCCGGCCCGGCGCGCGAACTACAGCCGCTGCTGCAGGAAGTGCGCGCGTTCGCCATGGGCCCGTTTACCGCCACGCTGATGAAGGGCGATGCGATCCCGGCCACGGAGTTCGACGCAGTAGCTAACAAATTGCATGAATATACCGGACTCTCCGTCGACTACATCAAGGCCGCGAAGCTGCGCGTGCATGTCGGCATGTTTACGCAGGAATTCAAGCGCACTGCCGGCATGACCGTCGGACGCCTCGACACGCGTTTCCTCGGCCTGACGCCCGATCCGCTGGCGCGCGATGCGGCCTACGATCCGCAGGCCAGCAGCATCACCGGCGCGTTCACGGCAACATTCCTCGACTACTACCACGGCGAGCTGAAATTCGGCCTAGACAAAACGTATTGGGGCACGCATTACGCCATCGGCGAGAAGTGGAAGATGACGCACAAGCGACCTAACGGGACCCAGCCGTCGGTCAACACCAACCCCGATCTCGGTGCTGCGCTGGTGCTCAACCCGTCACTGCGCGTGCTGGTGCTGAACGGCATGATGGATCTCGCGACGCCGTTTTTTGGTGCGGAATACATGCTGTCGCATCTCAGCGCGCCGGCCGAGGTGCAGAAGCGCATCGACATGAAGTACTACATGGCCGGCCACATGATGTACCTGGAAAAAGACTCGCGCCAACAGATGAAGCGCGACATCGACGCATTTATTGACGCAACCTCACGGTCGGGAAAATAGGCATGTACATCAATTTCTGGTACCCCATTGCCCTGGCTTCCGACGTCACCGCGGCCAAGCCGCTGCGCGTCAAAGTCTTGTGCCTGCCCTTCGTGACATTCCGCGACTCTGCAGGCAAGGCGCATGTGCTGTCCGACACCTGCGTACATCGCGGCGGCGCGCTGGGGCTCGGCAAGGTCAAGGGTGACTCGGTCGCCTGCCCCTATCACGGCTGGGAATACGGCGGCGATGGCCGCTGCACCAAGATCCCATCGCTGGGCGCGGATGCGAAACTGCCGGCGCGCGCGAAAGTCGACAGCTATCCGGTGCAGGAAAAATACGGGATCGTGTTTGCCTTTCTCGGCGATCTACCTGAAGTTGAACGGCCGCCGCTGTACGACATCCAGGAATTCGGTACGCCGCAATGGCGTGCACAGACGTTCGTGTTTGATCTCAATGCGTACTACGAACGCTCGATGGAGAACGGGCTCGACCCGATACATAACGAGTTCGTGCACACCGCACAGGGACAGCCTTCGCTGTCACCGGAGCAGCAGCGCACGCCGCTGCCGATGGAGGAAATTCCCTGGGGCAGCAAGCACTACATCAAGTTCGGCGGCACCAAGAACGAAGACACTGCGCTGGCGAGCGTGCGCCAGGGTCCGCGCCTCGGCGCCGCCGGTTCCTGGCATCAGGGTCCGAACCAGCTTGTCACTTACATCGACCTGACCGCCACCAACGCATTTCACCAGTACCTGTTCGAGGCGCCGGTCGATGAATCGCACACGCGCCTGTACCTTGTCAGCATGCGCAACTGGTTGTTAGGCGACGAACATGAAAAGCGCATGGAGGACGTCACGCTGCGGGTCGTCAAGGAAGACATGGCGGTGGTCGAGAACCTGAATCCGGTGCGCACGCCCGACAGCAACACGAAAGAGGTGCTGGTCCCGGGCGACACCGCGATCGCGCACTATCGGGAATGGCTCAGGAAATGGGATGCGGCAGGCTGGAAGATCAACGTCAAGGCGCTCAACGCGCGGCTCGGCGACTACGCGATCACGATTCCCTGTCCGGCGCGGCGGACGTCGGATAACTGGGTACAGGAGACTGTCCCGCTGGTACGCACGACCTGAACAACAGTCATGAATAGAATGTTATCTGGCCTTTATGTCCTCGCATTGGCGGGCACGCTCGCCGCCGCCGCAGAGCATCCCGTGGCACGCGACACCTATCACGGCGTCGTGGTCAGCGATCCTTATCGCTGGCTCGAAGACGGCAACGCGCCGGACGTCAAGGAGTGGGTCGCCGGCCAGAATGCCCGGACGCAGAAGTACCTCGCTGGCCTTGCCGGCCGCGCCGCCATTGCAGCGGAGCTGCTGCGAATCGAAAAAGCGACCGCGACCTATGAATCGTCCATCCGGCAGGCAGGCGGGAAGTTATTTGCGTTTACTTTCAATCCGGGCGCGCAGCAGCCGCAATTGGTGACGCTGGCACTGACGGGCGACGCGGGCAGTCGCAAAGTCATCCTGGATCCCAATCAGCTCGCCGCCGACGGCAGCGTTGCCATCGACTGGTTTGAGCCGTCGCCGGACGGCAAACGCGTGGCTGTTAGCTTGTCGTTAAACGGCAGCGAGGATGGAACCTTGCATGTCTACGACGTCGATACCGGCCGTAAAATCGGCACACCGATCGCTCATGTCCAGTACCCAACCGCCGGGGGCAGCGTTGCCTGGAACGCGACGTCGGATGGCTTCTGGTACACGCGCTATCCCGGCGAACAGGCGCCGGAAGCGGATCGTCATTTCAACCAGCAGGCCTATTACCACGAGCTCGGCAGCGACAGCTCGAACGATCAGCTGGTGCTGGCAACACAGGACGGGCTGCCCCGTACCGCGGAGATCTTCCTCGACAACCGCTACGGCTATTCTTCCGTACTCGCGTCGGTACAGCTCGGCGACGGCGGCGAGTGGCAGCATTTCCTGTTGTCCAGGACCGGCGCAAAACGCATCGCGGATTACGCCGCGAAAATAAAATCCGCTGCGCTTGCGAGCGACGGCACCGTCTTCGGCATCTCGGTCAAGGATGCGCCTAACGGCAAGCTGGTCAAGCTGCGGCCGCCCTACCGGGAGGCCGCGGTCACCCTCGTCGCCGAGGGTGCGCAGGCACTGGTTACCGAAGCTAACAATCGCGCGATCGTACTGAGCGGTCAGCGCATCTTCGTAACAGCGATCGACGGCGGCCCCACCGTGATCAGGAGTTTCGGTTTTAACGGCGAATCACCTGCGGTGCTCGAGACTCCCCCGGTCTCGGCATCGACATCGCTGGAGGCCATGCCGGGCGGCGATCTCCTGTATCGCGTGCGCAGTTACCTGCAGCCGTCGCGCAGCCTGCTGTGGCAGGCGAGCACCGGCCGCAGCGTCGAGACGCCGCTGCAGATGCGTTCGCCGATGGATCTTTCCGGTTTTGAGGTCCGGCGGGTGTTTGCGCGCTCCAAGGACGGAACGCGGGTGCCTATTTCAGTCATCGCGCGCAAGGGATTCGTCGCGGATGGATCCTCGCCGCTGCTGCTGTATGGCTATGGCGGCTATGGCATCAGCATGACACCGGCCTTTGTCAGTTCGGCCTGGTACCTGTTTCTCAAGGGCGGCGGCGCCCTGGCGGTTGCTAACATCCGCGGTGGTTCGGAATACGGCGAACGCTGGCACCGCGAAGGCATGCTGACGCGCAAGCAAAATGTGTTCGACGATTTTTCCGCAGCCGCAAGCTACCTTGTAGCCGCGAAATACACGCGGACTGATCGTCTGGCGCTGCAGGGAGGATCCAATGGCGGATTGCTGATGGGCGCCGTGCTGACCCAGCATCCCTCGCTGGCGCGCGCCGTGGTCGCCGAGGTCGGCATCTACGACATGTTGCGATACGAGCTCGATTCTAACGGCGTGTTCAACACACAGGAATTCGGCTCGGTCAAAAACGCGGCGCAATTCCGCGCCTTGTTCGCTTATTCACCGCTGCATCATGTGAAGGCCGGGCAGCAGTACCCGGCAATTTTTCTCAGCGCCGGCGACAATGACGGGCGCGTCAATCCGCTGAATTCACGAAAATTTGCCGCGGCACTGCAGGCGAGCGGCACGAAGCGTCCGGTGTTCCTGCGGACTTCGTCGAAGTCGGGACATGGTCACGGCAGTTCGCTCGACGAAACCGTGGCGCTCAGCGCCGATATCACGGCGTTTTTGTTCGATCAGCTCGGCCTCAACTGACAAGCGGTGCCAGCAATCGTCAGCCCTTGAGCTTGCGCAGCTTCTCGAGCATTTTGAGCTGAGCAACCGCCCTGACAAGCTCCGCGAGCGCCTCGGCCTGTTCGACCTTGTCGATATTGCCCTTGAGCGCTTCTTCCGCGCGCAGCTTGGCTTCCTGGGCCTTGGCTTCGTCGAGGTCCTTGGCGCGTGCCGCGGTGTCGGCCAGCACGGTGACCTTTTTCGGCTGCACTTCGAGCGCGCCGCCGCCGACATAGAAGCTCTGCTCCCCGCCTTCGGGCAGCTGCACGCGCACTTCGCCGGCCTTGAGCAGCGTCAGCAGTGGCGCATGGCGCGGCGCGATGCCGAGCTCGCCCTGCGAACCGGGCGCGAACACCATCGTGGCGGCGCCGGAGAAGATTTCTCCCTCGGCGCTGACGATGTCGACGTGGATGGTGTGCTTGTTAGCTTCGGCCATGTGTTAGTAGCTCTGTCTTAATTCAACGTCTTGGCTTTTTCGGCCACTTCTTCGATCGTGCCGACCATGTAGAACGCCTGCTCGGGCAGGTGGTCGTAGTCGCCTTCGAGAATGCCCTTGAAGCCGCGGATCGTGTCCTTGAGCGCGACGATCTTGCCGTCCTGGCCGGTGAACACCTTGGCGACGTTGAACGGCTGCGACAGGAAGCGCTGGATCTTGCGGGCGCGGTACACGGTGCGCTTGTCTTCTTCCGACAGCTCATCCATGCCGAGGATCGCGATGATGTCCTGCAGTTCCTTGTAGCGCTGCAGCACGGCCTGCACGGCGCGCGCCGTGTTGTAGTGTTCTTCGCCGACCACCAGCGGATCGAGCTGGCGGCTGGTGGAATCGAGCGGATCGACCGCCGGGTAAATGCCCAGCGAGGCGATCTGACGTGACAGCACGACAGTCGCGTCCAGATGCGCGAACGTGGTCGCGGGTGACGGGTCGGTCAGGTCGTCTGCCGGGACGTACACGGCCTGGATCGACGTGATGGAGCCGGTCTTGGTCGAGGTGATGCGCTCCTGCAGCACGCCCATTTCTTCGGCCAGCGTCGGCTGGTAACCCACCGCCGACGGCATGCGGCCTAACAAAGCCGACACTTCGGTACCAGCAAGCGTGTAACGGTAAATGTTGTCGACGAAGAACAGCACGTCGCGGCCCTTGCCGTTGGCCTGCTTTTCATCGCGGAAATATTCGGCCATCGTCAGGCCGGTGAGCGCGACGCGCAGGCGGTTGCCGGGCGGCTCGTTCATCTGGCCGTAGACCATCGCGACCTTGGAGTTTTCAAGATGGTCCTTGTCGATAACGCCCGACTCGATCATCTCGTGATAGAAGTCGTTGCCTTCGCGGGTGCGCTCACCGACGCCCGCGAACACGGACAGACCCGAGTACTGCTTGGCGATGTTGTTGATGAGCTCCAGCATGTTGACGGTCTTGCCGACGCCCGCGCCGCCGAACAGGCCGACCTTGCCGCCCTTGGCGAACGGGCACAGCAGGTCGATGACCTTGATGCCGGTGACCAGCAGGTCCTGGCCGCCGGCCTGCTCGTCATACGACGGCGCCGGGCGATGGATCGACATGTGTTCCTTGGCCGCGACCGGGCCGCGATTGTCCTGCGGCACACCTAACACGTCCATGATGCGGCCCAGCGTCGCCGCGCCCACCGGCACGCTGATCGGCTTGCCCGTGGTCTCGACCGCGAGGCCGCGGCGCAAGCCTTCCGAGGCGCCCATCGCGATGGTGCGGACCACGCCGTCGCCCAGCTGCTGCTGGACTTCGAGGGTCAGGTCCACGTCCTTGAGCTTGAGCGCTTCGTAAATGCTCGGGATCGCTTCGCGCGGGAATTCCACGTCGATGACTGCGCCGATGATCTGGGTAATTTTGCCGGTTGCCATAGTCTTGTTCCTGATAAATCCCTAGACGGCGGCAGCGCCGCCGACGATTTCCGCCAATTCCTTCGTGATCGCCGCCTGGCGCGCCTTGTTGTAGACGAGCTGCAGATCGCCAATCAGGTTGCCGGCGTTATCCGACGCCGCTTTCATCGCCACCATGCGCGCCGCCATTTCGCAGGCCACGCTCTCGACCGAGCCGCGATACACCTGCGACTCGATATAACGCATCAACACACCGTCGAGCATCTCGGACGCGCCGGGCTCGTAGATGTAGTCCCAGTTTTCCTGCAGCTCGCCCGCGTCCAGCGTTTCCACCGGCAGCAGCTGCGTCACCGTCGGCGTCTGCGTCATGGTGTTCACGAACTGCGAGTTGACCACGAACAGGCGGTCGATCCGGCCCTCGCGGTAGGCATCGAGCATGACCTTCACCGCGCCTAACAAATCCTTCATGTGCGGCTTGTCGCCGAGCCCGCCGACGCTGCCCAGGATCGGCACGCCCAGGCGGCGGAAAAAGGCCACGGCCTTGTTGCCCATCAGGCACAGCTGGATGGTGGCGTTTTTCGCCTGCCAGTCCTTCATCAGCAACAGCGCGCTCTTGAACACGTTGGTGTTGAGCGCGCCGCACAGGCCGCGGTCCGACGAGATCACGATGAGGCCGACCGACTTCGGCACGCGTTCCTGCAGGAACGGATGCTTGTAGTCGGGATTCGCTTCGTTGAGGTGGCCGATCACGGCGCGGATCTTCTCGGCGTACGGGCGCGCCAGTCGCATGCGGTCCTGGGCGCGGCGCATCTTCGAGGCGGCGACCATTTCCATCGCCTTCGTGATCTTCTGCGTCGATTTGACGCTGGCGATCTTGGTGCGTATTTCTTTTGTGCCGGGCATGCGATCAGTCCTTGAATTCCGATGAGCACGCCGGTCTACCATTCGGCCCGGCCGGCCGTCGCTCCCCGTTACTCGCTTTGGGCCGGCCGGGTCGAATGCTCCCCAGCGTGCTCAAAGAAGCGCCAGCATTTTGAGAATGCCCGGCAGCTAACAAATTCGAACCATGGGCCAGCGTCACATCGAACGCCGACTCTCCCGACCCCGTCGGACAGATCGTAACGTCGAAGTTGCGCGCAGGGCCGGCGGCCAGGTTGAAGAGTGGCGAGTCTTTGTGATCGGAAACCATTTCAGGGTGCACGGTCGCAGCTCCCGCGAAGGGCGCAAGCGGGAGAGCGCACGAGGGTGCGCGACCAAAGCGAGTAACGGAGAGCGACGTCGCGCGCCCTCGTGCGCTAGGCCCGCTTTCGCCCGTCTTGATCTCTGCGAACAACATCTCTTAATACGTTCCCGTACTCAAAAAGTCTTCGCAAATCTTCTTCAAGGAAGCCTCGTGGTCCTTGAGCGTCGGCTTCCCGTTGAGATCGTCCAGCTGCTGCTTGTAGTTCGACTTCGCAAACGACTGCAGCGCTGCTTCAAAATCAACGACCTTCTTGATGTCGACCTTGTCCATGTAGCCGTTGTTGACCGCGTAGATCGACAGCGCCATTTCCGCAACCGACATCGGCGCGTATTGCTTCTGCTTCATCACTTCGGTGGTGCGCTGGCCGCGCTCGAGCTGCTTGCGGGTCGCCTCGTCGAGGTCGGACGCAAACTGCGAGAACGCCGCGAGTTCGCGGTACTGGGCCAGCGCCAGGCGGATACCACCGCCGAGCTTCTTGATGATGTCGGTCTGCGCGGCGCCACCGACCCGCGACACGGAGATGCCGGCGTTCATCGCGGGACGGATGCCTGAATTGAACAGGTCGGTCTCGAGGAAGATCTGGCCATCGGTGATCGAGATCACGTTGGTCGGCACGAACGCGGTGACGTCGCCGGCCTGCGTTTCGATGATCGGCAAACCCGTCAGCGAACCAGTCTTGCCCTTGACGGCGCCCTTGGTCGCCATCTCGACATACTCTTCGTTGACGCGCGCACTGCGTTCGAGCAGGCGGCTGTGCAGATAGAACACGTCGCCGGGGAAGGCTTCGCGGCCCGGAGGACGGCGCAGCAGCAGCGAGATCTGGCGATACGCGACCGCCTGCTTCGACAAGTCGTCGTAAATGATCAGCGCGTCTTGGCCGTTGTCCATGAAGTACTCGCCCATGGTCACGCCCGAGTACGCCGACAGGTACTGCATGGCGGCCGGCACGGACGCGGAAGCGGCGACGATGATGGTGTGCTTCATCGCGCCATGTTCTTCGAGCTTGCGCACCACGTTGGCAATCGACGACTGCTTCTGGCCGATGGCGACGTACACGCACTTAATGCCCGAGGACTTCTGGTTGATGATGGTGTCGATCGCCATCGCGGTCTTGCCGGTCTGGCGGTCGCCGATGATCAGCTCGCGCTGGCCGCGGCCGATCGGGACCATCGCGTCGATGGCCTTGTAGCCGGTCTGCACCGGCTGCGATACGGACTTGCGATAGATGACGCCCGGCGCCACGCGCTCGATCGGCGCGGTGCGGGTCGCCTTGATCGGGCCCTTGCCGTCGATCGGGCGGCCGAGCGCATCGACCACGCGGCCTAACAGCTCGGGTCCGACCGGGACTTCCAGGATTCGGCCTGTCGTCTTGACGCTGTCGCCTTCCTTGATGCCCTTGTACTCGCCCAGCACCACGGAACCGACTGAGTCCTGCTCCAGGTTCAGCGCCAGGCCGAACACGCCGCCCGGGAACTCGATCATTTCACCGTAGCGGACGTCGGCCAGGCCATGGATGCGGCAGATGCCGTCCGTGACCGATACCACGGTGCCGACGTTGCGGGCTTC
>JANNVI010000061.1:0-84599 GCA_031414335.1 Gammaproteobacteria bacterium | reverse complement strand
CCGTCAACTACATCTACAAGATGCTGGCAGCGATCGTACTGATCCCGCTGTTGTACGTAGCGCATCGCGCGATCGACAGCTATCTGGGCCATCGCGAGGCCGAGCGACTGCGCGCCGCTGCCGCAGCCGATTAGGCCCTAGTTGAGCAGCGCCGCCAGGCGGCGGCGCGCGGCTGCGACATCCGGATGGTCGGGTGGCACCAGTTCAAAGACCCGCAACAGGTCGGTGCGGCCCTCGGCGCGCGCGAAGCGTCCATGGGAGGCCATGTGTGCTAACAAAACCTGTATGGCTGTAGCGTGATCGCCGGCCAGCAGGGCGCGCGCGGCTGCGACCCGCACTTCCATGTCCGGCGAGCCCGTGCTGTCCGTGTGGGCCAGCGCGACAAAATGGGCTCGCGCATACAGCATCCGGACCTGATCGCTGACCTGCCGGTTGGCTGGCAGCTGGTCGAGAATCTGTGTGGCGGCGAGTGCATCACCTGCTTCGAGCAGCGCGCTGGCAACGGCCACCGGATCACGTGCGGCCGGCGCGAGGTACGGAGCTAACAACTCACGTATGCGGGCAACCGGCTGGACGCCGACAAATTCGGCGACTACCTTGCCGTGATGAAACAGCTTGACCGCAGGGATGCTGCGTATCTGGAAGGTCTGCGCGAGTCCTGGTTGCTCGTCAGTGTTCAGTTTGACGATGTCCACTTGTGCGCCGAGTTCACCGGCCAGCTGTTCGAGAATGGGACTCAGCATGCGGCAGGGCCCGCACCAGGGCGCCCAGAAATCGACCAAAACCGGCCTGGTTTTCGAAGCTGTCAGGACCGTGGTTTCGAAGTCCTGCTCGGTGACTGCGCGCATGGTTTGAATCTCGTTCAGCGGTGCTCAGGCGACTATGGAATAGTGCGGTCCGGGAGGCCAATTTCAAGTAGGCCGATGGGTCACGCGCCGCGTATACTCCGCGGCGCGTGAACTCCCTCAGCGTCTTCGATATCTTCAAGATCGGCATCGGGCCGTCCAGCTCCCACACGATGGGCCCGATGCGGGCCGCGCGTGCCTTTGCCATCCGCTTGCGCGAGGCGGGCCTGCTGCCGCAGACCCACGCAGTGGTGACCCGGTTGTACGGCTCACTGGCTCTCACCGGCCGGGGTCACGGCACCGACCGTGCGATCATTCTCGGCCTGGAAGGTGCCGATCCGGAAAGCATCGATCCGGACAGCTGCGAGTCCAGGCTCGCGGCCGTCAGGACCAGTCAGCAGCTGTCATTGTTAGGTGAACAGACCGTCCATTTTGACGAGCCGATGCAGCTGCTGTTCCTGCGCGAGGAGCGGCTCGACTTCCACACCAACGGCATGCGCTTTTCCGCCTTTGATTCCGGCGCGCAGTTGTTGCTAGAGGCGGAATACTTTTCGGTGGGCGGAGGTTTTGTCGTGCAGGGTCCGGGCCAGCCTGCGCAAGCGGCGTCGCTGTCGCGACCCGTGCCATGGCACTTCGAAACCGGCGACCAGCTGTTAGCTTTGAGCCGTGAGCATGGTCTTGAAATACACGAACTCGTCATGGCCAATGAACTGGCCAATGCCGATCGCGCGGCGGTGGACGCGCGGCTCGATGCGATCTGGGCGGTGATGCAGGCGACGGTGGAGCGGGGCTTTCGGCAACAGGGGATCCTGCCGGGCGGTTTGAAGGTACGTCGCAGGGCGCCGCGTCTGCACCGGCAGCTGCTGGAAAGCACTGGCTCGCGCCCGCTCGAGGCCATGGACTGGACCAATGCCTGGGCGCTGGCGGTCAACGAGGAAAACGCCGCAGGCGGACGCGTGGTCACTGCGCCGACCAATGGCGCGGCAGGTATTGTCCCGGCGGTGCTGCATTACTACCGCCGCTTTGAGCCGGGCGCGAGCGACGCCGGCATCCGGCGCTTTTTGTTAGTCGCGGGCGCGATCGGCATGCTTTACAAGAGCCGGGCGTCGTTGTCGGGCGCCGAGATGGGCTGCCAGGGCGAGGTAGGCGTGGCCTGCTCGATGGCGGCTGGCGGGCTGGTCGCGGCGCTGAACGGCACCAGCGAACAGATCGAGAATGCCGCGGAAATTGGCATGGAACACAATCTGGGCCTGACCTGCGATCCGGTGGGCGGGTTGGTGCAGATCCCGTGCATCGAGCGCAACGCCATGGGGTCTGTCAAAGCGATCAACGCCGCGCGCCTGGCGCTGCGCGGTGACGGTTCCCACAAGGTGACGCTCGACCAGGTCATCACGACCATGCGGCAGACGGGCGAGGACATGCTGACCCGTTACAAGGAAACGTCCCAGGGCGGTCTCGCGGTCAACGTTCCCGAGTGTTAGCCGCGCGGATGTTCGCGCGCCGCTTCGCGGTGTTGGGTGAGCACAAAGCCAGGCGCCAGCTCGCGCCACTCGGCAATTTCCAGATCTAACGTAACAATGGTGCCTGGCGCAAAGCCAGCCACAAGCTGGTCGGGCAGCAGCCAATGCGCAAAATTACTGACGCCGGGGTTGTGCCCGAGCAGCATGACTTTGTCAGCTGCGGGCGGAAGTTCCCGGGCGACCCGCAGCCAGCCGGCGACGTCAGCCTGATAGAGCCGCGGATCCACGGCGATCGCCGCTTCTCCAAGATTGAATGCCTGCGCCAGGCAGCGCGCTGTCTCCTGGGTGCGGACCGCCGAGCTGGTGACAATCAGCTGCGGTTGCCAGGAATGCCGCAGCAGGCGGTGGGCGACAGCCGTAACCTCGATCCAGCCCCGCCGTGACAGCGGGCGCGCGTGGTCGGTCGCCTCAGATTCGAAAGGCGCGGCATGGCCATGACGTGCAAGGGCGAGTTGCTTCACCGCGCGCCACTACATCATGCCGGTCTGCAGGCGCGCCGCTTCACTCATCATGGACTGATTCCAGGGCGGGTCGAACACCAGTTCCACGGCAACCTTGGCTACCGTCGGAATGATCTGCAGTTTCTCCTGCACGTCCTGCACCAGCACATCGCCCATGCCGCAGCCTGGTGCCGTCAGCGTCATCTTGACATCGATGTCACGCTTGCCGTCCTTGTTAGCCGCGACATCGCAACTGTAGACCAGGCCGAGTTCGACGATGTTGATCGGGATTTCAGGGTCGTAGCAGCTCTTCATCTGCTCCCAGGCAAGCTTTCGTACATCTTCTTCCGTCGCATCAGGCGGGAGTTCGGGCGGCTTGACGACCTCCTTGCCAATGGCGTCCGCGTCTTCGCCGGCGAGACGAAACAGGTTGCCTTCGATGTACAGGGTGAAACTGCCGCCTAACGACTGGGTGATGTAACCCGACTGGCCCGCCTTCAGGTTGACTTCCACGCCCGCCGGCACGATGACGGCCCTGGCCTCGCGCTGCATGGTGAATGGCTCGTTATCGGAGGTGCGCATGACTCATTCCGTGGAAACAGTAGCGGGACTGCTGGACAGCGCGGCGTGCAGCGTGTGCCAGCACAACGAAGCGCACTTCACGCGCGCCGGGAATTCGCGCACGCCTGACAAGGCCGCGAGCTTGCCGAGGTCGCGGGTCGGCTGGTAGTCGTGCTCGGTGAGCAGCCGATGGATGTCGCGATATAACGCGTCAACCTCATCGAGCGCCTTGCCCTTGACGGCCTCGCTCATCAGCGATGCGGACGCGACCGAAATCGCGCAGCCCTGGCCGTCGAAGCGCAGGTCATTGAGCCGCGCCGCATCTTTGCGAACCGTGATGTGCAGGCGGTCGCCGCACAGCGGGTTATGACCGTCGGCAGCCGCGTCCGCAGGATCCAGGCGTCCAAAGTTCCTGGGTTGGCGGTTGTGATCGAGAATTACGTCCCGATACAGTTCCTTGAGGTCCATCAGCCGAATACCTCGCGCGCACGCTGCAGCGCCCCTAACAACTGCTCGATGTCATCGTCACCGCTGTAGCAGCCCAGGCTGGCACGGGCGGTCGCTGGCAGGCCCAGGAAGTCCATCAGCGGCATCGCGCAATGATGTCCGGTGCGGATCGCGACGCCCTCGGCGTCCAGAATCGTGCCGAGGTCGTGTGGATGAATGTTGTGCAGCGTGAAGGAAATGACGCCGGCCTTGTGCGCCGCTGTGCCAACGATCGTCAGCCCCGGAACCGCGGCCAGGGCGCGCGTCGCGCGGGTGAGCAGGCCGTGTTCGTAGGCCGCGAGGGCCGGCAGGCCGAGCGTTGCCAGGAAATCCATGGCGGCGCCCAGCCCGATCGCGCCTGAAATGTTAGGCGTGCCGGCCTCAAATTTGGCCGGCAGGTCCGCATAGGTGCTGCGCGCAAAACTGACGGTGCGAATCATCTCGCCGCCGCCCTGCCATGGGGGCATGGTCTCGAGCAGTTGTTCCCGGCCCCACAATAGCCCGATGCCGGTCGGCCCGTACATCTTGTGGCCGGAAAATGCATAAAAGTCGCAACCCAGGTTCTGTACGTCGATGACCTGGTGCGGCGCCGCCTGCGCGCCATCGACCAGGCACAGGGCGCCGGCGTCATGCGCCAGCGCACACAGCTCGCGTACCGGCAGCACGGTGCCTAACGCGTTCGAGACATGCGTGAAAGCGGCGAGCCGGGTCCGGGGGGCCAGCAGCGCGCGGAAACTGTCGAGCGGCAGTTCGCCCGCCGGCGTGATCGGCGCCACCCTGAGGATGGCTCCCGTGCGCTCGCACAGCATCTGCCACGGCACGATGTTGGAATGATGTTCCAGCGTCGTGATCAGTATCTCATCGCCGCTTCTGAGGTTGGCGTTGCCCCAGCTGTTAGCAACCAGGTTGATGGATTCGGTGGTGCCGCGCGTGAAGATGATTTCACGGGTGTTGCGCGCGTTGACGAACTGCCGGGCGCGTTCGCGCGCAGCTTCCATCATTTCGGTGGCTTGCTGGCTCAGCGCATGCACGCCGCGGTGGACGTTGGCGTGGCTGGTGCGCTCGTAATGGTCCACGGCCTGCAATACGGCCAGGGGCCGTTGCGCGGAGGCGCCGCTGTCCAGATATGCAAGCCGCTTGCCGTTGACGCGCATTGCGAGGATCGGAAACTGCGCGCGCACGTCCGCGAGGTTGTAGCGATCCGTCCTGTCTGCCGCGGCATTCATGGGGCGAGCTCCGTCAGCAGGGGGTCTCCCAGCCGGGCTAACAACAGAGCCTCGAGCCGGGTTCGCAGTTCGGCGGGCTGCAGCTGCGAGAGGACATCCTGCAGGAACGCCCACTTGAGCAGGCTCTGTGCGGCTGTCGGTTCCAGGCCGCGGGACAGCAGGTAGAAGAGCATTTGCGGATCCAGCGTGCCCACCGTCGCGCCATGCGACGCCTGTACCGCGTCGGTCAGGATTTCCAGCTGCGGCCTGGCGACAACCTCCGCCTCACGACCCGCGATCAGACTGCGCAGTGACTGGCGAGTGTCGGTGTTGAGCGCGGTCGGCATGACGCGGTTATGGCCGGTGAACGCAACGCGCGCGCGTCCGGCGGCCAGCCCGCGAAATACTTCAATCGACTTGACGCCAACGCCGCGATGGTCAATGAGCACATGCTGGTCCAGTTGCTGATTGCCGTCGCCGAGTGCGACGCTGTTGAACTGCAGCTGCGCGCCGGCGCCATCCAGCGTCGCGACGACGGTGCTGCGCAATCCGGCGTTGCCAGGCGCGACCTGCAGCAGGTTGGCTTTGGAGTTCTCAGCCTGTTGCAGCCTGACAGTTTCCAGGTGACGCGCGTCGGCTGCGGAAACTAACAGACGGGTCCAGAGCAGCTCCGAGCCGCTGTCAATTGCGGTATCGACCACGTGGTTGGCGAATGCCGCGACCCCCTTGCTGGCCACGTGCTCTTCGACAATCTCGGCGCGGCAACCAGCGGCGACCGTGATGCGCAGTGTCGTGGGTGACGGGCCATCGCGCCCCGCAGCGGTGGTGACAAACACCAGGTGCACACGGGAACCTGTCCTGGCATCCAGAACCAGTTGCACCGGATGATCGGTCAGCAGCCGGCCCAGAAGCGCAAAGCTGTTGTTAGCAAGAGATCTTGCGGCATCGCCATTCGCGGCCGCATCCAGGCCGCGCAGGCCGTCTACGATCGCAGCCGACGCCATGGCAGGCGCGCTGCTCGAGAGCGCGGCGTCGACTGTGCCGTTGACAACGACCAGACGCGCAAAGCCCGGCAACGGCGGCGGCAACAGTTCCCGCAAGCTCGCCGAATCGCCGGTAGGCAGGGACGGTGCAGCTGGCACCCAGCTCAGGCGCTCCATGCCGCGAATAGGCGCGTAGCGCCAGGCTTCGTCGCGCGGGCCCGGCAGGCCCTGGGCGAGTGCGCTGGCGAGACTTGCCTCGCGCCAACTGGCGAGGGCGGCGTCCCCGGTTACCCGCTCGGCAAGCGCTTTTTGGATTTGCTCAAACATGGCGCGCTGCTGTTCAGGCTGCCTGGCCTGTCAGCCAGTCGTAGCCGCGCTTTTCCAGCTCGAGGGCCAGCTCGCGCCCGCCGGTCCGCAGGATACGCCCGCGAGCCAGCACGTGCACGAAATCCGGAGCGACATGATCTAACAGACGCTGGTAGTGGGTAATCAGCACGAATGCACGCTGCGCACTGCGCAGCGTCTCGATGCCCTGCGCGACCACTTTCAGCGCATCGATATCGAGACCCGAATCGGTTTCATCTAGCAGCGCCAGTTTCGGTTCCAGCACCAGCATCTGCAGGATTTCATTGCGCTTTTTTTCGCCGCCGCTGAAGCCTTCGTTGACGCCGCGGCTCAGGAAGGCCTCATCCATCTGCATCAGCTGCATGCGTGAGCGCACCAGCGTGAGGAAATCGAATGCGTCCACTTCCGGCTCACCGTGCTGTTTGCGCTTGGCATTCAGCGCGGCCTTGAGCAGATAGGCGTTGTTGACGCCCGGGATTTCGACCGGATACTGAAAGCCGAGAAACAGCCCCGCGCGCGCCCGCGCCTCGGGCGCCAGGGCTAACAAGTCCTGGCCTTCAAACTGCACGCTGCCGCGCGTGACTTCGTAGCCGGGCCGGCCAGCCAGTACATAGGACAGTGTGCTCTTGCCCGAGCCGTTAGGTCCCATGATGGCATGCACTTCGCCGGCCTGGACCTCGAGATTCAGGCCGTTCAGTACCTTGGTGCCGCCAGCAGTGGCGTGCAGATCCTTGATCGACAACATCAGCCTACGGCTCCTTCCAGACTTACCGCCAGCAGGTTTTGCGCCTCGACGGCAAATTCCATCGGCAGTTCCTTGAACACACTCTTGCAGAATCCATTGACGATCATGTTGACCGCGTCTTCGCGGTCCACGCCGCGCTGCAGGCAGTAGAACAGCTGTTCTTCACTGATGCGCGAGGTGCTCGCTTCGTGCTCGACGACCGCGTCCGGGTTCTTCACTTCAACATACGGGAAAGTGTGCGCGCCGCACTGGTTGCCCATCAGCAGCGAGTCGCATTGCGTGAAGTTGCGCGCGCCGGTGGCGCTGGCCTGGATCTTCACCAGGCCGCGATACGTGTTCTGGCCGTGGCCCGCCGAAATGCCCTTCGAGACAATCGTGCTGCGCGTGTTAGCACCGATATGAATCATCTTGGTGCCGGTGTCGGCCTGCTGGTAGTGATTGGCGAGGGCGACGGAATAGAATTCACCGACCGAGTTCTCACCGCGCAGCACGCAACTCGGATACTTCCAGGTGATGGCTGAGCCGGTTTCCACCTGCGTCCAGGAAATCCGCGAATTGCGGCCGCGGCAGTCGCCGCGCTTGGTGACGAAGTTGTAGATGCCGCCAACGCCGTTCTCGTCGCCCGGGTACCAGTTCTGCACCGTCGAGTACTTGATCTGCGCATCGTCCTCGGCGATCAATTCGACTACCGCGGCATGCAGCTGGTTTTCATCGCGCATCGGCGCGGTGCAGCCTTCCAGGTAGCTGACATGGCTGCCGGCGTCGGCAATGATCAGGGTGCGCTCAAATTGTCCGGTCTTCGCCGCGTTGATGCGGAAATAAGTCGACAGTTCCATCGGGCAGCGCACGCCCTTCGGGATATAGACAAACGACCCGTCGGAGAACACCGCGGAATTCAGCGCCGCGAAAAAATTGTCGCCGATCGGTACCACCGAGCCGAGGTAGCGCTCCAGCAGTTCCGGATGCGAGTGCACTGCCTCCGAGAAAGGGCAAAACACCACGCCGGCCTTGGCGAGGCGGTCCTTGAACGTGGTGGCCACCGAGACGCTGTCAAACACGGCATCGACGGCGACGCCCGCGAGTCGCGCGCGTTCGTGCAGCGGCACGCCGAGCTTTTCGTAGGTCGCGAGCAGCTTGGGGTCGACGTCGGCGAGGCTCTTTGGCCCGTCGCTGTTCGATTTGGGCGCCGAGTAATAGGAAATGGCCTGGTAGTCGATCGGCACATGATGCACGCGCGCCCACTTCGGTTCGCGCATCTTGAGCCAGCGATCAAAGGCCTTGAGGCGCCAATCCGTCAGGAACTGCGGTTCGCCTTTCTTGCGGGAAATGGCGCGTACCACGTCGTGATCCAGTCCCGGCGGCAGACTGTCGGATTCGATATCGGTAACGAAGCCGTGCCGGTACGGCTGTGCGACCGCCTGGTCGATGGCATTGGGCTCACTCATGCGGGCACGCCTAACGGCAGGCGCTCGATCGGCTGCGTTTCGTGTTCGAGGCCAGCCAGCTGTGCGAGGCTAACATCGTAGAGCGACCGCCGGATTGCCAGGTTGACCCTCTGCCATGAGCGACCAACGCGGCAGGAGCTTTCAATTTCGCAATGGCCCGATCCGGCCGCACAGTCTGTTAACGCAAGCGGGCCTTCGAGCGCATCGAGGATCGCCGCGGCGCTGATGTCGCTGGCCGGCTTGGCGAGTCGATAGCCACCGTGGACGCCACGGCTGGATAGCACCAGTCCGGAACGGTGCAACTGCTTGAGGATCTTGCTGACGGTCGCGGCGCCCAGCCGGGTGCGCAGCGCCAGGCTGGTGGCCGTATGGCGCGTTTCAGGCTCGCAGGCCAGTGTGGCCAGGAGCACCGTTGCATAGTCGGTCAGGCGGCTAATCCGGAGCATGCCGGCGATTATAAAACATTGGGTACCATTTTGGTCCTATTTTGGATATTTGCTATAATTAATGGCTACTTACCGGTCAGGACATCCCAGGAGATTGCCGTAATGAATCGCAGTGAACTCGAGCAGATCGCCAACGCCATGGTCGCCAGGGGCAGGGGCATACTCGCCGCCGATGAGAGCTCCGGCACCATCAAGAAGCGTTTTGACAATATCCAGCTCGAGTCCACGGAAGAGCATCGCCGCAACTACCGCGAAATGCTGTTCACCGCGCCTGGCATCGCCAGCACCATCAGCGGCGTCATCTTCTACGACGAAACCCTGCGACAGAAGACCGCCGCCGGCGTGCCTTTTGCGCAGCACCTGACCCAGCTCGGCATCGTGCCCGGGATCAAGGTGGACGCGGGCGCGAAGCCGCTGGCCGGGTTCCCGAACGAAACCATCACCGAAGGCCTCGATGGGCTGCGCGAACGGCTGGTCGAATACCACAAGCTCGGCGCCCGCTTCGCCAAGTGGCGCGCGGTTATCGACATCGCGGATGGCATCCCGTCGCGCTTCGCGATCGAGGCGAATGCCCACGCCCTGGCCCGTTACGCTGCGCTGTGCCAGGAACAAAACATCGTGCCGATTGTCGAACCGGAAGTCCTGATGGATGGCGGCCACACGATCGAGCGCTGCGAGCAGGTGACCGATGAGGTGCTGTGCGAGGTTTTCCAGCAGCTCGCCGCGCATCGTGTCCATCTCGAAGGTATCGTTCTTAAACCTAACATGGTGATCTCGGGCAAGAAATGCGCCACGCGTGCCACGCCGGAACAGGTTGCTGCTGCGACCGTACGCTGCCTGCGCCGCTGGGTGCCGTCGGCCGTGCCCGGCATTGCATTCCTGTCAGGCGGCCAGAGCGTCGCGGACGCGACGCTGCATCTGTCGCTGATGAATCGCCAGCCGCTGCCCTGGAAGCTGACCTTCAGCTATGGCCGCGCCCTGCAGGACACAGCGCTCAAGGCCTGGGGTGGCAAGCCCGCCAATTTCGCAGCCGGCCAGCGCGAGCTCAGCAAACGCGCCCGGCTCAATGGCCTGGCCGCGACCGGCGCTTACACGGCGGACATGGAGAGCCAGGCTGCCTAACAACGCTGCGGCTGCCGCTACCATGAACATGCCTGAGGACGCACTGCTGACAGTGCGCGATGTGCATTACGCGATCGGCGGACGCCCGATTTTCGCGGGCCTGAGCCTGTCGGCGCAGCGCGGCAAGATCACCGCAATCATGGGTCCGAGCGGCACGGGCAAGACCACGCTGTTGCGCCTGCTGACCGGCCAGATCTATCCTGAATCCGGTGAAATTCGCGTTTTTGGCCAGGACCCTGCGGCGCTGAAACGCAAGCCGCTGTACCAGCTGCGGCAGCGCATGGGCATGCTGTTCCAGAACGGCGCGCTGCTGACCGATCTTGACGTTTTTGAAAATGTGGCGTTTCCATTGCGGGAACATTCGAAGCTCAGCGAGAGTGAAATCAAGGAACGCGTGTTAGGCAAACTGCAGTCGGTGGGCTTGCGGGAGGCGGCGCAATTGATGCCTGCGGAGCTGTCCGGAGGAATGGCGCGGCGTGTGGCGCTGGCGCGAGCCATCGCAACCGAGCCGGAATTATTGATCTATGACGAACCATTTGTCGGCCTCGACCCCATTTCCATGGGAGTCATCCTGCGTTTGATCGAGGAAATCAACGCTGGCGGCGGAGTGACCAGTCTGATTGTGTCGCACGATGTCGAGGAACTGGCGAAGATTGCCGATTACACCTATCTGCTGTCGGGTGGCAGGGTGGTGGCCGAAGGCACGCCTGCACAAATGACCCGCAGCAGCGACGCCACCGTGCGCCAGTTCATCGGCGGGCTGGCCGATGGCCCCGTGCCTTTCCATTACTCGGAATCCGGCAAGTGATCGCCGCTTTGCGGAAGATTGGCGCGATCGGCGTATTTTTTGGCCGCATTCTCGCCGGCATCATTCCAGCGCTCGCGCGCCCGCGACTCATTGTCCACCAGGTCTACAATGCCGGCGCGCGTTCCCTGATCATCATCATGCTGTCCGGCCTGTTTGTCGGTATGGTGTTAGGTTTGCAGGGCTTCGATCTGTTGCAGCGGATCGGATCCGAGGAGGTTCTCGGTATTGGCATTGCACTCGCGCTGCTGAAGGAGCTGGGGCCGGTCATGACGGCGCTGTTGTTTGCCGGTCGTGCGGGCACCGCGCTGGCATCCGAAATCGGTCTGATGCGCGCCACCGATCAGCTGACAGCCATGGAGATGATGGCGGTCGATCCGGTACATCGCATCGTCGTGCCGCGTTTTCTGGGCGGCGTGATCGCCGTGCCGCTGTTGGTCGCGATATTCAATGTGATCGGCCTGTACGGCGCACAGTTGATCGCCGTGCAGCAAATGGGTATCGACGCCGGATCCTTCTGGGGGCAGACCCAGAGCGCGGTGGAACTCGATGACGTCACTGAAGGCGTAATCAAAAGCTTCGTGTTCGGCCTGGCGTGCAGCCTGATCGCTGTTTACGAGGGGTTTCATTCGGCGCCGACTGCTGCGGGAGTCGGTCTTGCGACTACCCGCACCGTGGTGACATCTTCGGTGCTGATCCTGCTGCTGAACTACCTGTTGACCGCCTTTTATCTCTAAGAGCGTACTTGCAAGGACTCATGTTATGCGACCCAATCGTGCACTCGAAATAGGTACCGGCCTGTTCATATTGTTAGGGTTTGTGGCGCTCGTGTTTTTGACGACGCAATTGCCGAGCAGCGGCCTGAAGATCCGCGAAGCCGGCGTATATCACCTGACTGCGACCTTCGAAAACATCGGCGACCTAAAGGAAGGCGCGCCGGTCAGCATGTCCGGGGTCAATGTCGGCCGTGTTAGCCGCATCACCTATGATTCCCGGCAGTACAAGGCCGTCGTCGACGTCAGCATCGATAGTGGCAATGACAAGATTCCGGATGACAGCGATGCCAGTATCCAGACTCAGGGGCTGCTGGGTGGCAAATACATCGCGCTCACGCCGGGCGGATCGGAAACCTATTTCAAGGACGGCGGTCGAATCGGTTTTACGCAGTCGGCAATCGTGCTTGAGAACCTGATCAACAAGTTGTTTGCCAGCATTGCGGGCAAGGGCAAGGATGCCGCGGACGACGTCGCGCCGGCACAAGAGGGAGTGAAGTGATGCGGTCGACCAGGTTGTTAGCATTGTGCATGAGTTTGGCGGCGGCCACAGTCGCGCAGTCGGCATGGGCCGAGAAGGCGGCGCCCGCGGCGCCCGTCGCTGTAACGGCGCCGGCACTGGCGAGCGAGGTTGATGCCAGCACGCCACAGAAATTAGTTGAAACTTCGGCGCGTGCCATGATGCGCGACATCGAAGCCAACCGGGCGCTGTACCGCAAGGACCCGATGCAGCTGTACGCGCTGGTTGACCGGATACTGTTGCCGTATTTTGACGTCGACTACGCCGCGCGGCTGGTGTTAGGCAAGCACTGGCGCGCAGCCACAGCGGAGCAGCGCAAGCGCTTCGTCGAGGCTTTTTACCGGTCACTGCTGACCAACTATAGCGATGCCCTGGTCGAATTCACCAGCGACCGCCTCAAGATACTTCCCGCTGCAGTTGAGCCTGGAGGACAGGCGGCATCGGTACGGTCCGACGTCAAACGCAAGAACGGGCAGAAAATCCCTGTCAGCTATTCGTTGCGCCTGACATCGCAGGGCTGGAAAGCCTGGGATGTCGTGATTGAAGGCATCAGCTATGTGAAGAGCTTTCGCGAGGACTTCGGCGCCGAGATCGACCAGAAGGGGCTGGACGCGGTACTCGTGCGCCTGGAACACCAGGCCGGGGCGCCGGCGCGCAAGACCTGAAGCCGATTGCCGCCGCGTTAGCCAGCCGTCACGGCTTTGGCGGTTCTGCGGTCTCCGGCGCGTCTGGCTCGGGGTCTTCAAAGTCCTGGGGACTGCCGCTGACATCGCCATCGCGAACCTTGTATTCGCGATGCTGCAACCAGGCGCTGCGGACGAACACGTAGGGATCGGCAGCACGATTGAGCAGCGCGTCGCCTTCGAGCAGGTTGGCCCGGTCGTCGAGCAGTCGGAATGCGGTCACGCTGTAGCGGGTTGTTGAATCGTCGATGTAATGCGTGGCGTTGGTCAGCTGGTCTGGTATCTCACCGAGGGCATCGCGTACCGACGATGGGCCGAGTAACGGCAGCATCAAGTACGGTCCCGAGGGGACACCCCATTTTCCCAGTGCCTGGCCGATATCTTCGTCATGTCGATCCAGTCCGATGTCCGTGGCGACATCAAACAGCCCGCCGATTCCCATGATGGTATTGACTAACAGACGCCCGGTGTCGCGGCCGGTTTCAGCCAGCTTGCCCTGCAACAGCTGGCTGACAATGACCCGCGGATAACTCGCGTTCTGCAGCACGTTGTCGAGGCCGGTGCGGACCGGGCGTGGCACAACCCTGACGTAGGCGCGCGCCACCGGGCGCGCGACCGCGCGATCCAGGCTGTCGTTGAACTTGAATACCGCCCGATTGCCCCGTTCAAACGGATCGCGTGGATCGCTTTGCGTGTTGTGAGGCAGCGCGGCGCAGCCGCTCAAGGCAGCCAGCATCAGCACCGCAAGCAGTCGCGGCGGGCAAAAAATCGTTGTTGTCATGGCGATACTTTATCGGATCCATCGTCGCGCTGCTCGCGCTTACGCTTGCGTTTTCCGGAGCTCTCCGCGATGACGTCCCTGATTTCCTTGAGCCGTGCGGCGTATTTCTGCCGCTGGATAGGCGTAATGTCGCGCGCGGCGAGCGCCAGCTCCAGTTGCTCGCCGGCCAGCGGCAGGTCACCACCCGAAATGTGGTACTCGCTCATGTAGTAGTACGCGTCGCCGGTATCGCCGGCGGCGCTCGCCGCCATTGCTGTCAGCTTGATCTGCGCCTGCGTCGGTGGCACGACGTTGAATACATCCAGCAGAACCTGGTGCGCCAGCCGCGCGCGGCCCTCGGCTAACAACAGTTCGCCGTAGCGGACCGTCAGCGGCACGTTACGCGGCGAGATTTTCAGCGCGCGTTCCAGCGTGTCGATAGCGCCATTCTTGTCGCCCGCATTGGCCTGCGCGGTCGCAAGTGCGGTCTGCAGGAAGGGCAGGTCGAGGCGTTCCTGGCCGATTTCGCGCAGCACCGGCAGCGCAGCAACGGCATTGCCCGCCTGCAGTTGTGCGAGCGCCGCACCGAATTGCTCGCCGTGGGTCGGCGGATTGCGGTTGGCCCGGTCGGCGTAGTACGGGCGCAAATCGCTGTCCGCCGGGCTGGCCATGACGCGCACGCGCTCGCGCATGAAGGCGTAGCTCTCGGTTTCCGGCTGGATGCGGGTCACCAGTTGCCGCGCACGCTCGCGTGCTTCGGCAATACGATTGCTGCTGACCGGGTGCGATTGCAGCAGTTCGGGCACGATTCCCGAACTGATCCCGCTGCGCCGCCCGATGGTCTCGAAGAAGTCCGCCATGCTGTCAGGGTCGAAACCCGAAGCGGAAAGTATACCGATGCCGATGCGGTCCGCTTCGTATTCATTGGCGCGCGTGTAGTTGAGTTGCGCCTGTGCGGCGCTGCCCTGCGCGAGCGCGATGCCGGCAGGCACGGCGTCTGCTGATCCTGTCGCCGCGCCGATCAGGATGGCGGCGATCAGGGCGGCAGCCGTGACCAGGCCCTGCTTGCTCTGCGAGCGGGCCGAACGCGCCAGATGCCGCTGGGTCACGTGCGCGATTTCGTGCGCTAACACGCCGGCCAGCTGCGCTTCATTGGTGGTGGCGAGAACCAGGCCCTGGTTGACACCGATAAAGCCGCCCGGCAGCGCAAACGCATTGATGTTCGGGTCACGCACCACGAAGAACGTGAAGCTCTGTGTGCCATCGGTCGCCTGCACCGCGATGCGCTGGCCTAACGACTGTATGTAGTCGGCAACTTCCGGGTCCTCGAACAACTGGCCCTGGTCGCGCAGCTGCCGCACCACCATGCGCCCGAGCGAGTACTCGTCACCCTTGGTGATGACAACATCGGACGGCGAGCCGATATCCGGCAGCTCGGTCGGGGCGTTCTGGGCAGCCGTCACGGTGCTGGCCGCCGCCAGCAGCGCCAGGATGAGGGCACGCATGATGTCAAGTGGAGTGGCCAAGTGTGGTTTGACTGCAGTCAAGCCGGCAAGTTCCGGCCGGTCACAGCCTACAGAATCTCGCTCGCCTGGTCCGCGAGGCGCGAGCGCTCACCTCGGACCAGCGTGACATGGCCGGCGTGCGCCCAGCCGCGAAAGCGGGTGACCACGAAGGTCAATCCGGATGTGGTTTCGGTCAGATAGGGCGTGTCGATCTGCGCGATATTTCCCAGGCAGACGATCTTGGTGCCCGGGCCGGCGCGTGTTACCAGCGCCCGCATCTGCTTCGGTGTTAGGTTCTGCGCTTCATCCAGAATCACAAAACGATTCAGAAAGGTGCGGCCGCGCATGAAATTCAGCGACCGGATCTTGATCCGGTTGCGCAGCAGGTCATTGGTGGCGGCGCGTCCCCAGCTGCCGCCCTCGGTCGACTGGGTCAGCACCTCGAGGTTGTCGACCAGCGCGCCCATCCAGGGTTCCATTTTTTCTTCTTCAGTGCCTGGCAGAAAGCCGATGTCCTCGCCTAACGGAATCGTGACCCGGGTCATGATGATTTCCGCGAAGCGACTGCCATCGAGCGTCTGGGCAAGGCCGGCGGCCAGCGTCAGCAGCGTCTTGCCGGTGCCCGCCGGGCCCAGTATCGAAACAAAATCGACTTCCGGGTCCATCAGCAGGTTGAGTGCAAAATTCTGCTCGCGATTGCGCGCGCCGATGCCCCAGATGCGGTTGCGCTCCGAACGGTAGTCCCTGACCAGTTCCAGGGTTGCGCGGTCACCATCGATCTTGCGGACCATGGCTTCGATGCCGTTGGCGCGCGCATCGAATACAAATTCATTGACCACCCAATCGCGCACCGCCGGTCCGGCAATTTCATAGTAGGTGCGGTTACCGTCTTTCCACGACCGCATGTCCGTGCCGTGTTTTTCCCAGAAGTCCGGCGGCAGCTGCGCGATGCCGGTATCGAGAATATCAGCGTCCTCGATGCTCTTGTCGCTGAAATAGTCTTCCGCGTGCACGCCGACCACGGCAGCCTTGATGCGCAGGTTGATGTCCTTGGAAACCAGCACCACGCGCGCATCGGGATGCAGCGCCTGCAGAGCTAACGTGTGCGCCAGGATGGCATTGTCGGCGCCGTGCCCGGGCAGGTGATCCGGCAGCGCGCTGGTGAGCTGACGGGTCTGGAAAAACAAGTGGCCGCTGGAGGGCTTCTTGCCGTGGTTTCCCGACGCGTGCGAAGGAATGGGCAGGCCCAGGTCGATCTGGTCCTTGGTGGCGCCGTGCATCAGGTCGTCCAGGAAGCGGCTGACCTGGCGCACGTTGCGCGAGGCCTCGGACAGGCCTTTTTTGTTAGCGTCCAGCTCCTCGAGCACCTCCATCGGCAGGTAGATGTCGTGCTCCTCGAATCGATACAGCGCGGTGGGGTCGTGCATCAGCACGTTGGTGTCGAGGACAAACAGCCGTCTCTGGTGGCCGATGCTGCGGCGGCGCGACCCGCGCCGCGCATCAGAGGCCGCGGGCTTCTTCAAGTACTTCTGCCGCGTGCCCGTCGACCTTGACCTTGCGCCACTCGCGCACCAGCTTGCCGTCCGCATCGATGAGAAAGGTGCTGCGCTCGATACCCCTGACTTTCTTGCCGTACATGTTCCTGTCCTTGATGACATCGAACAGGTTGCACAGTTTGCTGTCTTCGTCGGCTAACAGAGTGAAATTGATCCTCTCTTTGGCGATGAACTTCTGGTGCGAGGCGCAGCTGTCGCGCGACACGCCGACCAGCATCGCCCCGGCCTTGCGGAACGCGGCCTGCAGGTCGCGAAAATTCTGCGCTTCAATGGTGCAACCCGGCGTCAGGTCGCGGGGGTAGAAGTAAAGCACCAGTGCGGAGCCCTTGGCGTCGGCGAGTCTGAAAGTGCTGCCGTCAGTGGTGGTTGCGGTGAATGCGGGGACTTTCTTGCCCAGTTCAATTTTGCTCATGCTCATTTCAGGATTTTACAGGTTCCAGGATCGCGTCGAGATTGAGTGAATCGCAAAAATCCAGAAACTCCTCGCGCAGCTGCGATACCGGCAGCTTTGCAGGGACGTTGACGATCATCTGGATTGCGAACATCTGCGCGCCGGTGTGCGCAGCGGGGTAGGTTCGGGTTGCGACATCGGCGATGTCGACATTGCGTTTGGCACAGAAACCCGCCAGCGCCGACACAATGCCGGTCTGGTCGAGGCAGACGGCGTCGATGGAATAGGGCAGAAAGTCGTTGCGCGCGCCTTTTGGATCCGTGCGCCGCAGGTGCAGCGACAAGGACAATTGCTCGGCCACCCGATTTAGTTCGGTTTCCAGCTTGGCGAGCGAGTGCCAGTTGCCGGACACCAGCAGCATCATTGCAAATTCATTGCCGAGGGCCGACATGCGGCTCTCGCTGATGCTGCCGCCGCAATCGGAAATGACACGCGTGAGTTCATGGACCATGCCGGTGCGGTCGCTGCCAATGGCCGACACGGCGATATGTTGCTTCATTACTTCGAAGTTTAGCGACTTGCGCCGATGCCGCACACCACTTTAGTCTTGTGGCATGTTTGCCGGAAGCTACGTCGCAATCGTAACGCCCATGCATCGCGACGGCGCGATCGACTGGAGCGCCTGGGCCAGGTTGCTGGATTTCCATGCAGCCAACGGCACCCGGGGCATCGTGGTGGGCGGCACCACCGGCGAGTCGCCGACCTTGACCGATGCCGAGCTGCGCGAACTGACCGTCAAGGCGCAGGCGCGGGTTGGCCAGAAACTGCAGATTATTGTCGGCATTGGCACCAACAACACGGCGACGACCGTGCAGCGCGCCAGCTGGGTCAATGAGCTCAAGCCCGCCGGCGTGCTGGTGGTTACGCCGTCCTATAACAAGCCGACCCAGGAAGGCCTGTATCGGCATTTCGAGGCGGTTGCGGCTGCCAGCCGGGTGCCGGTCATTCTGTACAACGTGCCGGGCCGGACGGCGGTCGATTGCCTGCCGCCCACAGTAGAACGACTTGCCAGATTGCCGGGGGTCGTGGCACTCAAGGAAGCGGTCCCGGACCTGGCCCGGGTAAGCCAGCTGGCGGCAAATTGCGGCAGGGATTTTGCGGTGTTGTCAGGCGACGACCTGACCGCACGCGAGGCCATTTTCGCGGGCGCCACCGGTATTATTTCCGTGACTGCGAACCTGGCGCCCAAAGCGCTGTCGGAGATGGTGGCGGCGGCGCGGGCGGGCGACCCGAGCCGGGCGGCGGCGCTCGATCGCCCGCTGGAGCGATTGCACCGCGATTTGTTTGTCGAAGGCAATCCGATCCCGGTGAAGTGGTGTCTTGCAGAACTCGGGATGATTGAGCCTGGCATTCGACTGCCGCTGACGCCACTGTCGGAGCGCTACCATGTACTGCTGCGCGAGGCGATGCGGGCGGCTGGACTGATGCCGTCGGGCTGATACGCCTGCTGATTCCCGGGGCTGATACCATAACCACCTCGCCGGCGAAGGAGCTGATGTTGAAAATGTCCCGTGTGGCCGTTCTGGCCGTGATGCTGCTGCCGCTCGCGGGTTGCAAGCTGTTTAGCCGTGGAGACAGTTGCGACAAACCGGGTGAATACCAATCCGCGCAGAACATGCCGCCGCTCAAGGTACCGGCCGGACTGGATGCGCCGGATACCCGCGCGTCGCTGCCGATTCCGGATCTTGCTGAGCCGGAAAAGCCCCATAGGCCTGGCGATCCCTGCCTGGATGCGCCGCCGCCATACAGCCCGCCAAAAGTTACCAAGCCGGCCCCTATTCCGGCTAAATAACACGACCGCTTGCTATCATGCTGCGGCGGAGTCGGAGAGGTGGCCGAGCGGTCGAAGGCGCTTGATTGGAAGTCAAGTAACATCGCAAGGTGTTCGTGGGTTCGAATCCCACCCTCTCCGCCAGACTGAATTGTCTATGGCGTCCCGCATCGGTTCCTCTGCGACGATTAGCCGCGAACCCCGCCAGGCCCGGAAGGGAGCAACGGTAGTGGTGATGTCGGGCGCCGGAGTTCAAGCTGGTGCGGGCCGCCTCCAAACTGGATATCGATGAGCTACACGGCGCTGGCCCGCAAATGGCGGCCGAAAAACTTCAGCGAAATGGTCGGGCAGGAGCATGTGCTGCGCGCCCTGACCAACGCGCTCGACAGCGGGCGCGTGCATCACGCGTTTTTGTTTACCGGCACACGCGGCGTCGGCAAGACCACGATCGCGCGGATTCTGGCCAAGTGCCTCAACTGCGAACGCGGCATGAGTTCCAGGCCCTGCGGCGAATGCGATTCATGCCGCGAGATCGATGAAGGCCGCTTTGTCGACCTGCTGGAGGTCGACGCGGCCTCGCGCACCAAGATCGACGACACGCGCGAAATGCTCGATAACGTTCCGTATGCGCCGGCGCGTGGTCGCTACAAGGTGTACCTGATCGACGAAGTGCACATGCTGTCGAACCATTCTTTCAATGCCCTGCTGAAGACCCTCGAAGAGCCGCCGCCGCACATCAAGTTTTTGCTGGCGACCACGGACCCGCAGAAGTTGCCGGTGACCGTGCTGTCCCGCTGCCTGCAATTCAACCTGAAACGCCTGCCGTCGGCGCTGATCGCGGGCCGCATCAGGCAGATTCTCGAAGCCGAGGGCATTGCCTTTGAGTCTGCGGCGGTACAGTTACTTGCGCACGCGGCCGATGGCAGCCTGCGCGACGGGCTGTCGCTGCTCGACCAGCTGTTAGCTTTTGGCGACGGCAAGGTCAGCGACGCGGACACCAGGTCGATGCTCGGCACCGTGGATCGCGAACGGGTGCTGCGCCTGCTGCGGGCACTGGCGGCACTGGACCCGGCGCAGCTGCTGGCGGAGGCGGTGGCGCTGGATGAGTTTTCGCCCGATCATGGCCAGGTTCTCGATGACATGGCTTCGGTGTTAGGTCGGGTGGCGCTGCGACAGGCCGTGCCCAATTACGAAAGTGACGAGCTGTATCCGCACGAGTGGATCGTGGAACTCGCGGGCCGCATGGACGCCGCCGACGTGCAGCTGTATTACCAGACCGCCATCACCGCGCGCCGCGACCTGCCGCTGGCGCCCGACCCGTCGCTGGGATTTCGCGTCGCGCTGCTGCGCATGCTGGCCTTTCGCCCTGCGGCGGCGCCAGTAGGCGCGGGAGCCGCGGCGGCTGGTGGTGCAACGGCGGCGCCGACCACGGCCACGACGGTGTTGACCGCGCCGGGCGCGGCGCCCGTGCCGCCGGTGGCGGCATCCCGCTCGCCGGTGGCCGCCGTGCTGGACCTCGACACCCTGACGCCAGCCCGTTGGGTGGCGCTGTTACCGGAGATGAGTCTGGGCGGGGCGGCCCGCCAGCTGGCAGCCAATTGCCTGCCCGCCGGCCGCGAAGGCGATCTGGTGCGCCTTACGCTCTCGACGGCTAACAAGCACCTCAGGACGAAGCAGCAGGAAGACAAGATCGCGCAGGCCTTGTCACGCCTCAGCGGCCGCAGCGTGCGGATCGAGATCGATATCGGTGAACTGCCGGAGCCGAGCGCGGCGCAACGGGCGGAACAGCAGGCTGCGGTGCGGCTCGCCGATGCCGAGCGCGCGCTGCAAGAAGATCCCAACGTGCAGAGCCTGCAGAAGATTTTCGGCGCCGTGGTACAGAGCGGCAGCATCCGGGTCAGTAACGAGGAGAAGCCATGAAGGGCGGATTCGGCAACATGGGCAACATGATGAAACAGGCGCAGGCGATGCAGCAGCGCATGGCCAAGGTGCAGGAGGAAATCGCCGCGCTCGAAGTCACCGGCGAGTCAGGCGGCGGCATGGTCAAGGTGACCATCAATGGCCGGCACGAAGCGCGCCGCGTGACGATCGAACCCGCGGTCATCGGCGATGACCGCGAAATGCTGGAAGACCTGGTTGCCGCGGCATTCAACGATGCGGTGCGCAAGCTGGAAAGCGAGTCGCAGGCAAAGATGTCCTCGGTCATGGCCGGGATCAACCTGCCGCCGGGCATCAAGATGCCGTTCTGACCCGGGACTGACCCGTGAAGCTAACACCGGCACTCGCCAATCTCATCGACGCACTGCGGGCGCTGCCGGGCGTCGGCCCGAAGTCGGCACAGCGCATGGCGTTTCACCTGCTGCATGACGGGCGCAGCGGCGCGCGTGGTCTGTCCGAGTCGCTCACGCTGGCGTTGCAGTCAGTCCGGCACTGCGCCCGCTGCCGGATGTTCACCGAAAACGAGTTGTGCGCAACCTGTTGCGCGCCACAGCGCGATGCGAGCCTGCTGTGCGTGGTCGAATCGCCGGCGGATGTAATGGCGATCGAGCAGTCGGGTGGCTACCGCGGCCGGTATTTCGTTCTGTTAGGGCACCTGTCGCCGCTGGATGGCGTTGGTCCGGAGCAGCTGGGTGCGCAGCAGCTCGAGGCGCTGCTGGGCGAGGGTCAGGTGGTGGAGATGATCGTGGCGACCAATTCCACGGTCGAAGGCGAGGCCACGGCGCATTTTCTCGGTGAGCTGGCGCGCGCGCACGGCGTTCGCGCGACGCGAATTGCGCACGGCGTGCCGATGGGCGGCGAGCTGGAGTACATCGACAGCGGCACGCTGGTGCACGCCATGGCGGGACGCCAGAGTCTCGGCTGATTCGCGCTCAGCGGGAGCGTTGGGAGCCCGGTGCCGGCTGCAGCTCCTCGAACAGGCGGCGCAGGCGCCGGTAGCTTTCATAGCGCCGGGCGTCGCAACCGCCATTCGCGACTGCCTCGATCACGGCGCAATTGGGTTCGCGCATGTGGATGCAATCGGCGAAACGGCAGCCGGGCGCCAGTTTTTCAATTTCAGCAAAACCCAGCGCGCGTGGCTCCAGTGCGCTGATCGCCGGCACATAGTCGCGCACGCCGGGAGAATCGATGATCGCGCCGCCCTGGGGCAGCGCGTACATTTCCGAACGGGTGGTGGTGTGGCGGCCTTCGTCATCGCGGTCCAGTTCCTGGACGCGCAACTGGGTCGCCGGCAGCAAGGCCTGCAGCAGCGACGACTTGCCGACCCCCGACTGGCCGACGAGCACCCCGGTGCGGCCGGCGAAGTGCTGCTGCAGTTCCGCAATGCCGTGGCCGAGGGTGGCGCAGGCGGCAAGTACCCTGATGCCCAGCGGCTCGGCCAGCTGGCGCAGTGCGTGCAGCGTGGTCTGGCCGCCGTCGAGGTCCAGCTTGTTAGCGATCAGCATCGATTCGATGCCGGCGCAGTGAGCGGCGGCGAGGTAGCGATCGATGAGGAAGTAGTCCGGCGCCGGTGCCGGCGCCGCGACTACCGCTAACAAATCGACATTGGCGACCACGGGTTCCGAGCGGCCGCGTGCGTCACCGCGTTGCAGCAGGTTGCGCCGTGCCTGCACGCCGACGATATGAACTTCGTCATGGTCCGGGTCATGGCGACAGTCCACCCGGTCGCCGCAGACGCAATCCATCTTGCGGCCCATGGGACGGGCGTCAAACTCCCGGCCGTCGTCGGAACGAACGCGCGCATGGCGGCCGAAGGTTACAATCAAGGTTGCTGCAAAGGTTCCGGGTTCCGGCATGGGCCGGTAGTATGCCCGGCGGAGAAGAGGACTGGGATGACACAACGCGACGCATTGGTGTGGATCGACCTGGAAATGACCGGGCTGGACCCGGATAGCGACCGGATCATCGAGATCGCTACGCTGGTCACGGACGGCGACTTGCGCGTGCTGGCGGAAGGGCCGGTGTTAGCGATCCACCAGGACGAGGCGACGCTGGCGCGCATGGACGAGTGGAACCAGCGCACCCACGGCGGCACGGGTTTGCTGCAACGGGTGCGCGACAGCCGCATCACGGCGGCAGCAGCGGAGCAGCAGACACTGGAGTTCCTGGCCGTGCACGCGCTTGCTGGCGCGTCACCGATGTGTGGCAACAGCATCTGCCAGGACCGGCGTTTCCTTGCGCGTTACATGCCGCAGCTCGAGCGTTTCTTCCATTACCGCAATCTCGATGTCAGCACCCTCAAGGAACTGGCACGCCGCTGGGCGCCCAAGGTGCTTGACTCCTTCGTCAAGCAGGGCACGCATCGTGCGCTGGACGATATCCGCGAGTCGGTCGCCGAGCTCGCGCATTACCGGCGCAATCTGTTAGCACCGGAGTATCGTGGTCTCTGATATTCCCGATTTTGCCGCGGTGGTCGCGGCAGCGGCGCGGCTGGCCGGGCAGATTCGACGCACGCCGGTCTTCAATAGTCCCGAATTTGACCAGCGCGTCGGGCGGCGCGTCTGGTTTAAATGTGAAAACCTGCAGCGTGGCGGCGCGTTCAAGATTCGCGGCGCGCTGAACGCGGTCCTGCAAATTGCTGCGCCGGCCCCCGGCGCGCGGTTGCGCGTGGTCACGCATTCCTCCGGTAACCACGGCGCCGCGCTCGCGCTGGCGGCCGCCGACCACGGCTACGAGTGCGTGGTCGTCATGCCGGACAATTCGGCGGCCCCGAAACTGGCTGCGGTGCGAGCGGCGGGCGCGCGAGTGGTGCTATGCGCCCCGGGTCTCGCGGCACGCGAGGCGGCGCTGGCGCAATTGCTGGCCGAAGCGCCTGCGGAACTGGTGCATCCCTACGACGATGCGCGGGTGATCGCGGGGCAGGGCACGGCGGCGCTCGAACTGCTGCAGGAGCAGCCGGACCTGACATCGTTGTTAGCTCCGGTGGGTGGCGGTGGCCTGATCGGCGGCAGCGCGCTGGCGGTGCGGGGTCTGCGCGGCCGCGACTGCCGGGTTTTCGCGGTTGAGCCGGCCATGGCGGATGATGCAGCCCGGTCCTTCAGGAGCGGTGTCCGGCAGCCGGCGGGCAACACCGACACCATCGCCGATGGCCTGCGTGGCGCGTTAGGCGTGCGCAACTACGAGCTGCTGGCGGCCCTGGTGGACGACGTCGTGACGGTGAGCGAGGCCGAGATCGTCGCAGCGATGCGCACGGTGCTGCAGGATCTCAAATTGCTGGTGGAACCATCCTCGGCCGTGCCGGTGGCCGCCTTGTTAGCAGGCCGCTGCCAGTTGCCGCCGGGCGATGTCGGCGTGATTCTCTCGGGCGGCAACGTCGACCTGTCGCAGTGCAGGTTCCTGACACCGCGGCCTTGAGCTGGCCGCAGGCATTCCGCCATCAGGGTTTGCGGTTGGCGAGAAACAACCAGGTTTCGACTACGCTGTCCGGATTGAGCGAGATGCTTTCGATGCCCTGGTCCACCAGCCAGCGCGCCAGGTCGGGATGGTCGGACGGGCCCTGGCCGCAGATGCCAATGTACTTGCCAGCGCGCCGGCAGGCCTGGATGGCCATCGACAGCAGCGCCTTGACCGCATCATCGCGCTCATCGAACAAGCCCGCCACGATCGAGGAGTCGCGGTCCAGTCCCAGCGTCAGCTGGGTCATGTCATTGGAGCCGATCGACATGCCGTCGAAAAATTCCAGATACTGATCTGCCAGCAGGGCATTGGTCGGCAGCTCGCACATCATGATGACTTTCAGCCCGTCGACGCCGCGCTTCAGGCCATTGGCGGCCAGCAGTTCCGTGACCTGGCGCGCTTCGTTTACCGTGCGCACGAACGGCACCATGACCCAGACATTGCCCAGGCCCATGTTTTCCCGCACATTCTTCAGGGCGCGGCACTCGAGCTCGAAGCAGGGGCGGAAAGCGGCATCCACATAACGCGATGCGCCGCGAAAACCTAACATCGGGTTTTCCTCCACCGGTTCGTACTTGCGGCCGCCGATCAGGTTGGCGTATTCATTCGACTTGAAGTCGGAGAGCCGCACGATGACCGGCTGGGGCGCGAACGCCGCTGCGATTTGTGCGATGCCTTCCGATAATTTTTCCACGTAGAAGCTTACCGGGTCGCTGTAGCCGGCCATCTGCACGCGGATCTGGTCCTGCAGCGCCTTGTCCTGCCGGTCGAATTCCAGCAGCGCGCGCGGATGCACGCCGATCATGCGATTGATGATGAATTCCAGCCGTGCCAGGCCCACGCCGCGATGCGGAATGCCTGCAAAATCAAAAGCGCGATCGGGATTGCCGACATTCATCATGATCTTGACCGGGGGCTCGGGCAGTGAATCGAGCTCGATGACCTGCTTTTCGAAATCCAGCCGGCCCTCATACACGAAGCCCGCGTCGCCCTCGGCGCAGGACACGGTGACATCCTGGCCTTCGCGAACCCGTTGCGTGGCGTCGCCGCAGCCGACGACCGCAGGAATACCCAGTTCGCGCGCAATGATGGCGGCGTGGCAGGTGCGGCCGCCGCGATTGGTCACGATGGCCGAGGCGCGTTTCATCACCGGTTCCCAGTCAGGGTCGGTCATGTCGGCGACCAGCACGTCGCCGGGTTGGACACGCGCCATTTCCCCGACATCGCGAATGATGCGCGCCGGGCCGCTGCCGATGCGCTGGCCGATACTGCGCCCGGTCACCAGCACCTTCGAATGCTTCTTGAGTGTGTAACGCTGCAAGGTGCGGCCCGCGCGGCTCTGCACGGTTTCCGGACGCGCTTGCAGGATGTAGATCTCGCCAGTCGCGCCATCCTTGCCCCACTCGATGTCCATGGGCTGGCCGTAATGCTGCTCGATGATGAGCGCCTGCCGGGCCAGCTGCATCAGGTCGGCATCGTCCAACGAAAATCTCTGGCGATCCGCGACTGTTACGTCCACGGTACGCACGCGCTCACCCTGGGCGGGGTCACCATAGATCATCTTGATGGCCTTGCCGCCGAGATTGCGCCGCAGGACCGCATGCCTGCCGGCGCGGATGTTAGGTTTGTAGAGATAGAACTCGTCTGGATTGACGGCGCCCTGCACGACGGTTTCTCCCAGGCCGTAGGACGCCGTGATGAACACCACGTCACGGAAACCGGAATCCGTGTCGAGCGTGAACATGACGCCGCTCGTGCCGAGATCCGAGCGCACCATGTGCTGAACGCCGGCGGACAGCGCCACCAGCGAATGATCGAAGCCCTGGTGCACGCGGTAAGCAATGGCGCGATCGTTGAACAGGGACGCGAACACGTCATGCATCGCCTTGAGCACAGCGGCTTCGCCACGGACATTGAGAAAGGTTTCCTGCTGGCCGGCGAATGACGCGTCTGGCAGGTCCTCGGCTGTGGCTGAGGAACGAACCGCCACCGCAATGTCCTGTCCAGCGGACATCCTGCGCAGGCCTGCTAACACGGCTTCCTGCAGGGCTGGAGGAAACGGAGTTTCGAGGATCGCGGTGCGAATTCTGGCGCCCACCACGGCCAGCTTGCGTACGTCATCGACATCCAGGTCGGCGAGCGCGTCGCGGATTTTCTCGTCGAGGCCGCCTTGCTTCAGGAATTCCCGATACGCCGCGGCCGTGGTGGCAAAGCCCTGGGGGACTTTGACGCCCAGCGATGCCAGCTGGCCGATCATTTCGCCCAGCGAGGAATTCTTGCCGCCGACGGTATCGACGTCGCGGCGGGTCAGAGTCTCAAACGGCAGAACATACACAGTCACAATGGGCTCCCGCACCTGCGGCAAGGTACTTGCCACCGGCGCCATCACAATGAAACACTCCAGCCGCTAGTGTGCCAAAGGCGAGGGGTGGATAGTGAACCGACGGATGGTGTTTTTTGTGTCTGACCAGACTGGCGTGACCGCCGAGACCATGGGGCACAGTCTGTTGACGCAATTCGATGACCTGGAGTTCCGGCCTGTGACCGTGCCCTTTGTCTCCGATGTCGCCAAAGCACACGAAGTGGTCGCCAAGATCAACCGTGCCGGTGATGAATCGGGCATCAAGCCGATTATCTTCGCGACCCTGGTGCAGGATGAAGTGCGCGAAGTCGTCAAGCAGAGCCGCGCGCTGTTTCTCGACTTTTTTGAAGCGTTTGTCGGGCCGATGGAGCAGGAGCTCTCGAGCCGTTCAACCCACCGGGCCGGCCGCGCCCATGGAATTGCCGACCAGCAGGTCTATGAAGCGCGCATCAATGCCACGAACTTTGCACTGATGAACGATGACGGTTCCGGTCGCGACTATGCGCGCGCGGATGTCGTGTTGATCGGCGTATCGCGATCCGGCAAGACGCCGACCTGCCTGTACCTGGCGCTGCAGTATGGTGTCTGTGCCGCGAACTATCCGCTCACCGAGGATGACCTGGAATCCGGACGCCTGCCGGCCATGGTGGCGGGATTTCGCGGAAAACTGTTTGGCCTAACAATCACGCCGGAACGATTGCAGCAGATTCGCCACGAGCGGCGGCCGGACAGCAAATATGCATCCGCACAGCAGGTGCAATACGAGCTGCGCGCCGCCGAGGCTTTATTCCAGCGCAATGGTATCTCTTACCTCAATACGACCGAATGTTCAATTGAAGAAATTGCCAGTCGCATACTCGATAGCACCGGGATCGAGCGTCGCGTTCGACCGTGATCCGATTCGCAAAAACCAGGCTTGCAGCGCCGCGCGATCAGGATATAGTCGGACGCAATGACTGAGGTCCTGGCGCAGATAGATTCGCTGCAGGTCGTGAGCTGGCGCTCCCGGCCCGGGAGTTTTGTCGCCCTGATGAGCCTGTACGAAAGCAATTACCTGCGTTTTCGTCATCTTGTTAGTAATTCCGTGCCAGCGGATGGCCGCTGGGTCTCGGTGGTCGCCGGACAGTGTGATCTGGTTCTCACTGTCGGTGAGCGCGGCCCCTATACCACGACTTTCAACCTGACTTACTGGCTTGACGATGACGTGGATCCGGCCGTTCCGGACATGACATTGCGCCTGTATCACGACGCGCGACTGCTGGAGGCGCAGGCCTGGGCGACCAGCCACCGGCACGATGGCCTGCGGCGCTGGCGCATGCAGGTAGAGCGTGAACTGGATCAGCGCTGGGCATGCAACGTAATGCTAAATAAATGGCTGGATTACTGCGTCGACTGCGGACACCATTTTGCGGCTGAGGGCTTTAGCGCCTGACAGGCCCTGGCTGACAGGCCTAGACTGAAAATGGTGACCGGTGTCAGACCCTACCCGGTTGCCAATGAAGTCACTGTCCCAGATCAATATTGCCAAGCTGACCCTGCTCGGTACGCCGGAGCCGAAGCCTGATGACGAGCGCGTGCTCGAGTTGTTTCGCAATCGCTCCGAACTCAAGAAAGCGTATTCCGAACTGCAGGATGAAATCCATGCGCTCAAGGATCGCCTGAAACAACAGGAAGGCGTCACGTCGCGCGTGCAGGAAATGCTGCAGGACCTCGAGGGAAAACTCCAGGCTCCCGAGACCGCCTATCCGACGCTGGTGTTCTACAGCCTGAAAAGACTCTGGAATGCCGGCAATGGTTTGTTAGCCAGGTTCGCCGAAGAACTACACCGGCAGCAGCTCGAAAAAGAGAGCCGAGCCTACCTGGTCGAGTCCAACCGGCGGCGCTTTGAAAAGCGGCGGGTACTGGATGCAGCGGTGCAGCAGGCAAACAACGATTGCGCCGAAGCCGAGCAGCGGCTCGCGGTCCTGGAGGCCAAGCGCATCAGCCTCGCCAAGCCCTGGCATTATTTCAAGCGCAAGGACCTGGAGGAACGCATCGCGGTCGCCCATGCCGCAGTGCGGGCTGTGCGCGGGGACATGGAGCCGGCGCAGCTGGAACTTGCGAAATTCGAGCAGGAAAGCCAGGAACCGTTTGCGGGTATTTCTCTGGAAGCGAAACGCGCGATCAATACGGCGGTGATTGCGTTTGCAGAGTTGTTATGCGCACGGCTGGCCAAGACGCCGCTGGTCGGCCTCGCCAAGACCGCCAGTCTCAAGCGTTCGAACACTGATAATTACGGCACCCGGCCCGAGTGCGAAGCTTTGATCGAGGATGTCTCGCGCGCGATGGCCATTCTTGGGCAATGCACACCGGCTGGCGCGGAATTCAAGGCGCGCGCCGAGCAGCTACGCCAGGCTGCGCGCTATCGCGCTGCCGACGATTGCACGCCGGTCGCGGAATCGGTGGCCATGGCGCCAGCCAAAGCGCCCGGCGGTCTGCCGAGATCCAAGGCTGTGCCCGCGCTACCTAACATCATCGCCGAGGACACCTGGGATATCTTCAAGGTTCTGTTGCGCTGAGTCCGGCGGTTGGCGCCGTCCGGCGCCAGAAACGGGTCAGGTGGCTGCGTGCGTTGTCCAGCCAGATATAGAACACGGGCACCACGAACAAAGAAGTGATGGCGCCAAATGCCAGGCCGCCCATGATGGTGCGCGCCATGGGTGCATACGAGGGACCGGCGGTGCCGACCGCCAGCTGCGAATCGCCTAACGCCAGCGGCAGCAGGCCCAGCACCGTGGTCGCGGTGGTCATCAGGATCGGGCGCAGGCGGTCGCGGCCGGCCTGCAGGATGGCTTCCAGGCGCTCCATGCCGGCCTGGCGCAGGTCGTTGATATGCGCGACCAGCACGATGCCGATGTTGACGACCACGCCCATCAATATCTGTATGCCGATCAGGGCCATGAAAGTCAGCGTGGTCCGCGTCAGGAACAGGGTCCAGAGCACCCCAACAACGGCCAGCAGGATGGAAGTTATGATTGACAGCGGCAGCGCGCTGGATTCGAACACGGCCGCCATAACCAGGTAAATCATCGCGATCGCGATCAGCAGGTTGAACGTCATGACCTGTTGCGCTTCATCATCCTGCTCGACGCCGCGCCCGAATTTCCAGCTGTAGCCCGCTGGGAGGCTGTAGTTCTTGAGCAGTGCTTCGACCCGCCCCTTGACGGCGTTCAAAGACGCATCCTTGGCGAGCGTGGTCCGTACTGCGACCGAGGTCAGGCGATTGACGCGCTCAATGATCCGGGCGCCGCGGCTGACGCGAAATTCCGCAACCGAACCCAGTGTGATCCGCTCGCCGGACGGCAGGTACAGCGGCAGGTTGGCCAGGTCGGCGACGTTTTGTTTGTCGTTAGCGCGGAACGCGAGCCGCAGCGTGTACTCGCGTTCCGGCGCGCGCAATTCCCGCAAGCGATCGCCGCGCATCGCGGCTGCCACTGACAAGGCAACCTGCTGTGGCGACAGGCCCAACGCTGCGGCACGCGCCCGATCAACTTCTATTTCCACCTCGGCGTCACCATTGCGCGCGTCGCTGCGCGCGGTATCGATGCCCTCGACTTTGGCCAGAACACGCGCCAGGTCGGCTGCGATTACCGCAAGGCGTTCGGTCGATTCGCCGGATATCTGGACGCTCAGGCCGTCCGATCCGGTTTCCTGCTCCAATTGAAAGCTCGGTTTTCCAATGATGATCTCGGGTAATTTTCCCGACAGTCGGGCGATAACCTCGCTGGCGCGCAGCTTGGCGCGCTCCTTGGGCACCAGTTGCAGCATCGTGACGGCGCTCTCGGCGTCGAAGCGCGAGTAGATGTTGTCAATTTCCAGTTCCGTGCGCCGTTTCTCGAGAAAGGTCTCCATCTGTTCCACGGCGGCGGCAACCCGCTCGATCGGATGTGAGCCATCGATCCGGTAGTCCAGCACGATCTGGCGTCCTGCATCCTGCGGGAACATGTCGATTTTCAGGAACGTGTCCGGCCACTTGCCCGAGGCGAGCAGCAACGCCACGGTCGCAACAACCATGACGCCTAACGAGAGCAGCGGGCGGCGATTCCTTTCCAGGAACCAGCGCAGTCCACGCACGTAACGGTCCTGCAGGCGCCGAATCCAGCTGCCAGGCGCGGCCGGCGGAGGCGCGGGAAAACGCGAGGTCAGCATCGGCACCAGTGTCTGTGCAATGACCAGCGAAGCAATCATCGCGACCACAATCGGCAGCGCCACGTGGGTCAGGAAGATCGTCATCTGGTTGCGCTCGCCGAACAGGATCGGCAGGAACACCACCACGGAGGTCGCGGTGCCAGCCAGGGTTGCAATGCCGACTTCGCGGACGCCGGCCAGGGTTGCAGCGCGCGGGTCGGACGGATTCATTTGCCGGTGCCGGAACACGCTTTCAGTGACGACGACCGCATTGTCAACCAGCATGCCGATGGCGAGCATCATGCCCATCATGGTCATGACATTGATCGACAGGTTCATGAAGTACATGGCCGCCAGCGTGATCAGCAGCGACAGGGGTACCGCCAGCGACACGAACAACGTGGTCGGCCAGTGGCGCAGAAAGAGATACAGGATGACAAGGGCGAACATCCCGCCTAACACGCCCGATTCGCCGACATCGCGCAGCGACGAGCGAATCGAGGTCGCCTGGTTGTTGATCACCAACAGGGTGATGCCCTGCATCTGTGGCGCCAGCCGCGCGCTTTCAACCACGGCCATGGCGCGATCGGCGACCTCGACGATGTTTGCCTGGGTGCTCTTGTAGATATCGACGCCGACGGCGGGGCGGCCGTTCAGATTGCGCCGCAGCGTCAGTTCCGGACTCACCAGGCTTATGTCGGCGAGGTCGCGCACCCTGATGTTGCCGCGCACCAGCAACTCGCCCACCTCGGCAACGCTGCGCAGTTCGCCGACCGGGCGTACCGCCAGTCGCTGGCCGGCCGCGGTGATCTGCCCGGCGCTGACCGAAAAATTACTGCGCTCCAGCAGATTCACGAGTTCGCGCACGTCGATGCCATGGGCCGCCATGCGACCGCTGTCGACCAGCACCCGCACTTCCTGCGGCTCGACGCCCGCGATCTGTACCCGCGCGATGCCATCCAGGCGCTCCAGCGGCTTCTTGAGATTGCGTTCGATGACGTCGTACTGCGATGACAAGTCCCGGTCCGCGGACAGCCGGATGGTCAGGATCGGCTGGTCGGCGGAGGAGGCGGTGAATATCAGCATCCTGTTAGCGGCTTTGGGCAACTGGCCGCGGATCGCGTCCAGCTTGCTGCGTACTTCAAACGCGGCCGCGTCGGTATCGGTGCCCCACTGAAACTCGATCTGGAAGCGCGCTGAGTCGCCGTTGGAAAAGGACTGAATTTGCTTGATGCCGGGCAGAGTCGACAGCGCATCCTCGACCGGCCGCGTGATGACTTCCTCGATTTCATCGGGCGTTGAACCGGGATAGGGGATTTCAACACCCATGAAGGGGAAGGTGATGTCCGGAAACTGCTCGAGCGGCAGCAGCCTGGCACCGACCAGCCCGATCAACGCCAGCGCGACCGTGATCATCAGGGTCGTGACCGGCCGGCGCAGCGCGATCTCGGCGTGTTTCATACCGTCACCACGGCGGCCGCGCGGTCAGTTTCGCGCCGTGGCGCGCGATCCAGCAGCGAGTAGAGCACCGGGATCACGATCAAGGTCATGAAAGTGGCAACCAGCATGCCGCCGATGATAGTGACGGCCATGGGCCGCCGGATTTCCGCGCCTTCGCCCAGGGCCAGCGCCATCGGCACCAGGCCGAGGATGGTGCTGATACTGGTGATCAATATCGGTCTGAGACGCGTCTGGCCGGCGACGATAATGGCTTCCAGTTTCGGGAGGCCGGTACTGCGCGCCTGGTTGATCGCGTCGACCAGCACGATCGCATTGTTGACCACGATGCCCGCTAACAGAATGAGTCCGATGATTGCCACGGCGTTGAGACTGATGCCGGTGATCAGCAGCGCCCAGACCGCGCCTATCAGCCCCATCGGGATCGTGAACAGAATCACGAACGGATGCAGCAGGCTTTCGAACTGCGAGGCCATGACCAGGTAGACGAGGAACACGGCGAGGCCGAATGCGAACAGCAGCGAGCGGAAACTGTCTGACATTTCCTCGCTTTGGCCCGTCACCGTGGCGGTGATGCCTGGTGGCAGAGGCGTGTCATTCAACAACTGGCGTGCGACTGCGGTGGCGCGTCCGAGGTTGCCGCCCGCCGGGCTCGCCGACAGGATTGCGACGCGCTCCTGGTTGGCCCGGCGGATTTCGGCCGGGCCGGTCGCCAGCTTGACATCGGCAACCGCGGCTAACGTCACCGGCTTGTCCGCGCCGGGATTCACGATCAGGCTGCGCACATCCTCGACCGTGGCATCGCGCGCATCGATGCTGCGCACTAACACGTCAATCTTGCGGTCGCGCCAGCGATAGCGTGTCGCGACATCGCCGCGGACGCTGGCGACCACGCGATCCGCGATGTCACGGACCCGCAGGCCCAGTTGTGAGGCGCGCTCCTGATCGAAGCTGATCTGGATCTCCGGGTGTCCGCCCTCGATACTGGAGCGCAGATCGTCAAATGCGCCGCTCTGCTGCATCTTGTCCTTGAGTGCCTGCGCGGCCAGCGACAGGCGCTGCAACTCATAGCCCGACAGCACGATTTCAACCGGTGTCGCGAGCGTGAACAGGGCTGGCCGCTTGAACTCGAACTGCACACCCGGCGTTGCCTCGAGCGTCCTGCGCAGTGCCGACATCGCCACCTGCTCCTCGGTCGCGCCGGCGGGTTGTTGCAGCGTCACGGCAATTTCGCCGACGTTTTCACCGGAGTCGACCGGGTTGGCATCCAGGCGGTTGCCGGTACCAGCCACGGCGTAGCTGCGTTCCACGCCCGGAAGCTTGCTGGCAGCGGCCTGCAGGTCGCGCATGACGCGATCGGTGCTCGCCAGTGGCGCGCCCGCTTCGAGCCGCGTGCGCACGGAGAATTCGCCCTGCGCCAATTGCGGAATAAGTTCGGTGCGCAGCCAGGGTGTCGCCGCGGCGGTCAGAGCTAACAACAGCAGACCTCCGCCGGCGACCGCGCCGCGATGGGCCAGGGCCTGTCGCAGTACGCCCGGATAGCGTTCACTGGCGGTGTGGTACAGCTGTTGCGTGCCGTGCACGAAAGGCAGCAGGCCAATGCCGGCGAGCGCGGCCACCATTCCCGCGCACGAGCGCAGCATGGCGATCGGCCGTGCCCACCAGGGCCCGGTTGTGATCGCAAGGCGCAGGCCCGTCATCGTTCTGGCTAACACCTGGCGCTTCTCACCCAGGACCTCGGTCCAGCTGCGGCGCGTATCGATGCCGGTGTAGGCGCTATCGTTCGCGCGCCATGCCGCCAGCATCGGCACCAGCGTCAGGCTGGCGAGCAGCGACAGCAGTTGCGCGAAGGTCACCGTGAGCGCCTGGTCGCGAAACAACTGGCCGGCGATGCCTGACACGAACACCAGCGGAAAGAACACCGCCACCGTGGTCAGCGTCGAGGCTGTGACCGCCATGGCGACTTCGGCGGTGCCGTCGCGCGCCGCTTCATAGGCCGGCACGCCTTTTTCGCGCTTGCGCGCGATGGCCTCGAGGATGACCACCGAGTTGTCGATCAGCATGCCGATCGAGAGCGCGATGCCTCCGAGGGACATGACATTGAGCGTCAGCTTGAAGCCGTACATCGCGACGAAAATGCCGATCACGGTCACCGGGATCACGATGCCCGCCACCAGGGTTGCGCGCGCATCCCGCAGGAAGAAGTACAGCACGAACACGGCTAACAGGCCGCCCCAGATCGCCGAGTCGCGCACTTCGCCGACCGCATTGGAGATGAATCGCGACTGGTCGTAGGTCGAACGTAACTCGCTGTCCACCGGCAGTGACTTGCGCAGTTGCTCGAGCTTGGCGGTTACCGCGGCCGCGAGCTGCACGGTGTTCGCGTCGCCCTCCTTGTAGAGCGCGAGCTCGATGCACTCGCGCCCGTCATAGCGGGTGATGGCGGTGCGTTCCTTGTAGGCGCGAGTGACGGTCGCCACGTCGCGCAGCCGCACCGGCCGTTGGTCCACGGTCGCGATGACCGCGTCAGCCATCGCATCCAGCGTCTTGAACTCATTGACCGTGCGCACCAGGAAACGCTGCGCGCCCTGTTCGAGCCGGCCGCCCGAGAGGTTGACGTTCTCCGCGCCGATGCGTTGTGCGACGGTCTGGACATCGAGACGCAGCTGCGACAGCTTTTCCTGGTCCACCAGGATCTGCACTTCGTCTTCAAAGCCGCCGCTGACCTTGACCGCGGCCGTGCCATCAACCGCCTCCAGGTCGGGTTTCAGGCGCTCGTCGGCAAACTGCCGCAGTGCCTTGAGCCGGTCGACATCGGCGCTCGCGGTCTTGTTAGCCAGGTCGACCAGTGCCAGGCGCAGTACCGGCTCGGTCGACGGATCAAAGCGCAGGATCAGCGGCCGCTGCACGTCGGTTGGCAGGGGCAGGATGTCGAGGCGTTCGCGCACTTCGATGCCGGCGACATCCATGTCGGTGCCCCAGGCGAATTCCAGCACCACGTCCGACTGGCCGGAGCGTGAAATCGACCGCACGCTGCGCACATTGCGAATCACGCCGACCGCTTCCTCGATGGGCCGCGATATCAGATTTTCGATTTCCAGCGGCGCCGCGCCGGTCAGCTCGGTGCGCACCGTCAGCGTCGGGTAGGACAGGTCCGGGAGCAGGTTGACCTTGAGCCGCGACAGCGACACGAATCCAAACAGTGTCAGTGCCACCGTCGCCATCGCGACCGTGACCTTGCGGCGGATCGCGAGTTCTGCGAGTTGCATGGCGCGGCCTCAGGAACTGGGGCCGAGGCTGACGACCTTGACGGGATTGCCGTCCTTGAGGCCATTCTGCCCGACCACGACCACCTGGCTGTTAGCTGGCAGCGCGGTCAGCAATTCCACCCGCGCGCCTTCGCTCAGGCCGAGCTGGACCAGTTGCGAACGGGCCTTGCCGTTGGCAACCAGAAAGATGCGCGGCCGGTCCTCGCCTTCGACCAGGGCGATGCGCGGGATGGAGACCGCGTTAGCCTTGCGCTCGAAAACGATGCCCAGCCGCGCAAACATGCCGGGTTTCAACTCGGAGTTGGGATCGGCGACTGTCAGCGTGACCTTGAAAGTGGCGGTGCTGGAATCCACCGTCGGTGACACCAGTTGCACCCGCGCCGGGAACTGCTGGCCGGGCAGGGCATCGACCGTGGCACTGGCCAGCTGGCCAATTTTCAGCCGGCGCAGCTCGCGCTCCGGTACGAACACCGCTGCGCGCAAAGGGGTTGGATTGGTGACGCGAAACGCGACCACGCCGGACTGCAGGTTCTGGCCAACCTTGATCTTGCGAGCCGAGACGATGCCGGCAAATGGCGCCCGGATATCGGTATAGGCGAGCTGCAGTTGCGCGAGGTCCTTGTTAGCGCGCAGGTTATCGAGGTCATAGCGCAGGCCATCGATGGCGCTGGCCGCGATCAGGCCTTTCTGGCTGAGTTCCAGCTGGCGCTGGTAGTCGCGCTCGACCTTGGCGAGCTGGGCCCTGGCCTGCAGCGCCTGCAGGCGCAATTGGCGCGCATCGAGCGCCGCCAGGATCTGCCCGGCGCGAACCGGCGCGCCTTCTTCGACGTAAATCCGTTCAACCTGGCCACTGACCCGTGCGACCACGTCGGCATCCGCCTCGGCCTCCAGAGTCGCCGTGCCAGCGTAAATCGACTGCATCTCCCCCAGCGTCGGGGTCACGATCTCGACGGGTACGGCCGTCTGTACGATCTTGTCGTTGGGCGCCTTGGGCGGGGCTGGCGTCGTAGCGTCCGACTGGGCACAGGCCGAAAGCAGCAGAGGTAGGGCCACCAGGGCCCCCAGAACACGGTATTTCATGGCTTCCATCCTTCCGGGCGACTTAACGCCCGCGATCACGATGGAAACGATCCTACGACGACCTACTGTTATAGTCAACTACAACAGTAAAAGTACGGTTAGCCGGCCTTGGAATCGCCCGCAACCAAGGTGCCCGGAGCCGCAGCGTTGGTCAGCAGGTCGGTCATAACCCAGGTGGCCTGTTCCAGAACGGCATCCGGGCCCGGGTCATCGGCAATCTCGGCGGCCGTCTTGACGGCCTGCTGTCCCAGCGCTGCACGCCGGGTGTTTTCACGCGCCAGCGTTTCCTGATCGATGCGCGCGCGTTCGTCACGCCGCAGCTTCAGGTTCAGCGACAGACTTTTCTGGTGACGCAGCTCATCGCGGGCCGCGATATCAGCCAGCAACCAGCGGTAGTCGGGGTCGCTTTGCGCGCGGCGTGTTTCCTCGTCAGCCAGTTGCGGCACCGGCAGGCTGCCAGCAGTGCTGGCGTGGTAGGGCACACCGGCGATTCGGTCCCACGGCAATGCGGCTTCGAGCGAGCTCTCGCCGATTTCCTTCGTGTCGATGGGGGAGGCGAGTGGCACGTCCGGTTCAACGCCGCGGTGCTGTGTGCTTTCACCCGTGATGCGATAAAACTTGCCGATCGTCACGGTGATCTGGCCGTTTACATTGCGCGAGCTCCAGCGGTCGAGCGAGAACATGTTCTGTACCGTGCCCTTGCCGAAGGTGCGTTGACCTAACACGACACCGCGCTTGTAGTCCTGGATCGCGCCGGCGAAGATCTCCGAGGCGGAGGCGCTGAATCTGTCCACCAACACGGCCATCGGGCCGTCGTAGGCGGTCGTGCCCGAATCCGGGTCTTCGTAAACTTCGGTCTCGCCGCTGCCGTAACGCAATTGCACCACCGGCCCGTGATTGACGAACAGGCCGGTCAGGGACTGCGCTTCAGGCAGGTAGCCGCCACCGTTGCCGCGCAGGTCCAGCACCAGGCCATCGATTTTCTCCGTGCGCAGTTCGCCTAACAAACGGGCCACGTCCCGGGTGGTGCTGCGATAGTCGGCTGCGCCGCTGCGCTGTGCATCGACATCGGTATAGAAGCCTGGCACCGTGATGACGCCGATCTTGTAGTCGCGGTCATTGCGGCGAATGCTGCGAACTTCTTTTTTCGCGGCCTGCGATTCCAGCGACACCTTGCCACGCGTCAACGCCAGTATCTTCTCTGGCGAGCCGGGGGCGGCGCCGCCGGGCAGAAGTTGCAGCCGAACGATCGTGCCGCCCTTGCCGCGGATCAGCTGCACCACATCATCGACCCGCCAGCCAATAACGTCAGTCAGGGCGCCATCCTTGCCCTGGCCGATCGCGGTGATCCTGTCATTAGGTTTCAGCGTGCCGTCCGCGGCGGCCGGGCCGCCGTCAATGATATTGACGACCTGCACGATGTCGTCGACCTGGTTGAGCGAGGCGCCGATGCCCTCGTAGTTCAGGCTCATCTGGATCTTGTATTCCTCGCTGTTGCGCGGCGAGAAGAAGGTCGAGTGCGGGTCAAAACTGCGCGCATAGGCGTTCATCAGGTTTTCGAATGCATCTTCGCTTGAGACCTGGTCCACCCGGCGCACCGCGCGTTCATAGCGCTTCTTGAGGATGTCAGCCGTTTCGGTCCAGTTCTTGCCGGCCAGCAGCAGCGACAGCGCATCGTTCTTGACGCGCTTGCGCCACAGCTCATTGAGTTCCGCAGTGCTGGCCGGCCAGGGGGCCTTTTCGCGATCAAACTCGAAAGTCTCGTTCAGCGCGAAATCCGGCTCATGCGCGAGCAGGCCGATCGCGTAGTTGAGGCGCTCGCGCGAGCGCTGCTGAAAACGCGTGATGACCATGTAGGCCGGATCAACTTCGCCGCTCTTGATCATGTCGTCGAAACGCAGCCGCAGTTTCGCGAACTGGCGGATGTCATCGGCAATGAAGTACTGGCGCTGCCCGTCGAGAGAATCCAGGAAGTGCGTGTAGACCTGTGCGGATAGCCGGTCGTCGATGGCCAGGCGGGCGAAATGATTTTCCTCGAGGAGGTTGCCGACGTTGCGCGCAATCGTGCGCTGCCGCGCCGACGGTTGCAGCTCGCCGGGCAGCGCGCCGGTGACGGCAGGCACGCCACTGGAACTGCCGAGGCCCACAAATGCCAGCAGCAGGCCGAAGATCAAGCCCAGCTTGCGGCTCGGATTTACGGCACTGGTAGGTTCCATATTTGACGGCATCGATTAGACTTCCGCTTTAGATAACAACAGCCTGACCCGCTAGGCTAGAGCGGACCGCCCGCCGCAGCAAGCAAAACACCATGCATCCATTGACCATGCTCCTGGGAATCGTGATGGGCTCTACAGTTTCCATCGCCGTCGGGCTGGCCATGACGGTGATTGTATTTCTGTTCCTGCCTGAATACAGCGAGCGCCTGAGTGGCGAGTTCGGGCCATTACTGTGGTATTTGCTGGGCACCACGTTGCTGGCGGCTGCCTCGGCACTGGCGTTTCTGGGGGAGCTGCGGCAGCTTGCCTGGCGCCGCAGTGCGAATGCCGTACTGGCGCTTGGGCTCCTGTCGACGGTTGCCTGGTACTGGCTGCGGTGGCGCAGCCAATAATGACGAAAGTTAAATGGAGATAGCACGATGACACTTGGACGTCAGGCGGGCTTGTGGGTTCCCGCGGGCCTGGTTTTGTTGTCGGTGACCGTTGTTACAGCCGCTGGCCCAAAAACGGCCGTCAGCGCTGCCAGCTACGAAAAACATGTCGCGGTGTTGGCCAGCGACGATTTTGGCGGGCGCAAGCCCGGCCAGCCCGGCGAGGGCAAGACGCTGGATTATTTGCAGGCGGAATACAAGCGCCTCGGCCTGAAGCCGGCCCTGCAGGGCAGCTACCTGCAGGAAGTGCCGATGATCGAAATCACCGCTAACAGCGACACCGCGCTGACCATCAAGAGCGCAGCTAACACGCGCACGCTGGCCTACCGCACCGACATGGTCATCTGGACCAAGCGCGTGGTGCCGAGCATCGAAGTCAAGGACAGCCCGCTGGTATTCGTCGGTTACGGAGTGGTCGCGCCGGAGTACCAGTGGAACGACTATGCCGGCATCGACATGAAGGGCAAGACCGCGATCATCCTGGTCAATGACCCGGGCTGGGACGGCGATGATCCCAATCTGTTCAAGGGACTCGCGATGACCTATTACGGCCGCTGGGTCTACAAGTACGAAGAGGCGATGCGCCAGGGCGCGGCGGCGGCGCTCATTGTTCACGAGGAGCGGCCGGCGGCCTATCCCTGGGATACGGTCATCGCCAGCAACGCGGGATCGAAGCTCGATGTGGATCCGGCCGACGGCAACCTCGGCCGCGTCGCGCTCGAGGGCTGGATCACGCACGAGTCCGCAGCCAAGTTGTTAGCCGATGCAGGACAGTCGTATGACGAACTGAAGAAAGCCGCGTCCAGGCGCGGTTTCAAGGCCGTGCCGCTGGCGGCGACGATGTCCGGCGGGGTTAACAACGCGATCCGGCGCGGCAAGTCCGCGAACGTGATCGGCTACCTGCCGGGCCGCAAGCGCCCGCGCGAATACGTCGTCTACGGCGCGCACTGGGATCATCTCGGCAAGGCGTTTGGCCGCAGTGGCGATCTGATTGCCAACGGCGCCGAGGACAACGCCACAGGAACCGCTGGCATGCTGGCGATCGCCGAGGCATTCGCGCGCGGCCGCCGCCCGGAACGCAGCATCGTGTTTGTCGGGATCACACTCGAGGAATCCGGCCTGTTAGGTTCGGCCTGGTACGCCGCGAATCCCGTGTTCCCGCTGGCGCAGACGGTCGCCAACATCAATGTCGACGTGCTGCATTTCGGCCCGCGCACCCATGATGTCATCGTGCTCGGTTCCGGCGCGTCGGAGCTGGACGACTATATTGCCGATGCGGCCAGGCTGCAGGGCCGCTACCTGGCGCCGGACCCGACGCCGGAAAAGGGCACGTTTTACCGCTCGGATCACTTCAATTTCGCCAAGGCAGGCGTGCCTGCACTGTTGATCAACCACGGTATCGACGAGCTGGTCGGCGGCAAGGCCGCGGGCCAGGCGCGGCGCGACGAATACGTCGCGGTTCGCTACCACAAGCCGGGCGACGAGTATCGTCCGGGCGTTGACCTCAGCGGCGGCGCCGAGGATCTGCAGCTGTTATATGCGGTGGGTCAGAAGCTGGCTAACGAACGGAGCTGGCCAAACTGGCGGCCGGGCAACGAATTCCGGGCCACGCGCGATCGCATGCGCGCCATCCACTAACGGCTGGTTTGTTAGCCGCGGCGGCGGCCAACGCCGCCGAAGGGATTCTTGGGCTGGATCTTCTCGCCACCCAGGGTTGGGGGGTCGATACGGCCGCGCTCGCCGGGCGCATAGCGACCGGTGTGACGGGTGCGACCGTAAGGGTCGTAGCCCACCAGGTCTTTGACCGGTTTCTGCGCCCTGGCCGCAGCCTGCTCAGCGTCGCGACGCTTGATGGCTTCGGCCGCCCGGTCGAGCAGCCGAATCCGCAGGCGGGGTTTGGGCTTGGGAGTGCTGGCTTCGTTCATCGTTAGGTGCAGAGTTTACGCCATAGGGCAATCAGGGTCACGATCAGCAGTGGCCCGAGCGCGGCAAACCAGTAGGCGAAATTGAGTTCCAGCAGGCCGCGCAGGAAATCCGCCCAGAGCGAAAAGGGTCCGCCTTTGCCATAAGGGCCCAGCGTCAGGCGGCCGGCGACAAAGATGAACCAGGGCGCGAGGACCAGGCCTGACAGCAGGGCGGCACCGGCTATCACCAGCCTGCGAGCGTGCACGGTCAGGGCGTGGTACCGGGCCAGGACGGGGGACAGCGGATTCTGCATGGACCGGATAATATCCGACCCATGCAGAAAATCAGAGCCGCCGTGATCGGTGTGGGCTATCTGGGCCGCTTTCATGCGCAAAAGTATGCGGCGGCCGAGGGCTGCGAGCTGCGGGCCGTGGTCGACACCCGGCCGGAGGCGCGCGAGGCGGTGGGGCGCGAGTTAAATTGCCAGGCCCTGGCGTCGCATCAGCCGCTGCTGGGCGAGGTCGACGCGGTCAGTATCGCGACCATCACACCCGCGCATTACGCGATCGCCGCCGATTTCCTGCGCCATGGCGCGCACGTACTGGTGGAGAAGCCGGTCACGGAGACGGTTGCGCAGGCGCGCGAGCTCATTGACCTGGCCCTGGCTAACAAGAGGATGCTGCAGGTCGGCCACCTGGAGCGCTTCAATCCGGCGGTGATGGCGGCCGAGCCATATCTGCGCGCGCCGCGCTTTATCGAATGCCAGCGGCTCGCGCCGTTCAAGCAGCGCGGCACCGATGTCAATGTGGTGCTGGATCTGATGATCCATGACATCGACATCATCGAATCGATCGTGCACAGCGATATCGAGAGCATCGATGCAGTCGGATCGCCGGTGTTTTCCGATGAGATCGATATCGCCAATGCGCGCCTGCGTTTCGTGAATGGCTGCGTAGCTAACACCACGGCCAGCCGCGTCAGCCTCAAGACCGAGCGCAAGCTGCGCGTGTTCAATGCCGACGCCTACGTGTCGATCGATTTGCAGCAGCGCATCCTGACAGTGGTGCGCAAACGGGTCGGCGCGGCCGGCGATGCGCTGCCGGTGCAGATCGAGGAGCAGTCATTTGAGCAGGGCGACGCGTTGCGTGCGGAAATTGAATCGTTCTTGAATTGCATCCGCGAGGGCAGTCAGCCGGTGGTCACCGGCGAGGACGGCCTGCGCGCCTTGCAGACGGCGGTGCGCATCACCGCGCAGGTGGAAGCAGGAGTCCGATGAACAAGCAACCCGAGCACCTGCAACCTGAGTCGCGCGTGGTCAAGGTCGCGGCCACCCAATTTGCCTGCGACTGGGATCGCGCCGGAAATCTCGCCAAGGCCGAGCGGCTGGTGCGCGAGGCGGCCGCGCAGGGCGCGCAGATCATCCTGCCGCAAGAGCTGTTTGAGACTCCGTATTTCTGCATCGAGCAGGATACGCGGCATCTGGCGCTGGCCACGACGCTGCACGACAGTCCCGTGGTGCGGCGTTTTGCGGCGCTGGCCGGCGAGCTCGGCGTGGTCCTGCCGATCAGCTTTTTTGAGAAGGCGGGCCAGACATATTTCAACAGCATCGCCATCGCCGATGCCGATGGCCAGGTGTTAGGCGTGTACCGCAAGGCGCACATACCCAACGGCCCGGGTTACCAGGAGAAGAACTACTTCAGCCCCGGGGATACCGGCTTCAAGGTCTGGAACACGCGCTTTGCGCGCATTGGCGTGGCTATCTGCTGGGACCAGTGGTTTCCGGAATGCGCGCGCGTCATGGCGTTGATGGGCGCGGAGCTGCTGTTTTACCCGACCGCCATCGGCTCGGAGCCGCCGCCCGCGTTGCCGGTCGACTCGCGCGACCACTGGCAGCGTACCCAGCAGGGGCATGCGGCGGCTAACATGATGCCGCTGATCGCCTCGAATCGCTTTGGGCTGGAGCGCTCGCTGCAGGATCCGGAGCATCTGTACATCCGCTTCCACGGTTCATCGTTCATCGCCGACGCCACGGGCGCAAAAGTGGCCGAAGCGGGGCGCGAGGGCGAGGCGGTGCTGACGGCGCAGTTTGACCTGGAGGAAACAGCGCGCCTGCGCGAGAACTGGTTTGTATTTCGCGACCGGCGCCCGGAGCTGTACGGCGCGTTGCTGTCGCTCGACGGCGGTGCTGAGTCAGCCTGAGGTCGGTCTGATCCGCAGGAAGTCCGGCAGGTCCGGATCGATCAACGCGGAACTGTCGATGACCACGCGGTCCATCATGCCCTGCTGCAATACCTCTAGGGCGACCGGCGCCGCGCCGGCAAAACTCTGCACGAAGTCCAGTCCCAGGTTGGCTAACAGCGAGTTCTCTTCAGTGGCCTCGACCTGCTTCGCGACCGTATGCACGCCGGCGAGGCGTGCCATTTGCGCAATGCCCGAGACCACCGCCTGGTGATAACGCGAATCCTTGAGGTCAGTGGTCAGCGTGCGGTCGATCTTGAGCAGCCTCAGCGCCGGCAGGGCTAACAGGTCGACGCCATTGTCCTGCAAGGTGAAATTATCAATGACCAGGCCGATCTGGGCGGCCTCGCAGGCGAGCGCCAGCGCTTCAATATCGCGCCTCTTGATGGTTACCGTGCGATGGTCGACCTCGAGCGCGATCAACCCCGGAGGAAGCTGGGCCGCATCCAGCCGGGTACGTACGCAGTCGACGAAGCTCCGATCCGCCAACGACGACGCCGACAGGTTGACCGAGAACTGGCTGGGCTCATCGCCCCAGGCCTCGAGGTGTTCCCTGAGCCACATCACCAGCGTCGTGATGACCCGCCGGTCGAGGTAGCTGGCTGCGCCGCTGGTTTCTGCCGAGTGCAGGAACGAGGTGGGGGCAGATTCACCACCCGCCTGATTGTCCCGCAGCAGTACTTCGTAACGGCGGATCCGCAATTCGGTGTTGAGCGGCATCAGCCGTTGCGCATGCAAGGCTATCGGAAACTGCCGGACCTCTTCCGTGACGCGACTTCTTCCTGCGGAGTCCGTGTTAGCGGTCTGCTCTGCGCTGCTGTCGGGCGATTCCGTAGACTCGGCAGTCGCTGCGGCCGGCGGTTTTGCCGTCGTTCCGGCGACGTTACCGGCAATTCCGGCCGCGTGCATCGGCGCGAGTTCGCCCCAGTGGCGCGCGGCGCGCACCACGGGAATCGGCAGATCCGGCGCAGCACGCCCTTTGCCGCGCAAGCGCTCGCTGGGAACCAGCAGCATGATGAAACCGGTAAACGTGCCGTCGTCGGTGCGGCTGATCAGCAATACCGCAGAGATGCTACTTTGCAGCGGCACATCGACCCGCGACGGTGCGATCTTGCCAGCGAAGGCTTCGAGAGCGGCGCGGACCCCCAGATGCTCGCTGGACGCGTTGTCGGTGCCGGAGCGCCAATGGCAATAGCCGTTGCGATCATGCAATGACACGCCGCGCGCAAACATGGTCGGCAACGACGTCACAACCCGGCGGCCGAGGCTGCCGGCATCCAGGCAGACTTGCATCGAGTCTGAGGCGTCGCCAGGGCTGTGTGCTGCGCCGTGCAGAGTCAGGTGGTTGCCGGTGCGCGAAGTCGAATGCGACATAGGGCTGTAATATTAGTGCGCGTTGTGACGCCGATATCGGCTGCAAGTCGCAGTTAGCGCTTGAAATTTTGTTATTTGACATATACAGGGCTTGAACAGCCTGTTTTTGCATGGCCGATCGCCGGCCGTGCTAACAACAGCAAGCAGCTAGGGCTTTTTGAGGCTGCCGGACAACGCACTTTCCAGCGTGTCGGCAGGCGACGCGACCAATGCCAGCACGCCGCCCATTTTCAGGACGGCCGCGGTGTTGGCGTTCAGTTCGCAGAGCCGGACCTCGGTGCCGCGGCTTTTGGCGTCCACGATGAAGCGCTGCAGCGCATGCGCGGCGGTCGAATCCACGTAGGGCACGCGGCCCATGCGCAGGATCAGGGTCCGGGGCCGGCGGCCCATGCGCTGCAGGGTGTCCAGCATCTCGGTCGCGACGCCGAAGAACATCGGCCCTTCGAGGCGGAAAACCTCGACTCCCGGCGGCAACTCCGCGCGCTGCGATTCGTCATCCGCCGCCTGGTCGTCGCTGCGCAGGCTGGCGGCCTGGCTCATGTTAGCCATGAATAGCATCGAAGCGAGCGTGACGCCGACAGCGATCGCAACCGTGAGATCCACCAGAACCGTCAGGCCGAAGGTCAGCAACAACAGCAATCGTTCGCCACCGTCCATGCGCAGCAGGCTGCGGAAACGGTCGACCTCGCTCATGCCCCAGGCCACGATCATCAGGATCGCGGCCAGCGAGGCCATCGGAACCCGCCGGATCAGGCTGCCGGCCAGCAGCATCATGGCTAACAAAAACAGCGCATGCAGGATGCCGGCGACCGGCGTGCTGCCGCCGGCCCGGACGTTGGTCGCGGTGCGCGCGATGGCGCCCGTGGCCGGCAGGCCGCCGAACAGCGCGGCGGCGCAATTGGCCCAGCCCTGGGCGACCAGTTCCTGGCCCGGGCGGTGGCGGAATCCCGTCATGCCGTCGGCTACGACCGCCGACAGCAGCGCTTCGATGCCGGCGAGAAAGGCGATGGTAAATGCGCTCGGAATGACTTCACGCAGCAGCGCGATGGAGAATTCCGGGATATGGGGCGCTGGAATCGTCGTTGGCAGCTCGGGAAACCGGTCGCCGATGGTCGCGATCGGCAGCTGCAACGCCCAGACCACCGCGCTGCCCAGCACAATGACCAGCAAATGGGCCGGCACCTGCGGCACCAGCTTCTTGAGCAGCAGCATCACCGCCAGGGTCCCTGCAGCTAACAGAGTGGTCGGGGCGCTGATCGTCTGCAATGCGCCCGTGTAGGCATGCCACTTGCCGACGAAATCTGCGGGAACGTTTCGGACCTCCAGGCCGAGGAAATCGCCGACCTGGGAACTGGCGATGATCACGGCGATGCCCGCCGTGAAGCCGATGATCACCGGCATCGGAATGAAACGCAGCAGACGGCCGAGCCCGGCATAGCCGGCGATGATCAGTATCACGCCGGCTAACAAAGTAGCGAGCAGCAGTCCGCTGTAGCCGTGCCGTGCGATCACGCCCGCCACGACCACGACGAAAGCGCCGGTCGGACCGCCGATCTGCACACGGGAACCGCCGAGCGCGGAAATCAGAAATCCGGCGATGACCGCGGTCACCAGACCCTTGTCCGGCGAGGCGCCGCTCGCCACGCCGAGTGCCATGGCGAGCGGCAGGGCGACTATCGCGACTGTTAGCCCGGCCGCCGCATCGCGCCGCAGTGTGTGCAGGGTATAGCCACCGCGGAGAATGGTGATCAGCTTGGGCGTGAAGTCCTGCATGGACCGTATGCTAGACGTACTCGCGAGATTCGCAACCGCGCGGTGTTTTCGGCTGATAAAGTGCTTACCGATGAAAAACAGGTTTCGTGGCTGGCTGTGGGGTGTGGGGCTGTTGATCGCAGCTGCCGCTGCGCTCATCCTGAGTGCCCGCGCGGGACTGCTGACGCCTGATGATTCCACCGTGCGTGCCCGCTATGCGTTAGCAGATTCGCGTTTTACGGAGATCGACGGTGAAAGCGTGCATTTCGTCGACCAGGGGCAGGGACCCGCGATTGTCCTGGTGCACGGTTCCTTTGGCAGCCTGCGCATGTGGAACGACTGGGCGGCCCAACTGACACCTCGCTATCGCGTGATTCGCTTCGACCGGCCGCGCATGGGCCTGTCCGGCCCGAGTCCCGCCGGGCGCAGCGGCAGTGAGCAGGAAATGCGCATCATCGCCGCGCTGACTCATCAACTCGGCGTCGAACGGTTTTTTCTGGTGGCGACCTCCAGCGCCGGCGCCTCGGCTGCCGCCTACGCGGCCGACCATCCAGAGCAGGTCCGGGGCCTGATCCTGGCCAATATCGCCGTGGGGGCATTCGCGCCGAATAACGCCCAGCGCTCGGATACTCTTAAATTTCTGCGGGCCATCGACCCGGTCTTCAAGGGTTGGCGCCCGCAGGAATTCTGGCGCCAGGTGCTGCTGGAGAACTTTTTCGATAAATCCAGGGTCACCCCGGAGCTCGCGCGCGAGTGGACTGATTTGAATAATCGCGCCCAGCGCATGCCGCCGGCGACCAGCATGGCAAACCCGATGGCGGCATTCGATCAGACCGTGAATGACCTGGTTCGCATGTCGGTACCGACGCTGCTGCTGTGGTCGGACCATGATCATGAGTTGCCGCTCGAGACCACCGGCCGGCGTGGCCTCAAGCTGTTAGGATCCAGGGACAAGGAACTGCAAGTGGTCGCGAATTGCGGCCATATGATGCCGCTGGAATGCGGCACCGCCAGTGCGCCGCGGGCATTGGCATTTTTCGATCGTATCGTGGCCGCGGGAGGATGACGATGACACTGCAACAACAATCCTGGAACAGCGTCGCCAAGGCTCTGCATTGGCTCATTTTTTTCATGGTCCTGGTGGAAGTGCCGGCTGGCTTCCTGATGGCGAATCTCTATCCCTTCGGGCTCAAGTACCAGGACGTCAGGCCGCTGGCGCACCTGCTGGCTCAAATCCATCACACCAACGGCTTCCTGCTGTTAGGCGTGATGCTGGCGCGCCTCGCCTGGCGCTGGACGCACCCCGCGCCGTCGCTGCCGCAGGACCTGGCAACGCTGCAACGGCGCCTTGCGCGCGGCGTGCAGGCCTTGCTGTACTTAGTGTTGCTGAGCCTGCCAATTACCGGCTGGATGGCGCTGTCGGTGCTCGCGGATTCCGCGGCGTTTGGCAGGACCCAGATCTGGTTTTTCAGCAACGATAACCTGATCCCGCGCATTCTCGAGCCAAAGCCCTTTAACGATCCGCAGGGCTACGCCTACGTGGCGCAATTTCATCGCTGGCTGGTCTATACCGGTGCGGCATTGCTAACAATTCACCTGGCCGCGGCACTGGCGCATCAATTTTGGCGCCGTGACGGCGTGCTGGCGGGAATGTGGCCACTGGCGGGCGCGCGCGGATCCCCGGACAGCAAGGCCGGCCGCGCCTGATCCCGGGCCCCGGGTGCGGGTTATTGCGGCCGTGCGCGCGGCCGGGGTGGAGATATCGGCTGATATTCGCGCATACCTGCTCGATTATCGGCAAAATATGCGGCAGGATTCGTTCCTGTCAAAACTCGCCATGAGCCACGTGCCCGCCAGGCGCCACGGGCACAGGTTGAAACTAACAAATGGCAGTCGTAACGGTAGATTCGGCGGTAGATCCAAGGGAGCGGAAATGACCACGGTCAAGGGCCACCTCCAGTCTGTGCTGGAAGCGGAAGAAGGCCCGCACATTGCTGCGCTGTTTGATTTTGATGGCACGATCATCGCCGGCTACTCGGCGACGGCGGTGCTGGAGGAGCAGATCAAGCGCGGCCAAATGTCAGCCGAGCAGATCATCCAGACGGCCAATACCATCGTTCAGTACGGACTTGGCAGCGTGGGATTTTCCGGCCTCATGTCGACGGCGGCGCGTTTTATGAAAGGTGTCACCGAGGAAAGCTATCGGAAGTTCGGCGAAGAACTTTACGAGAAGCACATTGCCCGCAAGATCTATCCGGAATCGCGCGCCTTGATCGAGGCGCACCAGGCCAAGGGGCACACCGTTGCCATCGTGTCCTCGGCAACGCCGTATCAGATTGAGCCGAGCGCGCGCGACCTTAACATCCAGCATGTCCTGTGTTCCAAGTATGAAGTCCGGAACGGGGTCTTCACCGGGAAGATCGTGCGCCCGCTGTGTTTTGGCAAAGGCAAGGTACTGGCGGCGGAGGGGCTGGCTGCCGCCCACGGCCTGGATCTGTCGCAGAGCTTCTTTTATTCCGACAGCGACGATGACCTCGAGCTGCTGGAGCGCGTTGGCAAGCCGCGACCGCTCAATCCTAACGCGGCGCTGATCAACATCGCCCGCAAGCGCGGTTGGCCGCTCGACCGGTTTGCCAGTCGCGGCACGCCGATGCCGATCGATTATGCGCGGACGATTCTGGCCATTGGCTCGATGGCAGGCGCGTTCGTGGCCGGCATGCCAATCTGGGCGCTGACCGGATCGCGGCGCACCGCGACCAACTTTTCGGTGGGACTGTTCGCCGACCTCGCGACCGCCATCACCGGTGTCACGCTCGATGTGCATGGCGAGAAAAACCTCTGGGGCGCGCGCCCCTGTGTGTTCGTATTCAATCATCAGAGCAAGGCGGACGTCATGATCGTCGCCAAACTGGTCCGGCAGGACATGGGCGGCATTGGCAAGAAGGAAATCCGCAACATGCCGGTGATCGGCCAGATCATGGAGTATGCGGGCATGATCTTTATCGATCGCAGCAGCAGCGTCGATGCCATCAAGGCAATGGCGCCGCTCGTCGATGCGCTGAAAACTGAAGGCCGGTCCATCTGCATCGCGCCGGAGGGTACGCGCACGCTGACTCCCAAGCTCGCGCCGTTCAAGAAGGGCGCGTTCCATCTCGCCATGCAGGCGGGCGTGCCGATCGTCCCGATCGTCATTCACAATTCCGGCGATGTCGCGCCCAAGCATGAGTTCGTCATGCGCCCGGCGAAGGTCAGGGTCGATGTGCTGCCGCCGGTCGATACCAGTGAATGGCGCGCGGAATCAATCGCGGAGCATGTGGCCGCGGTTCGTAACCTGTTCCTGAAAACACTCGGGCAGCCGCTGGCCAAGACGACCCGACGCAGGAAGCGCGCTGCCCAATGAACTTGCCTGGCTCACAAGCCCCGGGTGCACTGGTACGCGATGGCCTGCAAAGGCTTTTTATCCTGGATGCGCGCAACAGCGTCGAGCACCGGTATCTGCGCGATTGGATACACGCAACCTGGGGCGCTGCTGAATCGGGACCCGGACTCGATTACGTCAGCCTGCCGCTCGCGGACGACAACCGCTCGCTGAAAGTCGCGGCACTGGCGGCGAAGCTCGCTGCGGACGAGAATCGCAGTGTCGTGCCGGTGCGCATTGCGTGGCAGATTCCGCATTTCGACAAGCGCCGCGCGCTGCGGCTGCGCGACCTGATCCTGGGCGATCCGCGCGCACCCGGTGCAATCCGCGCGCGCGCCATCCTGCTGCGCGACCGGCGCCGCGCCCAGTGCCTGATCGGTGAACCAGCCACGGTCGCCGAGTTGCGTGCGCGGTTCACGGCGCAGGTTGCGCTTGCCGATCACCCAGATGCCGAGGCCTTCGCAGCGTTTGTGGCGCGCCGGGCGGCACTGGCACTTGACCTGCAGGAACGTGGCGTGCGCGGCAGCCGCTACAAAGTGCCGCATTTTGTCAGCGATGCCGTGCGCACGAGTCCAAAGTTCCGTGCCGCGCTCGAGCGCCTGGCAAGCGAGCGCGGACAATCGCTGGCGGCGATTGACAGCGAAGCGCGCCGTTACATGAAGGAGCTGATTGCGCGGCCCAGTGCGCTGTTTCTCGATCTGCGCGCGCGGCTCGACCGCTTCATGTTCACGTCCGGGTATGACAAGGCGATGGACTTCGACGCCGCCGAGTTCGAGAAGCTGCGCCAGACCATGCGCAATCACCCGACGCTGCTGCTCTTCACGCACAAGACCTATATCGATGGCACGACGCCCACCTATCTGCTCTACCAGAACGATCTGCCCATGCTGCACAGCTTCGGCGGCATCAACCTGGACTTCGCGGGCGCAGGCTCATTGTTCCGTCGCTCGGGCATGATATTCATCCGCCGCACCTTTCAGGACAATCCGGTCTACAAGCTGGTACTGCGGCATTACATCGCTTACCTGCTGGGCAAGCGGTTTCCGATGTCCTGGGCTTTTGAAGGCACGCGCTCGCGGCTTGGCAAGCTGATGCCGCCGCGTTATGGCTTGCTGAAATACGTGCTGGATGCGGCGCAGGACGCCGGTATCGCCAATCTGCACATCGTGCCCTTTGTCACGAGCTTCGACCTGATTCGCGATGTCGAAGAGTACGCCTTGGAGCAGACCGGTCGCGCCAAGAAACCTGAATCGCTGACCTGGTTCATCGGCTACCTGCGCAGTCTGCGTGAGCCAATGGGCCGCATCCGCGTCGATCTGGGCGAACCTGTGGTGTTGCCACACGCGCCTGCGCCCGATGACAAGCAGGCGCTGGCGCGAATCGCGTTTGATGTTGCAGTCCACGCCAATCGCGTCACGCCCTTGACCGTGACGTCGGTGATCTGTCTCGGGCTGTTAGGGGCGGCGCCGCGCGGCGCGACCGCGAAGGAGCTGCAGGCTTTCATCCGCTTCGTCACGCGCTGGGCGCGCGAGCGGGCTATCCGCATGACCACGGAACTGGCCGAGCGCGACCAGCCGGCGATCGCGCGCACCATAGATACGCTGGTCAACAGCGGCTTGCTGGTTCGCCATGAGGCGGCCGGGTCAACGGTGTACGCAATCGAGCCCGCGCTGCACCCGATCGCCACCTACTATCGCAACACGATCGTGCATCATTTTCTCGACAAGGCGATCATCGAATTGTCGATTTACAAGGCTCGCAGCAGCGACGGCGGTAACCCGGCCAGCGTATTCTGGGCCGAAGCGGAGCGCTTGCGCGACCTGTTCAAGTTCGAGTTTTTCTACCCGCCCAAGGCGCAGTTCCTGGATCACCTGCAGGCGGAACTGAATCGCACCGACCCGTTGTGGGTAACCAGGCTCGAGGCCGGCGGCGATGCCGTGGACAAACTGCTGGTGCGCCTGCAGCCGCTGGTCGGGCACGCGGTGCTGCTGCCCTATGTCGAAGCCTACTCGATCGTGTTCGAGCTGCTTGTTAGGCTCAAGCACGGTGAGCGACTTGACGAGAACGAGTGCGCAGCCCAGGCTTTGCTGCAGAGCCGGCAAGCCTACCTGCTGCGACGCATTACCAGCGAGGCGTCCATCGGTAAGATCCTGTTTCAGAATGCCTACCGGCTTGCGGCGAATTTTGGACTTGCGGGCGAGACTGATGAGCAGGTGATCAAGGGGCGCAAGGCGCTGTTGCGCGAGTTCCGCGAACTTGCGCGACGCATGGAACGAATGCGGCTCGATATGCTTGCGAACGCGGACGAGAACAGCGACCGGGAGTGGCAATGACCATGCAGCAATTAAGTGCCCAGGACGCGCAGTTCCTGTACGCGCAGTCCGCCAACACGCTCACGCACGTGATGGGCATCTACATCTACGATCCCTCGACGGCGCCCGGTGGCACGGTACGATTCAAGGACATCATCGGTCAGATCGAGCGCCGCATCGATAGCTCGCCGGTCTTCAAACGCCGGCTGCATCGGCTGCCGTTCGATATCGACTACCCCTATTGGGTGGAGGATGAACACTTCGACGTCGAAGCGCATGTCACACATGCGCGACTGCCCGAGCCCGGCGACTGGCGTCAGTTCTGCATCGTCGCGGCCCGCCATTTCAGCCGGCCGATGGATATGACGCGGCCGCTCTGGGATGTGTATGTCGTGGAGGGCCTGGACCGTATCCCGGGCGTTGCGCCCGGCAGCTACGCCTTGCTGCATCGCATGCATCACGCGGCCATCGACGGCGTTTCAGGCACGCATGCGTTCATCGCGCTCAGTGACAAGGACGTCAACGGCACACCGGCGCTGGAACTCAACAGCCAGCATGGCGAGTTGGGAAAGATGCCGGCCACCGCCGATGTGATCATGCGCGCGGTGAATTCAAATTTCAGCTCGCCGGTCAAGTTACTGAATGCGGCCATGAAGTTCATGCCGGCGCTGTTAGGCGCTGCGATGAAGACCAGTGAGCCTGCGGCCGGCGAGAATCGGGCCGGCGTCCCGCAGACGCGCTTCAATGCGACGATTTCGCCGCACAAGATCTTCAATGCCGTGTCTTTCGCGCTGGCCGACATCGTCAAGTTGCGGGCGCTGGTCGAGGGAGCGACGGTCAATGACGTGGTCCTGGCGATCTGCAGCGGCGCACTGCGTATCTACCTGTCGCGCCACAAGGAGTTGCCGAAGTCTTCCCTGGTTGGGATCGCGCCGATCAACGCGCGTTCGCGCAGCGATGCGGATACGATTCCGGGCAACAAGATTTCGGCGATGACCGTGCGGCTGGCGACGACCGTCGAGAATCCAGTAAGGCGCCTGCAGGCCATTCGTGAATTCACCCGCGACGCCAAGGAAGCGAAATCAGGCCTGAGCGCGCGCCTCATGACGGATCTCACCAAGCATATCCCGGGCGCCACCATGGCGGGCGTTGCGCGGCTGCTGACCAGCGAACGGTTCGCGCCCCGGCAAACCAACCTGTGCATAACCAACGTGCCGGGTCCGCAGTTTCCGCTTTATATGAATGGCGCGATGCTGACGCACCAGTTTGGCATGGGGCCGATTGCTAACAACATGGGCCTGTTCCTGGCCGCGCTCAGTTACAACGGCCGCATCAGTTTCTCGGTGACATCTGACCGGGCGATGATGCCGGACAGTGATTTCTTCGCCGATTGCATCCGCTCGGCTTTCGATGAACTGTGCCAGGCCCTGCCAGAATCGCGACCGCGCCAACGCAAGGCCCGCAAGCAGAAGCACTCATGACTAACAGCAGCCTGACACTGCCGTCGCGATCGCTGGCGCCCGGGGCGCACCTGCACTGCAAGGCGTGGCGGACCGGCGGCCCGCCAAAGGCGATCGTGCTGCTGGTGCACGGCTATGCCGAGCATCTCGGCCGTTATGAACACGTCGCGGCGCGGTTGAACCGCTCCGACTACGGCGTCTACGCCGTCGATCATTGGGGGCACGGGACCTCGGACGGCGTGCCGGGGTTTGTGCCGGCGTTTTCAGTCTATGTCGACGGTGTCGAGGCCTTGCTTGTGCAGGTCAAGACGGCGCACCCGGGCGTGCCGAGAATCCTGCTCGGTCACAGCATGGGTGGCCTGATCGCGGCCACGACGCTGCTGCGCTGCCAGCACGAATTTGCCGGCGCGGTGCTGTCGGGACCCGCGATCAAGGCGTCGCAGGAGCCGCCAGCACTGACCATAGCGATCGCGAAGTTGTTGTCGAGGATTGCGCCGCGGTTGGGCGTGCTGCAACTGGACGGCAGCCTTGTTAGCCGGGACCCGCAGGTGGTGGCGGCCTATCGCGCCGACCCACTGGTCTACCAGGGCAAGGTCGGCGCGCGGCTCGGCGCCGAGATGTTTGCGGCCATGCGTGAGGTTCAGGCCAACGCGGCGCGCATCACCTTGCCGATACTGCTGCTGCACGGCGCGCAGGACGGCCTTACCGCGCCCGCTGGCTCGGAGTTTCTCCACCAGCATGTCGGATCGACCGACAAGACACTTAAGATCTATCCGGGCCTGTACCACGAGATTTTCAACGAGCCTGAGCAGCAGATCGTGCTTGGGGATATGGTGGCGTGGATTGACCGGCACGTGGCGACGTGAGCAAAGCGCCCCCCGATCGCGAACTGCAGCTAAGTTCCTACCTGCGCTGGGTGCCGCGGACGACACCGGCCTGGCTGTTAGGCCTGGTATTTTTGGTGCTCGGAAGATTCTTCCGGCTGTCCGCGGGTCCGGGTTTTGACATACAAGCCCTGCGCAACCGGCTCACACGTATTGACGCGCGCTTCATGCGCATACCCGGATGGTTGCGCCAGCAATGGGTGCAGGCCGACGGTGTGCCGGCGCGATGGCTCAGCCACGAATCGATTCAGGAGGGTCCGGTGCTGCTGTACCTGCATGGTGGCGCCTTTACATTTCGCCTGCCTAACGCGCACGCGATCTGGGCGGGCAGGCTCAGCCGCGAGCTGCAGGCGCGCGTCCTGATGCCGGACTATCGGCTCGCGCCGGAGCACCCCTTTCCGGCGGCGATCGATGACGCCTGCAAGGTGTATCGGTGGTTGCTTGATCAGGGCATCGAATCGCGAAGAATCATCGTCGGCGGCGAATCGGCCGGCGGTAACCTGACGCTGGCGTTGCTGTTGCGTCTGGCGCAGGCCGGACTGCCGCAACCCGCCGCGGCATTCGCAATTTCGCCGGTCACTGATGCCGCCTTGACTGGCAATACCTATCGCACGCTGGCAGCTGCAGACAAGATTCTCGATGCCGCCGCTATGCCATACTTTCGCGACCAATACGTTTCCCCGGCAAATCTCAGGGATCCGTTTGCGTCGCCGTTGTATGGCGAGTACCAGGGTCTCCCGCCTATCCTGATACAGGTAGGTACCAGGGAAATTCTGCTCGACGATGGCTGCCGGGCAGCGCAGCGTATCCACGAGTCGGGCGGGCAAGTGACCTGCGAGATCTGGGAGGGCATGCCACACGCGTTTCCTCTGTTTAAGCAGCTCACGGAGAGTGCACTGGCGCTCAGTAATATCGGCCGCTTCGTGTTAGCAGTACCGGAGTTCCATCGGCAATGAGCCATGCCAGATAATGTAAAAATGCGTAACGCCCGCACTGCGACGCCGCCGGCGTTGCTGCACAGCCTGCTGGAAGTCCGCGCGCTGCTGGAGATGGGCGCACTGGCGGCGTTGACGCCGTTTCTCGCGGCGCTGCCGCGCGGCGACGGCCATCCGGTGATGCTCATCCCGGGCTTTGGCGCCGCGCATGGATCGCTGCTGGCGCTCACGGTCGTATTGCGGGCTCTGGGCTATGACACGGAAACCTGGGGCCAGGGACGAAACCTCGGCATCTGGCGCCAATCGACCGAGGCACTGGACAGGCGAGTGCGCGCTTTGCACCACGAGCGGGGCCGCAAGGTCAGCGTCGTCGGTGTTAGCCTCGGAGGCGCGTATGCGTTTCACGCGGCGCATCGCGAGCCCGGCAGCGTGCGGTCGGTCATTGCGCTGGGAGCGCCGCTGCAATTTTCGCGTGACGGCCGCCAGGCGCCGCTGCTGATGCGTGCTGCCTACCGTTACTTCGCCATGGCCAGGGACGCGAGTGAGCATTTGCCGGCGTCGCGCACCACGATGCTGCGCAGGGCGCCGCCCGTGCCCTCGACCTGCCTGTACTCGGCGACCGATGGCGTGGTCCATCATTCGCACGCGCAGCTGCGCAGCCGTTCGCGCACGCATGAAAATGTCTGGGTGCCAGGCAGCCATTTCGGGCTCGGCTTCAATCCGGCCGTGATGTGGCTGCTGGCGGACCGGCTCGCCCAGGCCGAAGGCAACTGGCAGCCATTCAAGCCGACCGGACCGGCGCGTTTCTTGTACAACTCGTTCGCGGGGTTCGCCGGTATGCAAGGCTCCGTTGCAGCGCCGGGTCGCAGGGCGCGTTCCTGACATCGGACCGGTTTCAGGCAGCTTTGCGAACCGTCATCGAAGACGTGGAGATTCATTATGAGATCCACGGCCAGGGATCGCCGCTGCTGTTGATACATGGACTGGGCTCCAGCACGCGCGACTGGGAATTCCAGCGCGACCATTTCGCGGCCCGTTTTCAGGTCATTGCATTCGATGTTCGCGGCCACGGCCAATCCGGAAAACCGCCGGGCCCGTACAGCATTCGACAGTTCGCCGCGGATACCGCCGGTTTGTTGCGCCAGCTCGGCACTGCACCGGCGCATGTTGTTGGCCTCTCGATGGGCGGCATGATCGCGTTCCAGCTGGCGCTGGATGCGCCCGATCTTGTCAGGACGCTGACAATCGTCAACAGCGGCCCGGAAGTGGTGGTGCGCAGCTGGCAGCAGCGGCTGCAACTGCTGCAGCGACGGTTTATCCTGCGTTGGCTCGGCATGCGCGCCATGGGTCGGTTGTTAGCTCAGCGACTGTTGCCGGCGCCGGAGCATGCGGCACTGCGCCAGACTTTCGAGGATCGATGGGCCGAAAACGACGCGCGTGCGTATCGCGATGCCTTTGCAGCCTTGATTGGCTGGAGCGTGTCCGATCGCATTCACGGGATTCGCTGCCCGACGCTGGTGCTGGCGTCAGAATTCGATTACACCAGCGTGGCGGACAAGCGCGCCTGGGTCGCGCGGATGCCGAACGCCAGCCTGGTGGTGCTGCCGGATTCGCGCCATGCGGTGCCGGTGGAGCGGCCGCAACTGTTCAACGCAGCGTTAGAGCGGTTCCTGGCGGCGCAGAACGCCCCGCTGCACTAGCCCGGGTCTCAGAAACCCAGCTGCCGCGCGGTGAGATCGAACAGGACTTCCTCGGCGCCACCTGCGACTGCAAAGCTGCGCGCCTCGCGATAGATCCGCTCGACGGGACTGTCGCCGGTGTAGGCGCTGCCGCCCAACACCTGCATGCACTCCTGCGCGCAATGCTGCAAAGCTTTGTTAGCCGAGACCTTCAGCATCGACAGCTCCGCGACCGGCGTTTCACCCTGCTCGAATCGCCAGACCACGGTGTCGAGATAGGCGTAGGTCATGTCGACCTTCTGAATCATTGCGACGATCTTGTGGCGGATCACCTGGTGATCGATCACGCGCTTGCCGAAGGTCTGGCGTTGCCGCGCGAAGGCGATCGCCTCGACCATTGCAACGCGCGCCATCGCCAGCGTCGCGGCGATGCCGCTGAAGCGTTCAATGTTGAACTGGTGGGCGAGGCCGGCGAAGCCCTTGTTCTCAACGCCGATCAGATGGTCGACCGGCACTTCGACATTGTCGAAACGGATCGAGCCATTGTTGCGGTTGTACCAGTGCAGGCCCGCGATCGACGCCGTGCTAACACCGGGGCGGTCGGCTTCGATCAGGAGAAGGGACAGACCGCCTGAGCCCGCGCCGCCGGTGCGCACCGCCGTCAGCAGATAATCGGCGCGCGTCGCACCCGAAATCAGCGTCTTGGCGCCGTTGACGACGAACATGTCGCCGCGCCGTTCGGCCGTGGTCTGAAATGAACCGACATCGGAGCCACCGGACGGTTCGGTGACCGCAAATGCCATGCGCTTCTCGCCGGCCAGCACCGGGCGCGCGACGCGTTCGCGCAGCGCCTCCGGCGCCGAGGCGATGATCGGTGGCAGCGCAATCCAATGCGTGGCGAGATCTGCGAATACGACGCTGGACCCCAGCCGAAAAAATTCTTCCGCGAAAATGATGCGGTGATAGAGATCGACCGGACCCGTGCCGCCATATTCGCGCCCAAAGCCCATGCCCAGCAGCCCCGCGCGCGCCGCCTCGACATACAGCGAGTCTGGGAAGGTCCCGGCAGCGTTCCAGGCCGCCAGATGCGACGCAATCTTTGCGTCGACGAAACCGCGCAGCGTGGTTCGCCACTGGTCGTGAGCGGCCGTGAGGAAGGGGCTTTTTGGCCGCAGGCCATCGAAGTCGAGATTACGCATCGGCAACGCCATGATTTGCTAACAACGCGGCCTATTTTCCGGCGTTAGGATCGTTCATCTGGAAATAGTCGCGCCAGCCGGTGATCAGGCTGTCGGGGCCGAACTCGATGATGCCCATGTAGGGGTGTTTGACCAGCACGCCGTCGGCATTGACGTATTCCTCGCGGCCTTCGCTGAACAGGCGGCCGTCGCGTTCCGCCCAGTGTTCGATGACCCAGGTGGTCGCCGCATGGTTGGCCCAGTACTTGGTGATGAAGCGATCGACCCAGTCGCGACCTTTCAATGGGCGCGAACCGAAGTGGTAGTGGTACTCGACATCGGGAGCGAAGAATGCCAGAAACGTCTGTTTGTCGCGCCGCTGGGCGGCCTGCTGCAGGCGGCGGAGCACCTCGATCTTGGGTTCGGTCGACACAACACTCATGGGCTGCCTCCGTGTTTGTCGCCGCAGTTTGCACCGGGTGGAGTCACTTGCGCAACAGAACTGCCGCGGAGGCCGGCGCCCGGTATGATGCGGCTGGCAGGAGGCAATCGAGCATGCGCGCACTGGTTTGTCGGGAATTCGGCACTGCCGATCAATTGCACATCGAGGACTTGCCGCTGCCGGCCATTGCGGCGGGTCAGGTGCGGATTGCCGTGCAAGCCGCAGCGCTCAATTTCCCCGACTTGCTGGCGATTGCCGGCAAATACCAGATCAAGGCGTCATTGCCGTTCGTTCCCGGCGGCGAGGCGGCTGGCGCGGTGACTGAGGTCGGACAGGACGTCAGGCAGTATGCGGTGGGCGACCGGGTCATTTACGGCGGATCCTACGGCGCCTTTGCTGAACAGGTCTGCGTACCGGAATCGTCTTTGTTAGCCATGCCCGTGGACATGGATTTCCCGACGGCCGCGTCGTTCAATGTAACGTATTCGACCAGCTATCATGCGCTCAAGCAACGCGCGTCGCTGCAGCCTGGCGAAACTTTGCTGGTGTTAGGCGCCGCCGGCGGCGTCGGGCTCGCTGCGGTCAACATTGGCGCCGCGATGGGTGCGCGAGTCATCGCGGCTGCGTCGACGGAAGCCAAGCTCGATGCTGCCTGCGCCGCCGGTGCGACGGAGCGGATCAATTATTCCACTGAATCACTCAAGGACCGGATCAAGGCTTTGACCCAGGGCGCGGGCGTCGATGTTGTCTACGATGCCATCGGCGGCGAGTATTCCGAACCGGCTCTGCGCTCGGTGGCCTGGAACGGGCGATTTCTGGTGGTCGGATTCGCTGCCGGCAATATCGCCAGCATTCCGCTGAACCTGCCGCTGTTGAAGGGTTGCGCGATTCTGGGTGTGTTCCTGGGCGCCTGGCGCGGGAAAGACCCTGATGGCTACAGACGAAATTTTTCCGAGCTCTGCGCGCTGTATTCGTCGGGACGCATACGCCCTTTGATAAGCCGGACTTTCGCGTTGGATCAGTATCGCGAAGCGTTCGGAGAGCTCAGTGGCCGGCGGGCGGTAGGCAAGATTGTGTTCGATGTCGGCGCACCGTCGCGCCGGTGACACTTATGCATTCGGCACGATAGCGCTACCATGCGATTGTTAACGGAGATTCCCCGATGACTGACTTCACGCGCGGAGCGCGCGAAATCGACCTGGAAGCGCGCACCCGGAAATTCATTCGCGACGTGGTCATTCCCTATGAAAAGGATCCGCGGCTCGGTGCGCATGGTCCGTCGCCCGAGCTGGTCGCGGAACTACGCGAGCATGCACGCGCCGCCGGACTGCTGGCGCCGCAGGTGCCCGAAGAGTGGGGCGGCTACGGCCTCAATCATCGCGAGACTGCGACGGTGCTGCGCGCCTCAGGTTACTCCTTGTTAGGTCCGCTGGCGATGAATTGCAATGCGCCCGATGAGGGCAACATGCATCTGCTCGACAAAGTGGCGACGCCCGCGCAGAAAGCACGCTTCCTGGCGCCGCTGGCGGCGGGCACGGTGCGTTCGGCCTTCCTGATGACCGAGCCCGATGGCGGCGCCGGCTCGGACCCGGACATGCTGAGCACGACGGCGCGGCTGGACGGCGATCACTGGGTCATCGACGGGCGCAAGTGGCTGATCACCGGCGCCACTGGCGCAAGCTTCGGCATTGTCATGGCCCGCACCGGCGATCACGCCACCATGTTTCTCACCGACATGAATGCCAAAGGCATCGTCATCGAGCGCGTGCTGGACACGATGGATCAGGCGATACCGGGCGGTCATTCGGTGATACGCCTCGAGGGCCTGCGGGTTCCCGCCAGCCAGGTGTTAGGTGCCGCGAACGAGGGATTTCGCTATGCGCAGGTGCGTCTTGCGCCGGCGCGACTCACGCATTGCATGCGCTGGTGGGGCGCGGCGCAACGCGCGCATGACATCGCGGTGGACTATGCCTGTCGGCGCAAGGCCTTTGGCAAGCCGCTGATCGAGCATGAGGGCGTGGGCTTCATGCTGGCGCGCAACGAGGTCGACTTGCTGCAGACGCGCCTGCTGATCGACTTTACGGCCTGGACGCTCGACGAAGGCTCCAAGGCGACAACGGAATCGAGCATGGCCAAGATGAGCAGCGCCGAGACCTTGTTCCAGATCGTCGATCGCTGCGTGCAGGTGTTAGGGGGTCTCGGCATCACCGGTGATACCCAGGTCGGCCGCATTTTCACCGAAATTCGCGCGTTCCGCATTTATGACGGCCCGACCGAAGTGCACCTGTGGTCGCTGGCGCGGCGCCTGCAGCGGCGCCATGGCAAGCCGGCCGCAGGCTAACAGCCGTGACAGAATCGCAGGCGCATGAATTCCGGCCCGGCCTGGAATTCGACGTGGCGGCGCTCGCAGCGTATCTGTTGCGGGAATTGCCCGGATTCCAGGGCCCGTTGCAGGTCCGGCAGTTTCCGGGCGGGCAATCGAATCCCACTTACCGGCTGCTGACGCCACGGCACAGCTATGTGCTGCGCCGCAAGCCGCCGGGGCAGTTGCTGCCATCCGCGCATGCGGTGGATCGTGAATTCCGGGTCATGCGCGCCCTTGCCGAGCGCACGGATGTGCCGGTTGCGCGCACGCATGTGCTGTGCATGGACCGCGCGGTGATCGGCACCGAGTTCTATGTCATGGACTTCATGCAGGGACGGACTTTCTGGGATCCCTGTCTGCCCGAGGTGCCGCGTGAGCAGCGCGCGGCGCTGTTCGATGCGATGAACGACGCGATCGCGCGGCTGCATGCGGTGACGCCGCAGGCCGCGGGGCTCGAGGACTTCGGGCGCGCCGAGGCCTATCTTGCGCGGCAGTTTTCGCGCTGGTCGAAGCAGTACCTGGCGGATGAGCAGGCGGGCCGCGTGCCCGCGATGGATCGGCTGCTCGAGTGGTTGCCGGCGCATATGCCCGCGGTGGAACCTGCGGCATCGGTCGTGCATGGCGACTATCGCATCGACAACCTGATTTTTCACGCAACCGAACCGCGGGTGATTGCGATCATGGACTGGGAACTCGCGACCATCGGCGATCCGCTGGCGGATTTCGCCTATCACGTGATGATGTACCGGATGTCAAACGCTTCGATCCCTGGTTTGTTAGGGCGTGACACGGCGGCGCTCGGTGTGCCATCGGAATCCGAGTACGTGCAGGCCTATTGCCGCCGCCGCCAACTGCAGGGGCTAGCCAATCTCGATTTCTATCTCGCGTTCTGCATGTTCCGGCTCGCGGCGATATTTCATGGCATTCGCGGCCGGGTGGTGCGCGGCACGGCGGTCAGCCCGCAGGCGCGCAAATACGCGGCCGAGGTCGAGGGCATGGCGGAACTGGCCTGGGCCCAGGCCCAGCGGACATCAACGGCGCTTTGACTTGCCGGCGTCGGTTGCCAGCAGATGCTCGGCCAGCGCGCGAAACGCCGGCAGGGACTTGGGATCGAGATAGATGTTAGATGCCCAGGGCGCTGAACCGAAACGCGCGATGACCATCTCGGCCTTGGGGTCGATGTAGATCGCCTGGCCATACACGCCGCGTGCTTCGTAGACGCCATGATCGTCGTGCGAGATCCACCACTGGTTGTGATAGCTCCAGCCGGGCAGGGTTGTATAGCCACCGTTGCGGAATTTTTCGGGGCTGCCGCCGCGCCGGATCTCCGCGACCACGGCCGCAGGAATGACCTGCTGGCCATGCCACGCGCCGTTGAGACGCATCAGCTCACCGAAGCGCGCCAGATCGCGCAGGCCCGTGTTGAGTCCGCCGGCACCGATCGCGCTGCCATGTGAGTCGATCTGGATGTAGGCATCCTGCTCGGCGCCCAGCTTTTCCCAGATGCGTTCCTGCAGCACCTGCTGCGCCGACTTGCCGGTGACGCGGCAAACCAGCCACGTGGTGACTTCGGCGTTCGCGGAGCGGTAGGTGAAGCCTGCGCCATGCTCGCCGTTCTTTTTGATGGTCGGCAGGTAGTCATACATCGAGCGCGGTCCCTGGTATCCGGGTGGCAGTGGCGCCATCCCGGCGCTGCGTGCGAAGTCCCAGATTTCGGCATCAGGGTCGGTGTATTTTTCCGAAAACTTGATCGCGGTGGTCATGTCGAGCAGCTGGCGCACCGTGGCATCGCCAAAAGCGCTGTTTGTTAGCTCCGGAATGTATTTTGAGACCAGCGCGGTCTCATCGAGCTTGCCTTCATGGACCAGCATGGCGGCAAGCGTTCCAAAAAACGACTTGGTCACCGAATGCGCGATGTGCTGGCCCTGGGCTGTCAGCGCACCGGAATATTTTTCGTAGATGATCTTGCCGCGATGCAGGACGACGATGCCGTCGGTGTAGTTCGCATCCAGCGACTGTGCCCAGGTCATGCGCGGCCCGCCACCCATTGGCGTGAAACTCACCGCATCGATGTCATTGCGTTCTGCGCGCGGCAGTACGCTGACCTTGCCACTGCCGCGATAGATTGGTGCGGTCGGCCGCAATTCCCGCCAGTGTGACAGCGCCCAACGCAGCTGCGGGAAGCGCAGGTAGCTGCCATCGTCGAATGCGACCAGGCGATCGGCGGGTGGCGGCGATCCGACCATGTAGCCCAGCGTCACCGGGTCGCTGGCCCTGGCGTCCGGAAACTCCGGCGCCGCCTGCTGCGCGTTAGCTGCTGCCGCCAGCAGCAGGGACAGCAAACCTGTTGTTAGCTTGGTCATCGGCTAGGGGACACCCGGCCGGTCCGCCAGCGCCGCGATATCCGGCGCCGGCGCTTCACCCGCCTTGAGCCGATCGAACAGGCCGCGATCGAAATAGTCGCGCCACTCGCTGATCAGGCCGTCGCGGAACACCATGGTGCCGAGGTAAGGAATGGCGACCCGTCGCTGGTCCTTGTTCATTACGAATTCGTCGACACCTTCCATGAAGATCTGGTTGCCATTGATGGCATGACGTTGAATTCGCCAGCGAATATCGGTGATGCCCGCGGCCATGGTTGTGAGAAAAGCGCGCATCGCGGCCTTGCCGCGGATGGCGGGAGTGCCGACATGCGAGTACCAGACCACGTCATCGGTGATCCGCGCCATCACGGCATCGACGTCCTTGCGCTTCCAGTCGGAAATCAGCGCGGTCACCGCTTCGAGAGACGCCATTCCCTTGCTGCCGCGGCGCGTACTGGCAGCAGACGCGGTGGTGGAAGCGGTGAGGGCGGCTACGCTCGAGGCCTGGACAAACTGACGACGTTTCATGGCGGTCTCCCCTGACAATGGCGGCCATGCTTTCACACCTAAGTCCTTTATTGCAAGTTAAGTCGCGGAGCGCGTAGGCTTGTGCCATGAGTCCCGACATGCTGCAGTTGATAGGCGCGAGCGCTGTGCTGGTGTTTGGTTCGTTCATTGCGCTGTGGGCTGTCAGCCTCGTGATGAAAGATTCGAGCCTGGTTGATATCTGGTTCGCGCCCAGCATCGCAGTGGCAGCGGTGCTTGGGCTTTACATCGGTGGCGGCGCAGCGTCGAGGAGCGCGCTGCTCGCAGTGCTCGCCATCGTCTGGGCGGCGCGGCTGGGTGGCTATTTGTTATGGCGCAACTGGGGCCGCGAAGATCCGCGCTACGCGCGCTTTCGCAAAACGCTCGAAGACCAGGGCAAGAATTTTGCCTGGCACAGCCTGACGCGCATCAATCTCTATCAGGGACTGATCGTCTTCATGGCGCTGGCGCCCTTCATCGTCGCGCAAACTGCTCCTGAGCCTGTGGAGCTGGGTGCGTTAGCTTATTCCGGAACTGCCATCTGGTTTGTCGGCGTGTTTTTCCAGGGTGTCGCGGACTGGCAGCTGGCACGCTTCAAGGCGGACGCCGGCAACGCCGGCAAGGTGCTGGACACGGGCCTGTGGCGTTATTCGCGGCACCCGAACTATTTTGGCGAGGCCTGCGTCTGGTGGGGCTACTGGCTGATCGCCTGCGAGGTGCCCTGGGGATTCGTCACGGTATTTGCGCCGGCGTTCATGACCCGGTCGATACTCGGCATGATGGGCAAGGAACTGGTAGAGCGGCGTATGCTGAAAAAGCGCCCGGGCTACCAGGACTACATCAACCGCACCAGCGGGTTTTTCCCCTGGCCGCCTAAGCGTCCCGGGTGACCACGAAGCTAACAGTCGTGGTGGCGCTGCCGCCGACGTTGAGCGTGGCGACGGTCTTCGCCTCCGGCACCTGGTAGTTGCCGGCGACGCCGGCGCACTGCTTGAACGAATCGAGCAGCATGCGAACGCCGGTGGCGCCGACCGGATGGCCGAGGCCGATCAGGCCGCCGCTGGGATTCACCGGAATCCGGCCGCCCATGGCGATGTCGCCGTTCTCGATCGCCTTCCAGCTCTCGCCGGGCGCCGTGATGCCGAAGTGATCGATGGCCATGTACTCCGTGGTGGTGAAGCAGTCGTGTGTTTCGATGGCGTCGAGCTGCCCGACCGACGCGACGCCGGCGCGTTTGAAGGCATCGGTAATCGTGCCGCGCACATGCGGGAAAACGTAAGGCTCGTTGCGGCTCGCCTGGATCTTGGCGTCATAGGAAATCGGCGCGGTGCGGTGGCCCCAGCCGCTGATGCGCGGCAGCGCGTCGATACTGATGCCGTGCTGACGTGCGTAGCGTTCGGCGCGCGCCCGTGACGCCAGGAAAACAATTGCCGCGCCATCGGTGATCTGGCCGCAATCCTGCTTGCGGATGCGGCCGTCGATGACCGGATTCTGCTGATCATCGGCACCGAAGCTTTCGGCGGTGAAGGACCACTTGCGGGTCTGCGCATTGGGATTTTGGCGCGCGTTGTCAAAATTGATCTGGGCAATGCGCGCCAGGTGCTCGCGGCGCAGGCCGTAGCGCCGCTCGTATTCATCGCCTAACAAGCTGAACATGTGCGGCCACGGATACTGCACGCCCACGCATTCATGGCCGTTCCACATGGCGGTGCCACCGATGTTGGCCGCGGCCTGGTCGCCCGGCACGTTGCGCATCTGCTCGACACCGACGACCGCGGCGAGTTCGTAGCGCCCGGCTTCGATGTCCGCCATCGCGCACAGCGCGGCGATACTGCCAGACGCGCAGGCGGCCTCGTGCCGGCTCGCCGGGATGCCGGCAAATTGCGGGTCGCTGGCGGCGAAGAAGCCGCCGAGATGTCCCTGGCCGCAGAAGATTTCTGCGGCGAAATTCCCGACATGCGCGACTTCGATGTCGCCGGGCTCGAGCGCACTGGCGTCGAGACCCGCATGCACGGTGCTTTGAAAAGCGTCAAATATTTCCTGGCCATTGCGCGCCCAGTTTTGCGCAAAGTCGCTCTGGTAGCCGCCGAGAATGTAGACCTGCGATGCCATGGAAAACTCCGTCAGATATCCGCGCAGCCTAGGCGCTCAAGTTCAGTTGCGCAAGTGACTCGCGCGCCGCCTATTTTCCACCTTTGCGCGTCGCCCGCCAACGTGCCGAGGGCTTCAGTCCCACGTCATGCGGGTCGATGGCGCCGCCGCACTTGCCGCAGATCATCTTGCCGCGCCAGCCGTGGCCGCAGGATTTATGGCGCAGCTTGAGTCCCGGGCCCGCAGGCGAGGGGATCCAGGTCGTGGCCCAGTCATGAATCGCGATGGTCGCGGGATAGAGATCCCAGCCCTTGGGGGTCAGGTAATACTCATGGCGCGGCGGGCGATCCTGGTACAAGCGCTGCTCGAGCACGCCAGCCGCCAGCAGGCGGCGCAGCCGGTCCGCCAGGATGTTGGTCGCGATGCCCATCGCCGCGGCGATATCGTCATAGCGGTGCAGCCCAAAAAACAGGGTTGTTAGCAGCAGCACCGACCAGCGATCGCCGAGCGTGTCGATGGAATGGAACATCGTAGTGTCAACACCGCTGGCGGCGTCGCCGTTGTCGCGCCTGCGCCGTTCCTGGCTGTTCCTGAGTGCGTATATCTTTGCGCCCGGGCCCTGTTCGAAGGCCATCTCGCGCGGGTTGACCGGCTCATTGCAGTGCGCACAGGCGAGCACCGGGCGCATGACTTTGCCGCAGGTCTTGTGCACCAGGCGCGGCGGCAATCCAAACTCCCCAGCCCAGCGGGATTCCCAGTTCCACAGCGCCAGCGCGACCGGGTAGAACCCCATGCCCTTGTCGGTCAGCCGGTATTCGAGTCGCGACGGCACGGCGCTGTAAGGATTGCGATAGAGCACGCCTTCTTCGACCAGCGTAGTGAGTCGATCGGCGAGCGTGCCACGCGCAGCACCCGTCAGGCGGCGAAAATCCTCAAAGCGGCGCGCACCCAGAAATGCATCCCGCAGGATCAGCAGTACCCAGCGATCGCCGACCAGCGGCAGCGAGCGTGCGCCTTCGCCGCTGCGCAGCAGGAATCGCAGCTGCTCGATGCGGTCCGGTGTCGATACTGCGGGAGTTTTGCGGAGGGTGACCAACCGGGTCAGTGTAGGACAATGGCACAGGGTTTGGCATCTGGTGGGCGGCTGTTGCACAATGGTTCGATAGTGAAAGTGACTGGGCGAGAGCCTCAGGCGGAAAACATGAACTGGCAACAACTCAAGAAAGTGGCGGCGTTCTACGGGCGCTTTACGCTCAGCTTCACGCAGATCGGCTATCGCGCCCGCCGCCTGGCCTGGCCGGCCCTGAAAGCGGATTTTGCCGGCCAGCGCTGGCTGGTCACTGGCGCATCGGGTGGCCTCGGACTGTTCATCGCGCAGGAAGCCGCGCGCCGCGGCGCACAGGTCACGATTGCCGCACGCAATCCGCAAAAACTCGCTCAGGCCGTGACCGACTCCCGGGCGCTCGGCATCGAGCGGATTGATACCGCGGTTTGCGATTTCTCGCTGCAGAGCGACACCGCCCGGCTGGTGCGTGAGCTGGCGGCTGCTAACAAAAAGTTCGATGTGCTGGTCAACAACGTCGGCGTGCTGAATGACGACCACTCGCTGACCCGCGAGGGCCGGGAGTCCACCTTCACCATCAATTTCCTCAGCCACTACCTGTTGACCGAAGGACTGATACGACGCGGTGCGTTTTCCGGCAATCGCCCGCTGGTGATCAACATGACCTCCGGCGGCGGCTATAACGTGCCACTCAGTACCGCCATGCTGAACATGACGGATCCGAAAAAGTTCAACGGTACGGCGGCCTATGGATTTCATAAACGCGGCCAGATGGTGCTGAACCAATTCTGGCGTGACCAATACGGTTCCAAAGGATTCACGTTCTATGTGATGCATCCGGGCTGGGCGGACACCGAAGGCGTCAAGCGTTCGCTGCCGCGCTTCCGCAAGATTCTGAAATCGGTACTGCGGGATTCAGCATCGGGTGGCGACACCGCGATCTGGCTGGCGGCCGCGCGGCCGCCGCAACCCGAGGCAGAAGGGGTATGGTTCGATCGCAAGCTGCGCCCGGCGCACGTCTATGAGCGCACACGCGCCAGCAAGGACACGCCGCAGTCGCTGGTGGCGTACCTCGAGCAGGAACTCGCAAAGTTTCCGGACAGCATGCCGTGACAGCTGAGGAGCTGTTCGCGCAGCATCGTGCACGGCTCGAGCAGGCACGCGTGGCCTGCCGGACCCGCGCCGCCTGGAGTCCGTTCGCCGATCAGCCCTCCGCGTATCCGGATTTCGCCACGGCCCGCACGGCCGGCGAGGTGGCCTTCAAGGTCCGCCTGGGGCAGCGATATGCGCTGTCGCAGCCCGCCGTCACAGACTGGGTCGGCGAAGAGGTTTCTCCGTATACGCAGCAGTTGTTAGGCATTGAATATCCGCGTTGCGATCTGGATGCGAGCTTCAAGGCTGCCGCGTCCGGCGTGGCGGCCTGGAGCGGCGCGTCGCCACAGCAGCGCGCCGGCGTGCTGCTCGAGGTCATCGATCGCATCTATCGTCAGCATCTGTTTGAGCTGGCGTATGCGGTCATGCATACCACCGGCCAAAGTTTCAACATGTCTTATGCAGGTTCCGGCGTCAATGCGCTGGATCGTGGCATCGAAGCGCTGGTCTACGCCTGCGACGCGATGGATGCGGTGGCGCCGCAGGCGCTGTGGCAGCGCTCCTTCGGTTCGACGCAGATCAAGCTCGAAAAACGTTATCGACTCGTGCCGCGCGGGGTTGCCGTGTGCTTCACCTGCGCCAGTTTTCCGACCTGGAACGCCTATCCGTCGATGATCGCGAGTCTCGCGACCGGCAACGCGGTGATCGTGAAGCCGCATCCGGCCACCGTGCTGCCGATGGCGATCTCGGCCCTGGTGTTCCGCGAGGTGCTGGCTGAGTGCGGCTTCGATCCCAATCTCGTGTCGATGGTGGTTGATACCACGAGCGAGCCGATCGGCAAGCGCATCATCAAGCATCCGGACTGTGCGATTGTCGATTTCACGGGCAGCGCGCGCTTCGGCCAGTGGGTCGAGCAGAATGCCCATCCGGCGCTGTGTTACACGGAAACCGCGGGCTGCAATGTCGTGGTGCTGGACTCCTGCGAGGACCTGGATGCGGTGATCCGCAGTCTCGCGACCACGCTGTGCCTGTTCTCGGCGCAGATGTGCACCAGTCCGCAGAACATCTACCTGCCAGGCGATGGCGTGCGCGTGGGTGCGGGGCCGGGCGTCACCCGTGTCTCGGTCGATGAAGTGGCGCGCAAGCTTGCGGCCGCGCTGGCAGCCATCGGCACGGATCCGAAAAAAGCGGCGGCTATTCTCGCGGCGATCCAGGCGCCTGCGACGCTCGAACTGATCACCGCGCTGCAGTCGGACCCGGCCAGTTCTGTTTTGTTAGCCTCGCATGCATATGCCCATCCGGAGTTCCCGGCGGCGCGCACCGCGACGCCATTGCTGCTGGCTACGACGCAGCGGCAGCGCGCGCTGTACACCACGGAGCGCTTTGGCCCCATTTCGTTCGCGATCCGCTGCCAGGACTCGCGCGACGCGCTGGCGCAGGCCGCGGCCGACGTGCGCGAAGCAGGCGGGCTGACGGCGTTCGTGTATTCCACCGATGAGCAGTTCATAGCGGATGCCGAGGACGCATTCGCGCGCGCCGGTTCGCAACTGACGGTCAATCTGACGGGACCCATGCCGCTCAATTTCGCCGCCGCCTACAGCGACTATCATGTGACCGGTCTCAACCCGGCCGGTAACGCCTCGCTGACCGACGCGGCGTTCGTGGCCAGCCGGTTTCGGATCGCCCAGGTCCGTCGCCCGGCTGCCTAGCGAGGGCCGCTCAGGATATGACTCAGGAACCTAACAAATTGAACAAAGTCGATCGCAGCATACCGGCTCGCCTGCCGGTGTTTGCCGCGCCGATGCTGCTGGTGTCGGGTGTCGATCTGGTCAACGCGGCCTGTCGCGCCGGGATCGTCGGCGCGTTCCCGTCGCACAACGCGCGCACCCTGGACGACTTCGAGCGCTGGATGCAGCAGATCATCGCCGCGCATGAGGGCGCGCGTCGCGAGCGGCCGGACGCCATCATCGCGCCCTGGTGCGTCAATCTGGTCACGCATTCGACCAATGCGCGCCTGCAGGATGACCTGAAGCTGGTCGCCAGGTATCAGCCACCCATTGTCGTGACCGCGCTCGGCGGACCGAGGCCCGTCATGGACGTCGTGCACGGCTACGGCGGCATAGTCATCGCCGACGTCGTCAACATGACACTCGCCCGCAAGGCGATCGCGGTCGGCGTGGACGGTCTCGCCTGCATTTCGGCGGGCGCAGGCGGCCACACCGGGTTCCTCTCGCCGTTCGCATTTATCTCCGCGGTGCGGGCGATTTTTGGCGGCCTGATCGTCGTCGGCGGCGCGATTTCCGATGGTTATGGCGTCGCGGGTGCGATCGCGGCAGGCGCGGATTTTGTGTACATGGGCACGCGTTTCATTCCATCGGTGGAAAGCATGGCCGTGCCCGCGTACAAGCAGATGATCGTCGATTCCAGCGTCGATGACCTTGTTGTCAGTGCGGCTGTCAGCGGCACGGCGGCGTCCTGGTTGAAACCGAGCATGCGCGCGGCCGGCATGGATCCGGACGCGCCCGCGGATGCGCCCAAGCGCGATTACGATACGAGCAAAGAATCTCCCAAGCGCTGGAAAGACATCTGGGCGGCCGGGCAGGGCATTGGCGCGTCGACCGCGATCGAGCCGGCGGCGCAGATTGTCGAGCAGCTCGAGCGCGAGTATCACGATGCATTGCGCAAGATCGCGGCGCGCGTGAATCAGAAAGATCAGGGGACCAGACCATGAACGTGTATGTCGTCGATGCGGTGCGCACGCCGCGCGGGCGTGGCAATGACAAAGGCAGCCTCAAGGTCCTGAAGCCGGTCGATTTGCTGGCGCAGACCCTGCGCGCGCTCAAAGCACGTACCCAATTTGATGAATCGCAGGTTGCCGACGCGATCTTCGGCTGCGTGACGCAGACGGCGGATCAGGGGACTAACATCGGCAAGCTGGCGCTGATCGCCGCGGGCTGGAGCGACGCGACACCCGGGATGACCATCAATCGCTACTGCGCCTCGGGACTGTCCGCGGTGAACTACGCGGCGCTCAAGGCGGCCAGCGACGATGGTCTCGCGGTGGGTGGTGGCGTCGAAGTGATGTCGCGGGTGCCGATGGGCGCCGACCAGGGGCCGCTGACGCACGATTTTCCGTTCCAGAAATCGGCCATGCTGATTCCGATTGGCATTGCCGCCGATCTGGTCGCGACGCAGTGCGGATTCTCGCGCGCGGACTGTGACGCCTATGCGCTGGCATCGCAGCAGCGCGCCGCGGTTGCGCAGGACGCCCAGCGGCTGCGCTCGATCGTCCCGGTGTTAGCCGAGAACGGGAACCCCTTGCTCGCCGCCGACGAAACACCGCGTCGCGCGACAACGGCCGCGACACTCGCGGGTCTGCCGGCCGCCTTTGCCGAGATGGGAGCCAAATACGGCGTCGATGCCTTGCTGTGCAAGCACTACAGCCTGGAAAACATCGAGCATGTGCACCACGCCGGCAATTCGCCGACCATGGCGGACGGCGCATCGGCTGTTCTGTTAGCCAGCGAGGCCGCGCTGCAGCGCCACAAGCTCAGGCCGCGGGCGCGGATCCTCGCCATGGCGGATGTTTCCATCGATCACACGCTGGCGCTCACCGGTGCGGTTGACGCGACGCGCCTCGCACTGTCACGCGCCGGGCTGACTGTCGCGGACATCGATCTTTTTGAGGTCAACGAATCATTCGCGGCGCTGATGCTGCACTACCAGCGTGAACTCGGCGTGCCGCACGACCGGCTAAACGTCAACGGCGGCGCCATCGCGCTTGGTCATGCGATGGGGTCGACGGGGAGTGCGCTGGTTGGCACCGTGCTCGATGAGCTCGAACTGCGCGGCGCGCGCAGGGCGGTAATTGCGCTTTGTGGCGCTGCCGGTCTCGCCACCGCATTGGTGATCGAGCGCGTGGCCGCGAACTAACGCAAGGACCTACTATGCGAGACGTACAAAGCGGCTCGCTGACGCCGCCGACTGAAGCCTGGCCGCGGCCAGCGTACGCCTGGTATGTGGTCATCGTGCTCACACTCGCCTACACCTGCTCGTTCATCGACCGCCAGATTCTCACGCTGCTCATCGAGCCGATACGCCGCGACCTGCATGTTACGGACACGCAGGTCAGTTTGTTAGGTGGATTGGCATTCTCAATTCTGTACACTACGCTGGGCATGCCGCTGGCGCGGCTCGCCGACCAGACCAATCGACGCAATCTCATGACTGCCGGCGTTGCCGTGTGGAGTCTGATGACCGCGGTGTGCGGCGTGGCCCGTGGTTTCTGGGGCCTGTTCGCCGCCCGCGTGGGCGTCGGCGTCGGCGAGGCCGCGCTGTCACCCGCGGCGTTCTCGCTGCTGGCCGATTATTTTCCGCCAAGACGCCTGGCGCGCGCTGCCAGTGTCTATTCCACCGGCGTTTATTTCGGCGCCGGGCTCGCGTTGATGATCGGCGGCGCCATCATCCAGATGATATCCAGCGCGCCTACCCGGGAGGTGCCGCTGTTAGGTCACGTATTCCCCTGGCAGTTCACGTTTCTGGTGGTGGGTTTGCTTGGGTTGCCGATCGTGCTCCTGATGCTGACGATTCGTGAGCCGCTGCGGCGTGGGGCTGCAGCGCGCGCCGGTCGCGAAGCGGGCAACGCTGCCAGCAGCTGGCCGGCACTGCGGTCCTTCATGCGCCAGAACGCACGCACGCTCACCTGCCATATCGCGGCGTTTACATTGTTTGGCACCGCGATCGGCTGCTATCTGTTCTGGTCGCCGACCCTGATGATGCGCAATCACGGCTGGAGCGCATCGCAGGCTGGTTTCACGATCGGCGCGATGATGTTCGTGCTGGGAACAGCGGGCGTGTACTGCGGCGGCTGGCTGGCGGATCGCCTAGCTGCTGCTGGCCGCCAGGATGCAATGCTGCGTGCCGCGTTCATCGGCATGCTGTGCGGTTTGCCGTTCATGATCGCCACACCGCTGATCGACAATCCGCAGCTCGCGACCTTCAGTCTTGGTGGCTCGATTTTTTTCATGGCCTTTCCTCAGGGTCTGCCGTCAGCAGCGCTGCAGATCGTGTCACCCAATCCGCTGCGCGCGCAGATGACCGCCATTTATTTCTTCATCGGCAATCTGATTGCCAATGGTATCGGGCCCACGATACCGGCCTTGCTGACGGATTATGTGTTCAGGGATCCGGGCATGCTGCGTTATGCGCTGGCGATCGTCATCGGTGTGGTGCTGCCACTGAGCCTGATCGCACTCTATCTCGGACTGGGCGCCTACCGAGCCAGCGTCGCGCGTGCGGCAGCAGACGTTGCCTGACGTCAGCTCTATTTTCCGGTGCTGATGCTCGTGGCTTTCAGCAGTTTCGCCATGCGCCGCTCGAGCGCCTTGGGGTCGAGCGCGAGCGCCGCCCGCACTCCGATCGCCATGGCATCCGTATCGAGCTCGTCGATTCCCTGCTTCACCGCCCGGAGGCCGGCGCGGGCAATATCGTCCGGACTCTCTTTCGCGCCCTGAACATGCGCCGCCATGCGCGTGTCGACGGAACCTACAATCAGCGCGATGACCTGCGTGTGCTGGTCCGCAAGTTCGGCGCGCACGCCGGCACATAACGAACGCGCGGCGGCCTTCGAGGGGCCATAACCGCCCATCACCGGCAAGTTGACCAGCGCGGCCGCGGACAACACGTTGACAATGGCGCCGCCGCCGTTGCGCGCCAGCACCGGCGCAAAGGCGCGGCACATGGCCAGCGTGCCGAAGTAATTCACATTCATTTCATCGCGCGCGGCAGTCATATCGGGCGCGCCGATCAGAGTTCTGTTAGCAAAGTAACCCGCATTGTTGATCAGTACGTTGATGTCGCCGCAGCGCTGCGCCGCTGCAAGGACTTCACGGTCGTCAGTGACGTCGAGTTCAACGGCCTCGCAGCGACCCGGAAATTCCGCCACCAGCATCGCCGCGGCGCCGGCATCGCGCGAGCCAACGTAGACTTTCGCGGCGCCCGCAGCCAGCAGCACCCTTACAAAAGCTTCGCCGATGCCGCGATTGCCGCCGGTGACCAGCGCTTTTGAACCGTTGATTTCCATGAGTCCCAGCCTTGTCAGTCGCGGTAGAGGATGTCATCCGGACGTTTTGCGCCGCGCACCAGCTTGCTGGCGTCGGGCGCAATGAGTCCGCGGCCCCAGGTTTCTCGCAGCGGCAGGTCCTGGTTCCACTCCCAGCACAGGCGGCGTGCGCTGATCGCCCAGCGCCCGTCCCGTTTTTCAAAACGATCCACGGCGCGCGCCAGGGTCAGCGTGTCGAATTTCTCACCGTCTTTCTTCATGCGGGCAAACGTCAGGATGTAGGCCTCCACTTGCGCCGCAGCCGGGCCCTTGAACTCGACCAGCACGTTGGTGACCAGGTGATTCAGTACACCCGCGCGCGGCAGCACCGGCGCGATGTGCGCCAGGTAGTCTTTGGCGCTCCCCGAAAACACGCCGCCATGATCCTCGGTGGCATCGTCGTGATAGCAACTGCGCAGCAGTTCGATATCCGCACGGTCCACGGCCCGGCTGTAGCGCGTGAGTACGTCCTCAATCTTCTGACGGTCGAGCAGTCGCTGCAGTTCTTCGGGGATGGTGTCGGACATCATGTTTTTCCTGGCAGCACGATCAGCGCGTCGGGCGTGGTGGCATAGAGCAATGCGACATCGGCAGCACGGCGCGCCAGCGCCACCCGCTGATTGATCGTTCCTTTGTCGGAGACCTCGTGGGCATCGACGCTCGGCGGCTCATCGAGCAGGCGCAGCCGTTCGATGCGTTCGCTGGCGCCGCGACCGGTGTTGAAAGCGCGGAGTTTGTCGGCCAGCTGTTGCTGGATGGCGCTGCCTGCCTCCCGGCCCGGCGTGCTGCGCCAGGCCAGCACCGCGAGGTAGTCGCGGCTCTCGCCGCAGATCAGCAGTTCCGACAGCAGCGGCGCGCAGGCTTCGAGCAGCTGCGCACGCAGGCGCCCGGCCGAGACCCAGCTGCCGCTCGCAAGCTTGAATTCCTCGGCGAGCCGCCCCGCGAATTTCAGCCCCTTGCCGATATCTTCGGGATCGTGGAGCAGCGCGGTGTCGCCGGTCCGATAGAATCCCTCGGTGTCGAAGATGTCTTTGTTAGCGTCCGGATTGCCAAGATATCCGGGAGTAATCATGGCGCCGCGCAGTCGTACTTCGTAGCGCTCGCCGGTCGGCACCAGCTTGAGCGTGAGCCCGGGCATCGGCAGGCCGATGCCGACTTCTTCGGTCGGGAAATAGATCGCCATGCAGCCGGAGGCGGTCTCGGTGGCGCCGTAACCGGTGGTGAAAAAAATCCGCTGGCCCACGGTGTCGACAGCCATTTGTTGCAAGCGGTCGTACAGCGCCTGCGGCAGACCGGCGCCGCCATAGAGTGCGAGACGCAGGCCGCCGAAGAAGCGTGTGCGTAGTTCCGCGTCCCGTTCCAGCGCGTCCGCGAGCATCGTGTAGCCCAGGGGTACATTCACATAGAAAGCCGGCGCGAGTTCTTTGAGGTTTCGGATCGACTCATCGAACTGCCCTGGTATCGGGCGGCCGGCATCGATATAAAGCGTGCCGCCGCTGGTCAGCACACCCATTTTCGTGAAGGCGCCGGACACGTGATTCCACGGCAGCCAGTCCAGCATCACGTCCTTCCAGCCGGCGGTTTCCCCCAGCACCTGGCTCGCCTGGGCGATGTTCGATGAGATCATCCGCTGCGTCTGGATCACCGCCTTGGGCAGGCTGGTCGAGCCGGACGTCAGCATGTAAGCCGTCGTCGCGTCCGGATCGATCGACTCGATCGAACGGCTGACTGCCGCGGTGACCGGTGTCGCGAGCACCCTGGCTAACGAAGTCGCCGGGCGCTGCATCAGGCCGGGGTCGTCGGTGACCAGCACCGCATCGCCAAAGTCGACGGTGTCGAGCGCGCGCTTGTACAGAGCCGCCTGTTCGGCAAACACCACCGCCGGGCGCACCAGCGCGATCACATGCCTGAGCCTGCCAAAGTCGCCGCCCATCAGCGCGTAGTTGGTGCTGACGGGACAGACCGGGACCTGCGCGCTCATCGAGCCGAATTTCATCGCCGCGTGCGCAATCGAATTGCCGGACAGGATCAGCACGCAACGCCCCGGCGCGATCCTCTGATCCAGAAGCCATTGGGCGATGGCGTCGGCATCGCGTTTCATCGCCCGATAGCTTTGCCGGATCCAGGGGCCGCCTCCCGCTGCGCGCTGCGCGAGGTAGGTCTTGTCGCCTAGGCTAAGCGCCTGGCGCGCGAGCCCGGCGGGAATGTTAGGTTTGAAGTCCTGCAGCGTGGTGACGGGCGACACGACGATCGAGCCGTCGCTGCGGCGCTCGACCTGCATGTCGGCCGAGGGAAAGAAAGTCTGTTTGAAAGGGGCGGAGGTCGCGGTCATGCGCGGATCCCGGCGCGCTCAGAAGCGCTCGTAGGAAGGGTCGCCCGGCCCCTTGACTCCCAGCCGCATGCCCGGCGTACCCGGCTTGAACATGCCGTTCACCCAGCCTTGCTGCGACGGTGTGTCGCGATTCCAGTCAAGAATGGCGCGGCGATGCGCGATTTTCCAGGCGCCGTCGCGGCGTTCGAAGCGGTCGTTGAGCCGTCCGCCGGTGAATGTATCGAGGTCGCCGTTAGCAGTGCTGACGCGCAACAGGGTCCAGACGTAGGTCTCGACGTAGGCGGTGTCGCCGTTGAGCTCGATGTGGCTGCTGCCCAGCAGATGCTGCATCGGGCCCATCTTGAGAATGCGCGGGACGGCGCCGTCCACATAGTCGATCGCATTGCCGGTATAGGCGCCGGCGTGCTCTTCGATCGCATCGGCGTGATAACAGGATTTCAGCAGCGCGGCATCGCCGCGATCGACCCCGCGTGCATAGTTCGCCAGCACTTCGCGAATCTCATCGCGGGCCAGCATACGGTGTATTTTTTCGTCGTTGGCAGGCTGCATGGTCTTGGCGCGGCTCCGATGCTATCGTTCTGGCTACTTGCGGTACAAGACTGAGAGCAAAGCGCATGCCGGTCAAGCCCGGAATCAAAAGGGTTGTCATTGTCACGGGCGCGGGTGGCGGCCTGGGGCGCGCCTACGCGCTGGACCTGGCCGCGCGCGGTCTGCGGGTCGTGGTCAACAATCGGCGCCGTGACGTGGATGCCGCCGGGCAGGGCAGCGCGCAGCGGGTGGTGCGGGAAATTCTCGCGGCGGGCGGCGAGGCCACCGCCAACGAGGCCGACGTCTGCGACAGCGCTTCGGGCGCGGCACTGGTCGCGCAGGCGCTGGCCTGCTGGGGACGCCTCGACGCGGTGGTCGCCAACGCCGGCGTCGACCAGCACAAGGCCTTTCACAAGATCAGCGTCGACGAATTCCGCGCGATCTTCGACGTCAATTTTTTCGGCAGCCTCTACCTGCTGCACGCCGCCTATGCCCACATGCGTGCTAACAGACACGGCCGGATCGTGGTCTCGACGTCGTCGGCGGGCCTGCACGGTCTGCATGGCCTCAGCGCCTACGCGGCCTCGAAAGCCGCGCTGATCGGCCTGATGCGCAGCGTCGCCGCTGAAGGCCAGTCGCACGATGTGCTTTGCAACGCGGTCGCACCCTATGCCGCCACGCGCATGACCGAGGCGCATGGCGATGCCGCATTCGCCGCTCGCATGCGGCCCGAACATGTGGCGCCGGTAATCGCGCTGCTGGTCAGCGAGCATTGCCGCGTCACCGGCCAGACGATTGTTGCCGGCGGCGGCGGCTTTCGCGCGGCCGCCATGGTCGAATCGCCAGGCATTCGATTTGCCAACGCTGCGGCGGTGAGACCTGAGGATCTGCAGGCCCATTTCCTCGCGCCATTCGCAGCGGCCGACGCCAGGCCGTTTCCCGATGCGCTGGTGGCGTTCAGTCATTTCATGCAGCATCTTGAACAGGTGACCGATGCAGACCACTAAGCCGGAACTGATTGCCGAGTACCGCCAACGTGGCTGGTGGTCGGATACGCGGATAACCGACCTGTTCGACGCCGCGGTGCGCTCAGAGCCGACCCGCCTGGCGGTGGTCGATGCGCATAATCGGCCGCTGCTGACGGGTGCACCGGCGATGCGCCCGAGTTTCGTTGAGCTGGACCGGCTGGTATCCGTCTTCATGTTGCGATTCGTCGAGGCGGGGCTGAAGCGCGACGATATCCTGATCACCCAGCTGCCTAACGTGGTCGAGTATGTCGCCGTGTACATGGCGGCGCTCAAGCTGGGCATCGTCCTCAGTCCGGTGCCAATGCAGTTTCGGCGCGGCGAGTTCGAGAAGATCCTGCCGCTGACCGGGGCGCGCGCGATCCTGTCCTTGCCGAAATTCAAGGATGCCGATCCGACGCAGGATATCGCGCCCGTCGCGCAAAAGTATGGCGCGCAGCTGCTGTTACTGGGCGACAAGTTGCCGGAGCCCGACAGCGCGGCACTGCGGGTATTGCAGCATCGCGTGCAGGACGCCGGCGTATCGGCCGACGATATCGCGACGATCTGCTGGACCTCCGGTACCGAGGGCATGCCGAAGGGTGTGCCGCGCTCGCATAATCACTGGCTCGCGATCTCGCATGCGCACTTCGAAGGCGCGGGCATCCGCCGCGGCGACATCCTGCTGAATCCGTTTCCGCTCATCAACATGGCGGCGTTAGGTGGCTGCTTCATGAGCTGGCTGCATGCCGCCGGGACCCTGGTGCTGCACCATCCGCTTGATCTGCCGGTCTACCTGCAGCAGATTGCGCGCGAGCGCCCGAATTATGCGATCGCACCGCCCGCGGTCCTCAATATGCTGCTGAAGGATGAGCGGCTGCTGGCGCAAACCGACCTGACCAGCCTGCGCAGCATCGGCTCGGGTTCGGCGCCGCTCGATCCCCTGATGATTCGCGGATTCCGCGAGCGTTTCGGTATCGAGATCGTCAACATGTTTGGCTCCAACGAAGGCATGTCACTCGCCAGTGGCCCCGACCACACGTCGGATCCCGTGCAGCGCGCGACTTTTTTCCCGCGCTTCGGTCGCAAGGAAGTCCATTGGCCGCAGCGCTCGGCCGCGTTGATTGAAACCCGTCTCATCGACCCCGAGCAGGGCACGGAGATAACCACGGCAGGGCACATTGGCGAGATGCAGATTCGCGGCCCGACGGTTTTCGACGGATACTTCCGGACCCCGGAGCTAACAGCAGCGGGGTTTAACCTCGATGGTTATTTTCGCACCGGCGATCTCTTTGAAATCGCCGCCGCTGGCGACTCGTTGCGTTTCTACCGTTTCGTCGGGCGGCTCAAGCAGCTGATTGTTCGTGGTGGGATGAAGATCGCGCCGGAGGAAGTCGAGGCCATGCTGGCGCAGCATCCGGGCATTCTCGAGGCGAGTGCCATTGCCTACCATGACGCCGTGCTCGGGGAGCGCGTCTGTGCCGTGGTGGTGCCGCGCCCGGGCGTCACCATCACACTGGAATCAATCCAGAACCTGTTTCGCGACGCGGGAATGGCTATTTTCAAGTGGCCGGAGCGAGTGCGCAGCGTGGATGCACTACCGCGCAATGCCGTGGGCAAGGTGCTGCGCGGCGAACTTACCGGAGTCGCTGAGCGAGCGGACTGAGTGCCAGGCAGGTTGTTGCGGGCGCGCTACAAACAGCGAAATATCGCGCCAAATAGTTGCCTTGTACCGCTGCCGTGCCTAGTATGCGGGCATCTAGTAATGCAAGTGACCTGCTCCTCAGGTCGCGTCAGGGGAAGTCAATGAAAAGGGTTAACGCAGTCGCAATTCGTTCGCGATCCGCCGGGTTGTCCGCATTTTGTGGCGCGCTCGCGGTTACCTGCCTGCTGCCAGGCGTTTCGCTCGCTCAGACCGATGAGACCGGCGGCATCGAGGAAATCGTTGTCACGGCGCAGCGTCGTGAGACAGCCCTGCAGACAACCCCGGTTGCGATCAGCGCCTACACCGGCGAATCGCTGGCCGACGACAAAGTCTTCACCGTCACCGATCTCGCAAATGCGGTCCCTGCATTTTCGCTGACCGCTGGCACGCCGCTCGACGTTGAGCTGAACATTCGTGGTGTCACGAACACGCGTCTCGACGCGCCGACCGCCGACCCCTCGATCGGAACATTTGTTGACGGCGTGTATCACGCGCGAACGGGCGACCTGAATTTCGATTTCTACGATCTGGCGCGCATCGAGGTTATTCGCGGGCCGCAGGGTGTGTTGTTAGGAAAGAATGTCGTGGGCGGCGCCTTGAGCATCATCACCGCGAAACCGAAATTCGACTCTTCGGGCAAGGTGCTTGTCTCGTACGGCAATTACAACTCACAGATGATGTCCGGTTACGTCACCGGCGGCTTGACCGACAAACTGGCCGGCCGCTTCTCGTTCCAGACCCGCAAGCATTCAGGCTATGCGCGCGACATCCTGCATGATCGTGAAGTGGAAAACCTGGACGCGGTCCAGGCGCGTGCGCAGTTGCTCTATGAACCCGGCGACGACGGCTGGACTGTGCGCGGCATCATCGATTACAACAAGGATTCCACCAATGGCCTGAATTCGGTCGCGGTCGAAGGCGGCACGCCCAGTTGCGAAACCTCGTATCTGCGCACCAATTGCACCCGCCCCTGGAGCAATCTGCGCCGCTACCTCGGCATCACGAATCCGCGCGAGAATGTGGCCCAGGCTATTCCGTATGCCGGTTTGCGCGCGCCGCTGCAGCAGTTCATGAAGCGCGAAGGCACGGGCATCACGCTGGACATTCAGAAGCCGCTCGGTTCTTTCAGCTTCAACTCGCTGACCAATTACCGCAAGGGTTTTGGCCAGCAGGTGTATGACCAGACCGGCGCAGGTCCTGAGGCGCTCGGCTGGGATACTACCCGTTGGGCGGCCTTTAACGCGTTTGTCACCGCGACCCGCCCGGCAGGCAACACCTCGAACGGCGCGTTCCTGTTTGCCGAACCGGTCGGCGAGCGGGCCGAAGTCAAAGCGTTCAGCCAGGAATTTCGCCTGACCTCAAACACGGACGGCAAGTTCGAATGGATCGCGGGTGTCTATTACAAGGACGATTCGATCGACAAGATCGACGACTTCATCGGTGAGACGTTCCTGAGTTCGGTGCCTGTAGGCACCAGTCCGCTGGCTAACGGCCTCAGAACACTGAGCGGCCAGTCGCAGTGGATCAACAACGGCAAGAACAAGAGCTCGGCGGTGTTCGGCCAGATCGCCTACAAGTTCACGGACGGCCTGAAGCTCAGCGTTGGCGCACGTTACACGGAAGACAAGAAATCCGGCGTGATGCAGGGCAACGCGATTGCCCGAGGCGATCGCTTTCTGCCGACCGACACCGCGACCCTGACGCCGTTGTCGCTGCCGGTGGGCACCAACAGCTACACGCAGGTGTACGGCGCGAAATGGAACAAGTTCACGCCGCAGGCGATTCTGGAATGGAAGCAGAGCGACGCACTGTTCATGTACGGAACGGTCGCTCGCGGTTTCAAGGGTGGCGGCTTTGAAGACACGGCGGCTACTGCGGCCGCGGCTGCCCAGCCATACAACCCTGAAACGGTCACCAACTACGAAGTCGGTTTCAAGTCGAACCTGCTCAATCGTCGCATCCGCCTGAACGCCACGGTGTTCAAGATGGACTACAAGGACCTGCAGGTCACGCAGACCAATGCGGCCTGTCTGTGCAACATCACGCAGAACGCGGCGTCGGCTAACATCAAGGGCGTTGAAGCGGAGTTTGAGTTTGCGGCAACCCCGGAACTGCGTCTCTCGCTGTCAGGTTCCTACGTCGATCCGAAGTACGAGAACTTCATCGAGACGGCCATCAACCCGAGCACGGGCCAGCGGCTGGTCAGCACCGGCAATCGCCTGCAGCGCACGCCGAAGGAGCAGATCAGCGCGGGGGTGGATTTCACCACCAGCCTTGGCAAGTGGGACGATGCACTCAACTTCCACGTCGCCTACTCCTGGCAGAGCGATCTGTTCTGGAACACGGACAACATCGCGCGGCAGGAGCCCTACGGCCTGCTGGACGTGCGGGTGGGTCTCGCGCCCAAGGATGCTGACTGGGAAGTGGCGCTTTATGGCAAGAACGTCTCGGACAAGCTCTATCGCGTGAATGCGATCGCGTTCTTCGGCGAAGAAGTGTCGCAGTTCGGTGCGCCGCGCACCTACGGCATCGATCTCAGCTGGAAGTTCTGACGCCCGCGGGCGGACCTGTCATCTGATAAATGCCGTGGCGCCTTCGGGCTCCACGGCATTTTTTTGCCTGCGCGTGGCTCAGGACGCGCGCGCAGCCTCTGGCCAGAGTTCGCGGCCGGCGATCCAGGTGGCGTGGAATCCAGCGGCGACCCGTCCGGGCAGGGCGACGCGCGCAATCGGTCCATCGGTAATGCGCTTGGCGTTAAAGATCCAGGCCTCGGAGCGATAGTCCGCCATGCTGGTGGCTAACGTGACGGCGTAACCGCTGTCTTCGTCGTCGCCCTGTGTGCTCTTTGCAAACGGCGTTTCGCTGGCGTACCACCCGGCCGGGTAACGATAAACCTCGCGACTGCCGTTCCCATGGTCGTACTTGACCAGGCCTTCGAATGCCAGCGTCTGCAGGTCCGTCGGAATCAGCTGATGGTAGGAATAACGCGTCTTCACACCATACTTGTAAACATCGGGCAGGCAGAATTCGACATTCAGGTCGTCGAGCTGCTGCTCATGCTTTTCACCGGTCTTCAGATTCATGCGCCAGCGGCGCAGATGGCCGGTGTAGCGCAGGTAGGCCAGCATCGAGCCTAACGGACCCTCTTCGGGATTGCGCCGGATGGTGGGATCGGGCTGGAAGCAGCCGTCCATGGTGATCCAGTCGCCATCCTCCCAGGCATTGACCATGTGCAGCACATAGCCGGGCTCAAACTCGAACCAGCGCACCTGTTCCTGCGTGCCGTAGCGCGGGATCACGCCAAAGCGCGTTGGCAGGTCGCGATGAAACTTCACCACGCGATGCCCCGAGCGCCGCAGCATCTCGGTGTCATGAAACAGCGGGAAGTCGTGCAGGATGGTGAAATTCGGCGTGATGGTCGTGTCATGCGGCAGGCGCGGCCCCGGCAGGTCGACGCGCGTCTGGTGGCGCATCTTGCCGTCGGCGCCCACGACGTAGTACGTGAGATACGACTGGAAATCACCGTAATCGTAATTGATGTACTCGCCAGTGCGCGGATCGGTCTTGCCATGCGCGTTCATCGTGGTGTGCAGCGCGCCGCCGAAATTTTCTTCGCCTTCGGTTTCCAGCGTCAGCGGGTCCATGCGATATACGCGCCCGGCGTTGTACCAGGCCGATAGCAGCTTGCCGTGATGCAGGTTGAGTGTGGTGTTAGAGGTGTCCTTGCAGTAGTCCGGATTGATCGCCGCCGCTTCGCGCCCCTGGATGCGCGCGAGATCGAACGGACCCATCACGCCTGACAACTCCACCTTGCCGCTGGCGATTTCCTCGTGCAGCGTGCGCGTCTGCACCCACTTGCGGATGTAGCTCGCGCGTCCGTCGCGAAAGTACACGCCGTGCACCATGCCGTCGCCGTCAAACCAGTGATAAGCGCCGCGCGGCGCGAGGATCGGGTTCGGGCCATTGCGCAAATAGGCGCCGTACAGATCCGCGGGAATCTCGCCTTCAGAGGCCTTGAGGTCGACCGCGGTGATCTCGGAGATCACCGGCGTGTAGGGTCCGTGCAGGTAGGGATTGTCGATACCGTCGACCCAGGTCGGGCGATCCGCGGGATCGTTAGGATTCAGATCAGAGTATTTGCGCATGTCAGTCTTCCTTCAGGGGGCGATGGCGCCGCAAACCGGAGCGGCCCAGGCCAGTTTTGAATGCCGATCGATGAGACCTGTCAGTGACTGTGCAACAGTCGCTGATAATGGGGTTGTGCGGCGCGTACGCAGGTCGGCGCCGGAGGTGACGAATTCCAGTGCAGCGGCCAGCGAGCCGCGCGTCTGGTTGGCGATGAACATGACGCCGTGAAACCGCTTGGAATTCTGCTGCAGGAAACGGAAATGCGCGGTCACCACATCGCCGACATGCATCTCCGCCAGGTACCAGAGGTGATGTTCGAGATCGAAATAGCCGAACTTGTCGTCGTGAAAATGACGCTCGTCGACGCCAAAGAGTCGCATCA
>JANNVI010000060.1:0-223205 GCA_031414335.1 Gammaproteobacteria bacterium | reverse complement strand
TGCGAGAAGAACTGGGCGAAGCGGTCGACATCATGCGGTCACTCAAATCCACGCTGGATCCAAACAACCTGATGAACCCCGGAAAAATCTTTCTGTGAAGGAATTTTCGACGCACCGCGCGCTAATACTTCATCTCAACATACTGGCAATTCGGTGCGGGACTTAGGAGTAGGAGATTCAAATCCTCTCATCCCGACCATTGATTTATAAGGACTTTTTCCTCGCCAACGGGCCTATTTTGGCGAAAGGTTCCAAGTCCGAATCAAAAAGGTTCCAGAATAGGTTCCAACAATATTTTTGATTGCGGCAGCCCGAAATACAGGCCCTAGTCCAGGGTCTCGAAGGCCCTTGAGGGTGGCAGTCACATCGGCTGGCTAAGAGCTATTGATTCAAAAAAGCTATTTGTGCCGGTGTGCGGCGGGTACCCCTAAAGTTACCCCGCCAATTTCCACCTTTCCGCGCACCTATATGAACGCCTGCGGAAACCCGCCTCGCTCATACGCCAATAAGCTTCAACAGGCGGTCTAAAACGGGAACCCGCCCGCGAGCCGCATCCAGCACCGCCTGTTCGAAGTGCAGGGCATAAACACTTGCTTCATGCGCCTCGGCACCGAACTTTGCCGCAAAGAGCCGTTTGCGATTCGCGGAATCACCGGTCGAGGGATGCCCTGCAATTGTTAGCAGCAACGCCTCCAAGCACGGGTCCGACTCAAGCACATGAATTCCTTTTTGCTGCGCAATTTTTCTTTGCGAGTCGTCCCAGTTCGTATCGGAATCTAAGAAGATGGCGACCACATCAAAGCCCGCGCGAACGCTCGGCGTCAACGCGTACCGAAGCACATTGCGGCCGCCCTTGCCGTGTGCATTTCGGGTGCTCAGCGCGAGGTTTCCGCGACGTCCAAGATAGATCGATCGCATATGCTTGACGAAGCTCTCTTCCGCGTACCCCTCGCAAACAATTCTCACCGTACGGCGCACTTGCCGTTCCCGTCTTTGTTCGCGTCGTCGAGCTTGCATTAGAGCTGCGGCACCGCGCCGTAGGCACCCGCCATATACTTGGAGTAGAAATCGTCATCGTTGCGAATACCCTTAACCGCATCCATACGCCATGCACTGCTTTCGCATGCATCGTCCTTTTCAACGAGCATGATTTGCGATTTGTGCAGCAGGCTCAGTACTTCTGTTGCGTGACACGTAAACAACAATTGAGACTTTTTCGGATTTGTCTTCGGATTGGCAAACAAGTCCAGAATCGGCTCAAGCATATGCGGGTGCAGATCGCTCTCAAATTCATCGATAACGGCGAGACCACCGACGGAAAGTGTCTGCAGGAGCCGCGACAACAAGACAAACGCGCTTTGAGTACCACTGGACTCGTCTACAAACATCAGCTTATGTGCCACGCCCTCGCGAGATGCATGGACGCCAAATGGAATCCAAACTTTCTTGGATTCCTCGCCGATACCTTGAACCGTGATCTCCCGGAGTTGAACGTCGCTCAGACCCAGATCCCATGACTTCAAAAGTCGGACCATTTCCTTCCGCTGCTCTTCGTTAGCCGAGAAATGTCGCGCCGCATTTGGCAGCTCAACCTCTGGGCGATAAGGCAATCGACCCGAGACCACGATATTGCTTTGCACCGCCAGATTGGCAAGATATTTCGCAAGTTCCACGCCATATTGCGCCGCCGTCGAAATAAGTGACGCATTCGGGCGTACCTTTTTGGCTTCTTTCGGATCAAAATCAAAGTCTTGCTGCTTGATTCGATAGCTGTTGGATGCCTTGTCCCAATCGCGAACAAACACGTACTTGTAGCGTTCTTTCATTTGGTACAGGGCTTCATGCAGAACGCGCTCACGCGTAGCTCGCAAGACATAGCGCCACAAGCGGCCGTCGTCGCCATCCGCTTCAAATTCAAATTCGCTTGGCTCGTTAGGTTCCGAGAAATGAGCAACCAAAGGAATCGGCGCGTCCGGTTTCACCTGGAACGAATTGGTGATGAACCACGCGCCGAAAACCACTGGCTTTAGCAATGCGGTCTTGCCCGCGCCATTGGGACCAATGACGCCGATCGCGGTCGACAAACGATGGCCTGACGGCGACTGAGTTTCCCAACCCGATGTCGGGACCTTGCCGTTAAGTGCAAGCGACACCTCAACTGGTTCGCGGAAGCTCTGGAAATTAGAAAATGAGTAGCGCAGCAGCATGGCAAGGCAACCTCAGGGCGCAAGCTAGTATTGGATAGGGCCTCTTTTATAGGCCTTTAAATCGATAAATCAACAAAATTCTGTTGATTATCGGATTTATTGGCCATTTCCCGAGCAAAACATGCTGCTGCAACGCATCATTGAGAGCGCCGCGCCGCTCGTCTAAGGGGCATCACATGGGAGCGGCATAAATGCCACTGTCCCGCTCCGGATAGCACTCGTAAACATGCTCAAACAACGTCGAGCACTTCTCTTGATACAACTCGGGCGTAAACGCACGCGGCAGACCGGTATCCAGCACATCTTCAATGGCAAGCTTGAGTTGCGACCGGGCAGATGATTTCTGCCTCCAATTCAGCACCAGCAATTGCTTGAGACGCGCGAGTAATTCTCGCGCCACCTTCTTTACCTCCGCACGCTCCTCGGTGTTCAGCTCGGGTGCCGGGCGCATGAGGATGTCGAAGATGACGAGTTCTTCCTCGCTCATGTTCTCGCGTACGTGCCGCTGCTCTTCGTCGTTCAGCGCACGCGTCAATGCAACCAGCTCGTTGAACAAGTCTTCGATATTGCGACTGCCGCTGTTATACGACTCGATCAATTCCTCGAATTTGTCCTGAAAATCTGCGCGGGTGCGGTTGAGCTGCAACATTTTCTCGAGCTGCGCCCGAATCGCGGCTTTCAACATTTCCAAATCTGTGTTGCGGGTCTTGGAGGTCTTGAAGCGCTGCGCCAGCGCCTCGAAATCAATTTTCGACAAATCCAGCGCGCCGCCGCTGCGAGTTGGAATCGCAATGCCGGCAATTGAGGAGTCGAGCACGCGATTGATGCCAGCCAACGCCGACGACACGTCGACGGGATCAGGGTTCAACTTGGCCTGGATCGCGCTCGCAATCGTGTTCAACGTCGCGACGCGGCTCGAAAACTCCAGCGCGACCGGGTCCGGCTTAATTGCGCTGTACAGGGTATCGACCAGGCGTTGATGACCGAGAAATTCCCGTCGAACGGTATCGGGCGAAATCACCGCATTGACCGCGAGGTCTATCGCGTCCAATCGTTGCATGCCAACTGCGGGCAGGGCTTCGATATCCGCGAGAACAACGCGCTGCCGCTTGCAATACCGGGTCGCGGCAACGATTGCGTCGCGCATGTCTGCAATCAGCTTCTGTTTGTCGCGGACCGGGCTCGCGCCGTCCTTGCCTGCTCCGTAAATTGCCAGCGCCTTCTCCAGCGAGGCAAATACATTGGCGTAGTCGACAATCAGACCGCTGTGCTTACCCGGGAACACGCGGTTGGCGCGCGCGATGGTCTGCATCAGCGAGTGATTGCGCATTGGCTTGTCGAGGTAGAGCGTGGAGCAGCTCGGCGCGTCGAAACCTGTGAGCCACATGGCACAGACAAACACGAGCCGCAGCGGATCGTCAGTGTCCTTGAACTTCTCGTCCAACCCGGGATCGGAATCGTTCATCCGCCGGCGGTGAGGCTCGATGTCGAGTCCGAGTTTCTGCAGCTGCTGAATTTCGTTCTGACCCGGAGAAACGATGACCGCCATGTCCGTGGTCGCAATGACGTCGAGGCGCTTCCGCAATTCCGCCTTGCGCGCCGCCGCCAGGTTGTAGAGGCCCAACTCCTGCTCGACCTTCTCGCGCTCGGCGGCCCAGTGGCGCCGAACCTTGTCGTACATGCGCAGCGCAGTCGCCTTGTCGATCGAGACAACCATGGCCTTACCGACGAAGCCGCGTCCCAGGAAATGCCGAACGATGTCCTGGGCGACGATGTCCAGCCGATCGTCACGCGTGAGAATGTGGTACTGCCGTCCCAGCAACTTTTCCAGCTTGGATTCCTGATCCGGGTCCAGCTCCGCCTCGTCGATGACGCGGTAGATGTCCTCATTCAGATCGGGGTTTGTGAGTTTCAGCTCAGGGGTGCGGTTCTCGTAAAACAGCGGCACCGTCGCCCGGTCCTCGACTGACTGTTGGAAGTCATAGATCGACACGTAGTCGCCAAAGACCTCCTTGGTGCGCTCCTCGCCCGCGATCAGCGGCGTTCCGGTAAATGCCAGAAACATTGCCTTGGGCAGCGCTGCACGCATGTTGAGCGCGAGCGTGTCGTACTGACTCCGGTGCGCCTCGTCTGTCAGCACGATGACATCGGAGCGGTCGCAAAGCATCTCGGGCGACTGGAACTTGTGGATCAGCGTAAACACGTACCGATGATTGCCGCGCAGCAGGTCGCGCAGATGCGCGCCGCTCGCGGCATGACACTCATCGCCTTCGGCCTCGCTCACCGCGCCGGCGGACTTGAAGGTCTTGGCAATCTGGTCATCGAGTTCAACACGGTCGGTCACCACGACGAAGGTCCAGTTGCCTGCCACCTTGCGCAGGACCTTCTGTGCAAAGAACACCATCGAAAAACTCTTGCCGCTGCCCTGCGTCTGCCAGAACACACCGCCGCGCCCATGGCCTTGTCGCCGCGCGTCGAGCATTGAGGCAATGGCATTGTTCACGCCTAGAAATTGATGATTCTGGCCGACGATCTTTACAAGGCCGGCCTTGTGCTCGGAGAACAGCGTGAAGTTCTCGATCAAATCCAACAATCGCGATTTATCGCAAGTACCGCGAATCATGACTTCCAGCGACACTCGGCGCGACTCGTCCTCACGCTCGATGCGTTTCCACTCGAAGAACCGCTCCCAATCCGCCGTGAGCGAACCGACACGACTGTCCGTGCCGTTCGAAGCAATGAGGAGCGCGTTAAACCAGAACAGCGCCGGGACTTGCTCCTTGTAGTGGGTCAGATTTTCATCGAACGCCGCGCGCGCGGGCACGCCAGGTTTTTTCAGCTCGATGACTACCAACGGCAGCCCGTTGATGAAGCCGACCAAATCCGGCCTGCACGTATAGAGCGCGCCGGTGACACTGAACTGGCTGACCAGCACGAAATCATTGTTAGCCGGATGCTCCCAATCTATCACGCGCAACCGCTCCGTTTTCTGTCCGCCGCGCTCGCGGTCGGGCACGGACACCTTTATGCCTTCTTTGAGCAGCAGGTACACCTCGCCGTTCGCTGCTTCCAGGCTCATAGCCGAACGGTCGCGCGTCAGTTCATCCACGGCAGAGGCAATGGCCTCTGGCGGAAGCGTGGAATTCAGTCGCTTTAATGTCGCACGCAAGCGAGAAAGCAGCACCACCTCACCCGTTGTTTCGCGCCGCAACGTGCCGGCTGCGCCGAAGGTCTCATCAAACGCCGACACAGTGGTCCAGCCGAGGTCTTCGAACAACCCGATGGCGGGATTTTCAACTAGCTGCTCTTCGGAATAGGCGTTAGGCATAAACGAACTATTCCAAACCAAGCTTTCGTTTGGCCTCCGCGACGAATTCGGCCACACCGTGATTCATTTGCAATTCGTAGTTGCGCCGGAGAAACCTGAACACCGCGTCGAAAACTAGTGGATTTCGTTTTCGATTTTCAAGGATTTCATTTTGAAGCTCCCGCGCTCGCACGGTGATTTCAGCTGCTCGTTTGTTACTGAGAGCGTCTTTCCAAAGCCGTTCGCAATGCCTCCTGAGCGAATCTAGTTTCGAAGCGGCGTCCATCTGCTCCTTGAACTGCCTAATTCCAAGTAGCAACGCTGGCGAAAGCGGTGCTGCGACCTTCAAAACGAAGTCCTCAATAGTAAGGCCGTTACTCATTGCTAAACCGAGTACAGCGAGAAAGATAGATAAGACCCCGGCGATCACAACTACGGCATAGCGACGTCGCTGTTTTGCGTCCCACCAGCAATTTGATCGCTGACAGGCAAGCCGCGCGACATGAAGCGGAAGTCGACCGACTTCTTGGCCATACCAGTTTGTTAGCGGCGGCATGGACGCGGCTCGCCGCGCGTACTTGTCGGACTGTTCGCGCACCAATTCCGGCTCAGGCCGGTCACCGGCACTCAATTCGTTCCACGGAAGCACTAGTACGTCACAGTCGAATAACTCCTGTACTCGCGCCGCTTTGTTACGCAATCGCTTTTGCCAAGGTGTCAGCCAAAATACGTCGCTCAGGCTCAATAATATTCCCCAGAATGCAAAATACGATTTCAATTCAGGAAATCTAAAGACGCCAAGTGCTAGAGCTACCGTAATGGGTCCACTCAAGAACACTTGCCAGCCAAAGAGAATTTTGGCCGTTGCGTAAAGCTGGCGCTGTGCCGCCAAACGTTGCAATTGGCGTTCAGAGTTTTGTGTTTCCGGAATTGCGTTCATTTAGCGGTAGTAGGCCGGAAACTCGTCGTTGTACAGCAGTCGCCACCACGCAAAGGCGTCAAAAATATTCTCCTTTTGTGCTGCTTCACGTGCTTTTTCTGCGCGAACGGCTGCAGTGGCTAACTTCGATAGCGCGTCGCCCTTAAGAGCTTGCGTCTTACAAGGCGAAATGTATCCGGACACGCCCATCGGGTCTTGCATGTCTGCAAGACCTGCATCGCGCAATTGGCACAAGACTCTCTTTATATCTATGTCGTAGACAATCGCAGACTCGCCGCTCGCGTATTTCGCGACGCGCAACTCTAGGTAGAAGGACGAAATCGGAACTTGACGAATATATTTCCAGGCTTTGATAAACCTAATCAGGGGCTTCACCCTGTTGCTGAGTTTGTTGTCAATTGTGCGTACATAGTCATTGTGGGCATCTGGACTTGCGCCCATCCAGCCTCCGGCGCAGTCCGCAATGCCGTAAACCTTGTATTCGTTGCTTTCTTTCGAGTAATACGCAGGCACTACTTCAGTGGTCTCGGCCGGAGAATTACCAAAGGGGCAAACTACTGCTGGGCAAGCTACCCTTACACCTGTGTTAGGAAATCGTCCTTCCAGTGACCTGCGTACCTTTTGAAGCGAATAGTTTGAATCGGTGGTAAGTTGCTCTGATGGCAGGCACGCCAAATAATCAACGTCGCTGTAACCGGAGATGCTCGTGCCGTTCCCGAAAGAGCCAATTCGAACAAAACGTGGCACGTATCCAAAATCGAGCTTCAGGCGGGTCTCAATTGAATACCGATGACTCTTTGCTGCGTCAGACTCGTAGCTGCTCGGGGTAAGTCGCGTAAGAAAATCCCGGAACCCTTCATCAATTGTTCGAGGCATGATTATCTCTGCATATCAAGGAAATGTGCCCTGACATTAGGCGCGGCAGAAGCAGGTCGCGCGTCTGCCGGAGGTTTTGGATTTGGCGCTGGAGAGTGTGAATGCGCTCGGCCAGCGGAATTGTAATGTCGCCAAATTTGCTTAACAGTGGTGCAGGCGGAATGAGCAAGTCGGCTTTCTCGAAAGTCATGCCGCTCACGGCAGGATAGGCCGCGCCGGTGGCGTTATTCGCGAGGAATGCTACGAAATTTTCTGTGGTCGTGGCGTAGTAGAGAAAGGTGAAAGGAACTTTCGTTGCCGTGAGCACAGCGAAGCCAGTGGACGCAATTGTATCTGGCTCAGGGTGCATCACCTGCGTGTGCGAGCGGCGGTTAGGGCGTACACACGACCAAAGCACGTCACCGTGCTGCACAACGCGACGGGCACGACCAGGAGCGTCGGCAAAAGCGTAGGTAGTGATACTGTCAATCTGGCCGGGACTGACGGAGGAAATATCGATATAGTGAAGTTCCACCGGCGCGCTGCGGGCGTTGATTTGGGCGCGATTCACTTCGGCCACCTTTGAAAGCTTTTTCACTTCCCAGCCTTGAGGAATGTCACCAAGCAGTGATGCGACTTGTGTTAGCTTTTCGTAACCGGGGAAGCGGAAATGGACGAACCACTCGCGGTAGAGGGCGCGGGCCATCGCCTCCAAGAGCCGGATGCGCCGCTGACTGTTCTCCATCAGCTCGTCGTAGGCCGACAGGATGCCCGCTATCCGCCGTTGCACCGGCAGCGGCGGAACTGGAGTCTCGAACTTCCGAAGAATGTCCAGGTTGATGTGCGGAACTCCTGCCGCGAAAGCAAGATTCTGAATCTTCTGCACCGTGTCGGCGGCAGAGAAAAAGTAATAGAGGAACTGAGCGTCGGCTTGCTCGGGGTCAACCGTGAGCTTCATCTGGCTCTGCGAAATTACAAACCGTGGAATTGGGGAGTCCAATGGAATCAGACCGACTTGGCCGATTGTTCCTCGTTGCGTGAAAATTAAATCGCCTGGCTGCGCGTTGTTTGCTCGCAACTCGTCCGCCTTTTCCTCCGAAACAAAAACGAAATCCTCGAACGAAAATTTGGAGTCAGCAGGCAGATTTGTTCCGCGTATCACCGGCACGCCGGATTCGCTGTAATGCTTCCTTGACAGCTTTGAGCCGAAAGGGCCACCGTTTAAAGCCCAGCGTTTCTTGGCTGCGATATCAACCAGTTTCGCAGTTCGCCATTCGCCGCGCATCGTCACGCCTCCAGAATTTCCGCCACGTTGCCGGCGATGGTTTGTTCGAGGTCGCGCGCCTGAGCGTTGAGGGTTTCGAGTTCCTCGTTCAGCGTTTCGAGTTGTTCCTTGAAGTCCTCGTCGCTCACCGTTTCGCCGGCGGCCACGCCCACGTATCGGCCGGGGTTGAGCGACCAGCCTTGGGCGTCGATTTCCTTGAGCGTGGCGGCGCGGCACAAGCCAGGCACGTCGGCGAATTTCGCTTTCTTGCCGAAGATTTCTTCGAGCTTCGCGCGAGCGTCGTCGCCGCCGAGGGTGTAGTCAAGGTCCTCGCCGCGATAGAGGCGGACCAGGTTGGCCATAAAACCAATCTGCGCGGGCGTCCATTCGCGGTGCGCACGGTCCACCTGCCGGTAGATGTGGCGACCATCGACGAAAAGGACCGTGTCTTGACTCTCCTTGCGGGCGGACTTGCCCTTGCCCTTGTCGAAGAACCACAGGGTACAGGGGAGCGTAACCGTGTAGAACATGTTAGGTCCGACGGCGACGATTACGTCCACCGCTCGACTTTCGATGAGCTGCCGGCGAAGTTCCTGTTCCGATGAACGAGCGTCGGAGGCGGAGTTGGCCATGACAAATCCGGCCCGCCCCTTTTCATTCAGCGCGGAATAGAAAAGCTGAATCCACAAGTAATTGGCGTTGTCGGTGCGCGGCAGGCCAAAGGGGAAGCGGCGGCCCGGTCCGACCATGTCTTTCAACCGTTCCTTGTCCACGGCGTTGACGTTGAACGGAGGATTGGCGAGGACGAAGTCGAAACGGCCGGTGGCGTTGTGCGGATCGTCGTAGTAACTGTTGATGTTGCCGCCGTGTTTGATTTCGCCTTCGAGGCCATGGACGGCAAGGTTCAGGCGGCAGAGGCGACCGGTTTCGTCGGTCTTCTCGACGCCGTGGATGGAGAGCTCGGCGGCGGGGTTCTTTTTGTGCTCGGAGACAAAGCGTGCCGAAGAGACAAACATGCCGCCCGATCCGCAAGCAGGGTCGAGGATACGCCCGTGATAGGGTTCGATGATTTCTGTTAGCAATCTGACAATGCTGCTCGGCGTATAGAACTCGCCGCCGCCCTGCCCTTCGCTCATCGCGAACTCGCCCAGGAAATATTCATAAATACGCCCGAAGGCGTCGTAGTCCAGCGACGCGGGAATCTCGGACACTTTCTTCAGAAGTTCCTTGAGGAGCGTGCTGGTGAAAAGGTTGTAGGTCTTGGGCAGGACGCCGGCGAGCTGCGGGTTGTGTTTCTCGATGTCGCGCATGGCGGCATTGACCTTCGCGCCGATGTTCTCGGCTTCGGGCCGGTTCAGCAGGTAGTCGAACCGCGCCTCCGCGGGCAAATACAAAATACCCTCGGCGTGATAGGCGGTCGGCTCTTCCAGCCGCGAGCCTCTGCGCGAACTCGCGCCGGACTTTTCCAGCTTTGCGCGCTGGGCGGCGAAGCGGACTTCAGCGAAGCGCAGGAATATCAAACCCAGAACGGGCGCGGAATATTCCTGGGCCTTGAGACCGGAGTTGGCGCGAAACTGGTCGGCGGCGTCCCAGAGGCGCTTCTCCAGCTTTTCAGTGGCGGTGTCTTTCTCGGAGGGTGCGACCCACTTCATTTGTTGTTCAATCCTTGTTGTTTACCGTCCCCGAGAGTGCAGTGGAGCGCCCTTTCGAACGACCCGCCTTGCCCTGTCGCATGCACGGTACGCAAACCCCATTGTGCATTATCTGGTGATGCGCTGACCCAGCCAGCTATTGACGGCCGGATCGATCAGCGCACCAGGGACCTGTGCGCCTCGGACATGAATAGAAAACCGCAATTTTCTATACACGTTCTAGAAACCTGTATAGCAATCCCAGGGGCGATCGACCAGGGCCGCCACCCAATTTTGCACCCTCAAAATTGACCAGCAATGGCAGGCCCGGCAGGTCCTAAGAGGGGAGGCTAGGGTCGACGGTATATGTCGAAAAATTTCAGGTTTTTCGACATTAAGCCATGCCTATGTTGGTCGGATCGACACGGTCGTCTCGAAAGCCCTTGGGCGCGATTGGGCCCCGAGGTGCCGAAAACGCAGCCCGCCATTCAGCGCGTTAGTTCGTATTCCTGAGTCCGCGTCACGGTCTGCGGCCCGATACTCCGCCGGAACCACATGACGTCGTCGGCAAGACCATGCTCCCCCTCGGCGATCAACAGGTATCGCAGGTCCCGCCACGCTTCCTGAATAGCTTTTTGTGTCGCCGCTGCTTTGGGCGACAGCCCCTGCTCGTTGACCGACTCCCGCCGTGGCTTTTCCCACGTGCCCCGCACGGCCCCGCGCGTCGTTGCCCGGTAGAGACCATCGCGCGGGCCTTTGGACAATCGTCCCCGAACCCACGCGGGCGTGGCATTCGCCTCGATGCCCTGCGCACGCAACTGCTCTGCAAACTGGGTACGCCAGTCTCGCAGCTTCTGTTTGTCGATGCGCAGTCGCCTGCCATTGTTGCCCATCGCCCGAACCACCAAATGCACGTGCGGGTGCTCCTGGTCCGTGTGCAAGGCCATCGCGTATCGGTGTTGCATCGCAAACTCTTCGCGCGCAAATCCCTTGGCCGCCTCCAGCAAGCGCTCGGGCGGCGTCTCCGCCGGCATCGACAGGACGATGTGATGCGTGAGCTTGGCGGCGCGCCGGCCCGACGCGCCTTGGTACGGGCTGCGGCCGACCAGCTCGTCGATGCCAAGCTGCCAGGCATCCGACAGCGACTGGGCGGCTGACCGGCCGCTGAGACGCTGGCCGTCATCGGTCTCGATCGCGAGCTCGCCTTGCCGACCGACATACGCCATATGCGCAGCCGCCTTCTTGGCGCTGCCGGCGCTGCCCGACACTTTGACCATGACCTCGGGGGTACGCCGCACGGTCCGCAGAATCTGCTCCATCTGCGGCTGCGACAGCCGGTCCCGCCGCTCCGGGCCACGGCGGCCGTAGCTCACGATGTCCAGCACCCTGTTCCTTGCCACGCGTGCGCCCTCCCGCTATTGCCAACTGCGCAGGTTCTTGTCGAGCAGCGCGGTGACCTGGTCCCGCGCGGATTCGCAGAGCTTCAGCATCATCGCCAACTCACGCGTCGTCGCCTGGCTGGCGATTCTCGACAGCATCGTGCAGAACGTTTCCAATGCCCGAATGAGGTTGCGCATTACCTCTAGCTCAGCCTGCGGCACGGGTGCCGTGCCGGTGAGGTGCGCACGCAACGCCACCGACACATAGGTCGCAGCCGGCATCCCCCGCGCCTCGGCGCGCGCCTGCAGCAGCATGGCGTCATTGCACCGCAGCCGGATGCTCAGGCGACCGTTGCGCGCAATGCGCTCCCCCTGGCGCAGGATCGCCTCATCCGACATATGCGCGCCGCTGAGCGATGACAGAACCAAGCGCTTCAGGATTACGGACTCGGTGACGCCCTGCTCCTGAGCCGCAGCACGCAGCGCAGACTTGGTGTCTGCGCTCACACGACATTGAATGAAACTCTCTGCGACCATGCACCACACCGTGTGACGTTAGCAGCCAAATGGCTATCCTGCATTTTTCTTTCGCCAACTCTTCGTCAGAGATTTTACGCCTGGCCTGCTAACAATCAACAACGCCACAGAAATATTTCTTGATTCTCGTTCGCTAACGTTCGCGCACATCCTAACAAGTTCGCGGACGTCCGCGCAGGCTAAAAGTCATTTGAGCTTTTGAATTGGCGTGCACTTACACTCGATATGCGCTCACAAATTGGGACACTGACTTGCATCCCTTTTGACTTGAACATTTGGGACGCGTACGTTCTTCGCACATGACACGCACATCGATCACTGGCGAGCAATCACCCCATACACCGCGTCTGCGACGTATCGCAACCGCCCTCCTGTTGATCGTGTGCGCCTTTGGTTTTGTCGCAACACCGACCCCAGTTCTCGCGGAGGATGTGCAATTGTCGCCGGTACGCCGCACGACGATTGCGAGTGCCGTTCCGCAAGCCTCGCTGCGTTTCTATCGAGACATCCTCGGCTTCACCGTCGAGTACGACGTCGTGGCCACCGAGCCCGGCCAGCTGGCGGCCTTCGCGCCTGGCGCGAAAAAGGGACGGGCCATCGCGTAGCGGCGAGAAAATGGGCGGCAAGTGCAAGGCATCCGCGGCAGGCGGTGCCGTTGCGATCCTGCTGTTGACCGACGACCTCGACGCGCTATACCGCCGACTCAAGGCCGCAGCCGTACCGTTCGTCAACGAGCCGCATACCTACGACAACTCACGCGGCAAAGGCCCGATCGGAACATTCACGGTGTTCGACCCGGACTGCGTCCGTATCGCCTTCGCACAGATTAAGCGCGAGACCCTTGAGCAGAGCGAGCGCCGGTAGTCGCCTACGGCTTCCGGGCACGTCCGCGCGAGACACGACGACTATTGAATCTAGAAATGTGGCCAGAAGTGCGGAAAACCCTAACCGAACAAAGCGTTAGCACCCTAACGTAGAAAGCGAAGTGGTCAAAAAGAGATGAGTTTCAGTACGATTTGGCATCAATTAGCCAAAAAAGACCCCTGAGTTTCGGTCGAAACTGGCACGAAACCCACGTTGTTCCTAGCATCCCGCGGTGTCCATGCTGGTCCAGTGACCAACAAAACCAAAGGATGCCCATGAACACCACAAGTCCAAACAGACTCCCAACCAGCCGAATCCTCAGACTGCCGGAGGTAATCGACCGCACCGGACTGCGCCGAACGATGATTTATCAGCTCGAAGCGCTTGGTGACTTCCCAACAAAGCTCAAACTCGGCTGCCGCGCCGTGGGTTGGGTGGAGTCGGAAGTTGACGCTTGGCTCAAAGCGCGCGCGAGTACTCGAAAAGATAGACCGCAATTCAATCGCAAAGATCAGTCAATTTCAGCATCAGCTGATCAACCTTGAAAACCGTTGTCATCCTGGGTCGTAGACGGCGGCGACATTCGCGAACCAACTCAAATGGAAACAAACCTGCAGAGTCTGCCAACATCAGAGTGCCATAGTGCCGGACGCCACCATTCAGCCCGTTAGCGTTGCGCGCCCAGATTGGGCTTTAGTATTGGCCAAGGTTTCCCAGACGCGAGATCCGGGTGGCGCGGCTCTGACGCGGGCAGGCCATGTTCATCCCTTATGGTGTCGATGGCGTCGAGACATCGCACGGCGGCATCAGCTGGACTTCCGTCTGTGGTCATCGCTAGCAAGTCTCGCCGTAGCTCAACAGCCGGAACTGGAACGACTTCGTACGCACCACTCCAATATTCCGAGGGCGCATGCTCTGTAATTACCTTTTCTACGGTCCGCCAGCCCATCAAGGAACGCCTCATTATATTCTCTAACCTAACCAGGAGCAGAAGCCCTCGCGTGTCCGGATTTTCAGCGACGGCGTTTGTAAGGAGTAAGTGTCCGCCAGTGGTCGGTCCGTCCTTCAGAAACTCGTATACGTGAGATCGTACGTCGGGGTACGCGTCGATTAGGTCACCTAGTTCTCGGGCCAAATGCCAGTCATCCGCTCCGTCGCCAACAAGTGCGCCCTTGGCGGCAAGGTCAACGATTCGACGTGCAGAGGACTCCGTGTTGAGCTTCAGGACGGTCGCACGCCAGTGGTGATCCCGATAGAACCGCGGGTCTTGTTCGGCGAGCTTGAACAAGACGTCCTCCGTCTCCACGGATCGCACAACGCCAAGACCTCCGACCACTACCTCCAAGAAGCGCGGCTCGCGGTACGTGGGAGGCATGCTGCGAATTAGTGCTAACGCCTCGGTTGGAAGTCTTACGAACGGTAGTAGCCTTAGCCAATCCTTCAATTCGTAGCCGTCACTTTGCGTTAAAATCCACGGCTCTGCTTTTGCGGCTTCGAAAGTCTCAGAGATCCCAGTGGCAATGACATCGAAGTCGATTGTCTCGCCCGAAAGTACGAGGCTTAGAAGTAGGTTGGAGCGGGCGCGCCTATGCGCAACGGAGACTAGTCTCTGGATAGTACTCTCGCGTTGGCCGTGCGGGAGTCGCAACGCGATAGTCCCAATTGCGACGCCTCGGTTTTTCTGCGCATCCGTCGCGCAATCTGCGATCAAAGGTTCGATTGCCGCAAAGATCATTTCGGCTTCAGCCGATGTTGCGTCAGGATCTGTGGTACGAACAACGCGCTTCTCTGGTACGTCCGAGAAATCTACTCCGCCGAGAATATGCTTTTCCTTTGGTGGCTCGTTCGCAGCGAACCATTGGTCGGCGAGTACCCGCGCGGCGATTTCGCCGAATTGCTCATGCGCCAAATACTCCTGCATCATCGCGGCAGTCTCATGCGATTTGATTGCCATGAACGCGCGCTGATACTCGAATGTCATCGGCTGCCGTGCTTCATCTGTGGCCTGACCCTGTCGCCACCCTGAGGCTATTGCCTGTTCGCGGACGAGGCGATAGCGCAGAAGATTGTCGTCCAGTAAGCGCCGCAGTATCGGCAACTGACTCACACAAGGAGCGTGACTGGCAAGCGTCGCGATGCTTGCCGTCTGCCAGCGTTTTGCGTCACCAGTAACCAGCATATGGTTACCCCATTGCTCTACGAGACCCTGAATGACCACGATCGAGTCAGCATCGAACGGTCTCGCGCGATCAGTTTCACCATTAGGATGACGCGAGAGGACGCCGGCCAAACGCGCCATTTGCTCACTGTCCGCGTGCTTCGATCGCAAAAGTACGGCGCGAACGAGACTCGCACCGGGCACATGCGCGATGCGAGTCTCTAGCCCATGGTAGTTCTTGTTTGCTACGTCGTCGTGTTTACCGTTCACAACAAGGCGCGATCCCACGGCAAAAAATTCATCAAGCAAGCGACCCACGGCATTCGGACCCAACGATGATGCCGCGGCTTCCGCACGGTCATCGATACGGGCCGGATCGGTCAGTGCTAGTTTGAGAAGCGCGTCGTCCTCGCGAACGAATCCCGCTGAAGCCAGAATGTCGTCTGCTCCATGAAACACCGTGTCACCGTTTAAAACGCGAATTAGCAGGCCATTCGCGACGGCGACTGGATACCGATTTCGAGCCTCATGGAGCAGATGCCGCTCGGCATCGCGCTTCCCATCCATCTCCATCCTGGCGATGATGTCGGTCAACTCGGCGCTGCGATCCTCGCCCTCTCTCGTATGTACGATTGTGCGCACTCGATCATGAAGTGACATCTTTCCCGCTGCCTGTCGCCCGCGCGCGCGCGCGACGATGTTCTTTACCTGTTCGTCGTCCACTTCATCGACGAGACTTTTGCGGACAACAAGGTCGAGAGTTTTATCGCCCGCTATCAGCAACACCTCCGCCACATGCCGGTCCGCACGCCGAAACGCGAGAGCTTCGACGACGGATGCCTGCACCTCCGGATCATGATCGACTTTCGCAATCGCGCATGCCAGATCGAGTCCTTCTATGTCGCTGTTAAATACCATTTCGTGCAGCAGCACCTTTCTGGCACGTTGCGACAGCGCCTTGATTTTTTCCTCGGGGGCTTTCCCGAGAATCGACGGCCGGAATCGCCGGCAATTGCGAAGTGCCTTTAGACTAACTTGGTTGTCTTCGCTGGAAATGAGTGGCCAAACCGTATCGAGAAACTCTGAACGACCGGACGTGAGCATGAACCGCAAAGCGCGATCCACCTTACCGGGCGTATGCCAACGAGCCACCAGTGCCTGAATAGTCAACGCAATGAGCGACCACGTTTCTTCATTTGAGCGGAAGATCATTTCGGCCGCGAGGATCGGATCAACCTCGAATGCAGCGACGATCGCCTGGCCACACAGAGCATGCTGGTGTTCGTCCCCACGCGCCAGCCGCTCGACCGCAAAGAGGACGGCTTCCTCCCATGCGGGGATGTTGAACACTTCCGCATTAAGCACAACGCGTCCTTTTGGTTCGGCGATTTCAGCAATGATCCTTCGCTCGACGGAGTGGGACGCGTACCACTCCTGGAACTGCTGGTGCTGGAACGAAAAGCCTGGCGAGTCGCCCGCTCGCATGAGTACGTGGTGGTTGACTAGTACATCGAGTATTGCATCGGGCTGCGATTTCATTGTGATCTGACCGTTCTCGGCCAGCAAAGTCACAGTCTCGGAAATCGACCGCCGCGCATTGATGTCTGCGATGGCCGTGTTCGCCGCGCGAGTGGCGAACACGGCTATGTCATCGAGATAGTTTTGCTGGAATCCTTGGGCGATGGCGTAAAGTGCCTCCGCGTGGCTCACTTCTCCTTCGTGCGCGGCTACGAAGTGCCGAAGCACTCCCTCCCTAGTCGTTGGGAACGGTACGTCTTCTGGAAGAGAAAGAAGTGTCGTCAGATAGAGCGGAATTGTCACAAGCTCGCGGATACTTGCATTTCGCCGAGCCTGATACACGATTTTCGCTCCTGCGTCTCCGCGCATCGCAACTGCGATTTGCATTTGCTGCTTTTCGTTGAGCGGCATGAGATCGACGCGCGTCCCTCCGAAAGGAACATCCAGCGACTGCCTGCGCGTCGAGACGATCAGACCGAGTTCGGGCAATTCCGCCTTAAGCGCGGCAACCTGAACGCGCGCGCGGGCGCGCGATTGGGCATCCAGTTCGTTCCAGCCGTCGAGTAGCAGCACGACGCCCGGTTGGGCGGCGGCCTGGCGAAAAATGTCTTCTGAAATTACCTGGAACGCCGGACGCCTTAGTATTGAATCCAGAATCGATGCGCCGCCCGTCGCCCAATCGCCTAACGGCACGACGAAGGGCGTGCCGCTGCTGCTCGCAAGCAGACCATCGGCAATCTGGAAGAGCGCGGTTGTCTTACCCATACCAGGCCCCGCGACAAGCACCAAGTCATCAAGCGACGTAACCGCATTTGCGAGCGCGCGCGCCGTCACTGGCTCATTGAACCCTTCCACTTCCAAGGTGAGCTCGACCGACGTAGATGGCCATTTCGCGGTCCTACGAAAAACCCTTAGGTCCGCTTCGGCGGCTGTCCGAATACGGACACTCAACTGGCGATCCACGTCAATGATTGGGCCGCCCGCCGCTTCGTTGCGCATCACGCGCCGCCAGGACTCGACATGCGCCTGCCTCTTCCATTCTCGCAGTTGCTCGACGGTGAACTGCGGATCGTTGGAGTCGATGGCTTTGCCATGATCGCGGCACATCCAGATACCGTTACTCGGTGAGGAGCGCTCCTCGGGCGACATCTTTTCGTCGAAGCGCGGGCCGCCCCGTGCAGCCGCGCATATGTGCGCCGCCGTACCGATGTTAATTACGCCTTCACCGTCCGACGTTGCACCGACCGTGGGTGTGCGGCACGTCGGAAACGAGCACAACCAGCCGGCGCGCTTCGCGATCTGCTGCTTCGTACGCTCTAAGAAATCGTCTCGGCTTTTTTTTGTCACCTGAAGGACACTCGAACTTAAGTTCTAATAACCAGACCGCATCTTATGTGCCACAGTTTGGACTGTCTCCGATAGATGCCGTCCAAAATTACCGCGTACCCACCTTGGGAGTGACGCCTGACCGGCCGCACATGACCTATTCTGTTGGAAAACTCCCAAGCTTAATTCTCAGTCACAATTAGATTTCCTTGCAAAATCCTTGGAACGCAGATATCGAGTTTTTCAACTGAATGAACCACCTGCGGTTGGTCGCGAACGTATGCTCTGAGTCGTCCCGGGAGATTGTGGTTCTCGCAGCAGAGGCGCTGTCGACGCTAGTCTTTGCGACTGAATCGCTGTACGGCACTACTGTATCTTCGTACAGCTCGCTAAACTTCCGGGAAGGCTCTTGCCGCACAGAAACTGGACGTTGCAGTTCCAGAGCCACCGGAGCGACATAGACATGGGCATCTCTAAGATTAGTAAGACTACGCTTTCGCAGCTTCCCGAGGCGGTCGATACCCCGATATCACGCCTTGTGCACCACGGGTTCGACGATTCCCTAACGCGCGCCTTGCGAGAGTCACTTAAGCAAAGTTTCCCACTAGCTGCAATGCTAAAAGACCTCCCTCACGTCAGGCCTTTGCTTGACAATGAGCTCTTCGACGTCAAAGGGTCGCGTCGAATTTTCGCAGACACTGACGCGACTCAAAATGCGGCGGTGCTCTTCAGAAAGAGCATCGAAGATGCAGCAAAGGAAAGCCGCAGCATTTCAGAATCGCTGCGGACCGCCTTCGCGGGCTTTGAGCAGGTGAAACTTCCGGAGATGCCGGACTTTCGCCTGTACGCTTTCGAGCAATTGACAGCAACACTTCTAACCCAGCAAGAATCAATCGCGAAAATGTTTGCGAGGAACGACCTTGCTACCAATGCGCTCCGCAGTCTTGCAGAGCAAATGGCACGTAACTTAACTGTCGCCAAGCTCGACTTGGGAAGTACGCTCCGGGTCTCTGTAGACGATGCGCTCCCTCGCCTCGTAGCCGCCGGACCACACAATCAAGACGGCCCCCAGTCAGTGCGGAAAGTTGCGTCTGACTCGATAAGCATACCGGATTCGGCGATTACTCAGGTCGCGAGGTTCGATGCTGCGTCATTACCAGTCAGCGAGAGACAGTCACTAAATGAATGGTTCGGGCAGCTGCCGCTTTGGATGCAAATAATTGTCGTTCTGGTTGCCATGCCCCTTCTCCAGGAGCTTTGGGGCGTCGCAGTAGAAGTAGCGAGAGACAGATTACTCACGGCAAAGTCAGTTGCGGAACAGCAGCAAATTGTTATCCAGATCGATAACGAGTATGGCGGCGACGCGCTCACATCGCTGCGATGCGTCAGGGCCTCCGTTCTGACGGTTCGCGACGGCCCGAGCAAATCGTCGGTTGCCATCGGCGCAATACATCGCGACCAGGCAGTCGAGGTTCTTGAGCAGCGCAGCGGTTATTCTCTCGTTAGGTACCGCACGGACCGAGAACTGCACACGTTGACACAGGGCTGGGTAGCAACGTCATACCTCAGCCGATTCGTCTGCTGACCAACGGTACATTTCGCTTTCGCTGTTTTGCAGCCGAGCCCGAGTGAGCCAACAATACTTTCAAGCGACGGGCAGTTGCGAATGCCCGCGTTGACGAGGGAAGCTTGATCGAACACCGGGCTGCTTTGGGTGGAGACAGGCCTGATTGACCACTCCGTACCAGTCATTCACGCTCATTTGACCAGGGTTAACTTCGGCCGCACGTTAGGCCGCTGCCCTTTAGCAGCCGACGGACTCACCGGCCCTTCGCGAAGCCGGTCGAGATAGTCCGCCCAGTGCTGCAGCATCTTGCGTCGTTCGTCGACTCGGACGCTGCGATTGTAGGCCGCCCGGATCTGATCTTTCGGCACATGCGCCAGCTGCAACTCGATCAAATCCGGATTCCAGCCTTGTTCGTTGAGCAACGTGCTCGCTGCCGCACGTACGCCGTGCGCGGTCTGCTCATCTTTGCTGATTCCCAGCCTGCGCAATGCGGCCACCAGCGTGTTGTCGCTGATCGGTTTCTTCATCGACTGGGGACTTGGAAACACATATTGACCGTGCCCAGTCACGGTATGCAATTCCTCCAGCAGGCTAACAACCTGGTGGCTCAACGGAACAAGATGCGCCCGCCGCGATTTCATCTTCTCGGCGGGAATGCGCCACATGGATTCGGCAAAATCGATTTCTTTCCATTCGGCCTTGCGCAATTCGCCGGGTCTTGGAAACGCATAGAACGCAATCTTCAGTGCGGTCTCGGTGGTCGGTTGCCCCGAATAGGTCCACACCACCCGCAGGATTTCCGCCAGGCGCTTGGGATCTGTGACGGCTGCAAAACTCTTCTTGGTCCCCGCAACCAACGCGCCTCGCAGTACGACGGTCGGATCGCCCTGTACGTGCCCGCAGGCAGCGGCATAGCGCATGACCTCGCCCACCGCCGTACGCACGCGGCGCGCCGTCTCATGGCGCCCGGTGGCTTCGATCTTGCGCAGAAGCCCCAAGATCTGCGGCGCCCTGACATCGACGATCGGCATGCGACCGATGAACGGATAGACGCGCTTGCGCAGCCAGGCAGCCTTTTGCGCGATCGTTCCCGGATCGAGTCGCGCCGCCTGCGATTCGAGTAACTCTTCGGCGATCGACTTGAAGTCGACGGATCGTGCGGCGCGAGATGCCTGCCGCGTTGCGCTCGGATCGATGCCGCCTGCGAGCTCTCGGCGAGCTGCCTCGCGTCGTTCGCGCGCTATCGCGATCGAAACCTCTGGATACACCCCTAACGAAATCATTTTCTCGCGGCCCTGAAAGTGATAACGGAATCGCCACGCTGGGCGGTTCGGCGGCACGATGACCAGAGCGAGCCCTTGACCGTCGCTCAAGCGTTGCGGGCTTCCTTGAGCGGCGGCCTGACGAATTGCACTGCGAATTTGAAGCTCTGTAAGCATGGGTGGGTAACCTGATTTTCGGAATTTCTCGGGAAAATGGCTCTATTTCTCTCGCGAACCCATTTTAGGTGGGTAACCACCAATGTGAAAAAGGGTGGTTACCCCCAAAGTTACCCATACTCGGAGCCGGCTGTAAAGAATCCATTTCGAACGTAAACGAACGAAAAGTACTATTTTTCTCGGGATTTTTGAACCGCGGCGAACGCCGGCGGACGTCTCTGAACTACATTCTGGCGGAGAGGGTGGGATTCGAACCCACGTGCCGGAATTACCCGACCATCCGATTTCGAGTCGGCGCCGTTATGACCACTTCGGTACCTCTCCGGCACGACGGTTTGCAAGCGCGGTATTCTAAACCATGGCGCTTTACCCTGCTTTCCTGACCCGGCCGCGGCGGCCGGCGCTGGCCCTGGGGCTGACCCTGGGGCTGGTTGTGCTGGCCGCGGGACTCGGCGCCTGCAGCCGTAGTGACAACTCGCTGGCAAAACTGCAGGAAAGTGGCGTGCTGCGGGTTGCCACCACCTTCGGCCCGCTGAGCTATTACCTCGGCGCCGAGGGACCCGAGGGCATCGACTACGAACTGGCGCGCGACTTTGCGGCGCGTCTGGGCCTGCGGCTGCAGGTCACTGCCTACCCGGATCGGGACGCAATGCAGGCCGCCCTGCGCAACAACCAGGCCGATCTGGCGGCCGCACACCTAACATTCGACGCCGGCTGGAGCCCGGACGGCCAGGGCGCGCTGCCTTGTTATTCGATGCCGCAGGTATTTGTCGGCGTGCGGGGGCGCACAAAGGCGAAGCAGCTGTCAGATCTGGCCGGGGTCAAATTGCTCGTGCATGAGCGCAGCCCGCAATTGCGCCGCGCCGAGGAACTGCGCGCGGACAAGAAAGGCCTGCAGATCATCCCGGTCGGCATGACGCCGGGCAGGGAATGGCCCGACCTGCTGATGGATGGCAGCGGCGACATCGCGCTGGTGGATGCCGCGGAATTCGCACTGGTCCGCAATAACCAGGTTCGCCTGATCGACGCCTTCGGTGATACCGAGGAGCGCCCGGTGCAATGGATCGTCCGCACCGGCGCCACGTCGCTCATTCAGGCCATCGACAAGTTCTGCGCGGGCGTCGATGGCGCAAGCCTGGTGGCGCGCGCGATGCAGCGCACGCTGCCGGTGGAACGCCGCACCCGGCGCGTGCCAGCGGCCGAGTTCCGTACGCTGCAGATAACACGACTGCCGCAACTGGTGCCCTACTTCCAGGAAGCGGCCGCCGCGACGCAACTCGACTGGCGGTTGCTCGCCGCGCTCGGTTACCAGGAATCACAGTGGGATCCGTCCGCGGTGTCGCCTAACGGCGCACAGGGCCTGATGATGCTGATGCCCGCGACTGCCCGTTCGTTAGGGGTCACGGATCCGATGGAGGCGCGCGCCAGCATCCTGGGCGGCGCGCGCTATCTGGCGGAACAGATGCAACGGCTGCCGGCGCGCATCAAGGACCCGGAGCGCAGCCTGTTTGCGCTCGCGGTCTACAACACCGGGCTCGGTCATCTCGAGGATGCGCGCATCCTGACGCAGCAGAATGGCGGCAATGCGGATCTCTGGGCCGACGTCAAGCGCCACCTGCCGCTGCTCGAGCAGCAATACTGGTATTCGCGCGCAGAAAACGGCTATGCGCGCGGTGGCGAGACGGTCGGGCTGGTGGAAAACGTCCGCCAGTACTGGACCTTGTTAGCTGATTACGTGCCGCCGCCCGCGCCGACGCTGACGGATCCGGATTCAGGCGCAGCCATCGACGGTCTTGCAACGCCGAACGTGCCACAGGACCCACCGGCGGCGGAGCCTGCAAAATCCGCGACTGATACCAGCGCAGCGCCCTAACTCACGGGCGTCATGCGCGCCTTGCGCCAGGTTCCACGCAGATAGTAGCTGCCGACCAGGGCCAGCGCGACCAGGCTGGACGCCGAAATGCTCCACCAGATCGCGTCCGCCCCCCAGCGCGGTAGCAGCGCCAGCGACAGCGGAATGCGCACCACCCACAGCGCGATGAACAGCACGATCAGCGGCACCATGACCGCGCCCGCGGCGCGTACCACGCCGGACAACACCATGGCCATGCCAAACAGCAGGTAGGACCAGAGCACGACGTTGTTGATGTGCTGCGCGATGTCCAGCGCCGGGGTACCGGGCGGCAGAAACAGGCTCAAGGCCGCGCGGCCGAATATATACAACAGCAGGATCGCGGAACCGGCTAACAAAAAATTGAACAGCACGCCGTAGCGCGCGATCGAGCCGACCCGGCTCCATTGGTTGGCGCCGATATTCTGCGCCGCCATCGAGGACACGCCGGCGCTGAGCGCCAGCGATGGCATCTGGATGTAGCTCCACAGCTGCATCGCGGCAGCAAACGCTGCGGTGGTGTGCGAACCAAAATTGTTGACCATGCCGTAGGTCGCCGCCATCGAGCCCGACATCACGATCATCTGCGCACCCATCGGCAGGCCCTTGGTCACGACGGACTTGATGATCGCAAAATCCGGGCGCAGCAGGTGCAGGTCCGCGCGGTGCAGCACCAGCGGGTTCTTGCGGCGGTAGATATGCGCCAGCAAGCCGGCCAGGCTGATCGTCTGGGCGACGACGGTGGCCAACGCCGAACCGGCGATACCCATTGGGGGGGCAATGCCCAGGCCAAATATGAACACCGGATTGAGCGCGATATCCAGCACCACCGACAGCACCAGGTAGATGAAAGGCGTGCGCGAATCACCGGCACCGCGTAGCGCCGCCATGATGAAGAAATAGAAATAGCTGATCGGCAGCGCCAGGAACAGCACCCGCATGTATGACACCGCCATCGCCACCGACTCCTGCGGAGTCCGCATCACGTGCAGGATCGGCTCGGCCAGAAACGCGCCGGCCACCGCAAACAGCACCGCCAGCAGCAGGAAGAAGCTGGCGCTGGTGCCGACCACTTTGCGCGCCTGGTCGAGCCGCTGCGCACCGATGTACTGCGCGATCAGGATGGTCGAGGCCATGGTCATGCCGAACACCACGCCTAACAACAGGAACATGACGGTGTTGCCGTTGGCGGTGGCGCTGAGCGCGGCCTCGCCCAGGTACTTGCCGACCCAGATGGAATTGATCGAGCCGTTCAGGGTCTGCATCACATTGCCCATCAGGATGGGCAGCGAAAAGAAAAACAGCGTGCGCGGTATCGAGCCAGTCGTGAGACCGGAGGGAGAGGTCTTCATTCCAGGGGACTCTTCAGGGTATCGACCCAGATAGGATTGGTGTACGCCTTGGCGCCCTGACTATCTTCGACCAGGAGCGAATACCAGCGCGCAGCGCCGGCGATCAGCGGAAACTCGACCCGCACTTCGTTAGCTGCGGGGCTGGCGAACGATTCGGTCTTCACGACCGCACCGTCACCGATCAATTCGACTTTGCGGATGCCGGCAACGGACTTCAGATCGAAACCGAGCGTGAACGGCGCGCCCGGCGTGTACTTCAGCGTGTCGCCGAACATCACCGACGGAAAAATCAACGGGCCGAAGCTGGCATAGGCATGCCCTTCCTTTAGCGCGCGGGCAAATCCGGCCGCGGTCGGCGCGCCATCGAGATGCGCAAACATGCGTGCGGCCCCGGACACTTCGTTCCAGACATCGTGCGTGTCCGATCCCGCCGTCAGGTAGTAGCGATGACCACCATTCCAGAAGCGCGACAGCTGACTCAGCACCTTCTGGTCGTGATCGGGTTCGGAGGCATTGATCTCCAGCAGGTCAAAGCCGGCGTTGAACCCGCCCGGCGCCACGCCATCCGCGACACTCATCATGTAGCCATCGGGCAGGTAGGGATGATTCGCCTGGATGATGATGGCGCCAAGGCGGCGCGCATCCTGAAACAGCTCCGCAACCGTCGCCTTGCCGGTATCGACGCCGAGTTTGCCACCTAACACCAGTGGATAGGCGTTGAAATGCCCCCAGGATGCGGACAACTCGACGCCGGGAATGAACGCCATGCCGCGCTGCTGCGCGATCCGCTGCAGCGCCTGGTGGTTGACGGTCGAATCGTGATCGGTGACGACTAGCAGGTCGAGCCCGGCCGCCAGCTGCGAACGCGCGAGATCGGCGGGCGGCGTGACCGCTTCGGCCTGGTCGGCGTGATGGTGCAGGTCCGCCCCATACCAGCCCTGCTTGCGCGGGTCGAACTGCATTGGCAAGGCCACGGCCGCCATCTGCGTCTTGCCCGGTGCAACCGTCAACGACAGTTCGCGGCCCGCGCCGAGGAATCCGCCTCCTGAGGAAATGCGAAACAGGTAACGCCCGGCCGCGATCGGAACCTCGACGCTGCCTTTGCGGTCGAGCTCGGTGAAGAAAGCTTTCTTGCCGAGAAACTGCACCACGGGCTTTTGCCCTTCGACAATCGCGATGCGCGCATCCAGCGGCCGGCGATCGCTTGCGCGGCTGACATTGAACGCAATTCTTCCGGGGCCATCGAGATTGCGAAAGTCGTGGACCGTGCTTGCGCCCGCAGCAACGGCCACCGTGGTTTTCGCGGTCTGCGAGGAATTTTTGGCCGTTGCATACAGCGCATAGTCACCCGCCGGGAGCGTCAGCTCGTAGCTGCCGTTCTGGCCTAACACCCAGCCATAGGGCTGGCCCTGCTTCTCGATCACGATCACGGGCCGCGCGATCTTCGCGCCGCCGCGGCCGGTCACGACGCCGCGCACCATGCCCGCAGGCAGCTGCCGGCGGGTGATTTCGGCCTGGATGACCGGGCCCAGGTCGCCGCTCGGCCCCACCTGCAGCCAGCCTGTGAAGCTGCGGCTTGCGCCGGGTTGCAGGGTGTGGCGCAGATACAGGTCCTGCGAGGCGTAGGCGATGTGGTCGAACCCGTCGGAATGCAGCGCGATGGTCCAGTCTTCGTCGTAAGCCACGACGCGATCCGCCAGCGCGCTCACGACCTTGCCCTTCTCCTGGCCCGCGAGGCCCGGCAGACCGAAGAAGTGGCCGCCCCTGGCCCACAGCGTCAGCCCTGACAACAGGTCCGTCAGCGCGGCGTCGCCGCCGTTTTTCATCGTGGTTATGATCTCGACGTGATCGGAGTTCGCCTCGAGCGTATAGAGCGTGGTGATCGTGACCTTGCCCCAATCCCGCTCGGCGCGCACCACCGCCCGCGCCGGATCGCGCTCGACGATCGTCACGCGCTGATAGGTGTTAGGCCAGGCGGACCAGTTGTTAGGTATGAAGTCGGCGAAGACCGCCTGGTCGCGCCCGATCCTGCCGCCGCGCACCGGCGCCACATCGATGATCGCGCCGCGCGGCACGCCATACGGGACCACCGATTCGACCGCGATCGCGATCGCCAGCTTTTCATTGACCAGCGTGATGTCGCCGGCCGCGCGGGCATCGCCGCGCTCGATCGGCGTCGGACCGGTGATGACCTGCACGGCAGCCTGGGCAATGCCACAAGGCGCCAGGACCAGCACGGCCAGGAGCATCGACCCCGCCGGGGTCCGGAAATTCCGCAGTTTCATGTGATTCGCGGGTCCTTCAGCAACAGACATTACTCAAACACCGTCAGCCGCGGCGCGCGGCAAAAAATTCCGCCAGCAGCGCGCCGCATTCCTCCGCCAGCACGCCACCAAACACGTCGACCCGGTGATTGAGCGCCGGCAGGCCGAACACATCGGTCATGCTGCCCGCGGCACCCGCCTTGGGATCCCAGGCGCCAAACACCACGCGCCGCACCCGGGCATGCACCAGCGCCGCGGCGCACATGATACAGGGCTCCAGCGTCACGTAGAGCGTGGTGTCGGTCAGACGGTAGGTTTGCAGGGCCTTGCCCGCAGCGCGGAGCGCCCGCATTTCAGCGTGCGCGGTCGGATCGCAGTCGCCGATCGGGCTGTTAGCTCCGCGGGCAACGATCTCCCCGTCGCGCACCAGGACCGCGCCGACCGGCACTTCGCCGGCGAGCGCCGTGAGGCGCGCCAGGCCGATGGCTTCGCGCATGAAGTCGGTGTCGGATAACATTGGCATCCCGGCATTTTGCCCGATTCGCGCCCGGCGCGCAGGGCGCTATCCAGGCTGTTAGGCCCGATGTAGGATGAAAACGATGAGACCCCAACTACGCGTCGTCCCCGACCACCTCGTAACGCCGATCCTCGATGAAGCCAAGCGCATCCTGGCCGAGATTGGCGTCGAAGTCCGTGGCGCGCGCCTGCGCCAGCGCCTGCTCGACCATGGCCTGAAGATGGCGCGCACCGCCGATGAGGCCGAGCGCGTGCTGTTTCCGCCCGAGGTGGTCGACCGCGCGATCGCAACGACACCGAAATCATTCGCGCTCTACGACCGCGACGGCAAGCCCTACACCGAGCTCGGCGGCGACAAGGTGCATTTCGTGCCGGGTTCCAGCGGCCTGCAGATCCTGGATCATCGCAGCGGTGAGACGCGCCAGTCCAAGACCCGCGATTTCATCGAATACGTGCGCCTGGCCGACGGCCTCAAGCATCTGGGCTATCTCGCGACCGCATTTTCTACCAACGACATCGAACCGCAGGTGTCGGATGCCTGGCGGCTCTATCTGGTGATGACCAATTCGCTCAAACCGGTGGTCTCAGGCGCGTTCACTGAAGACGGCGTGCCGCGCATGGCCCAGATGATGCAGCTGTTCCGCCGCGATCAGGCCGATCTCATGGCCCGGCCGATGTCGATCTTCACCGTGACCGCCACCGGCTCGTATCGATTCAGCGAGGATTCGTGCCAGAACCTCATGGACTGCGCCGAGTTCGGCATCCCGGTCGAAATCGTGCCGGTGACGCTGATGGGGCTGATCGCTCCGGTGACGCTGGTGGGCGCCACGGTCATGCATGTCGCCGATGTACTCGCGGGCCTGACCATGGCGCAGATCGTCAAGCCCGGCACGCCGATCCTGTTCGGCGGCGCCCCGGCCACCTTCCACATGAAGACCTCGATGTCGCCGATGGCGGCGATCGAGACCCAGCACCTGAACGTCGCCTACGTGGAAATTGCCAGGCACCTGCGCCTGCCGACGCAGGGCTACATGGCGCTCGGCGAAGGCAAGTTCCTCGACGCCCAGGCCGGCGCCGAAACCTTTGGCAGTGCGCTGCTGGCTGCGATCGCCGGCGTCAATTCCGTCTCCGGGCCCGGCATGCTGGACTACGTGCTGACCTTCAGCCTGGAAAAACTCGTGTTCGATGACGAGCTCTGCGGCCAGGCGCTGCACTTCTGCCGCGACTTCAAGGTGATGGACGATCTGCCGACCGTGGACCTGGTGCGGCACCTGCTGAAGGAGAAACACCTGCTGACGGCGGATCACACGCTCAAGTACTGGCCGCAGGAATTGTATTTGCCGGGCATGGTGTTCGACCGCATCAATCGCGAGATCTGGCAGATGGGCGGCAGCATGACGCTCGACCAGCGCGTCAAGGAAGAAGTGGAGCGGCTGCTCGGCGACTACGTATCGCCGCCGACGGATCCGCGGCTCGACGCGGAAATGCTGCGGCTGATCCGGGCCGGCATGACCAGCGACTCGCCCTTGCCCGAAATCCTGCCGCCCGTGTTGCAGCCCGCTAACAGCCCGCGTGCGGCACGCGCCGCGCGTCCGTCGCACCGGCCGCGGCGCGGCGTTTAATTCACCAGCACATAGGCCTTGCGGACGCTGGCCGGGTTGCCAATCTGCTTGACGAGAAAATCTGCGACATCGGCGCGCGCGATGATGCCGTTGCGCCATTGTGACGGCTGCTCGAGCGCCTGGTAGCGCCCGGTGCGCGCGCCGCTGGTCAACACGCCGGGCCGCGCGATCGTCCAGTCAAGCGAACTGTCCTTGATCAATTGCTCCTGGATACTCTTGTCCGCATACGCGCGGCCAAACACGGCGTTGAATGGCAGCCGCTGCAGCACGCCGATACTGGCCTCGCTGTCACCGGCGCCGAAACCCGTCAGACAAATCAGGCGCTTGACGCCTTGAGCCACCATCGCAGGAACTAACACCCGGGTCGCAGCGGAGAACAGATGCACGGGCCCGAACAATGCCGCGAAACTCACGCCGAGTGTCTGGATCACGACGTCCACGCCTTGCAGGGCCGCTTCGACATCCTGGCGCACGAGCGCGTCGCCACGCACTTTCTCGAGCTGCGGATGCGCGAGGCTGATGCTGTTAGCCGAGCGCGCCAGCGCGCGCACCTGATGGCCGGCCTCGAGTGCGCTGCGGACGGTTTCCAGCCCGATGCCCTGACTCGCCCCGATGATCAATACCCGCGCCATGATCAACCTCCATTTGCTATCCAGAACGGCATCCTGCTCGGCATATTGTGACGGAAGTCCGGATTTTTATCCGCTGCGGAGTCTCAGGTAACTGCCTCGACAGTCCGTCTGCGGCTAATGTTATTCGCTGCCCAGGCATTCGCAGGATGTAAACCGCCAACCATGCGGGACTTTCTCGACCAATTTCGCACATGGGTCGCGTGGCCGTGGGGCCGGCGCGCCTTGAGCTATCGCGCGTTCGTCGAGCGCGCGGCCGGCGGCATGCTGTTGGCCGATGCCGGGACTCTGCGCATTCTCGATGCCAATCCGGCCCTGCTGCAACGCGCGGGGTATTCGCGCGCGAAAATCCGCACGCTCAAACTGCCCGAACTGTTCGCGGCCACGCGATCCAGCGACCCGTCGCTGCAGGAACAAATTCAACGGGCCGAAGGCAACACCACCTTCAACTGGACCGAGAAACGTGCCGCCGGTGCCGCCACCACCGTGACGGTCTATTGCGACCGGATCGTGGACCAGGGGCAACAGCTGCTGGCATTGATTGCCTACGATACCAGCCAGCGCAGCAAGAGCGCGACACCGCTGACGGATGAGGAGCAGCGCCTGAGTTACCTGGCGCACCACGATCAGCTGACCAACCTGCCGAACCGCCACCACCTAACAGCTATGCTGCCCTTGGCGCTGGCGGATGCCAGCGCCAAGGGCGAAATGCTCGCCATCATGTTCATCGACCTGGACCATTTCAAGCGCGTCAATGATTCCCGCGGCCACGAGGTCGGCGACCGTTTGCTGCAGGAAGTCGCGAAGCGCATCAAGGCCATCACGCGCGAGACGGACACGGTGATCCGCATGGGCGGCGACGAATTCGTGATCGTCTTGCGCCATGTCACCGATACCGATCAGATCGCGCAGACCGCGCGCCGCATCAACAGCGCCCTCGATAAGCCGATCGTGGTCGACAACTTCAAGCTGGTGACGACCGCGAGCATCGGCATCAGCCTTTTTCCGCGCGACGGCGCCGATATGGGCGAGCTGCTCAAGTACTCGGACTCGGCCATGTACCGCGCCAAGGAAGGCGGTCGCAACAAGTTCCAGATGTTCCTGCCGGAAATGAACGAGAAGATCAAGCTGCGCGTGGCGCTGGAAGCGGCGTTGCGCGCCGCGATCAAGCTCAATCAGTTTGACGTCGTGTACCAGCCGATCATCGAACTGCGCACCAGCCGTGTGGCGGGGCTCGAAGCCCTGGTGCGCTGGATACACCCGCAGAAAGGCCTGGTAACGCCTGAGCATTTCCTGGAAGTCGCCGAGGATTCGGGCCTGATCGTTCCGATCGGCAATTTCGTCATCCGCCATGTGCTCGAAGACCTCAAGACCTGGCGCAGCGCCGGACTGCCGTTAGTCCCGGTGTCGATCAATATCTCGCCTGGCCAGCTGAGTCAGGGCGATCTCGCGAATTTCATCAAGAAGCAACTGGCCGCCAACGGTTTCGGCCCCGAAGCGCTGGAAATCGAACTCACCGAGCGCGCGATGTTCATGGCCGGCAACGCGCTGCACAGTGAGCCGCGACGCGACATTGTCGCCGAGCTGCGCGAGTCCGGTATCAGCATCGCCATCGATGACTTCGGCACCGGGTATTCGAGCCTCAGTTACCTGAAGCGCTGGCATTTCGACAAGCTCAAGATCGACCGCAGCTTCATCCGTGATCTGGTCACCGACCCGAACGATTTCGCGATCGTCAGTGCGATCCTGGCCATTGCGCGCCAACTGCGCGTCGACGTGGTGGCCGAAGGCATCGAGGGATATCCGCAGCTGCAAAAACTGCAGCCGTTAGGTTGCCGCTTTGGCCAGGGATTCCTGTTCGCGCGGCCGCAGCTGCCACAGGACTGCCATCAGTTCCTGAAGAGCTCGGTCCCGGGTGACACGGCGGAAGTTGACCTCATGGCCGATCTCGCCGGTGACTCGGGATCGCACACGGTGCCCGCAGCTCTGCGCTCCCAGCGCTAGCCGGACCTTCATCGGTTGGCCAATCAGTGGTCCCCGGGCCATGACCCCGCATGGTCGGCGCCGAGGCGGCATACCATCCGCGGGCAATAATCTGGCAAGGGGATTTCATATGCTGCGCGCATTTTCGATCACGTTGGCTGTTCTTGGACTGGCAGGCCAGCAGGCGTCGGCCGCATCCGTGGCCCAGGAATCGGCGGACACTTATATGGTGGCCGGCAAGGACCGGGCCGCAACGCCGATGGCGGCCTGGCAGAAGAAAGCTGAAGTCCGCACCGCAGCCGGAGCCGATGCGGTCAAGAAAGCGCCGCGCAAGGCAGTGCGCTACGAGGCGAAAATCGTCGCCTGGCCGACGGCCACGGTCAAAGTGCTGACGTTCCGCAAAGCTAACGGCGGCGTGCTGCATCCGATTACCGACGAAACCCTGGTTTACGTCCTCGAAGGCAGTGCGCAGGCGACCGTCAACGGCAAGCCCGTGGTGCTCGCAACTGGCGATGTCGCCAGCCTGCCCTCCGGCTCACTGACCAACCCCGGGGCGCCGGTCGATGCAGTCATCGTCGCCTGGACGGCCGCCAGCCTGACACCCGGCGCGACGCCCGCGGTCGTCACGGCGCAGAGTTTGACGCCGCAGGCCGCCGGCCAGCTCACGATCCGCCGCTACGAATTCCCGGGCAACTCGGTCCGCGCCGTCGGTCTTGCCAAGGGCATGAAGACCCCGCCTAACAGCGCGAAAACGGATTCGATGATTTACGTGACGCGCGGCCCGATGAAATTCACCGAGAACGGCCAGGAATTCACGGTCACGGCCGGCGATTTCCTGCGCGAAGTGGCCGGGCTCATGCACAACTGGGATGTGACCGAGGAATCGGGATTCGTGACAACCAGCGCTTTGCCGCTGGGCGCCGGACCAATTGATCCGTCCAAGGCCACTGACCGGCCCAAGTAGCCGGGCGCGACCGCGATGGCAGCGGCGCTCGACTGGGCGACGCGAGCAACCTCGATGCGAAGGCGCTGCACTCAACGGGTTTTTCTGCTCACGGTGCTGCTTGCGCTGAGCGCCATGCCCGCGCATGCGCGCGACTATCGGCGGTTCTTTGTCGGTGATGCCAGGGTAGCAACACCCGGCCCCGTCACTCCCGGGCTGTTGCTGATGGGGGGTGGCGATCGCAACCTTGATGCGCTCCGTTGGTTCCTGAAGAAAAGCGGCAACGGCCATGTGGTCGCGCTGAGCGGTTCGTATACAACCGAGATGGCTGACGAGCTTTACCACGAGGCCGGCGGTGTTAGCTCCGTCGAGACCTTTGTCTTCAGGAATCGCAAGGCCTCGTCAGATGCCAGGATTCTCGCGAGCCTTGCGAAGGCGGACGGCATTTTCATCGCCGGCGGCGATCAGGCCCGTTACCTGCGGTACTGGAAAGGCACGCCGGTCGCCGCCGCACTCGATGCGCACGTGCGCTCCGGCAAACCTCTCGCCGGCACCAGCGCGGGGCTCGCGATACTCGGCGAGTATCTCTACGGCGCGATGGACGGCGGCAGCATCACGAGCCCGCAAGCGCTGGCCGATCCGCTCGGCGCCGCCGTCACGATTGAGCAGGACTTCCTGCACCTCGAACGTCTGCGCGGTGTCGTCACCGACTCGCACTTGAGTGCACGCGATCGACTCGGTCGCTTGTTCGCGTTTGTGACCAAGGCGGAGTGGCTGGCGGGCTCGCCGGCGCGTCAGTTGTTAGGACTCGGCGTCGACACAAGCGCCGCGCTGGCCGTGGACGCCGATGGCAGCAGCCGCATTTTCGCGACCGATCCCGGCGGCGCGGCGTGGTTGGTGCGGGGTGGCTTCGCGGAACCCCCGGTGCCGGGCAAGCCGCTCAGTGCACGCCGCATTGAAGTCACCGGCGTTGGCGCTGGCTCCGTGCTGTACCTGCCGGAGGGGCGCGTGGCAGCACCGAGTTTCCAGCGCTTTTACAGCGTCACCGCAGGCCGGGTACAGGAAATCGCACGATGAAGGACCGACGCTGCCAGCGCTCGCACCGGTTGGCAAACCGCTGCATTAATGCTTTGATTGCCGTTAGGCTTTCGAGCTATTGAAGCCATTGGAAACCGGGTAGGAATATCTTTTGAAAAAACTGGGGTTCTTCAGCGCCTTTGTCATACCCGTGCTGGTGATCGCGGGGTCCTATGCAGGCGGGTGGTGGAATTTCATTTCGTTAGCCTTTGTGTTCATCCTGGTACCGGTGATTGATGACCGGCTTGGGCTCGACACCGCCAATGTTCCAGACGAGAAACAAGCAATCGTCGGGCAAGAATTCTATTACCGCTTCATCACCTACCTCTGGGTGTACGGGCAATTCGGTTTCCTGGTGTGGGCGGTCTACCGGATCGCATCGGGATCGCTGACCTCACTGCACGAATGGGCCGGATTCACTCTCGGCTGCGCCCTGGTCACGGGCGGCATCGGCATCACCGTGGCCCACGAACTGGGGCACAAGAAATCAAGACTTGAAAAGTTCTACAGCAAGGCACTGCTGATGACGGTGTGCTACATGCATTTCTTTATCGAGCACAATCGCAGCCACCATGTTTCCGTGGCCACTCCGCAAGATCCCGCCACGGCGAGGAGACAACAGAATTTCTATTCGTTCTGGCTGCAATCCGTGCTCGGCGGTTTTGCTCACGCCTGGACACTTGAGGCCGAATCGCTGCAACGAAAAGGCAGGTCAATACTCAGTCCGGCCAACCAGATGATCTGGTTTACCCTGCTGCCCTTCCTGTTCTGCGCAATGCTCATGGCCATGCTCTGGCTGATGACCGGGAACTGGCATGCGGAGGTTCCGGTCTTCTTTTTCATTCAAAGCGTGCTGGCGTTCAGCCTGCTTGAATTAGTAAATTACATCGAGCACTACGGAATAGTCAGGCGACAAACTGCGCCCGGCCAGTACGAAAGGGTCAATCCCCGGCATTCCTGGAATGCCAGTCACCGGGTCAGTAATTTCTTCCTGTTCCAGCTGCAGCGCCATTCGGATCATCATTACCGCGCGATCAAGCGCTATCAAGTACTGGATCATTACGACGAAAGTCCGCAGTTGCCCTGCGGCTACCCGACGATGATCCTGGCAGCCCTGGTGCCGCCGGTATGGTTTGGCGTAATCGATTCGCGACTGGAAGCGTGGGAAAAAGCCCGCGCCTAACGCCCGCGAGCCTTGCCCACGCCCCACAGCACCGCGACGCTGTTGACGAACATGCCCCACTTGCCCATCGTGAAGTAGCCGCCTGCCTTGAGATCCGCAGGGGGCCACTGTCCCCGCAGTCGCTTGCTCAGCATCGGCCCGGTCACCATCAGGTACGCGAGGTAGATCATGATGATGCCGATCGACGTTAGCACCGTGAAGATCTTCGGCTGGCCAAGGTTGCAGGTCTGTTGACATCAACTGGCAATCAAGGTGTAAGCTCGGCGTCAGGCGCATGTCGCACGGGCGTCTGCGTGAGAAAAACAATGCGATGCGCAGCTACATTCGCTTTCGCCTGCCTCTTGACCATCGCTGGTGGCGCGTCCGTTAGGGCGCAGGTTTCGCCAGCAATGCCCTCGGCGCCGGCTGCGCCGCCCGGCAACGGTGGCGGGCTGTGATCGCGAGCATTCGTACACAATCGAGAGCCGCAATCATCCGTCTGGTTTCACGGCCGTTTGTCGTCGTCACGGCTATCGGCTACCTGGCCTTCTTCGCGTCAGGCAATGCAGAGTCCAGAGCATCGAAACCCGGCACGGTGTTTCGCGATTGCGCCGATTGCCCGCTCATGGTGATCATCCCGGCAGGAAACTTCACGATGGGCTCACCGGACTCTGAAACGGAACGCGACCGGGATGAGGGGCCTCAACATGAAGTGTCGATTGCGCGCCCGATCGCCGTGTCGAAGTTCGAGGTGACTCGCGGTGAATTCAGACGGTTCATCCGCGCGACCGGTTACGTTCCCGGCAATAGATGCAATGTCTGGACTGGAACGACCGAGGAGCGCGTTCAAGGCAAGAGCTGGCGGGACCACAACTTCGCCCAGACCGACAGGCACCCGGTTGTGTGCATCTCCTGGGACGATGCCAGCGCCTATATCGCGTGGCTCAGCCGCAAAACGGGGAAGCCATACCGGTTTCTGAGCGAAGCCGAATGGGAATACGCCGCGCGGGCCGGTGCCACGAGTAGATTCTCGTTCGGTGTCAACGACGATGAACTCTGCACGTACGGCAATGTGGCGGACGCAACCGCCAGGAAGCGGGGCGGCCCGGCCAACTGGCACTACACGAATTGCAGCGACGGATTCGCCATGACGACCGCGCCGGTCGGCTCATTTGCCGCCAATGGGTTTGGACTGCATGACATGCATGGAAATGTATGGGAGTGGCTGGGAGACTGCTATCGCGACACCTATTCCAGTGCTCCATCGGATGGTTCGACATGGACGGGCGACCCATGCACGCTACGAGCCGTTCGCGGCGGCGGCTGGAGCTACGCTCCGAAATTCAACCGCTCCGCCGACCGCAACGGGGATCCGCCACGCGTCTACGGCAGCAATCTGGGTTTGCGTCTTGCCCGGACACTGTGACCCAACGCATTGAACGGACCAGCAGATACCCAGCAGCTCAGCGCCCGCTTCTCAGCGAGGTCAGTACATATTCCTCGTCGGCTGCCGGCCACACGAATTTGGCCAGAATCGCATCGGGGCCTATCAGGTATGTGTCGGTTCCGAAATCGTTACGGTGTCGAGATGACGGCATTGAGTACGATACCGTCAATGTTGGAGAGCCCATGATTCATCGCGTTGTCTGGGTCGCAGCCATGATTCTGGCGATGGTCACCAGCGTGTCCGCGGCGGAGCCCTACCGGCCCGGCGGGGTCAATGTGGCGCGCTGGGCGCGTGGCGAAATCGAACATCGCAACACCGACACCGGCAAGGTGACCGGTGGCGAGACCTGGGACCTAACAGTGCATACGGATGGTTCGCGCACGGTCAACGCCACCGATCATGTCGACACCATCGGACACCTGTACACGGTGGTCATGCGCGTGGGCGCAGATTTTCAACCGCGGGAAGCCTTCACCCAATATTGGAAGGACGGCGTCTTCCGCAACGCCAGCCTGTTCCTGGTGAAGGATGGCGTCATCGATGTCACCACGCGTTTCGCGGACACCATCAGCCGCGAAACGGTGAAGGTCCCAAAGCGATTTTCCTTCATCCCTCATCCGCTGGCGACAAACGTGTGGCCAGGCTGGTATTACGACAAGGTCAAGGGCGGAATCCAGACCATCACCGTCTACGACATGTCCATGGGCACCAAGGCGCCGATGCAGAGCGGGCAAGTCAAGACCCACGGACTTGAATATCTTGGCCACGAAGACGTGACCGTACCGGCGGGCACTTTCCCCTGCGATCACTTCCGGATCGACGATATTGTTGATTACTACGTCACCGGACCTGATGCGCTGTTCGTCAAGTTCATCTGGAAGTCGGCGCGGACGGAATACGTGCTAACGGCGCTGGAGCGCAGCAGGTAGGTCCTGGCGGCGGATACTGCACCGACCCTGAAGCTACGCTATTGTTTACCCATCTCGGCTGTCACCGTGTGCGAGGCCAGCGTGCCGATGTGGTGGCGGCCCTTGATGGCATACCAGCACAGACCCGCACCGAGAATCACGCCGATGTAAACGAACGCACCCCAGGTGTTGTACCAGGGCTCGCCGTAGATGGCGGTGCGCGGCCAGGCGAGGTTGATCGCCATGCCCACGCCCCACAGCACCGCGACGATGTTGACGAACATGCCCCACTTGCCCATCGTGAAGTAGCCGCCTGCCTTGAGATCCTCAGGGGGCCACTGTCCCCGCAGTCGCTTGCTCAGCATCGGCCCGGTCACCATCAGGTACGCGAGGTAGATCATGATGATGCCGATCGACGTTAGCACCGTGAAGATCTTCGGCTGGCCGATGTTGACGACCAGGATCAGCGCCGCAATAACGCCGACCGCGATCGCCGGCGCGATCGGCGTCTGAGTCTTGGGATGCACCTTCGCGAGCCTCTCGCCGAACGGCAGTGCGTTGTCGCGCGCCATCGCGAAGGTCAGCCGAATAGCGGCGGTGTGCACGGCCAGTGAGCACACGGTCACCGCAATCACGATGCAGACCAGGAAGATCTTGCCTAACGGGCCCCACATCACCTGCTCGACGATGTACTGCAGGCCACCGCTGCCGCTGGCGATCGCCGGATCTTTCAGGTTGGGCGCCGACATGACCGCGAACACCAGGATCGCGCCGCCGATGACGAACGAGGCCAGGATGGCGCGCAGAATGGCCCGCGGCGCGGTACGCCGCGGCTCATGGGTCTCTTCCCCCAGCGAGCTCGCAGTGTCAAAACCATACATGACGTAGGCCGAGGCCAGGGATGCCACCAGGAAAGCGCCAAAATAGCCGCCGCTCTCGCCGGCACCGTAGCCGTTGGTCGAGAAAAATACTTCCGGCCCGCGTTGGGCGTTGAGCGCCAGGATGATCGCGATCAGACAGGCGGCAATCAGCTCGATGAAGACACCGGCGCTGTTGATCATCGCCATCAACCGCACGCCGAGCGCGTTGACGACCGTGGTGAACACGATCATGACCGTGCCGAGAACCACGGCATTGGCGGCGAAATCATACGCACCGCTGCCATCGCCGATGATCTGGAAGCCACTCCATAACCTTGGCAGGTTGAGCTGCAGCGCCAGTACCACGGCCGACAGCGTGACGATCGACGCGGTGAGCATGAGCCAGCCGGACGACCAGCCCACGATCCGGCTGCCGAGCAGTTTCGACCAGTTGTAGACCGATCCGGCCACGGGGTACTTGGCGGCCAGTTCCATGAAGCACAGCGCCACCGCCAGCTGACCGACGAGCACCATCGGCCAGGACCAGAGATACGCAGGTCCCGCGACACTGAAGCCGAAATAGAAGAGCTGAAAGGTCCCGGTGAGAATGGAGATGTAGCTGACACCCGCCGCGAAGCTGCCGAACGACCCGATGCTGCGATCCAGCGATTCCCGGTAACCGAAGTGCTCCATGCCGCTGTCGGAGGGTCCGTGAGACTCTTTCCTGGTCATGTGCTGGTCCCTGTCTGGTCCGAAAATCGCCTGGATGGCGTGTCATTGTCATTCAAAAAGGCGCCCATGGGAAACATCCACCTCACGCTGGTAGAGTGGCTGCCTTGCTACCTCGTTAGCCAGACCCAGACCCTTGCTCATCTCCTTCAACAAGCCTTTCGGCGTGATCTGCAAGTTCCGCCCGGAGCCCGGGCGACGCACGCTCGCGGAGTTCATCGACGTTCCGCGCGTGCATCCGGCGGGCCGCCTCGACACCGACAGCGAGGGGCTGCTGCTGCTCACCGACGATGGCGCGCTGCAGGCGCGCATTTCGAGTCCGCGCCACAAGCTGACCAAGGTTTACTGGGCGCAGGTCGAAGGCGAACCCACGGAGGCCGCGCTGCAGGCGCTGCGCGCAGGTGTCGATCTCAGTGACTTCACCACGCTGCCCGCGGGCGCGCGGCGCATCGAGGAGCCGGCCGGGCTCTGGCCGCGCGATCCACCAATTCGCTACCGCGCGAAAATCCCGACGGCCTGGGTCGAGCTAACGCTACGCGAGGGCAAGAACAGGCAGGTGCGGCGCATGACGGCCAAGGTCGGGTTCCCGACGCTGCGGCTGGTACGGGCGGCGATCGGTGAGGTGCGCGTGGCGGGACTGGCGCCTGGAGAGTGGCGGGAGCTGGATGAGGCGGCGCCGTGGCTGCGGCGCTGACGCGCATCCTTTAGGATAGGCGTCCCCGGCACTTCGGCGGGTTCACTAGACATCTGGAGATCAGCATGATTCTGCTCACGGGGATAACCGGCAACATCGGTGGCGCGACCGCACGGGCACTGCTCGCGAAAGGCGTGCGTTTCCGCGCTTTGGTGCGCGACGTCGCCAAGGCGGCGCCGTGGGCGGCTCAGGGCGTTGAACTCATGCCGGGAGACATCGAGGATGCCGAGGCCGTGAAGCGCGCGCTCGCGGGCGTCGACCGGGCGCTGCTCGTGATGCCGAACGGTGAATTCCAGGAACGCGCCGAGCTCGCATTCACCCGTACGGCGAAAGCGGCCGGCCTGACCTGGATCATCAAGCTCTCCTCGCCCGAAGCCGTGCGCGGCACCACGAGCCCGATCCCGCTGGCGCACATCGCGGCCGAAGACGCGATCAAGGCGTCGGGCCTGAAGTGGACCCTGGTGCGTCCGAGCTTCTACATGCAGAACTTCCGCGGCTCGCTGAAGAGCGCGCGCGCCACCGGCAAGCTGTCGATGCCGATGGGCAACGGCACCGTGGCGCTCACCGACAACAACGACGCGGGGCTGTTCCTGGCCCACATCCTCACCGACCCTAACACTTCCCGGCATCATGGCCAGTGCTACGACATCACGGGCCCCGACCCGGTCATGAACTTTCATCAGGTCGCGCAGGTGATCGGCGACGTCATTGGCCAGAAAGTGGTCTACGACGACTGCGATGCCAAGACCTTCCAGGAGGCGATCCGTCCGTTCCACCGCAACCAGTGGCACTCGGATGCCGTGGCGCGCCTGTTCGCGGAGATTGCTAACAGCCGCACGCCCGGGCACAAGACCGATACGTTCCAGAAGATCATGGGACACCCGGGCCGGTCGCTGAAGGAATACCTCGCCACGGTGGCGTGAAGATACCGATCCGTGAATACGCCGCCAGAACGCACCGTCTATCGCGCATGTCATCTCTGCGAGGCGATATGCGGCCTGGAATTCAAGCTTCGCGGCGATGAGATCATCAGCATCCGCGGCGATCACGCCGATCCGTTTTCGCGCGGCCACATCTGCCCCAAGGCGGTCGCGATCAAGGACGTTCACGAAGACCCGCATCGCGTGCGCATGCCGCTGCTGCGCGAGGGAACGCAATGGCGAGAGATCGGTTGGGATGAAGCTTTTGCGATCGCCGGCGAGCGGCTGGCGGCGATCGCGACCGCGCACGGCGACGATGCCGTGGCGATGTACAGCGGCAATCCCACCGTGCATAACAGTGGCACGCTGTTCAATGTGTCCGTCGTCGCGCGCGCGCTCAAGACGAAAAATGTTTTTACCGCGACGTCGGTCGATCAACTGCCGCAGCAACTGGTGTCGTATCTGATGTTCGGACACCAGTTCATGCTGCCGATTCCGGACATCGACCGCACGCACTACCTGCTCATCCTGGGCGGTAACCCGATCGCCTCCAACGGCAGCCTGATGACGGTTCCGGACGTGGCCAAGCGCCTGCAGGCGATCCAGGACCGCGGCGGCAAGGTGGTGGTCATCGACCCGCGCCGCACAGAAACGGCGGAGATTGCGAGCGAACACCATTTCATCCGGCCCGGCGCCGACGCGGCGCTGCTGATGGCGATCATCAATACCCTCGTGACGGAGAAAAAGACGCGCCTGACATCGCCCGAGCGCCTGAGCGGACTCGATGAGGCCTTGCGCGCGATTGCGCACGTGACGCCCGAGCGCGCCGCCGTGGCCACCGGCATCGATGCAGCCACGATCCGGCGCATGGCTAACGAATTCGCCGACGCGCCCTCCGCCGTGTGCTACGGGCGGCTGGGCACCACCTTGCAGAGCTTCGGCACGCTCAACCAATGGTTGGTGCAATTGCTCAACCTCGTGACCGGCAACCTGGATCGCGAGGGCGGCGCGCTGCTCACGGCGCCGATTTTTCCGATGACCGGGCCCGGCACGCGGCCCGGTCAATATGCCAGGTCAAAGACGCGCGTATCCGGCTTGCCGTCGTTTGGCGGCGAATTCCCGTGCGCGGCGATGGCCGAGGAAATCCTGACGCCGGGTGCGGGGCAGATCCGCGGCATGGTCACCATTTGCGGCAATCCCGTGCTCTCGACACCTAACGGACGGCAGCTCGACCGCGCGTTCGAGTCACTGGATTTCATGGTGGCCGTGGACATCTTCATCAACGAGACCACGCGCCACGCCAACCTGATCCTGCCGCCGGCCTCGGCGATCAAACACACGCATTACGACAGCGTGTTCAATGCGCTCGCCGTGCGCAACGTCGCGCGCATCAATCCACCGCTGTGGCCGCGCGCGGGCCACGAGCGCTACGATTGGGAAGTGCTGGGCGAGCTGGGGCGTGCGATCGCGATGCGTCTCAACCGTGAGCCGCAGCCCGCGCGTTCAACCGAGAGCATGGTCGCGGCCGTGCTGGCGAAAGCTGGTGGCATGCAGGCTAACGAACTTGCCAGGTACCCGCACGGCATCGACCTGGGCCCGCTCACGCCGTCGCTGTATCAGCGGCTGGAAACGCCCGACCACAGGATCGACTGCGCGCCAGCGCCGATCGTGGCCGACATCGAACGCTTCAATCGCGACGTGCTTGACACCCAACCCGCGCCCATCACACTCATCGGCCGGCGCCACGTGCGCAGCAATAATTCCTGGATGCATTTCTCCCACCGGCTCATCAAGGGCAAGCCGCGTCACCAGCTGCTCATGCACCCCGAGGACATGAGCGCGCGGCAGATTGCCGATGGCAGCACCGTGGAAGTGCGCTCGCGCACCGGCATGATTCAGATTGAAGTCCACGCCAGCGATTCGATGATGCCCGGCGTGGCGAGCCTGCCGCACGGCTGGGGGCACGATCGCCCTGGCACGGTGTTAGGCGAAGCGCACGTCAACCCCGGAGCCAGCTTCAACGACGTGGCCGACGAGCGTCGCGTCGATGTCGTTTCCGGCAACGCCGCGTTGAACGGCACACCGGTCGACATCGTGCCGGCCGCGACTGGCCGTTAGGCGCCAGGCTCCTATAGATCTACCCTGGCGGTTTCCCTGAGCCGGCTCACGCAAGCCAGCGACAGTACGCAGGTCGCGGCCATGTAAACCGCGATCCAGGTCGTGCTGTGAAACCGGGCATACAGGCCCGTGGCGATGATCGGTGCCAGGCCGCCACCGACAATAGCGCCGAGACCATACGCCAGCGACACCGCCGAGTAGCGCACCCGCGTATCAAAGAGCTCGGCGTACATCGCCGCCAGCGGACCATAGGTGAGCGCGCTGAAAGCGCCATTGGCGCTAATCGCCACGGTAATCCACAGGAACGAACGCGTCTCGAGCAGCGGAAAGAAAATGAAGGCCCAGACGCCCATGAGCGCGGCGCCGGTCATGAATATCCGGCGGCGTCCGTAACGATCCGAAAACGCGCCGGCCAGTAACGACAGCGGCGCGGAGACGGTGCCGATCAGTATGGCGCCCAGCATGGTGCTGCGCGGCAGCTGCAGACCCGTCGCACTGGTACCGTAGGCGACAACATAAAACGTGTTGATGTAAAAGATGGCATTGGTCGAGACGAAAGCGCCGGCGGCGAGCAATATCTTCCCGGGATACCGGCGCAAGGCCTCGAGGACCGGCGAGGAGCGGCCAGGCGCTGGCCGCACAGGGATCTGCAGCTGACGGAAGGCTAACGTCTCCTCGATCCGGGCATTCAGGAACAGGCCCAGGCCAACGAGCACGATACTCAGCAGGAACGGAATGCGCCAGCCGTAGGCCATGAACGCCTCGGGCGTGGTGGCGCCGCTCACCACGATGAAGGCCAGGTTGGCCAGCAGGACACCGGCGGGGACGCTGGCCTGCACGATGCTGCCGTACAGCCCGCGCCTCGCCTTGGGCGCGCTTTCGATGGCGATCAGGATGGCGCCGCCCCACTGACCACCGACGGCGAATCCCTGCGCCACACGCAGCAGCACCAGGGCCAGCGGCGCGAACACGCCCGCGGAGTGGTAGGACGGCAGAAACGCGATCAGCGTCGAGGCGACACCCATCAGGATCAGGGCCGTGACCAGCGTTTTCTTGCGCCCCACCCGGTCGCCCATATGCCCGAAGAAGACGGCGCCAAACGGTCGCGCGATGAAGCCCACCGCGAAGGTGCTGAATGAGGCGATCAGCGCGACCAAGGGTGGCATGTCCGCGGGGAAAAACACCGTCGGAAATACCAATGCGGCCGCGGTGCCGTAAATAAAGAAGTCGTACCATTCGATGCTGGCGCCAGCCAGGCCCATCAGCGAGAGCTTCAGGGCCGCCTTGTCCTCAGCACGCGCCTGCTCGCGCTGGAGTGGATCGGCCGCCACGGTTTTGTCACCGCTCATCGTGCACTCCTCGACCACCACCAAAGAGCTAACAAACTCCCGGCACACCAGACGCAGTTTTTCAGTTCAATCAGGCAGCCGTCGCCTTTTGCCTGGCCGGCGCCAATTCGCGCAGCAAGTCAACAAATGCGGCGATCTGCTCGGGCGTGCCGATCGACACGCGCTGCCAGGTCGGCATCGACGGAAAACGGCGTCCGACCAGCATGCCGCGCGCCTTGAATGCGGCGACCAGAGGACCGACATCGCTGCCGGTGTCGGTCATCACGAAGTTGGTTTCCGACGGGATATAACGCCGGCCGTCGCGTTCGAGCTGCTCGCACAGCCAGCGCTTGGTGTCGTTGAAGCGCTTGCGCTGCGCCTCGAGATAGGCCGGATCCCGCAGGCTGGCAATACCGGCATCCAGCACCGCCGCGTTGATGTTGGTCGGCAGACGACGCCGCTGCAACGCGGCCGCAATCGCCGGTGAACTCAAGGAATAGCCCAGGCGCATGCCGGCCAGCCCGTGAATCTTGGAAAAAGTGCGTACCACCACCACGTTAGGCGCACTGGCCACGAGCGCATCGCTGCTCGCATAGCGCGGATCCTCGACGAAGTCGTGGTACGCCTCGTCGATGACCACCATCATCGAGCGCGGCACCCGGGCAACGAACCGCTCCAGCTCCGTGCGCGTGACGATCGTGCCGGTCGGATTGTTAGGATTGCAGATGTAGACAATGCCGCTCCGGCCCGCGCAGATCCCGGCCATCCGCTCGAGGTCGTGGCGATGATCGGCAGTCAGCGGGACCGTCAGCGGTCGCCCCCCAGTGATCCCGGCGAAATCGAATATGGACTCGAAGGTTGGCTGCGCGGCAATCACATGTTTGCCGGATCCGAGAAAGGCCTCCGCAGCGATCTTGAGGATCTCCGTGGAGCCACACCCGAGCACAATGCCCTCGGCGCTGACGCGATGCAGCCGTGCCAGTTCTGCCACCAGCTCGGGCTCATGATCGTCGGCATAACGCGCCGCCGACAACGGCGTGCGCGCCATGGCGGCCATGACCCGGGGCGACGGCCCGTAAGGACTTTCGTTGTAGTTGAGGTGGATCAGCGGGTCGGCCGCCGGCGTCACCAGTGCCATCTTCGGGTCGCTCTCGCGGATAGCCGTGGCATTGTTAGGTTTCAGCAGACCGACACTCAATCCAGCGCCCAGCGCCGTGAATTGCCTGCGCGACAGTAGCGATCCAGCCATGATTTTCCCCGGTTTATAGTCTGAGTGGCCGATGGGCAGAATACAGGACTGCCAGCAGTTTCTCGATGGCCCGCGCCTCGAAAGAGGCTCCTAGGACGATCAGCGGATGGTTCGCGCGGCGGGCGGGACCGGTTGGAACAGGCCTGACCTGGCAAGTTGCCGTGCCACGCTCGCCATCTGGTTAGTGTCCTCGGCTCCTTGGTCGAAGGTGCCGAAGTAGGCCACGACCAGGTCACGCGACGGCGAGACGTACAGTCCCTGCCCGCCGTAACCACCCTTGTAGAAATCGCCGTCGGCCATCACGAAGTCCCACTGGTAGGTGTTGTAAAGCGGCGCTTCGCCATTGAGGCGACTTAACTTCGAGTCGGGGGCTGCGCGAAAGATCTCCGGGCGGCCCTGGCGCTGGATCTTCTGCAGGTAAGCATCGGAGACCAGCGGATCGGTACCCTTGCGTCCCGACGGCGTGAACAACAGGCCAAGACGCGCCAGGTCGCGCAGCGTCGTGCTAACGCCGCCGTGCACGACCGGCTCACCCTGACGCGACGCGGAGATCAAGGCATCGGACTCGGCGCCCATCTTTTGCCAGATCTCCTGCGACAGCAGCTCGGCATAGGTTCGTCCCGTCACTTGCTCGGCCAGCCAGCTCAGCACGAATGTATTGGGCGAGGTGTACTCGTAGACCTTGCCCGAGGGCCGGTGCGACGGTAGCGCGGCGATAAAAGCTCGCGTGCTGGCCACCGTTGCCGCGGTCGCGGGCTGCCAGCCGAGCGATGCTTCGTATTGGTAGTAGCAGCGCGCGGGGTTCTCGTAGGCGCCTTCCTCAGACTCCAGGCAACCGATACCGGAGGCCATGTCCAGAATGTCGATCACCGGAACGCCCTTCCACCCCGCGCGCCCGAGCTCGGGCAGGTAGTAATCGATGGTCCTCTTCGTGTCGATCAGCCCGCGATCCTCCAGCAGGGCGATCAGCGTTGACGCCAGCGCCTTCGACACCGACATGAGCAGGTGCGTGTCGTGCGGGCGCATGCGCGGATAGGACTCGAACACCACGGCGCCGCGATGCAGAACGATCACACCGTTGACGTTAGCTTTGCGCACGTAAGCGGCGAGCGGCAGCCGGCCTTCGCGCGTGTCGGTAACGGCAGCCGCGACATCGGCTCGCAGCGTCACCGGGAGTTCGCGCACGCTGCCGCCCCGATGAATCAGCGAGTGGTTGAAGAATTCCGGCATGTTGAGGAACACGTAGCGCATCAGCGCTCCGCCGTTGTCCCAGTTCTCGAGAGTCCAGTCGCTGCGGAACCGGGTCGCTTCCTCGAGCGAATAGCCGCGGAAGCCCTCGTCGGCCGCCGGCGAACCCGCGGAGGCGATTGTTAGCAGGGCCGCGACAACAGCCCGCATGCAGCTCGAGGATGCCGGTGCGTATTTCATGGTCGCAGTATAGATTGGTTTTTGGAAACTGATTCACCGGGGGCGTGAGTCTGATGTCCGAGTCAACCGATTCGGCACATCGGCACAGCCGCAGCGGGCGTAGCCCGTGATCTCGAGGCCGAACGTCGTCAGCAGCCAGCGGCGGCTTGGCGGTTGCGTGCAAACCGCTATTTGCCGCGCCCCATCCATGCGGGAATTACCCCATCACACCTGCCCTCGTCGGTGTCAAAGGCAACGAACATCACGCGGCAAGTGATTGATTTCGTTAGGCACCGGAATTTGACATTTGCCTGCGACCCAGGTGGACGGGAGCCCACGTCTCTCCGGGCGCGCAGCAAAAAGGTGGCACGCCCGCCCACAACGGGAGGTGCGCGCGAGATCAGGATTTGTTAGCTGCTTGTCATAGGTCAGCGCCAGAAAATTCCGGATTGCGACCTACCCGACAGGTCGACCCGGTGTACGTTGGATCCGGAGCGAAGGCGAGTAATCATCGCCCCCCATACGCCGACCCGCAGTTGCTTTCAGGAGTCGCCTGGGTGTTAAATCAGCACATGCCTCGGCAGGCTCTCAGGACACCTGGCAGCAAGAAAAACAAACAAACATCCGCAAAGATGGCCAAACGATAGGGAGACATTACATGCGACGTTTATTTATGCGGCTGGCGCCTTGCGCGCTGGCCTTGGCGTTAGGCGCCAGCATGGTGCAGGCCGACAGCTCGTCGTCCACGCAACATGCAAAGCGCTACCTGGCGACCCGAAACATCACGGTCGATCGTGTCACAGGTGAATTGAGAAAACCTACCGACCAGGAAATTGCCGATCTGGTGCAATCCTTGGAGACATTGACGGCAACGCCGAGTAATTCTGCTCAGCCAGTCGCTCGGACCGGGGGCGGCTATATGCTAAGTCTGCAAGGCGCGTCGGCCGGCGTCATGCTCGCCAGACCTAACGCCGACGGCACGATGGAAACCAAGTGCGTCTTCAGTTTTGAAGAAGGTGCCGAGTTTCTGGGGCTGGTCGCCGACACCTCGGAACAATAAGGAGCCGTCGCCATGAAATCATCCAAAACGACGGGCGCAGTCGCGCTCCTGGCATCCACTCTGGCTTTCCTGGGCAGCAGCCTAACCTGGGCCGGCGGCGCGCAGATCATTGTCGTCAATAGTGACGGTCCAGGCGAGGGTTTCAATGACCCCACGCAAGCGGCACCGGTCGGAGGCAACTCCGGAACCACGAGAGGGCAGCAGCGCCTGATCGCGTTTCAACATGCCGCCAATTTGTGGGGCGCTCAGCTCGACAGCAATGTACCGATATTCGTACTTGCTTCGTTCGACACACTCGGAGCGAACATACTAGGCAGCGCCGGCGCAACAGCAGTATTCAGCGATTTTCCGGGTCTGGCGCCCGGATTCTTTTATCCGGGCGTTGAATTTCCAGCCACATGGTACGGTTCCGCGCTCGCCGACAAGCGCGCGGGCGTCGATCTGAATCCGGGTTTCGCCGATGTCCGCGCCCGTTTCAGCAGCGACTTCGACTTTTATCTGGGGCTCGATACGAATCATGGCGCGCGGGTCGATTTGGTGACCGTCGTGCTGCATGAACTGGGTCATGGCCTGAATTTCCAGACCTTTGTTAGCTCTTCGACCGGAGCCAATCTGGCTGGGCAGACCGACACCTATGCGCGGCGCCTGGTCGATGCAACCACGGGCCTGACATGGGACCAGATGACCAACGCACAACGTCAGGCATCGGCCGTCAGATTCGGACGCCTGGTGTGGAACGGCGCAAATGTGAGCGCTGACGTCCCAGCCGTGCTGTCTTTCGGCAGCCCTTCTGTAGATGTGTTGTCGCCGTTGGCAATTGCCGGAATCTACCAGTTTGGAACGGCGGCATTCGGGCGAACGCTCGGCAATCCCAATGTGTCCGGCGCTGTCGTTGCAGCGCAGGATGCGGTCGAAGCGGGCGGCGGCACGTCGGCCGATGGCTGCTCGGCGTTTAGCAATGCGGCGGCCGTCGCCGGCAAGATCGTGCTGATCGAACGCGGGTTCTGCGGCTTCGCCGTCAAATCGCGCAACGCCACTAATGCCGGCGCAATCGCGGCCGTCATCTACAACCAGGCCGCCAACGTCAATGCCGCGCCGCCGGGCATGGCGGACGATGGCGTGAATGGCGCGTTCGTGACGATTCCCGTGGTCAGCCTGAGGCGGGCCGACGGCCTCGCAATTATTGGCCAGTTCGCAGGCGGTGGTGTTACCGCGTCGATCGGCGTCGATCCGAACGTGCGCGCCGGTGCGGACGCTGCGGGCCGTGCGCGGCTTTATGCGCCGTTTCCGGTCGTCGGTGGGTCCTCGGTGTCGCATTACGACACCGTGGCTAACAGAAATCTCTTGATGGAACCCGCAATCAGCGGCGACCTGACGCACAACCTGACAGCGCCGTTCGATCTGACCAAGGAGTTGTTGACTGATGTCGGTTGGTTCGCGGACTCCGACCTCGACGGCGTGGCTAACAGTTTGGATTGCAATCCCAACTCGGATCTTGGCGCCACGGTGGTGGTCGGCGGCAACGATTCCGGTGTGCCAAACACGCTCTTCGGCACGGGCTGCAGCATTGCCGACCTGATCGGCAAGATTGCGGGGCCCGCGACCAATCATGGGGATTTCGTCAGCGGCGTGGCCAAGCTGACTAATGAGCTGAAAGCGTCGGGTGTCATATCCGGCAGCCAGAAAGGCGCGATCCAGAGCGCCGCGGCTCGAGCTAACATTCCGTAGCGCCGCGCTCGCCTGGCACGAGGCTGGCACGTTGTTTCGAACAGCGTGCCAGCCTTCGGTATTTCGCTCAAATCCGCGCGCTCGTGGATCGACGACCACCGATGCCGCGGGCGAAAGAAATTTCATGCCACCCTTCCCGCCCGGGCATGTTCGCGGAACGTGCCTTATGGCGAGCCCGAACCAAACGCCGACAGACGTTGCCCGGTAGGCACGGCAAGTAAGATCCAGCCGCAATCAGCCAGACGGTGCCGCCCGCGCCGCCCCCATACCCAGGTCATGCGACGCTATCCGTGTCGCCTGTCAATGCAGCTGCGCCATCGCCTTCTGCGGATTGATCAGCGTGCGCCGTCCATCGGTGGTTTTGTCGGCCGTTGCGCGGATGATGGCGATCACCTCGGCCGGCTTGAGCGAAGGTTTCTTCGCCAGCATCTTGGCCGCCAGGTTGGCAACGTTAGGCGATGCCATCGAGGTGCCCGACAGTGCCACACGCTTTCCTCCCGGCAGGAAACTTTCTACCTGGTAGCCGTTGGCGTGCACCACCACCGTCGGGCCATAGCTGGTGAACGGCGCTTCATCACCGGCCTGGTCCACGGCGCCGACTGTTAGCAGATTGGGCAGCGAGAGGCTGGAAGGAATCGCTTCATCGAAGCTGGCGTCTGAATTGCTGTTGCCCGCGGCGGTGATGAACAGGACGTCCGGGGCGCTGGCAAAGGCGGTGTACAAGGCATTCTTTTCGATGTCGAAATACTCGCGTGCCAGTTTCTGGCGTTCCTCCGGCGTCTTGCCGATGCCACAGCGTTCGAGCGCATCTTCGTTGCCCTTCGCGGTGCCACCCCAGCTCATGTTCACCACCCGAATCCGGTTCTTCTTGAACCAGTCGGCCCAGGCGTGGTTGGCCCTGGCGCTGCGCTCGGCGAGTTCCCGGCTCGGACAGGGATCCGGCGTTAGCTTGTAGTCGAACGAAATGCGTGCGATGGCCAGTTTCACCCAGGGATTGCCCGCGCTGATGATCCCGGCCACGTGCGTGCCATGCACATAGTTACCGGCAAGGCCAAGCTCTTCCAGGGCCGGCGTGAACTCTTCCGGCTTGAGGGTGGACATGAACTGCTTGACGGCAATGGCTTCGGGACTGTCGATATTCGACTGCAGGTCGGAAAAGCCCTTGGTGCGTGCCAGCAAGGTCGGCAGTCGCGGTTGCAACGCGGTGGGGATCGGAAACAGCTCGGTGCTGCTTGGCTTGGAATACAAATCAAAGGCGAGCAATGCCGGCTTGCCCTTGGCGTCCTGCAGCAACTGCTTGGGAAACAGGGCCGTGTCAACGCCGGAATCCCAGACCGCCACCCGCACCGGCGTGTAGTTGCCCTGCGCCGGCAGGGTCACATTGCGGTTGGTCCAGATATCGGCTTTCGCGACTTCGTTGGCCTTCAGGTAGGCGGTGTAGGTGTCGGTCAGGGTCTGCTTCAAGGGCAGCAGGGTTTCCAGCGCATAACGGGCATTGATCAGGCTGGGTGCGAGGTCGGAACTCAGGCTGCCGGTCTTGTCCAGGGTGGCCTGCAGCACATCCTTGACGCTGCCCAGGATGCGTCCCTCGCCGATGGTTTCTGCGCTCGCCTTGTAGCCACGGATATCGTTGGCGATCACGGCGAAGGGATAGCCATCGATCTCCTTGCGAATGATGCGCGCGACGGCCGCCGCATAGGCAGGTGTGTCGACGCCACCGGTTTCACGCGCCGCCGTCGCCATGGCCCGCAGGCGCAGGCCCGACAGCAGTTTGTCGGCGGGCTTGTCCTCCAGCGCGCGCACGGCCTCGGCCCCTTGCAGCGCCGCGTCGTAATTGCCGGCCAGGAAATCCAGTTGCACCAGCGTCAGCATCATCTGTCGCTGCGCTGCCTTGTCGGCAATCTCGTAACCGGACAAGACCGAGCTGATGTCCGCGCGGATTGGCGCCGTCGCCGCGTCGAACAGCGCCTTGTCGCGCACCACGCTGAGCAGCGGCTCCTTGATGGTGTAACTGAAGCGCGGGATGTCCGCTTCGCGCTCGATGCGTGGCTTGCCGGCCGCAGATGCGCCCAACGAGGCGCCGAGGGCGGCGGCAACCAACGAGGCGGCGAACAGGCTGCGCAGTGTCTTGCCGAGGGTCATGAGGGGTCCTTGCGATGAAATCCGGTGACGAATGTTAGCAGCGTCAGACGGTGCCCGAACACCCGTTCGCGGCGGGAATCCTGCGGCTCATCACAACGGGTTTCTGGTGACAGCGCCTTGCCGTCCAATCTGCGCCGCGCCCGCTGGCTCCCACGCATGGCGCGCATCATTTAGGATTGGCGCCCCCGGCACTTCGCCGGGTTCAATCCAAATCTGGAGATCGGCATGATTCTGCTCACGGGGATAACCGGCAACATCGGTGGCGCGACGGCACGAGCGCTGCTCGCGAAAGGCGTGCGCTTCCGGGCCCTGGTGCGCGACGTGGCCAAGGCAGCCGCGTGGGCGGATCAGGGCGTGGAACTCGTGCCGGGCGACCTCGAAGACATGGAGGCCGTCAAGCGCGCGCTCGCGGGCGTCGACCGGGCGCTGCTCGTGATGCCGAACGGTGAATTCCAGGAACGCGCCGAGCTCGCGTTCACGCGCACCACGAAAGCGGCCACGTGGACGATCAGCGGATTATTCGCGCGGCCGGGCCGCCGCGCAGGAAGCCAGCGCGAATAATTCGGACCCAAAGCGCATCAATGCTCCGGCAGAGGGATGAATTCCTTATCGTCGCCGGGCACCACGCCGAAGCGGCCTGCCCGCCAATCTTCCTTGGCTTGCTCGATGCGTTCTTTACGAGAGGACACGAAATTCCACCAGATATGGCGCGGCCCGAGACTGGCGCCGCCGAGCAACATGAAGCGGGCGGGCGTACGCGCTTTGATTGTTACGGCGTCGCCGGGGCGGAAGATGAGCAAGCGCCCGCGCTCAAAGCGATCGCCTGCGATTTCGATTTCGCCGCTCGTGAGATAAAGCCCGCGTTCCTCATGCTCGACCCCAAGCGGCAGCGATGCGCCGGCGCTGAGTTGCGCGTCGGCATAGAACATTTCTGAGTACGTGTTCACCGGCGAAGCCTTGCCATATAGCTGGCCTGCAATCACGCGCACAATCTTGCCGCCCTCTTCCAGCACCGGCAGCTCGGCCTCGGCGTGATGTTTGAAGAACGCCTCGCTCTCTTCATGCGCTTCCGGTAACGCGACCCATGACTGAATGCCTGCGATCGGCGAGCCCATGGCGCGCACTTCCGCCCGCGTGCGCTCCGAGTGCGCGATGCCGCGCCCGGCGTTCATCCAGTTCACATCGCCAGGCTTGATCGCTTGCGCCGAGCCAAGCGTGTCGCGGTGGAATATCTCGCCATCGAACAAATAGGTGACGGTGGCGAGATTGATGTGCGGGTGCGGGCGCACGTCCAACCCTTCACCTGCGGCGAAATGCGACGGGCCGAATTCGTCCCAAAAGACGAACGGACCCACCATGCGTTTCTCGATCGCGGGCAGCGCCCGGCGGACATTGAAACCACCGCCGAGATCGCGCGGCTTCGGCTCGATGGTGAACATCACGGCGTCGGCGGGGTTTTCGCTCATGACTCGATTGTAGGCGCGCGATCACGCGTGAGCCAATTGGCGATGGTCGTGCATGGAGGCGGGCGGATAGGAAATTCAAACCATCTGCCCGTGCCAAGCCGATTCGCGTAACCGGCGGTATGGTGAGTCCGAGGTCGACCGTCGACAGGCCTTGTCCTCTAAACCTGGCGGATCGATGAAATGCATCGCGACGATGAAGCCGGTGCCGACCAAGCGCGAGGCCCAACCACTGCCACTCGATCGTCGCTGGCGGCTTGCCGGAGATGTTGTACACCACGCGCGACACGCCCGGCACTTCGTTGACGATGCGGCGCGAGCAGACATCTAACAACCCATACGAACGTGTGGGCTCAAGCGAGCTTGGGAAGCAGGGCCCCGAGCACTGCGCCCGTGATTCCCCCGCGTACCAGCTCGGCCAGCGGATCCACGATCGTCACCGCCAGGTTGTTGACATTGGTGATGCCGAACCACGTGAAGTCAGCGCATACCCAGAGCAGGAACCCGACCGTTGCGCCGGCCTTGATCGCGGTGGCCACGGTCAACGAACCGGCCTTCAAGCTGAGCACGAACACGATCAGCGCGGCGTACGCCAGTGCGGCGACCGCCACCGCCCAGAGGATCTGCGGGTCACGAGGCACACCCGTGGCCGAGCCGACATTCGCGGCGTAGAAACCCGCCAACAGAGTTTCGAAGACAATGTATCCGACAACGTAGACTACGACCCCGCCGCCGACGATGCCGGCGAGCCATTGCTTGGCATTCATGTGCATCCCCCCTCAGGTTGTTATTTCTTGGTTTCCGTGAGACGCCGGCCCTCCGGGCAGGCGCGCGGTCGAGAATACGGCTGCGCAGTTCCGGTGTCCACAGCATGACCTCCACCCGTCATGCAGCGGGACCATGAATTCTGCTACAGCACGGGATGTGCAAGCGGCTCTCCCGGCCGAAGGTTGTTCTCGCTACGGCTCAGTAGTCGATCAGTCAGCGTGATTCATTGCTGGACGGGAGTCTTCTGTCCGGCTGGCCGCGGCGGATTCTTTCCGGCCTGTTTCGCCAGGGCGGCATCGAGCATTGCAATCAGCTCCGCGCGCTTATAACTGAATTTCTGATCATGGTTCTGCTCGACCATGCGCTCGATGGCACGGTTGATAGTCAAGTAAGCCTCTTCCTGGTTGGGGACAATCAGGTAGCGGGGCTTGGGGCGGTCATCAAACAAGGACTTCACCACCCCCTCCGCCACTTCGGTGGGATCGCCCGCATCTTTCTCAAAGTGGCCCAGCCAGCTGATGCTTTCATTCATCTGCTTCTTGAATTGGGTATTGGCAGCTGATTGATCTTGCTTCGCTATCCGATCGAGGGCGCTTTTGCCGATACTGGATCGGTACGCCCCCGGCTCTATCAGGCTGACGCGCACGTCGAACTGCTTCATTTCATCCGCCAACGCATCCGCAAACGCCTCCATGGCGAACTTGGTCATGGAGTAGGGCCCCCAGGTGGCGTCTGAGAGGGTGCCGCTGATTGAGCCGATGACGCTGATGCGACCCTTTGATTTGATGATCAGCGGTGCAAACGCCTTGGTGACGCGGTACACGCCGTAAATGTTGGCGTTCATCTGGAGGTGAAAGTCCGCTTCGCTGATCTCGATCAACGGAGACGTCACCAACACGCCGGCATTATTGACCAGGCCGTACAATCCACGGCCAGCCTCCCCGATTGTTTTCACAGCCGCGTCGATTTGATCCTGCTGCGTGACGTCCAACTTGACGGCCTGGATATTTTTGATGGCGCCGAGTTCCGCCAGGTCCGCGTCTTTCCGGGCGCCGGCATACACGAAATAACCCTTGGCCGCCAAGGTCTCCGCCATCACACGGCCAAGACCGGAACTAGCGCCGGTGACCAGCACGGCTTTTTGCGCCGGCGTGGATTCGGCCTGTGCGAAAGGTTGTCCGTAAAGGGTGGCACATGCCAGCAACAGGGTAGTGAGGGTGCGGAACATTCGGCTCTCCTTTGATCTTTCGTTCAGTAGCCAGCCGGGCGATGGTGGTGCTCCGAGACCCGCGTCAGGCACATTTAAAGTGGGAGTATCGCAGAGGATAGGAAATTCAAACCACCTGTCTAGCGCAGCCGATTCGTGGATCGGGTCTTCTGGTGGGCCCGAGTCTGGCGTCGACAAGCCTTGCCTTGCGCTGTCGACCCGACGGCCCGCAAGGCCTGCCGGAAAAACCACAACAGGCACTCGGTGCGCTGCGACGGATCAGCGGAGGTGCTAGCGTAACAACCTGGCAAGGTCGTGAACTTCCAGGAGAAGGGCCATGTTCTCTGCGTTGATCAACGATGTGTCATTGGGTCGCAGGCAGGCGCTCGCCGCGATGCTGGGGGCCGGACTGGGCATTGGCCTGCGCGATACGGCGGCGGCTGTTAGGCCTGGCAGTCTCGATCTGGGCAATCCGGTCGACAACCTCTATGCCTTTGGCAAGATCTGGTCGAGCTACGACGACAAGCCGGCCATCAGCGCCTTCCATGGCCTGATGTATCTGCGTATCGGCGCTCAGCGCATGCTGCCGGTGTTCGGCTTTGTGGGTACCGGCGTGCTGCACGCCAGGTTCGACGCTGCCACCGGCACCCTGATCCGCAAATCGCGCGAGACCGGCTACTTCACCGACCTGCGCAGCGGCGACATCCTGGAAAACTGGACCAATCCCCTCACCGGCGAGACCGTGCCCGTCTATCACTTCTACAACAGTCTCTCGTCGTTGCGGATGACCGCGCCTAACATGCCCACCTACCTGCTGGGCAAGGCGGGCGACAAACCCACGGTGATGAACGAGGGCACGGTGTTTCCGCGCGCCGATGGCACCGTGCCGTTGCTGTTGCCATTCCAGCAGGTCGGCGACGACCACATGATGCTGTCGTGGGACTACACGCACGAATACACCAACCCCGTGACGCCTGAGGGCTGGCCGACCTACTCCACGGGGCCGCGCATTTCGCCGTCGGAACACTTCACCATCAATTTCTCCCGGCGTGAGCTGGAGGACCGCAGCCTGCCAGCGCTCCGCCATACCTCGAGCTTCTCCCGGCTGTCGCAGCCCTGGCCCTTCATGAAGATGGGCGGCACGAAGTACCAGGACGCGGTGCTGTTCGGGCGCATGTTCAGCCACAAGGGCCTGAAAGGCTTCGGCGAGGTGCCCCGCAAGCTGCTCGATTACGTCGAAAAACACGCGCCGCGATATCTCGAGATGTCGCCGGGCTGGGACGTGATCCGCAGCGATCGCCTCGACACGTGGATGGCGTTTGCGCAGGACGTCGCACCTGAGACCCAGGGCTACCCGTGGCACAAGCAGGACCTGCCAGCCGAGCTGGCACCGCCGACAGGCCTGGGTTCGGTGATCTACAAGACCTGATGTCGCGATGGCTGCCTCGAATGTCCTGAACGTCCCGCATGCGGCATTGCCAGGTTTGAAAACTTGCGTTAGCTTGGTGTTTTCGGCAATTGGGGAGATGGCGATTGAATTGGCGCAAGCGGATGACACGTTTCTTCCTATGGGTGTCCGTGCTTGCATGGGGGCCATTGGTCGGCGCCAAAGTTTTCGATCTTGTCGTACTCGTCGGAGCTTGGAGCAGCGCTCCGCCGCAATCGTTACACCTGTTGCCTTATGGATCAGATTATCCGGTAGATACGGGTGAGTTTTTCATACCGAGTTCCGCCGCACTGCTTTTTTCGACGTTTGGTGCATTGGTCAGCGGATGGACGACTCCTCTCAGGTACAGGGGTTTGCTGGTCGCATCGGCCCTCTCGATTTTGGGCACCCTTGTTCTGACGGTCACAGTCTTCTGGCCGATGAACGGTACCCTGTGGGCCTACGCGAGCCATGCGCCCCGCTCGGTCCTTAACGAGACCGAAATTGTCCAGTTGGTGAAGTCGTGGATCATGTTGGACTGGGGCCGCGTCGTCATGGGTGTCGTTGGATTTGTCGCAGCCACTCGGGCACTAAGCATTCCGTATCCCGATCAGCGTGCTCCTGCCGACCCGCTCGCAGTCACGATCGCGCTGGTTGTCGGCCTGATTGGCGTCGCCGCATTTCTGGTCTATTTCGTGTCCAATATCTGAGAAGCATCACGCGTTCGCGTCAATCACAGACAGCTGTGCGGAGCTAACACGCCGTGATGCCTCGTCAGGTGCATGCGCGGTGGCGGCACCGTGGCGCACTTCTCATTCCGGTCGCGCCGGAACGGTCTGCAGCGTGAACACCTTCTCGCGCGATCGCGGGCCGACGGCGATCCCGTACATGATGGAGCGGCCGATCAGGTCACCCAGCGCTCCGGCCTGTTCGGGAAAGCCAGTCAACCACGCGCGCTCGGCGATACGCTGCACCAGCGCCTGCAGCTCGGCCGTGCCCGGCGGTGTCGACCCGCACGACTGTGCTGTCGAACGCGGATACTGACTTGCCGCCGGACCAGCTGTAACTGGCTTCCTTGACTGGCAGATCGACCTGCCAGGCGGTGATTTCAGTGATCAGCCAGCACTTCGATGCCCATGACACGCGGGTTTTCAGTATCAGGTAACCTGCGTTTCCTGGTACTCAGTTCGAAGATCCGCTTCGCCGAACCGGCTCCGAGTTGAGGGGCACCATATGGGGAGCAACAGATGAAGTCGGCGTCAGACAGTCGAAACTGCGAGGCTCTGCAAGGCCTATGAACTCCATCGCCTTGAACGCCAGTGCCTTGGGTGAAGCCCTCGCAGCGCGGGGCGCGGCTGGCAATCAGATCTCGGAAGTATTTTTTGTTGCCTGTGGCGGCTCCCTGGTAGACCTGTACCCAGCCAGGTTCTTTCTGGCGAGCGAAGGCCGTCGCCTGCGCGCCGATCTCTATACCGCCAACGAGTTCGTTCATGCGGTGCCGAAGGCGCTCGGAGATCGGTCCATTGTTATTGTTTGCTCGCACGGCGGCAGGACCCCGGAGTCCGTAGAAGCGGCCAAAATTGCCAAGGCACGGGGTTCGCTCACCGTGACCCTGACTCACAATGAGTCGTCAGAGATTGCCACTTTCGCGGATCGCAACGTTGTCTACGAGTGGGGCGCCGAGTCGAGTGTCCAGAACAATCCGATGGCGATCACGCTGGCACTGAGTCTTGATATTTTGCAGCACACAGAGGGTTATCCGCATTACCGCGACTTTCGCGATGCCATGCAACAAATCGACGCTGTCGTCGCAGCAGCGCGCGGCAAGGTGCGGAAACGAGTCGAGGCATTTGCGCAGACCTATCGGAACGAGAAGTTGTTCTATGTTCTGTCGAGCGGTGCAAGTTACGGACACGCGTATGGATTTGCGATCTGCTCGTTGATGGAAATGCAGTGGCTGCATGCGAGCGCCATTCACTCCGGTGAATTTTTTCACGGGCCTTTCGAAATCACGGACCAACAAACGAATTTCATCGTGCTGATGAACGAAGGCCGCACGCGCCCTCTTGATCGGCGGGTCATCGCGTTCCTGGAACGTTACGCACAGAATTATGAAGTAGTCGACGCGCGAGAGCTCGGCATCGGCGCGCTACCGCAGTCAGTCGTCGATTACTTCAATCCGATCCTGTTCTACAGCGTGATGTGTGATTACCGTGAAGCACTGGCGAAGCTTCGTGAGCACCCGCTCGAAACGCGCCGTTACATGGGCAAAGTGAAATATTGATTTCGCTTGCGGAGGCCACAGCTTGAAGGTTATCGGTATCGGCGACAATGTCGTTGACGACTACGCGCACATCCGGACCATGTTTCCGGGCGGCAACGCGCTCAACTTCTCAGTGTACGCGGCAATGTTGGGCTGCGAGTCTGCCTATCTCGGCGTCTTCGGCAATGATGTCGCGGCGGGGCATGTGCAACGAACGCTCGCCGAAACAGGCGTGGATACTTCCCATTGCCGCCGTGCGGACGGACCTAACGGCCGGGCCATTTTGACCATCGAACACGGCGAGAGAGTATTTATTTCATCAAACCAGGGCGGCGTCAGCAAGTCGGTGCCGATGGAATTCATTTTCGAAGATCTCGACTACTTGCAAACATTCTCGATCATGCATACAAGCGCGTACAGCTACCTGGATGACCACCTGGCCCGCATGCAATCGCTGAAGCCCCTGGTCAGCTACGACTTTTCGGATGACTTCGACGCCGAATACGCCTTGAATCTTTGCCGTTACGTCGACATGGGTTTCTTCTCGTGCGCCAAGTGGGCCGAAGAGGCGACCATGGATCTCCTCGCGCAGGCCGTTAGCCGAGGCTGTACCCTCGCGGTGGCCACGCGCGGTCCGCACGAAGCCATCCTGTTCGACGGCCACTCGTTGGTCAAACAGATTCCCCGCGCCGTGACACCAACAGACACGCTGGGTGCAGGAGATGCTTTCATCACCGGATTCCTGGTGTCCTATGTCGGTGGCCAAGGCGACACCAGCGCGCGGCCGGCCCTGCTGATGGAAAGCTCCCTCGAGAGAGCAGCTTCGTTCGCTGCAGAGATTTGCCAGATGCAGGGTGCTTTCGGACTCGGGTTACGCTATTGACGCGTGAATTCAAGACAAGTCGGAAGGCAAGCAAGTGACGGAGCAAAAAACCAGACTGACGTACGAGCTGCCCCACACGTACGTGCTCTTGTTTGTCGTGATCATACTCATCGCCGCCCTGACATGGATCGTGCCGAGCGGCGTATTCGAGCGCGTGGAGTTGACGACGCAAGGCGGCAGTGTTGCGAGCACCGTCGTCCCAGGGACATTCCGGCCGATCGACAAGGTTACCGACGGTCGCGATTTACGGCAGGGGCCTTTCGAAGTTCTCAGTGCGCCTGCCAAGGGCATCGTGCGCGCGGCAGACGTCATCGCCTTTGTGCTGCTGTTAGGCGGTGTGTTCGGCATTATCACGCGAACCGGCGCGCTTGATCGCGGGCTTCGTGTCCTTGCCACCACGCTTTCCGACCAGGGCATATTCGTCATACCGATAATGATCACGCTTCTGAGTCTCGGCGGATCTACCTTCGGCATGAGCGAGGAGGCAATCGCCTTATATCCGATCGTTATTTCACTGATGTTCCTCCTGCGTTTCGACTCGATGACAGCAGTCCTGATATTGTTTCTCGGCACACAGGTCGGATACATCGGTGCCACCATAAATCCGTTCTCGGTGTTGCTCGCACAGGCGATCGCCGGCGTACACGGTAATCCGCAACTCTGGCTTCGCGCAATCGCATGGGTCGTCTTCACTCTTTTGGCGATTGCTTTCACGATGTGGTACGCGCACAAAGTCCGCAAACATCCTGAGTCTTCGCCGGTCTTCAGCTCTGACAAGGAGCTACAGCTGACTGTCGCAAGTCCGCAGGGACATCACCCAGGCTTTTCCGTTTCCGATCGCATCATCCTGGCGACCTTCATCGTTACCCTGGCGACGATCAGCTGGGGCCTGTTAGCACGCGGCTGGTACATGACCGAGATAGGTGCGGCCTTCCTGGCGTGCGGGCTGATTTCTGGCGCGGTTGCGAAAATGGGGCCCAGCGAGATCGCCGGACACTTCGTCGACGGATGCAAGGATTTCATCTACGCAGCGTTCATCATCGGGCTGGCGCGCGGAATACTGATCGTAGCCGAACAGGGCATGATCATCGATCCGATTCTGAATAGTCTGAGTGGATTCCTGAGCAGCATTCCAACTTACGCATTCACTACCCTTAACCTGCTCGCACACAATATTGTTACGTTTTTCGTTCCGTCATCGTCTGGAGAAGCGGCGTTGACGATGCCGGTGCTCGCGCCACTCGGAGACCTCGTCGGGGTCAATCGGGACTCCCTGGTCCTCGCCTACCAGTTCGGCAATGGACTGATGAATCTCATTTCCCCGACAAACGGACTTCTGCTGGCCGGACTCGCAATCGCAAGAATCCGTTTCAGCCAGTGGTTCAAGGTCATATTTCCCTTTTTCCTCATAGCCTGGCCGCTGGCAGCGTTTCTTGCTTGGGTCTCGGCGCAGCTATGACACGTGCGCACCGCTAAGGGCGACTCGATTCCTGCGGCAGGCAGGATATCCGCGGCGTCTTCATCCCGCTCATCGGCTCGCCCTTCGGCGGACGCAATCCATAGAGCAACTCCGTGCGCGCCTCGATGCTGCCGAGTAGTGCGTGCCCGAGCGCAAGCGCATCCCGTCCCGCGCGTTCGCTGTAGTTTGTCAGGTATTCGAGCGCCAATTCGCGCTTGCCCGCGCCAAAGAGGGTTTCGGCAGTCGCGGCGACAGCGTCCTGCTCAGCGATCAGCCGATTCTCGAAAGCCGTCAGCGACTCGGTGACCTCGGGCAGAAAGCGCTGCGGACGATCGCAGGTGTAGTACATCAGGCGCTTGAAAAGCGTGCCGGCGAACTCGCTCGCTTCCTGGATCTGCCAGTCTGGCGTGAGAAACGCGCTGGCCTCGCCCTTTGTTAGGTAGCGGTGCTTGCCGAACTGCGGCGCGATGCGCTGCACGCCGACGCGGTAGGGGACAAAGGGCGCGGTTACCGAGCCGGTCGGGGCGATCCACAACAGATGCATCTCCGGGCGGCCGCCGCCCCGCAGCTGCGCCACCTGGCCGTAGCCGGTGCTGTCCTGCGAGATGCGCGGATCGCGAACCGCGTTCATCATTCGGCGCAAATCGATCGGCGCGGCGCTGCGCAGCTCCTTTTCCATCGCGCTACGCGGATATTTCTCCTGGCCGACCGAATACACCTTGTTGACATCGAAGGGTTTGCCGGCGGAAGGATTGAACCAGCCCTGCTCCACGGCAAAGCTGATGAAATTCCTGGAGCCCATGAAGTCATCGCGCGAATGGAAGTCGAGCGGGATTTCACCGATGTACCCGGGGTAGGACATCCGCACGTCATCGGGCCCGAGACGCTCGGCGATCCACAGACCCTTGCCGCCGGCGAATTCGATCAACACCCAGCCCTCGTTCGCATCCGCGAACATGTGGGAGTTGCCGCCATAGGTTGAGTAGCCGTACTTGTCGATCAGCGCGCCGACGATCTCCACCGCTTCACGCGCAGTGCGCGCACGTTGCATCGCAATGCGCGAGAGGTCGCTGTACTGCGGACCGGTCTGCGGATTCGGCGTCATCGCCACCAGTTCCGGGCGCGAGGGGGACCACACGTCACGGCCGGCGACGTTGTACTCATTCAATCCACCGTTGGTCAGCGGTGCCGGAAAACCCCGGTAGTCCGAGTAGCTCATGGTCAGGAAGCGAAACGTCCGCGGCGCCTGCGGGATCTCGATCATGCGCCCCGGGAACTCGGCCTCCGCGGTAACGCCAACCGCGACGGTCGTGCCCTTGGGGTGGGTGGCTGCTGGAATGATCTCGAGCCAGTGGCTCGACACCTCGTCACCCGAGCCGCCGATCAGCACGCTGCCGTCCGATGTTAGGTTCTTGCCGACGTAGATCGCATAGCTGGCAAACACGGGCACGGAGGCGCTGCAGAAAGCCGCGAATGCAGCGACAGAAAGTACGCGCGGCCGCCAGGATTTCGCCATCGCCTGTCTCCCCGGCCTGTAAATAGGCGTTGCGCGCTGACCAGCCACCGGCGTGCAAGTCTAATCACCTGAAATCAAATTGACCGCGCGCCTGTATTCAAGAAGTGCCGATTTGGCCCTCGTCAACGTTCGGCGCCGGCTCGACCACAATTCTGATCAAACTTCGGCGCCGGTTGACACGCTTGGGGGGGCGCACGCTCGTCACTGCTCGCCAACCATACTGTCAGCCTGATCCGTAAAGTCGAGCAGGCCGACACGACTCGGTGCCCAACGAGCAACGCCATACCGAGATTATGTCGCATGTTGAATTCTGCGGCGCGAGTGCGGTAATCTTGGCTAAAACGATCTGGCAAAGATCGAGAAGCGAGCTCTCGCAATAATGACAAACTGCAAAGGGGGTTTCATGCTCGGAAGGATTATTGATCGGGCGCGTGTTGCCCTGTATCTCGACGTGTATGAACTTGTTGCGGCGATCAAGTCGCATGACTTGCACAGAGCGCGCCGCCGCAGCCAGGCGCCCTGGTTTGCAACGCTGGCGATTGCACTTTTTTCGGTGAGTGCAGTCGGCCAAGCTGCGGATCCTTTTTACGTCGCCGTCGATCTGGGCGTGCCTGAAGGAGGCATCAACAGCAGCGCGCTGGCGGTCAACGCGGATGGTACCGTCGTCGTCGGCACCGCGCGTGTCGGCACCAAGGACCTGCCGTTCGTCTGGCGCAACGGGCAGATGCAGGTCATCGGCAACAGCGCCTCGATGACCAAAGGAACCGCCCGCGGCGTCACTGGGACACTCGACAATTTCCGCGTCGTGGGCGAGTACACGGATTCGGCAACGAAGCTCAAGCATGGCTTCGTGTACAGCAGCGACGGCACGTTCCAGGACCTGCCGATGCTTCCCGGTCACTTGCAGTCCACCGCCTGGAGCATCAATTCGGACGGCAAGATCGCCGGATATACCTACTACGACCTGGGCGACATCGTCACGGAAACGACTCTTCGAAAACAGGCACGCCCGGTTCGCTGGGATCCGGACGGACCTTCGACGGGCGTTGCGTATAAGCAGCCGACGATCCTGTACGACGGGCCTCCGCTCGACGTCGCCCTCTACTACAGAGGGTCAATTTGCGGGTATACGGGCCGCGGCTTCAACATGGCGAATGCCATTCGCCTGAACGACGCCCCGGTGCCGGTCGTCGTGACGAGCTGGAGCGTGCCCACGACGAACTGCCTTGCGCTCGGCACCACCATCAACGTGCTGAACTACTACGCCGCCAGGCCGATCAAGCATTCAGCAGATGATTCGGTCATCGGACTCAGCAGCTGGAAAGGTCCTGGCCTGCCACCATTCACCGCCTATGCGGGCTACTATCCGAACCAGAACATCCGGGAGTACGCCAACACGTACGGCGTTTCGGTCAACAATTTCGCCACTGAACTCCACAACGAGGATGCGCCGCTGTTCCAGCCGAATCTCACCACCCGGCGGATCACGGGCTACGCTTGGAAGGAGGTTTTCAACCCCTCCACCAATACCACCACGTCCTTCTATGTGGCTAACACCGCCTCTCAGGCTTGTGGCACTTCGGCGACGCTGCGGTTTGCCGACGTCAATGACTCGGACGAGGTCGTCGGCTATCTAAACAACACTAGCGGCGGAACCTCGTGCGTGCAGGTTCCGAGGGGGTTCGTGCAGCACCTGCTCGTCAGCAGCGACACCACCGGCAAACCCGTCAGCATCAGCTTCCCCACTCGCCGCTATCTGGATCAAAGGGTAAGCGCGGCCTGCAAATGGACGCGGCTCGTGCCGACCGACATCACCAACGACGGCCACATCGTCGGCGGCGGCTTGCGCACCGGTGCCGCCGGCGGGCATGCGTTCCTGCTGGTCCCGGTCGATAGCCTGCCGGCGGATACGGAGGCGTGCACCAACCCGGTGAGCCCGGACTCGGAGAACAAGCCACCCGTGGCAAACGCTGGCCCAGACCAGACGCTGGAGGCCACCTCGCCAGAGGGCGCGGCCGTCACCCTCGATGGCTCAGCCTCGAGCGACCCGGACGGGGACCCGCTGACCTATGCGTGGAGCACGCCGGTCGGCGAGGCCACAGGCGAGATGGCTTCGGTGACGCTGCCCGTCGGCACGCACGTCGTCACGCTTAGGGTGACCGACGACAAGGATGCGTCCGATACCGACACCGTGACCGTGACGGTCCGGGACACGACGCCGCCAGACACGATCATCACCGCGGCCCCGCCGGCGCGAACCAACAACGCCACGCCGGCCTTTAGCTTCCTGGGCACAGATATCGCCACCGCCACAGAGGCACTCAGGTTCGAGTGCAGCCTCGACAACGGGCCGTGGACGGCGTGCGCGTCGCCGACAACTTACTTCGGTCTTGTCGATGGATCGCACCTATTTGCCGTGAAAGCCATCGACGGCGCCGGCCTTGCGGACCCAACGCCGGCGACGTACGCGTGGGTGCAGGACACGACGCCGCCGGAGACGACCATCACGGCCAAGCCGCCTGCCATCACGCGCGACGCGAGCGCAAGCTTCACCTTCACCGGTGCGGATGCGCAGGCCCCGGCGTCTGCCCTGACCTTCGAGTGCAGCCTGGACGGCGCGCCGTGGAGTGCGTGCTCCAGCCCGCAGGGTTACGCCGGGCTGTCCGAAGGATCGCACTACTTCGCGGTGCGCGCGGCCGACGACCTTGGCAACATCGACACGACACCGGCCACGTACGGCTGGCTGGTCGACAGGACGCCGCCCAGCATCTCCATCGTGTCGCCGGCCGACGCCGCGCGCTTCCTGATTGGCGCGGCGGCCACGGCGAGCTACTCCTGCGCCGATAGCGGCAGCGGCATTGCGAGCTGCGCGGGACCGCTCGCGAACGGGGCAACGATCGACACCTACACCCCCGGCGGCTTCAGCTTCAAGGTGGACGCGGCGGACAAGGCCGGCAATACCGCGAGCCGCAGCAACGCGTACTCCGTTGGCTACGGAGTTTGCAACTACCAAGCGTTCGGCGCCCGCAAGGTCGGCAGCGTGATCCCGATCAAGCTTCAGGCCTGCGACGTCTCGGGCACGAACCTGTCTCGCTCCACCCTCTTCACCGTGGCGGTCAGCGTTGTCATGGTCTCGAACAACGCGAGTTCGACGGTGATCGACGCAGGCAACGCCAACCCCGACTCGAACTTCCGCTACGACCCGTCGCTCTTCGGCGGGGCCGGCGGCTACATCTTCAACCTTGACACCAACGGGCTGGCCACCGGTACCTACGTGCTGGGATTCAGGATCGGCAGCGATCCGTCGGTACAGACGGTGCCATTCGAGTTGAAGTAAGCGGGACGCAGCGGGACGCTGCGCGGCCGGTCCGGTTGCGCAGCGTCCCGGACTCGGGCCGCGACTCGGCGGCGTAAACTGACATCAAATCTGGACCAAAGAAAACGGGCCTGTCACTCACTCCCACTCAATCGTGGCCGGCGGCTTGCCGGAGATGTCGTACACTACGCGCGACACGCCCGGCACTTCATTGACGATGCGGCGCGAGCACACATCTAACAACTCATACGGCAGCGGCGCCCAGTGCGCCGTCATGAAATCGATGGTCTGCACTGCGCGCAGCGCGATCACCGGCGCATAACAGCGGCCATCGCCGGTGACGCCGACGCTGTTGACCGGCAGGTACACGGCAAACGCCTGGCTGGTCTTGTCGTACCAGCCGGAACGGCGCAGCTCCTCGATGAAAATATGATCCGCGAGCTGCAGCGTGTTAGCTGCGGCCTCGGAGACCTCGCCCAGGATGCGCACGCCCAGGCCCGGTCCCGGAAACGGATGGCGCATGACCATCGACTCTGGCAGGCCGAGTTCGAGGCCGACGCGCCGCACTTCGTCCTTGAAACGTTCGCGCAGCGGCTCGACCAGTTTCAAGCGCATATGCGCCGGCAGGCCGCCGACGTTGTGGTGGCTCTTGATGACATTCGCCCCGCTCGGTCCTTAACGAGACCGAAATTGTCCAGCTGGTGAAGTCGTGGATCATGTTGGACTGGGTCCGCGTCGTCATGGGTGTCGTTGGATTTATTGCAGCCATTCGGGCGATAAGCATTCCGTATCCCGATCAGCGTGGTCCTGCCGACCCGCTCGCAGTCACGATCGCGCTGGTTGTCGGCCTGATCGGCGTCGCCGCATTTCTGGTTTATTTCGTGTCCAATATCTGAGAAGCATCACGCGTTCGCGTCAATCGCAGACAGCTGTGCGGAGCTAACACGCCGTGATGCCTCGTCAGGTGCGAGCGCCGATGATCTCCACCGCTTCACGCGCAGCACGCGCACGTTGCATCGCAACTCGCGTGAGGCCGCTGTACTGCGGAGCGGTCTGCGCACTGGGCGTCATCGCCACGAGTTCCGGGCGCGAGGGGGACCAAACGTCACGCCCGGCGACGTTGTACTCATTCAATCCACCGTTGATCAGCGCACCTTGCCCGAGGTTGGAGCTGACTCCAGGGGCAGGTTCGCCGCGCTGGCCAATACCCTGGCGCTGTCACGGACCCGCAGCCACTGCGCGACCATGCCCGATCGGTGCTTGCCCAGATAGCAGTGAATGTAGAACGGCTGCCCCGGTGACCTGGCTAACAAACGATCCAGGGACTCGATGGCGCGGGCATTGAGGTTGCTGGTCACGGGCAGATCGCTGTTCATCGGGAAGTTGTAGAAGGCAATGCCGAGCGACTTTGCATTCCTGCGCTCGCTCTCGATCAGACTGCGCTCATAGATCCGGTCCGGAGTCAGGAGCGAAACGACGGTTTTATAGCCTTTGCCACGCAAGCCGGCCAACTGTGAATGGTCCGGGTAGGGTCCGAGCAGCAGCCCGGGGCTCGCGCGGGCCGGTGTCGCCTGCATCAGGTGCAACGGATACAGGAACGGCTCGAGAAACGCGAAATTCTGCAGCGCGAGATAGACCGGCACCGACAGGAACAGGCTCATCAACCCCGCGCGCAAAGCCAATCCGGGCAACTTCAGGACGCTCATGACGGCTTATCTTTCGGGCGCGCGACCTGAGCATCGCGTCCATGGCGATGACGGCGGATCCGACCCCAGTCCTTGTGCGTTAAGTGAAATGTCCCGATCAAGCGTTCCACCGCGATCAATTGGCGAAATCCCAGGAATTCCAGCGAACTGTACAGCGCGATGCGCAGCGTGTCTGTGAGCCGTTCGTAACGATGAGTGGCCAGGCTGTCGATCAGGGCCGACGAGGCGTTCAGCCAGATGCCCCAGAGCACCGCGACCACGAAGAACAGCAGCGCGATCGTGGGGTTGACCCATCCGAGGATGATGCAGACCACGAAACTGGCATAACCCAGAAACTCAACCAGCGGACCTAACAGTTCAAAGAACAGAAAGTACGGAAAACCCAGCAAGCCCACCGCGCCATAGCGCGGGTTCAGGAACATGCCACGACTGTGCCACAGGCTGTCGACAAGTCCACGCTGCCAGCGATTGCGCTGGCGCAGCAACGAGCCCAGATCTCGAGGCACCTGGGTCCAGCACACCGGCTCGGGAACGAAGCCGACGTGATACGGAATGTCCTGATCGACGCAATGCCGGTGCAGGCGTACGACTACATCCATGTCTTCACCGACAGTGCGGCGATAGCCGCCGATGGCGACCAGCAGGTCCTTGCGGAACAGGCCGAAGGCACCGGAGATGATCAGCAGACTGCGAAAGCGCTGCGTGGCCACGCGCCCGACCAGAAAGCTGCGGATGTATTCGGCTGCCTGCACGCACTCGATCATGCGGCGCGGTGCGCGACGCGTCACGACACGGCTGTTTTCCACGGTGCAACCGTTGAGCACGCGCACCGCACCGCCGACGGCGACCAGGCGTTTGTCGTAGCCGAACTGCTGCCCGAGCCGCAGCAGTGCGTCCGGTTCGAGAATGGTGTCGGCGTCGATCGTACACACCAACGGGTAGCCCGCAAACTCGATGCCGGCATTGAGCGCATCGGCCTTGCCACCGTTTTCCTTGCTGAGGATCCACAGATTCGGATGCGTGGTGGAGAGGTACGTGGCTTTCACGTCCGCGTGGTCGAGCTGGCGCTTTACAGGCCGCTCAACGGGTCGAGCCGCAAAGCGCTCCAGCAGTGTTGCCAGCGTGGCGTCGCTGGAACCGTCGTCGACCACAATGACTTCATGTTCCGGGTATTGGGCCTGCAAGGCAGACACGACGGTATCCACGATCGTAAGTGCTTCATTGTGCGCGGGCACGATGACGGAAATGGGCCGCGGGTTGCCGCCTGTTAGGCGGTATTGCAGCTGCTCGAGTTCGCCGCTGGCGGGCCGGCCGGCGTTCACGTACCGGTAGCCATACAGTGTCACCAGCGTGTATCCCGTGTTGAGCACCAGGAAATAAAGCAGCACCAGCAGCTGGAAGGCGAACAGCCAGAGCGCAAGTGTTTCAAGCACGGGCGCTCTCCGCGGCAGCCAGTGCGAAGCGGGCCATGTTGGCAGCGTAGGCGTCGTCGGACTCCGACATCGCGCGCAGGCGCAAGACCCCGGCTTCACCGAGTTCACGCAGGGTCAGCGCGGCGTTGCGTCGCACGTAAAAACTGGCGTGCGTCAGCAGGCGTGTTAGCAGGTCCAGGCAGGCGGCGTCGGTGCTGCGCACGGCGCGCGCAGCGGTGGCCTGCACCTGCCAGGACGGATCTTCGAGCGCGGCAAGCAATGCCGGATGGCGCGGCGCAAGCTGTCCGATGGCGCGCGTGCAGGCAATACGCAGCGCCACGCGCGCATCGGGCTGCTGCGCCAGCGCTGCGATCGCCGGCACCAGCGCCATGGCGCCCGCGCAGCCTATGGCAGCAATCGCATCCAGCAACAGCAACGGCGTGTCGGCGTGCGCATGCAGCAAGGTCTCCAGCCGGGCCGTCGCGGCGCTGCCGTCGCCATCGGCCAGCACGCCATCGGCCAGCACGCCATCGATCAGCGTGCGAAAGATGCCCACATTGAAGCTGCCAGACAGCACGTGGCGATCGCGCAGCAGGCCGCAAAGTTCTGCGATCTCGTCGTCGCTGCGCGACTTGCGCGCCAAAGCCTGCAGGCACGCGGCATAGGCGCGTGGATGACGCTCGCGGATCGCGGCCACTGACAGCGCCGGACGCTGCTGCATGCCGGGCAACAGTCCCAGGAACTCATACGCACTGGCGCGTTTGCCCCAGTGTCGATGTCGCGTCTCGCGCAGCACTGCATCCATCAGGGGCGCAAACCACGAGGCCTCACGCAGTTCAACGTCCTGGGCGGCGGCGGGAGATGCCGCGAGCGCATGACCTAACGCACGACGCTGGGGAGCGGCGGCTGGATCCACCACCAGCGCGCGGGCGCCCACGCCGGCCTGCAACGCCTGCGTGTATTGCTGGAAAGCCGCGTCTTCCGCTGCGTGTTCACGCTCGACGCGCAGCTTCTTGGTCACTACGATGAGAAACTGCAGCGCCAGGCTCAGCGCCATGGCAACGATCACCCAGGTCAGAAACTCCGTGAGCGCTGCCGGGTCGGCAAGGATCGACGGTTGCGTGAGTCTCACCACCACGCCGCAAGCCCCAGCGTCAGGCCTGAGCGGTCGTACAGCTCGGCGCGATGTTCATGAAAGACCGCCGCGTCGAGGCCGAGGCGATCCGTGACGCGCCAGGTGGCATCCACACGGACCGACTGACTGGGCGTACGCAGAATGCCGCCGCTGATGCCAAGATTTTCGCCGGCCTGACCTGCCACGAGTGTCAGGCGCACGCGATTGCCACGTTCATCGACCCACTGCGGCGCCAGCATGACCGAGTAGGACCCGGTCGAGTTCACCCAATACACGCGCGAGTCGACCGACCAGCGATCGGTCGCAAACCACGTAGCGCCGGGCGCCAGCACGATTGCGTGCGAGTTCGAGAAATCCAGTGACTGTACCGACAGGTAGCCAACTGAGCGGGACCACCAGTAGTTGACCGTGGCCATCAATCGGGTGCCAGCGAGAAAGCTGCGTTGCGGACTCGCGGTGAATCCCAGATAAGCGCCCCACGGGCTGCGCAGCGGGAATTCGAATCCCGCGCCGTACTGCTGCGCGTTGCTGCCAAAACGCCGATGTTGTTCGGCCTGCAACGTCAACGTGCCACGCCGGACACGCTGCGCGACTTGCACGCCGGACGCGCTGTCATTCGGGTAGCCGCGCGTGCTGGATGCTGATGAGCCCCACAGCGTGATGTCGTTGGAATACAGGCCCGCGAGCGTGTCGCCCAGCGCGCGCCGCGCAACGGACCTCCCTGCCGGTGACAGCGAATCATACAAATCGCGCGCGGCCTCCCGCTCGCGGGCATCCACCAGTGCACGCACCTGCAGTGCCGGCAGTTCGGCATCCTGCGGATAACGGCTTGCGAGTGCGCCATAGGTACGCGCCGCTTCAATGTGCAGGCGCTGCGCACTCTGCAGTCGTGCGACCAGCAGGCCGGCGTCATACACGTTGAGGCCGGATTCGTAGACCTTGCGAGCTTCGAGCAGCGCCGCAACCAGCTGACCCGCGTCGCGTAATCGACCCGCTTCAGCCAGCCCCAGTTTCGCCGACACGCGCGCCGACGCCTGCCGTATCTCGGGGTTGTCCGGATGCCCGTCGGTCAGCGGCTGGAGCAGTGCCGCGGATTCCGCGAGCTTGTCCTGGGCCTCAAGCGCCAGACCCAGCATGAACTGCACGTCGGCGTTGCCTGGATACATCTGCAGCAAGGCTCGAAGCGTGGCCTCCGCCGTGGGCGCTAGACCGCCGCGCAGCTGCACCTGCGCTTCGCGCATGGCGCTCGCATAGTCCGGGCCCGCTTGAGTCGCAGGATCCGCTGCCGCAACCGGCCGCGACGGCAGGCACAGCGTCAGACAGACGACCCCGCCCAGCAGCAGTCTTTTTACCATAACGTAGTCCACGATATCCTTTCATAGTGCCAGCCGCGGCCTGCTGCACGCCATGAACTGGTGCGTGAATCACCCACTATCGACGGTTTTTTTGCGCTAACGCCTGCGCCGCAATCACCTTCATCGACGACGGCAGCAGTAGTGGCGTGCGCGTCTTTCCGGCCAGCCGTTCGCGCTTCTCGCACTGGGGTGGCGCGATGCCATTTTCAACAGCCGGCTAGCCCTCGAAAGCGAGTACCCCGTCCTCAAGCTCGCCGGAACGGATCATCTTTCGGTCGCGCGAATAATTCTGCGGGTTCAGCCACGGCTCGCGGTCGCCCTGTTTCGGTAAACAGTGCATGACCCGCTGTACGTAGCCGGATGAGAAGCCATCGATCCAGGGGCGGGCCGGCATATCCCTGTCGGTCGCGCGCAATCGCGCGGTCACCCGCCGCGTGCCAGTCTCATCCATGTGGTTGATGAGGCGGCAGACCCATTCGGCGGTCAGGTCCGCTCGCAAGGTCCACGAGGCGTTGATGTAGCCGAAGGTGCCGATGAGGGACGGCACGCCCGAGTACATCATGCCCTTGTAGGTCCAGGTGCGCGCGAAGTCGACCGCGGCGCCATCGACGGTGAATTGCATTTCGCCGAGCACCACGAGATTCAGGCCGGTCGCGGTCACGATGATGTCGGCCGCGATTTCGCGACCGGACTGCAGCTTGATTCCGTGCTCGGTGAAGTGCGCGATACGGTCGGTGACGATCGACGCCTTTCCGGCACGCAGCGCCGCGAACAGATCGCCGTTAGGCACCAGGCAGAGGCGCTGATCCCACGGGTTGTAACGGGGCGTGAAGTGCGTCGTCACGTCGTAATCCGGCCCGAGCTCGGCGCGCACCATGGCGAGCAGCTTGCGTTTCAGTCGCTGCGGATTCGTGCGCGAGTGCCAATACACGAACTGCTGCATCGCGACGTTCTTCCAGCGCGTGATCCGGTAGGCCCAGCGGCTGGGCAGCACCGCACGCAAGGCATTCGCGATGACATCGGTGTCGGGACGCGACACGACGTAGGTCGGCGAGCGCTGCAGCATGACGATGTGAGCGACGTCCTGCGCCATCGCCGGCACCAGCGTCATCGCCGTCGCGCCGGAGCCGATCACCACCACCTGCCGGCCGCGGTAGTCCAGGTCTTCCGGCCATTGCTGCGGATGGACGACCACACCCTTGAAGCGCTGGGCGCCCTCGAACTCAGGCGTGTAGCCCTGCCGGTAGCTGTAGTAGCCGCTGCACATGTAAAGCACGCTGCAGGTGAAGCGTACGGACTCGCCGCTGTCCTTGCAGAGCGCCTCGACGCTCCAGCAGGCAGTCGTGCTCGACCAGTCAGCCCGCGTTGCGAGGTGCCCGTAGCGGATGTGCTCGTCCACACCGTACTCGGTGGCCGTCTCTTTCACGTACTTGAGGATCGAGGCGCCGTCGGCGATCGCCTTCGCCTCGCGCCAGGGCTTGAAGCGGTAGCCGAGCGTATGCATGTCGCTGTCGGAGCGGATGCCTGGATAGCGGAACAGGTCCCAGGTGCCGCCCATGCGGGAGCGGCCTTCGAGGATGAGGCAGCGCTTGCTCGGGCAGCGCTCATGCAGATGCACCGCGGCACCCACGCCGGACAGGCCGGCGCCAATGATGAGCACGTCGAAATGTTCCACCACTATTTCCCCTCCAGCTCGATCATACGGCGGTGGCAGGCGGGAAATTCAAACCACCTTCCCGGCCGAGCCGATTCGCGGAACGGCCTTTATGTTAGGCCCCCGGGCTCGCGCCGGCAATTGATGTACTTCTTGCGACTGTGGCGCACCATGGAGGGCGGCACCCCTCACTCCCGCTCAACTGCAGCCGCTCTCAGGCTGGCTCGACTGCGACTCCCAGTCCTTTGGCAGCTTGGCGCACGCGCTCATCGAGGCTCAGCAGTCGGAGGCCGGCGACCGCGGAACGCGCAACAAGAAGCGATGCGAGGTGGATAGCATCCAGTGTTCGAATCGGGTCACCGGGAAACGGCTGACGCGCACGATCAACGATCTCGCCCGCGATTCGCAGGACTTGCCAATGCACAGCAGCGGAAACGAGGTGTGCTCGACGGTCGGCGGCTTCCGCCTCCGTCAGTTCCTTGAGCGCCGCCGCCCGCAGCAATACGCGATCACACTCGATCAGGGTCAGGTCGGACGCGACGATGACCTCGGCCTCGCCAAACAGGCGGCGCACCGCCGGTGCGGTTGGCTCGTCGAGGAGCCAGGCCAGCACGGCACTCGACTCCGCGTAGAGATTCACCGCGAGCCACGCTCCTCATCGAGCAATTGGGCGACGCTGCGCCGACGTTTGCCGTGCTTGCGCTGCAGCGCCGGATACAGATCCGCTCCACCTCGAGTGCCCAGGGTCACGAGGCCCCGTTTGGCCAGCGACTGGAGTCCCGCCGGCACCGCCGGATCAACCTGCCCTTGCCCGGGTGGCAGGAGCTCAGCCACGACTTCCCCCCGATCGGTGACCAGGATGCTGTCTCCCAGCCGCACGCCGCGAAGATATTCGCTGAGCTTGTTCTTGAGGTCACGGACGCCGACGGTTTTCATGAAAGTCATTGTAGCTACTAGTAGCTACAATGTCAATGGAGGCAGGCGGATAGGAAATTCAAACCATCTGCCCGTGCCAAGCCAATTCGTGTAACCGGCCTTAGGTGTAGACCGGCGTCCAATATTGACCAGGTTGATAAGGGTCAATTTCGGTTCTTGAACCGGTAGCTTGCGTTGCCGGTTTCGATGATGTCGCAGCGATGGGTCAGCCGGTCAAGCAGTGCCGTGGTCATCCTGGCATCGCCGAACACGCTGCTCCATGCAGCGAACGACAGGTCCGAGGTGACGATCAGCAAGACCCGTTCATAGAGCTTGCTGACCAGATGTAACAGGAGCGCGCCGCCATTGCCTGCTAACGGCAAGTATCCGAGTTCGTCGAGCACGATGACCTGCAGGTTGCTCAGGCGCTGACGCTGATTTTTATTTTGGTTTTCCGTTTACGTCAGGTGCGTCGATCAGGCATAGCTCACTTGTTCTCCGCATCTCCCGGGGCTTTCGCGCACTTGAATGATCCGCACAGTTCCCGGCCGTCCGCACCCTTCTTGGAGAAGACCCAGAGATCGTCTTCTTTTTTTCCGGTCGGGCTCTTGACGTCCATGTACAGACTTCCCATCCGGTGGTGGAAGTTCACTTCGATCGTCGAGTTGAGCGGCCAGTCTTTCTGTTGCGGCCCCTTGGCGGCGAAGATACCGCCGACCCGATCCGCATATCCGGTATAGGTGTAATCGCCAACCTTGACGACGTATACCCAGTTCTTGGCTTTTACCCCGGTGACCGTTCCCTGGCCCACCCAGGAATCCTCGGCCTTGACAGGTCCCTGGATAAGTAGACCTTCCTTGTGGACGTTGTCCGCCAGCGCGCTCAGCGGAAGTAACGAGATTGTCAGTGCCAGCGGCATTATGGACTTCATCGGACTCTCCAGTACACAAAAGTTGAATTTCTCGTGGACTCGACAACACAGTCTGACCAGAGAATATGCCTATCAATGTAGCCTTTCAACCGCGCCAATCGTTCCGCTTAGCGTTAGCGTGCGCGCCCGCTGGCCGGCTTGCGCCGCGCCTTTTCCGGCGGCCTCTTGAAATTCACGTGGTTGGGTTCACCGTGATCCGACCGCTCGCTTCGCCTTTGGTACCCGCACAATGCTTTCTACCGCCAATACGTGGATAGTAATTTCAAACCCCTGCCCGGGCCGAGACGGTTCGTGCAATGGGCCTTATGTAGCGGCCAAACCTGTCCCCGCCAGCCCGAAACCCGCCAGTTGGGCGGCAGCCAAACAGCCGCCTGACCCTGAATCCCCGGCCCGTCCCGGCTCGCCACCGACGCAAACCGCCCTCGCCTGCCGCCAACCAGAATGCCGGCATGCACCGCCCTGCCCGGTCGAGTCACAGCCCTGCGAAGATGCCCTTCTCTAACCTGATTGAAGCCATCAACGGCAAGCCCGTGAGGGATTTCGCCGCGCTTGTGAATGTACCCGAAACCCATGAGTTCGAAGATCGCGTGATGCTGACCGCGAGCCGCAGCGTGTTAGCTGCGGCCTCGGACACGTCACCCAGAAGTGGGGGCCTTTCTCTGCAGGTCGAGGCCATTGGCTCCAAGCTCTGGCGCCACCGGACCAACGTCCAAAGACTTGGTCCCGACTACAATCTCAGCGATCAAGGGATCGCCCAGTCAGTTTGGTTCAGCGAATCGGGTCTCGTCAAGTTCCCTGCACGCTCCGGGCGATTACGCGAACAATGTCCAAGGGATGTGCTAACACTTCGGTAGTGACTGACAACGTCTCTGTTTGATCATTATCGAAATTGATGGCCGCCGCAGTTATAGTGCGTCGGCTTGAGCGGCGCAGACTTCGTTAGGCGCAAGCGCGGAGCCAGAGTCAGGTCACTTTGACGACAACGAGACCCCGCTACGGCGGAGTTTCTGTTACCGCCTCCAAGTCGCCTCGCCCGGCTGGCGATCTTTTGGCCGCCCAAAGGTCGGCGCGGCCCGCTTTCGTGCCACTCGCCCCCTTTTCTACTTGTCACCCGTTGACTGCGAGAGGAGGATATTGCCAAAGGCCGCTTGAAACCCAAGCCCCAAACCGTCCAAGGAAACGAGGCGACTCCAGGAGATCGCGATGAAAGCACTGATCCGGTTGATGGCCATCGGGCTTGTCGTTACGACGGCCGGCTGCGCCCATATGATCAATTTGACGCCGCCCCTCAACACGCTTGAGGCCGAAGGTATCGCAAAGGTCGGCAAGACCGCCGGCTACTACATCGACCCGGCCCTGCGCAGCAAGACCGTGACCACGCCCGGTGGCGGTGGCGATAAGGTCAGCTACATGCCGTACGCGGACGTGGAGCCGGCACTGCGCAACGTGCTCGAGCGCGTGTTCGGTGAAGCCGTGCCGGTGGCCTCGCTGACCGACCAGCAGGCGCTGGCCAACCAGCACGTCGCCTACGTGTTCATCCCGACGATCACCACATCGTCCTCCTCGAACAGCGCCTTTACCTGGCCGCCGACGCATTTCGAGATGACGATCGACTGCAGGGTCCAGTCGCCCGACGGCGCGACTGTCTGGCAGGGCGTGGCCAAAGGCCAGGGCGAAGCGGTCTTCGATGACTTCAAGCATGACTTCTCGCTGGCGGCCCGGCGCGCGACCAAGGCCGCGTTCCTCAACCTGCAAGTTCAGATCAACGCGGTCCCGGCGTTCCGGTGAGAGCCGTGCGGTGCCACTTCTTTGTCGCCTTCGTTGCGCTCGTGGCAGCGCTTGCAGCGGCGCCGGCCGTGCTGGCCGGGAATTCCTACGACGTGAAGCAGGTGCCATACAACGCACCGCCGGCGCCGGGGCCGGACGAAACGCTCATCTACGTGTTTCGGGGGGCGGATGAGGCGGCATTCCGCAAGATCGCGATCATCGACAACGACACCGTGGTCGCGGTATTGACCCAGGGGAGCTTCAGTTACTTCATGGTACCGAGTGGGCATCACGAGATCGTGGGCTACATCTCGCCGAGTCCGATGATGCACTACCGCGTCCTGCCGTCGCCGGGCAGGACCGTGTATCTACAGTGCAAGGTAGGCTACACGAGCGGCTTGTTTATTGTGCCGATCGAGGAGAGCGCTGCAAAACAGTTGATCTCAGCCTCGAAGTTCACCGAGATCGGCAAGAAAGGCCAGAAGGCCAAGATGGACTACCGCGCCTACTACGACAACCTTTACAAGTAGACCACGACAATGGCCTGACGCTGGAGGCTCTTGGTTTACGCCTTGAGAATCAGACCGTCGCTGTGGTCGATCAGCCGGATGTCGGGCGGCGGCGGACACGATTGGCGTCTCTGCGACGAGCGGGGACGCAACAGACTATCGCGCGACAAGCCGCAACGACTTCGTCAAACCCACTGTGTTCGATGAGAAATAACGGGCCCCGCCACGAGCGCCAGGTTTACAGATCCGCCGTTTTGGTCACTGTGAGTGAGTCAAATCAGCGTTCGGCAAACCGCTTGTCGCGTTTGCCCTGATTCTTCCCGGAATCTGCGCACTGCTTCTACCTGCGCAATGGCGGAAAATAGCGCGTATCGCCCCTCACTCCCACTCTATGGTCGCCGGCGGCTTCCCCGAGATGTCGTACACCACCCGCGACACGCCCGGCACTTCATTGACGATGCGGCGCGAGCACACATCGTAAGCGTCCGAGCGGATAGGAAATTCAACCGAACTGCCCCGCGCGATTCGTTTCGCTGGAAGGGTCTTATGTCCAGCGGAAGCCTGACGCCGGCGAGCCGGAACACGCAATCCAGGGGGCGCTCTGCCAAGCACTGGCTGCCTGCCAGGATCAAGGCACCGCTGCTGGTGACCCACTACAACAAGCAGCGGCCACACGAGTCGCTCGGCAACCTTGCACCTCGGCAATAGCTGATGGCAAAGTCCCTTCAACCCTCTCCTTCCAGCTGGTCCTGCAAACCGAGGGGGTTACAGCCGCTGTAACGTGACACGTGTCGATCTAGTGGAGAATTCTCTCAAGTAATTCATGACCGGCCAGGCAAACAGCTATTTTCAGTTGCTATCTGAGAGCGATCCCTTCAGCAATGACTGGCGCGAAGGCTCGTTCATGGAGCGCCTGACCGAACACGGCGACTTCGATAGCGCGGCTTTTGCGCAACTTGAAGAGGCGTTGGTCTACGTCGCCGGCATGGAGAACCTGACGTTCTCGTGGCTCGGCATCATGATACGGATAGTCGAGCAGTTGACACTCATGCTGAGATGTCACGCCGATCCGCATGATCCCTACCGCGTCACAAACCTCACTGACGAAGAGGTGACCGGATTCGACAATCGAATCCGGTTCCTGTTGGTAGAGATCTCACGCGGAAACACACCGGACATGAGCCGGTTCGGCCGCTAAAACCTCAGCCGGTGCCCGCCTTGGCGGCCTCCAGATCCTTCAGCGCACGCTTGCAGGACCCACCCCGACCCAGATCACACGCCCGCTGACGAAAGATGGCAGCTGATTCGAAGTCCATGAGCGTTTCGGCGCTCTCGGCAATTATCTCGCAATATTTGCCGCGATCCTTGGTTTCGACATGGTCGCCGACATCAACGCCATAAATGCACTCATCGCGCACGTGCATGGAAAACTTCAGGGACTCCATATCTCTGTCGCTGCATCCGCTGCTGGAATTACATGCCAGTGCCATCCGTGTCTCGCGGCGCGGCAAGATCTTGCTGACGTCCATTGGTGTGGCATTGCGCTTGCCCGTGACAGTTGTCAGCAACTCAGCTCTGGCAACATCAGAAGCCAACGGTTCGGCTGCAACGGCGCTGCCAGTCAGAATCGGCGCACTGAGCAGGGCGGCGGCGAGGACATTCACTATGTGTTTGCGGATCATTGCGGCTGTCTCCTGTTGATGGAACGATTGAATACGACGATTGCCAAGTGAGCCTCTGCCTATTGAGTAACGACCATCATAGCCTTCGATGCCATTTTGCAGGCCCAGCGTTGCCCCGGACTGCAAGCGCACTGTCGCTTCAAATTGGTGCGCCGATCTGGAAGGGCTGCTATTGCGTTCATCGCTTGCTTGCGAAGCATCGGGGATGACTACTTTTCTGGCGCCAGATGGGGATCGATGATTGCTGAATGTGTCGGAAGTTACAAGCAACGGCTTCCGGCGGGCGATTGCATATCGTGCGCCCACACGCCTACTCTTGAGCACAAGAAGTACAGGAAGGAGCGCTCAATATGGTTCTCTCACATTCGACACGCCGGTCGATTTCGATCGGCTGCATGTTGGCCGTTCCCTTGCTCGTATTTGCACAGGCTCCGGTGCAAACACCAGCGGAGATAAAACCGGTGCTTGAAGCAGGTACGCGTACAATCCGCCTCGACCCCATCGGGATTCGCATACGTATACCCGATGATGTGGCGGTGCGCGAGTTCACGCCTTACAGCAACTCCGTGTCCATCGCGTCAGAAGTGTCGGGTGACCACGACATGAATCTGGAGATCGGTTTCGGACCGTCCTCCTGCACGGATTGGTACAACAGCAAGGTGCAGCTCAAATCCGGAAAACCCGGCAAGCTGAAGACAGGGACACCAATGTATGACGCGCGCTGGTATCCAACCTACTTCGACCGGAAGGGCTGGATTTACGTCTGTCTCGACAGACCCGGCGGCAGTGTCTACATCGAGTCGACACCACTCAGAAATCTGCCAGTCGAGCCTTTTCTCCACGTGACTGCGAATATCGCTGACGCCTTTCTGCCCGACTCAGTGAAAGCAGCCAGCGCTGCTGCTCCGGCAGCGCCAACGTCTGCCGTGTCGGTAGACAATCTTTATCCACATTTCATCGAGCCCTCGGCACTTCGCTGTCGCACGGAAGGCAGCGCCTCTGCCTGCCAGGCAGTCCAGACTTTTGAGGCCGTACACAAGATGTGCAGCGATGGCCGCGCCAGCGCCTGCTTTGGCATTGCAAATCAGGCGGCGATCTTTGGCGAGGAACAGACCGCGAAGACTTACTACCAACGGTCCTGCGACCTCGGCGAGACGACTGCCTGCAAGAAGTCCAAGGGCAACGGCTGGAAGCCCGGCAAGTAGCCGGCTAACGCCAGCCCTGGGCCTGCATCACCCTGGTGGCCTCGGAGTTACCGTGGTCCGCGGCTCGTGCCAGCCAGTGACGGGCATTGCTCAGCGCATCGAGCCGCTCGTCACCGGTCGCAGCACCAGCGGCCGCGATGTACTGCCTGCCCAGATCCAGCTCAGCCTGGTGATACCCAAGCTCAGCGGATTTCATGAGCAGCTCGAACGCCTGCACCGGATCCCTTGGCCCGAGAATGCCGTGAATCAGCCGACTCGCCTGAACGTAAAGGCAGGCCGATTGATTGGCTGAAACACCAGCCGAAAGCGTCGAGGTGAATTCCGCGCTATCCATGTGAATGCCGCTGCGCTCACGCATCGACAGATCACAAAGCTCATGCAGGGCCGGAGGAAACTTGCCGGCGGCTGCCCGCAGCCGCGCAACCCCCGCTGGAACATCGATCGGGACGCCGCTACCGCCAAGCAGCAACATGCCGCTTAAATACTGCGCCGTCGCGCTGCCCGCCTCTGCCGCCAGCGTCAGCCAACGTGCAGCCTCGGGGCCTGATTGAGCAACTCCTCTGCCGAGGTTGTACGCCATCCCCAGATTCAGTTGGGCGTCGCGATCCCCCAGTTCCGCGCCCTTTCTGAAGTACCCCACAGCACGAACCAGATCGCTTGGCACACCGCGGCCGTCGACATAGACAACTCCCAGATCATTGAATGCGGCAGCGTCGCCGGAATCTGCAGCGAGCTGCAACAGTTTGACTGCGCGCACGGGATCCGCAACAACACCATCTCCATGGAGGTAGACATCGCCCAGGCGGGACTGCGCCATGGGAAGACCCTGCGTCGCGGACTTCTCAAGCCAGCCCAACGCCGCCGCAGGATTCTTCGCCACTCCCAAACCCGCCGAGAGACAGACCGCGAAGAGATATTGTGCCGTTGCATTGCCTGCAGCCGCGGCGCGACCAAACGCACCGACAGCGCGATCATTGTCCTGGGGCACGCCGGGACGCGCTTGAGCCAGGATCATCCCGACTTCAAACGCGGCCTGTGGAATGGTTGCTTCTGCGGTCATGGCATAGCGCAATGCGCGGGCATAGTCACCCGCAGGCGCATTCATCTCCAGCAGTGTTCGTGCATAGCGCCAGCCGGCTCGCGCATTGCCCTCTTCGGCCGCTTGCTTCATCCAGTTCAATGCCTGTGCCGGATCGGCGGCGACCCCGATGCCGTACAGATAAAGCTCGCCCAGCTGCGCCTTGCCAAACGTGCTGCCTGACTTCGCCGCGCGAGAAGTCCATTGGAATGCCTGCTGGTCATCCTGTCTTGCACCGCGCCCCAGCACGTGCGCCGTGGCGAGCAGCAGCATCGCCTCTGCAGAACCGCCCTCGGCTAACGGTCGGGCTTTCGCCACTGCTGCGGCTGCGCCGCTGTCAGTAGGCGCATTCTGATAGGAGCCCCAGATCCCGGAAATCGGCGTCGAGCCCGCGATCGCTTTCGACGCAACAGACTTCGCAGGTGTCTTGCGATCGATGCCATTGAGGATGTCGTCCGATATCGCTTCTGCATCGCGCGTCGGTAGTCGATCGCTGTCTGCGAATCCGAACGGCACCAGCATCTGTTGGCGCGGCGGTGCGGGAACGAAGTCGCGAGCGCCTGACTTGCCGCTATTCGCGCCCGTCGAATAGGAAGAATTCAGGCTGCTACTGCTCGAAGGCGTCGGTCTGTACACCTGCTGCTCGACTGGCTTCAGCATGTAAGTCAGGGACTGCACCTGTGCGTTTACGGTGCGGTTCTGGTCCACATATGACTTGATCAGCTGATATTGCTGAGTCTGGGCGTCAGCACTGAAGGCGGATTGGGCGAAGCCCAGCAACAACAGCCCGACGGCCAGCGGGGAGTTCAAATGCCGGATGCCTGAATCAGCAAGCATGGTGTGCTCCTGTCTGCAGTTGACAATAGCCGTAACCGTCCGAAAATCCGCGTCTAGCGTAAACCAAATTGTTAAAGAACACATCAGCCGACGTGGGCGATGTTAGAGACTGTAAACTCGTCCGGGGTCTGGATCGTGATGGATTTGTTGCGTACGTTAGCCAGCACATAGGTCAGGTAGGTCAGCGGATTGACCTGATTGACTTTGCAACTCTCGACTAACGAATAATAGATGGCGGCGGCATGCCCCGCGCGTTCGGAACCGACGAAGAGAAAGTTTTTTCTTCCTAACGCGGCAGGCCGCAAACATTGCTCGGCGTAATTGTTGTCTGGCTCCAGGAACCCCGCTTCCGTGTAGCGGCACAGGGCCTCCCAGTTCTTGAGCGTGTAGAGCACCGCGGTACCGAGCGCGCTTTTGGGCAACACAGCATGCACTTGGATATCGAGCCAGGCTTTAAAGGCGTTGAGGATCGGGATCGATCGAGTCTGGCGCTCGGCCTGACGCTCGGCGTCGCTGAGGGGCCTGATCTGTCGCTCGATGCGGTACAGCTCTTTGATAAACCGCAGGGCTTCATGGGCTCGCCCCGGTTCGCTCATCAACTGCGTGACCTCGACGTACTTGCGCCTTGCATGCACCCAGCAGGCAATCTCCTGGATGTGCAGGTTGGCGTACAAGCGGTCATAGCCCGGGAACGCATCGGCCTGGACGTAACCGCGATAGTCGGCGAGAAATCCGAGCGGCGCTGCCTGGCTGCGACTGCGAGAAAACTCATACACCACGAGCGGCTTGTGCCGCCGTCGCGAGCGGGCATAGACCCAGAGCCGCGCCTTCACCGTCGTTCGTCGCGCGGGATCGGCGTTCTGCAGCGGCAGGATGGTGTCATCGGTGAAGACATGCCCCGAATCCAGTACCTTGCGGATCATCCGCCGATACAGCGTCTCCAGCAGCGGCGCGCACTGGATGAGCCAATCCGACATCAGCGCATCAGAGAGCTCGATCCCGAGTCGTTCCAGGCGCCTGGAGATCCGGTACAGCGGCAACCCGTCAGCGAACTTGGCGACGATCAAAAAGGCTAACAGACTGCTGGATGCCATGCTCTTGGCGAGCGGCACGTCTTTGGGCAGCGCGGCGCGCTTAATCTCGCCGTGACAGCTCTCGCAGGCGTACTTCTTGCGGCGCGTCTCAAGGATTTTGAGGCTGGCTGGGCAGTACGCCAGATGTTCACTGGCATCGACGCCGATGAACGACAGCGGCTCGCCGCAGCAGGAACAGGTCTTCTCAGACTCCGGGATATCCTGCTCGACGATCTCGCGCGACAGGTCCTTCAAAATCCGCACGGCCTTCTTGCGGGTGCTTGGCGCCTGGTTCGCGGAATCATCCGACTTATCGGAGCCTGCGTCTGTTTTGCCGGCCTCGCTCTCCAGCACCTCGATCAGGGTGCTCGCGTCCGCATCGCCGGCGAACAGTCCAAACTGATCGACGTTCACGTACTCATTGCGGGGACCAAACTGTCGATGCAGCGCCAGGTGCAGATTGGCTTTGAGCGTCTCGATCATGTGCTGTTGCTCGCGCAAGAGCTGATGGAGCGTGGGCACATCGGTCGGGAATGAGGCGACGTTGAGCACAGATCCATTCTAACAAATGACGTTGGCCTCGTCATCCAGAAAGCACGTGTTTTACAGCGCCGCATGCGCGTGCACACTCGGCAAGCGACGCAGTCGCGTGAAGTCGATCCCGTCTAACAGCAACGCGAGTTCCTGCTCCGAGATCTCCACCGACGCGTCCTCGCGCGCAGGCCATTTGTATTTGCCTTTCTCCAGGCGTTTGTACCAGATCGCGAGCCCGTTGCGATCCCAGTACAGCGCTTTGACCCGATCCGCTCGCTTGCCCCGAAACAAAAACAAATGACCCTCGAGCGGGTTGCTCTCAAGCACTTCCATGACCGTGGCGCACAGCCCATCGAATGAGCGGCGCATATCGACCGGCGCTACGCCCATGAAAATCCGCGTCTCGCTCGGCAGCTTCAGCATGCGAGGCCCGCGAGTTCTTTGAGCAGCGGCGCGACATGGCGCGTGTCGGGAACGTCGAAGCGCACGTGCACGCCGTTCGCCAGTGTCACGGTCAACCCGAGGCCGCTCGGCGATGCGGCCTTCACGGCACTGGGACGGATCGTCACCGGGACCAGTTGCGCGCGGGCCGCAGCCGTACTTCCGTTCGCGGCTGCGAGCTTCGCCAGCTTGCCCTTCCATAAACTGAAGTACTTGGGCTCGATGCCGTTCTCGCGGCACCACTGCGTTTGCGGGATGCCGCTCGCCTGCTGCGAGTTCACGCGCAGTTGCCAGCGCCGGCGAATCTCCAGCAATCGGGGTGACAGCGTTCTTTTGCGTGCTCTTGGCATGTCCTCTCCAGTGCGTTGACCTACAGCGCATTCCATCAGGTTCGCATCAGAACGCTAGGACGCAGATTTTCGGACGCATACCACACATCTAACAACTCATACGGCAGCGGCGCCCAGTGCGCCGTCATGAAATCGATGGTCTGCACGGCGCGCAGCGCGATCACTGGCGCATATCGCCGGCCATCGCCGGTGACGCCGACGCTGTTGACCGGCAGGTACACGGCAAACGCCTGGCTGGTCTTGTCGTACCAGCCGGAGCGGCGCAGCATCCTCATTTACTCGCCACGCTTCAGCCAACGCTGCCAACAATTTGCCAGGAGACTGCCGTGCTGAAACTCCGCCTTCCGCATCCGCTTGCCCTTTTGCTTGCATGCGTTCTCGTCGCCGCGTTGTCGACTCACCTGTTCGATGCGGGTCAATTCGAGCGCCGCAACGATCCCGTGACCGGGCGGCTTGTCGCCATCGCAGGCACCTATCACCAGGTCGCTTCCGCACCGGTCAGTCCATTTGCAGCCTTCGTAGCCGTGCCGCGCGGATTTATCGCAGCCGCCGATGTGATCGTGCTGGTGCTGCTGACCGGCGGCGTGTGGGCAGTGGTGGACAAAGCCGGGACTCTTGCCGCCATCATGGCCTGGCTGGTGAGCCGTTTCGGCCGGCGGCCATACCTGGTAGTGGCGATCCTCTGCCTGGCTTTCGCAACCGGCGGCGCTCTGGAAAACATGCAGGAGGAAATCATTCCACTGATCCCGGTGTTGCTGCTGCTGGCGCGCGGCCTCGGCTACGACGCGGTGACGGCCGCAGCCATGAGTGCGGGCGCGGCCATCGTCGGCAGCGCGTTCAGCCCGGTCAACCCATTCCAGGCTGGCATCGCGCTCAAGCTGGCGCAGCTTCCGCTCTTGTCGGGGGCCGGCTTGCGTCTTGGCATGCTGATGATTGCCGTGTCTGCATGGATCGCGTGGACCATTCGCTATGCCGAACGGCATCGAACCGCTCCGTATGGCGGGGCGGAGATGACGCACACCGGATTTGATACGCGACAGCGCCTCATCGTGCTGCTGGTGGCAACGCCGTTCGCGGCCTACATCATCGGCGTGCTCAAGTTCGGTTGGGGTTTCAACGAGCTCTCGGCAGCTTTCCTGATCGCCGGCCTCGCAATCGGCGTCGTCGGAAGGCTCGGCATCCAGGGCACCGTAGACGCCTATCTCGAGGGCATGCGATCGGTAGTCGGTGCGGCGATGCTGGTCGGCGTGGCACGTTCTGTACTGCTGGTGCTCGAGGATGGCCAGGTGATCGACACCATTCTGCAGGCATTGGTCACGCCGCTCGGCCAGGCCCCGCGCTACGTGGCCGCGATGTTGATGGTACCGATCCATGGTCTGCTGCACATTCCGGTGAGCAGTGTCACCGGACACGCCGCGCTGACCATGCCGGTGATGGTGCCGCTGTCGGATCTGCTCGGACTCTCGCGACAGGCCGCGGTGCTGGCATTTCAAACCGGCGCCGGCATAGCCGAAATCTGGACTCCGACCAATGGCAGTTTGATGGCCATTCTGTTCGCGGCGGGCGTTCCGTTCGGCAGCTGGATCCGTTTCGTGATGCCGATGGTGCTGGCATTCACCGCACTCGGGCTTGGCGCGATACTTATCGCCACTTGAACATGCGCTGCAAAGAACCGCATCCCGATTTTTGTTTTCGGTCGTCAATCCCGGATCATTGTGAGGCGGATAGGAATTTCAAACCACCTGTGTAGGGCCGTACCCCTCACTCCCGCTCAACGGCAGCCGCTCTCAGGCTGGCTCGACTGCGACTCCCAGTCCTTTGGCAGCTTGGCGCACGCGCTCGTCGAGGCTCAGCAGTCGGAGGCCGGCGACCGCGGAACGCGCAACAAGAAGCGATGCGAGGTGGATGGCATCCAGTGTTCGAATCGGGTCACCGGGAAACGGCCGACGCGCGCGATCAACGATCTCGCCCGCGATTCGCAGGAATTGCCAATGAACAGCAGCGGAAACGAGGTGTGCTCGACGGCCAGGAGCCCCTCCGGGCTGCCAACCAGCCGCTGATGCCCCCAACCCGCACCGCGAAATCCGCCCTTCCCCGCCCCGACCGGATGCCAGGCGCACGGCGCCTTCTGCCTGGAGGCTTTAGCCCGGCTGGCGATCTTGAGACGCACTTCGCGTCGGCGCGAGCGCCACCTTCAAGACACTGCCGCTGTTGTCAGGTCCGCAAGGCAGCCCTCACCAGTCCGGTTGGCGGTACCGCGACCGATATCGCAGTTCCTCAACCTCTACCCGTACACGCTTCGCGTGAAACCGGCGTCAGTGAATACTTCTCCGTGCCCACGGCCGTCTGGGTTCCAATCGGCGTCTTCACGTTCCCGGGGCCGGTGGCCGTGATGCTCTCGGCAATGTCGCCGTTGTACTTCACCGTGTAGGTGCCGTGACCCCACACCTGGAAGCCGCTCATGTTGCCGGAGTAGCTATAGCGGCCGCCGCCGGCGGCTTCCGGCTCGAACCTCACCGTGTTGCCGCCGCCCTCGACAAAAAACTGCCCGGCGAGATCGCAGACAATGCCGGTTCCGTGAAATTCACCCGCACCTCCCTCCATGCGATACGCGGCCACCTCGCTGGTGTCGAATTCCAGCTTGGCCCTGCCGACGCCGCGCTTGCTGCGCGCTTCAAATTCGACGGTGGCGGATTCATTCTTCTTCGTCGGCGCGGCATAGCCGTACTTCGCATCCGCCTGCACCTTGCCGCTCGCGGGCTGCAAGCTGGCCCCGCCGCTGAGCGTCGCGGTCACCGTGCCGCCCGCCGCTGCACCGTCGGATTTCGCACGCGGCATGGCGTCGAGGTCGAAGGCTGTACTGGGACGAACTGCCTTGCGTTTGGCAGGACTGCTGGTGACCTTGAGGTCGATGCAGCGACCACCCTCCCACGGTGAGCCACTCGCCATTCCCAATCCACGCAGCATCGATTCGGCGACGATCGTCTGCAGAAGATCGGTGGCCCGCAGCAACTCAGACGCCTTGCGGACTTCATCCATCTGGAAAATGCTGAAGCCGCTCTCGGCATTCTCCACGATGATTTCCTTGCCGCCGCGATCGTAGCCGGTAGTGACATCGAAAGTCTGGCTCTGGAAGTTCTCGAAGCCGCCCATGCGGATGTGATTGCTGGCTGCGGCGCCATCTGCGGTGTCGATGAGATGCGCATCGTCATCGAGGTAGCGCTCGTATTTGAACGTCGAGTGGACGAAGCCACCAGTCCCGGGCTTGCCGCTGACGCTCATCTGCGAATCCACGTCGATGTCGACCGCGACCTTGCCGTTAGCGTCGGGACAGGCGGTCATCTTGGACGTCATCTTCACCTTGCCGTTGATGCCGTTCGTGTTGACCTCGAACTCCATCGACTGCGTCATCGAGCCGTCCTTGTCGAACTGGAAAGTGGCAGAGCCGCTCTGGTCCTTGAACTTCAGCCCGCCCTTCTGGTTCAGCTCCGCCAGTTGCGCATCGGACATGTTGCCCACCACGGCACTGGAGATTCCGCCACTGATTATTCCCAGGAAACTGCCCATGCCCATGCCCATGAAGCCGCTGGACATGCCCTCGCCCGTGAACGCCGCCTTGATCATCTTTGGTGTTTCAGTCTGGGCAACGCGCATCCTGCGTTCGTACTCTTCACCCAATGCCGTCAAGGCGGCAACAGCCTTTTCCTCTCCACCGAGTTCCTTCTCGATGCCTGTGGCCTGCATCAGCTTGTAGTGCAGCCAGTAGTCGACCGCCGAGATCCTGCGCAAGGTGGGATCCGGGCCTTCGGCCTTGAAGCGATCGAGTTGAGCCTGGGCAGGAATGAACCCGGCGTGCGGCGCAGCCGGCGCAGGGTGCGGGGCACGCCCGCAGGCGGCAAGAGTCGCGACCGTCAGCAGCACTACCCAGAGGTGCCGCATCGCCTAAAGCCTGATGAACTGCCAGTTGACGGTGATCGTGCCGCGCTCAGCGCCCTCGCCTTTGACCTGAATCGTCTTCGTGCCGGACACGTTGGTCGCGTTGGCAGCAATGCTCACGGTAATCGGCTCTGCGGCGCCCTTCATCCACCCCGGCAACACCGTCTGCGTCGTGCCGCCCTTCTCGTCGGGAATTGTCGTCGTCACGGTCTGTGTGTATCCGAGCATCGTCAGCGGCATCGGCAAATTGAGGGTCATGTCCTTGTTGAGGGTGTCGACCTCCAGCATCGACACGCCGGCCACCGCTTTGCCACCCGGCGGCGCGGGGATAGTGCCTCCACCTTTCCGGATGTCGTCGCGCTTGCAAACCCTGACGTTGGTGCAGGTCATCTCGAACACCTGACGGTGGTGCTCCTCGTCGATCGAATACGTGCCGCTCTGCGCCGTCTCGCGCCACAGCTGAAAACGGGTTGACTTCATCGCCTGCCCTACGGCCGCGATATCCGCGCCAGCGGATTTGATGGCAGGCGTCATCTCCATCGTGTTGCCATAGCTGGCCACTGCTTTTTCGACGCAGGCTTCCTGCGCTTTCTCCTGCGCCGGGCTCACATCCGCGCCGTCCATCGTGATGCCGCACCTGGCGGCGATCGCCTGCATGTCCATCCCGACTGGCTCCATCTTCTTCGCCGCGCTGGTGGTGCGTGCCTGGACGCTTGCAATTTCCGCCTGCTGCCGGGGGTCGTTGGCATGCAGGACACCGAAAGGCTGCGGCGCGTCGGCGCTGTAGTGCGCCGTCAGGTCGACGACCCGTCGCACGCGCCAGCTGCTGTTCGACTCCTTCGAAGGCGCCACATAACTGCCGGCGCTCGTAAACACGTACTCGACCTTTATCTGCGCCTTGGCGCCTTTGGCAACCAGCAGCTCGGCATGCGCCGATCCGGTCACCAAGGCCAACAACATGCCAATGAATGCTTTCATGGTCACTCCTGATTCCGGATGGCTAACGCCCTGAGACCCGCGTGAAAGTCACAGCGCAGCTCTTGTCGCTCGTCATCGTCACCGACGCACACTGCCCATTGCCGGTGCACGCGCCCGTCCAATTCAGGTCATAGGGCCCCGGCTGCGGCGGCTCGGTGGCGCAGATCTGCATAGTCGAATTTGCGGGAAAGTGGTTGGCGGAGACGTTGCCGCCGAGCGGGTTGAAACTGGTGGCGGGCCCATAGTCGATGCCGGCCGGCGTGCTCGTGACGAAGCCGAAGAATCCCGGCTGCGTCACGCTGAGATAGTGCGAGGTGGGGGGATTGGGGTTGGTGGGTGGGGTGCCGCTGCCGCCGCTGCCGGTGCTGCTCCATTGCACCGTGCCTGAAAACGTGCAGTTGTGCGTGCAGCGCGGCTGCCAGATCGGGCTGGAGCCGTTCGCGGCAAACGTGAAGGGAATTCCGATACCACTGTTGCCCGGCACCCACGCGCCGGTGCGTGCGGTGCCGGCGGTCAACACCCCGGTCAGCGGGTTGACGGCAAAGGGAGTGAGTCCACCGACCACGTCGACGGCATACACGAAGTCACCCTGCGGTTCCGTGATCAGGGAGATCGGTCCGACGCAGGCGCCACCCGGGCAACCACTCAGCGCAGTGCTCGTCTGCGTCAGCGCACCCGTGGTGTTGATCTGGAAGCTCAGTGCATTCACGCTGAAGAACGGTTGTTGTTTGCCGGCAAAGAGGAAGCGGCCGAAGCTGTCCATCGCCAGCGTAGCCGGCTTGTCGCGCACGGACAAACTACCCTGGTTGCTGAGCGCACCGGTGCTGGAATTGATGCCGAACGTAACCACTTCATTGCTGATCAGGTTCGCTACGTACACCGCCTTGTCATTTGGATCGATGGCAATGGCCCAGGAATGATTTCCCGGGGGCGTCGCGGCACTGGTGCTCACGGGACCTGAAAAAGCGCCGGTCGCCGGATCCACGTTGTACTGCGCGACGCGCGAATCAAGCACATTGCTCAGGGTCGAGCCGTCGAACAGCACATAGGCGCGCGTTCCCAGGCGATTGAATACGATCCCCATCGGCTGCGACCCGTTGCCGGTGATCGGGTTGCCCGACAGGGTGAGCGCACCGGTGCTGCCGTCGATGTTGAACACGTCGATGTCACCGCCGGCATTGGACGAGACGCTGCCAAAGTTGATGACATACAGGAACTTGCCGGAGGGATGCACCACCGGCATCGTCGGCTTGTAACCGGCCGGCGCGCGGGTCGTGGTCGACGTGATGCCGGTCGCCAGCAGTTTTCCGCTGATGGTGTTCAGGCCGTATTTCGTCACGCTGTTGGACGCGATCCCGTTGACCGTCGTGCTGCCGGCGTTGGTCACGAAGACAAACCGGCCAGAGGGGTGCATGACCACGGAAGTGGGAAAGTCGCCGGTGGGCACCGCGCTTGTGGGAACGCTGAGCCCGCCGGTCACCCGGTCGATACGATACGAAGCCAGATCCGGCGCGCCATTTGTATTGCGTAGCGCGTAAACCATGCGCGGCCGGATCGCCCGTGCGGTCGGCATCACCCACGAGAAATTCATGACCGCGGCCTCGAGAAAGTTGCCGTTCACGGTGGTTGGCACCGCGGCGAACGTACCGGCCATCTCTGCCTTGTACATCGCCGGGTCCGCATCGTTGGACACCTGCTCCGGGTCAAACGGAATCCGCACTGTCACTGGCACGGCGAAGGTCTGTCCGTGTGGCAGAAGCTCGTAGGTCGCGCCGACGGCGTCGATGTCTGTCACTGCGAAAGACGGCGAATTGCTGCTGTTGCGCGCTATGCCAATGGTGACGGGGCTGGTCAATGCGCCCGGCGGTACGATGATCTGCGCGCCGTAAACGCCATTCACGGTGCCCCCCGCGGGACCGATGACAGCGCTGCCGACGGTGGTCGGGTTGTTGACACAGTTGATCGTCACAGTCGTGACATTCGCGGCCACGGTGCCGGTGTTGCTGGCCGGCGTGCAGGTCTGCCCGGGGGTTGCGGGCTGCGTGAGCACCGTGACGTTGTAGGCACCGCCGCTGCTCACCGGCGTCGCAAAAATGAACGCACCGTCAGCCGCGCGCGCCAGGTTGTCGCCGGCATTGTTCTGCAACACGAGGCCGGATCCGGCAAGTCCCGTGACCGTTCCGCCCACGGTGAAGGCGTTGCTCACGCAGGTGACGGTGACGTTTGCAACGTTGCTGCCGGCCAGCGTACCGGCACCGCTCGTTACCGCGCAGGTCTGGGTAGCGGGTTGAGTGGCGACGGTGACGCTGTAGGCCGCGCCGCTCGCAAGCGCCGTGGCAAACGAGAATGCGCCGTTGGTGGTGAGCGTCCGTACGTCGCCGCCGTTGTTGGCCAGCGAGACTGAGCCCGTGAGGCCCGACAGAGTGCCGCCCACGGTATAGGTAGCCGCGGGTGCCAGCGGCGGAACTACCGGCGGGTCCTTCTTGCAGGCAGACAGTGCTGCCAAACCCAGCAGGACCAGCAGTTTGATGGGGAAATCTGTTCCGTATCGCATGGTAGCCACCCTTATTCACTCACCTGCATATCAAACGCGCAGAAAGCGGTGAAAGCGGCTCAAATAAGCCTCCGACAGCACTTGCTCACGCGGCCAGCAGGATCGCCTGCAAGGTCAATCCACACAGAACAAGGGTGCGAACCGAACGCATGATGCTCACCTGGTTGTTGCCTGCAGGGTCAACGCGGCAAGCGTCGGGAAACCGGCTCAAGATTTCGGCACGGACGGCGCTACTTAACGCGGGAATCTGCGTATGTCATTGACTGTACGGCTTTTCTCGCCAGAATCATGCGCATGGTCGTAACTCCGGAACCCGGCGAGGTCACCCGCCTGCTCAAGCGCTGGACGGAAGGCGATGTCACGGCCATCGACGCGCTATGGCCGCTGGTACACGAGGAGCTGCGCCGGCTGGCGCGCCGCCAGCTCGCCCGCGAGCGCGGCAATCACACCCTGCAGCGCACGGCGTTGGTCAACGAAGCATTCATCCGGCTGTCCGGTCAGCACTCGGTGGATTGGCTCAATCGCGAGCAGTTCCTGTCGCTGGCGGCAAAGATCATGCGCCGCGTGCTGGTCGATTACGCGCGGCAGCGCGGTGCGCAGCGCCGGGGCGATGGCGCCGAGCACCTGAGCCTGCACGACACCCAGGCCGCGCTGCAGGTCGACGAAGCCCTGGCCGGCGCCGCTCTCGAGGACGATCGCGTGGATGTCATTGCCATCAACTCGGCGTTGCTGCGGCTCGAACAGATCGACGCTTCGCAGGGCCATATCGTGGAACTGCGCTATTTCGGCGGCCTTACGCTTGAGGAAACGGCGAGCGTGGTCGGGATTTCGCTCGCCTCCGTAAAGCGTGAACTGGCCATGGCCCGCGCCTGGCTGCACCGCGAACTGGCAGCAGAATCCTGAACGCCGGCATCACGCCCGAGCGCTGGTCGCAAATGAAGGCGCTGTTCGCTGCGGCGCTGGAGGTGCCGGCATCCGAACGCCTGGCGCTGCTGCAGCGGGAAGCTGGCGGAGATGCCGCGCTGATCGCCGAGGTGCAATCCCTGCTCGCTGCGCATGACCAGCCAGACGGCCTGCTGGATTCAGCCCCAACCGACCTCAGGGCACAGGCCTTCGCGGCCACCGGCGATCCAGGCCGCGTTGGTGAGCGCATTGGCGCCTATCGCGTGGTTGGCGTGCTGGGTACCGGTGGCATGGGCCAGGTGTTCAGCGCGGTGCGCGACGACGATCAGTACCGCGCCGAAGTCGCCATCAAACTCATGCGTGCCGACTTCAGGGACACGTTCGCCGAGCAGCGCTTCAGGACCGAGCGGCAGATTCTCGCGGGTCTTGATCACCGCAACATTGCGCGCCTGATCGACGGCGGCACGACCAGTGGCGGCTCACCTTACGTTGTCATGGAGCTGGTAAAGGGCGAGCCCATCGATCAGTACAGCGAGGCACACGGCCTGAAGGTCCGCGACCGGGTGCAGCTGTTCCTGCAGGTCTGCGCCGCGGTGAGCTACGCGCATCAGCACCTGGTCGTGCATCGCGATCTCAAGCCCAACAATATCCTCGTGACCGCGGATGGCTCGGTGAAGCTGCTCGATTTCGGCATTGCCAAATTGCTGGAAGCGAATGCTGACACCAGCATTGTCGAAGCAAATGCAACGGTCACGACGCTGCGAGCCATGACGCTGGACTATGCCAGCCCCGAACAAGTGAGCGGCGCGCCGGTGAGCACGGCCAGCGACGTGTATTCACTTGGAGTGGTGCTGTATCGCCTGCTTACTGGCAGGAGCCCATATGCCGCGCGCAACAGCGACGCTGCGCGCATGGCAGAGATCCTGAGTGACAGCACACCCACACGACCGAGCCAGGTCGAACACAAGGTGGATGCGGACCTCGACAATATCCTGCTGATGGCGCTGCGCAAGGAACCGCAGCGTCGCTACGCCAGCGTCGAGCAGTTCGCCAATGACCTGCGCAACTATCTTGCCGGCATGCCGGTGAGTGCGCGCGGCAACTCGCTGCGCTATCGCGCAGGCAAGTTCGCGCGGCGGCACAGGGTGGAGATTGTCGCCGGTGTATTGGTCGGCTGCGCGCTGCTAGGCGCGCTGGTTGTGTCGCTGCGCGAGGCGCGCATCGCCGATTACGAACGGCAGGTGGCGGAGCAGCACTTCGCAAGTGTCCGCAAGCTTGCCAACACGATGTTGTTCCAGCTGCATGATGAAATGGCGCTGGTTCCGGGTTCCATCAAGACGCGCGCGCTACTGGTAAAGACATCGCTCGAGTATCTCGATGAACTGTACAAGGCATCGAGTTCAGACCGCGCGCTGCAGGAAGAGCTGGCGGTTGCCTATCGCAAGGTCGGCGACATCCAGGGCGATGAGAGCGGCGCCAATGTCGGCGACTACCAGGGCGCACTACGGAACTACTCGCGTGCGGTGGCGCTGCTTGAGCCGCTCGACAAGGCAGATCCGGCCAGCACGCGAATCGCCATCCTGCTGTCCACAACATATACACAGCAGGCGAAACTGATGCTGGTCGCCGGCAGCGCCCTGGACTCGCAGGTGCCGGCACAGAAGGCCGTGGCAATGAGCGAGTCACTCGCGGCAACAGCGACTGATACCGAGCGCGTCGTGCAACTCGCGAATGCATATGACACCTACGCGAACACGCTCTTTGCACTGAGCCGCCCGATCGACGCGATGCAGGTACTGGAAAAACTGCTGGCGCTCTGTGACGAACGATGGCGCGCGGATCCGCAGAACGAGCAGGTGGCCATGCTGCTGATTGATACATACAACGACGCGGCAAACCATGCCGATCCGCGTCTCCCGGATGCCGCGGATCTTGGGCGCGCCATTGCACTGCTGCGCCGGGCGCTGCGTGAAAGTGAAACACTGGTCGCGCGCGTTCCCGCAAACAACACCTACCAGGCTGCCCTTTCGCGCACGCGCTACAATCTGGCAAGGATGCTGTACGCGAATGCCGAATATCCGACGGCGCTTGAGCTCTATCGTCTTGCGGCAGCTGCTGCTGCCACTGCGGCCCGTGATCCGAACGACCAGGGATCACAATACCGCAGCGCACTGATGAACTCCGGCGTCGCACAGGCATTGTTCGCGATGGGACGTGTCGAAGAGGCTCGGACCATTCTCATGCGGTGTGAAGAAGTGCTGGCACGCCTCACGCAGCAGGGTGGCACTTTGCGCATCATGTATGCCCGCGGCCACAACCATGTGCGTCTGGGAATTCTCTACGAGTCGCTCGCGAACAGCCCTGGCTTGAGCGCGCACGCGCGGCTCGAACTCTGGCGCAAGGCGCGCGGCGCCCTGCAGGCGGGAGTTGGAGAGCTGCAGAAAGTCACCGCTGTAGTGGCCATCGAGCCGATGGATAGAGCCGCGCTTACCGCCGGCGTCGCCGGTCTCGCGCAAGCTGAGGCAGTGCTCGCCGCGCATCAGGATCAAACTCAGTAAGGCACTGCCGGCACCGCCACCCTGGCCGGGCTCAACCGCCTTGTGACTGGCTTGTCGGCGCCCTCTTCCGCCTGCGGCTTCTTGCCCTTGCCCCGACCTGCCGGCGTCACTGCCGCGCGCAGCTTGCTGTGCGGAGCGAGTACGCCGTGGTATCTCGTCAGATGCATCCGCGGTGGCGGCACCAGAGCGGCAAGGCGCGCCATCAGGTCCAGTGGCTCCACCACAATGTGCGTCGTGCCATCCCGATACGGCGTCTTCAGGGTGTAGCGCACCTGTCCTGACGAAGTCAGCGCCATGCGATCCACCGCCACCGGCGGGCGGCTCACGTAGCGGCACAGCCGTTCGAGCTTATGGCGTTGAGCCGGCTCAATGTCGATGCCAGCGTGCAGCGAAAACCCACCCGCCTGCGCGGTGCCGCGATGGTTACCTTGTTGCTCAGCCTCGGGCACCGCACTGGCCGGCAGCGTCTGCAGCGTGAACAGCTTCTGCCCGGCGCGTGGACCCACTGCGATCCGGTAGGTGATGGAGTGGCCGATCAGGTCATCGAGCGGTCCGCCTGATCCGTCAGTGGTGAGCCAGGCGTTCTCCATGTCGCGCTCGATCAGGCCACGCTTCTCCAGCAGCTCATGCGCCGCGCACCGCAGGAAGGGCAGAATCCGCGCTTCTTGCAGCTGAAGGCCACGAGCTTCTCGGCATGGCAGTGCTCACAACGCAGGCGCAGGAAGCCTTCTTCCAGGCGGCCGCACTTGAGGTATGCCTCGAACTCCTCCTCCACGAAGTCCGGAAGCGGACGGCCAACTTCGGCGCGCATCACCCGAAAGGGCGGATAGTGCTGCTCGACCAGCTGATACAGCAGCGTGCTCTCGGGCCGATGCCGTGCGTAACCTGGAGGTTCGACAAACGGCGGTGCGCGCGGACGCCGCGCGTGAGCAGCGGCAGCGGGCATGGCGAGCGTCCTGCGGAACAAGCAAGGACGAAACAGCCTATGTTATGAGTGCGCTCTGAGGTGTCTGCCAAACTGGCCACTTCTTGCAGGAACGGGCTCACTTGACGGAAAAAATCCTTGCTCGAGAAGGAGCGGAATTTCTACCGTCATATTTACCGTCAAAAGGTCTGGCTTGAACAGAGACCATAGAGCGATTGAACAGGGCGAATACGCTATTCGATCAGCCACTTAGCGCGACGGAACGACCTCGGTGACTATCGAGATCAATTCATCGCGCAGAAATCCCAACTCACTGATTTCCTTCAGAACAACAACCCGACAGAAAATCCCCTCACTCCCACTCGATCGTCGCTGGCGGCTTGCCGGAAATGTCGTACACCACGCGCGATACGCCCGGCACTTCGTTGACGATGCGGCGCGAGCACACATCTAACAAGTCATACGGCAGCGGCGCCCAGTGCGCCGTCATGAAGTCGATGGTCTGCACCGCGCGCAGCGCGATCACCGGCGCATAACGGCGGCCGTCGCCGGTGACGCCGACGCTGTTGACCGGCAGGTACACGGCAAACGCCTGGCTGGTCTTGTCGTACCAGCCCGAGCGGCGCAACTCCTCGATGAAAATGTGATCCGCGAGCCGCAGCGTGTTAGCTGCGGCCTCGGAGACTTCGCCGAGAATTCGCACTCCAAGGCCCGGGCCCGGAAACGGATGGCGCATGACCATCGACTCGGGCAGACCGAGTTCGAGGCCGACGCGCCGCACTTCGTCCTTGAACAGCTCGCGCAGCGGCTCAACCAGCTTCAGGCGCATATGCGCCGGCAGGCCGCCGACGTTGTGATGGCTCTTGATGACATGCGCCTTGCCGGTCTTGGCGCCGGCCGACTCGATGACATCCGGATAGATCGTGCCCTGGGCCAGGAACTGCACATCGGTGAGTTTCGCGGCCTCGCGCTCGAACACATCGATGAACGTCTTGCCGATGATCTTGCGCTTGATCTCGGGATCGGCCACGCCGCGCAGCGCGCCAAAGAACTCCGCGGTGGCGTTGACGCGGATCACGTGCACGCCGAGCTGCTCGGCGAACACCTTCATGAGCTGATCGCCTTCCTGGTGGCGCATCAGTCCATGATCGACGAACACGCAATGCAGTTGCCTGCCGATCGCCTTGTTGAGCAGCGCCGCGACCACGGCCGAATCGACGCCGCCCGACAGACCTAACAAAACGCCGGCGTTGCCGGCCTGCGCACGCACCCGCGCGACCGCGTCCTCGATGATGCTGCCGGCACGCCAGCTCTCGCCGCAGCCGCAGATGTCGTGCAGGAAGCGCGCATAGATCTTCGCGCCCTGGGTGGTGTGGGTAACTTCCGGATGAAACTGCAGCGCGTAAAAATGCCGCGTCTCATCGGCCATGCCGGCGAGCGGAACGTCGCCGGTGGAGGCGATCAGCTTGAATCCCGGCGGCAGCGTCACCACCCGATCACCATGGCTCATCCAGACATCCAGCAGGCCGTGGCCGTCGGCATTCTGCCGGTCCTCGATGTCGGCTAACAAAATCGAATGGCCGCGGGCGCGGATCTCGGCGTAGCCGAATTCCTTGACGTCCCCGGGCTCGACGCGCCCGCCCAGCTGCGCCGCCATGGTCTGCATGCCATAGCAGATACCTAACACCGGCACGCCGAGCTGGAACACCGCCGCCGGCGCCACCGGCGCACTTTCCGCAGTGACCGACTCGGGGCCGCCCGACAGCACGATGCCACGCGGCCGGAAGGCGCGCAGCTCGGTATCCGGCATGTCCCAGGGATGGATCTCGCAGTAGACGCCGAGCTCGCGCACGCGCCGCGCAATCAACTGGGTGTACTGGGAGCCGAAATCCAGTATCAGGACGCGCTCGGCATGAATGTCAGCCCGGGCCGCTGGCGAGGCCTGGCGCACCGGCCGGTCAGGAGACGCGGTAATTGGGCGCCTCCTTGGTGATCGACACATCGTGCACGTGCGACTCGCGCACACCGGCGGTCGTGATGCGCACGAAGCTCGGCTTGCTGCGCATCTCATCGAGACCAGCGCAACCGGTGTAGCCCATCGCGGCCCGCAGGCCGCCGGCGAGCTGATGAAGGATGGCGACGATGCTGCCCTTGTAGGGCACGCGGCCTTCGATGCCTTCCGGCACCAGCTTCTCGAGCTCCGAGGTGGTGTCCTGGAAATACCGGTCGCTCGAGCCGTGCCGCTCGCTCATCGCACCTAACGAGCCCATGCCGCGATAGCTCTTGTAGGAAGCGCCCTGGTAGAGCTCGACGTCGCCCGGTGATTCTTCGGTGCCCGCGAACAGCCCGCCAATCATCACGCAATGCGCACCTGCAACAATGGCTTTGGCAAGATCACCCGAATAACGGATGCCGCCGTCCGCGATCAGCGGCACGCCGTCCTTGGCCATCGCCGCGGCGACGTTAGCCACCGCCGAGATCTGCGGCACGCCGACACCGGCGACGATGCGCGTGGTGCAGATCGAGCCCGGGCCGATGCCGACCTTGACCGCATCGGCGCCGCAGCGCACCAGGTCGCGCGCCGCCTCGGCGGTCACGATGTTGCCGGCGATCACCTGCAGGTCGCCGTAGCGCGCCTTGATTTTCTCGACCATGGTCATGACGCCGCGCGAATGGCCGTGCGAGGTGTCGACCACGACCACATCGACGCCGGCCTCGACCAGTGCGGCGACGCGATCGAGCGTGTCCGGCGAGGTGCCCAACGCAGCGCCAACCCGCAGCCGGCCGCTTTCGTCCTTGCAGGAGCGCGGCCGGTCGCTGGCTTTCTGAATGTCTTTCACCGTGATCAGGCCGCGCAGGTCGTTATCGGGCCCGACCACCAGCACTTTCTCGATGCGGTGCTTGTGAAATAGTTTCAGCACCGACTCGCGCGGCGCGCCCTCGGGAACCGTGATCAGGCGCTCCTTGGGTGTCATCGCCACCGTCACCGGCTGATCGAGGCGGTTCTCAAAGCGCAGGTCGCGGCTGGTGATGATGCCGACCGCGCGGTTGCCCTCGACCACCGGCATGCCCGAGATGCCGCGTGAACGCATCAGCGCCAGTGCATCACGAATCGTCGTGTTAGGCGACACAGTGATCGGGTCCTGCACGATGCCGCTCTCGAATTTCTTGACGCGCGACACTTCGCGCGCCTGGGCTTCCACCGTCATGCTCTTGTGGATGACGCCCATGCCGCCCTCCTGGGCCATCGCAATGGCGAGCCGCGCTTCGGTGACCGTGTCCATCGCCGCCGACATCACCGGCAGGTTCAGCCGGATACGCCGGGTCAGCTGGGTCGACAGGTCGACCTCGCGCGGCAGAACCTCGGAGTAGGCGGGAACCAAAAGCACGTCGTCGAAGGTCAGTGCTTCTTCGTTTATGCGCATTGGGAACGTCCAGGAGATTTTGGACGGCGCATTCTACGGAAACCATTGACTAGCGTAAACTTGGAAAATAGCGCCCCGCGTGCCACCCGCCCATGCCGATGCCGTCCCCCGACCAAAGCCCCGCCTATCCCCTGCCCGCGCGCGACGTCTACAGCGTCGCGCGGCTCAATCGCGAGGTCCAGCAGCTGCTGCAGCAGAGCTTCGGGGCCCTGTGGGTGGAGGCCGAAATCTCCAATTTGTCGCGCCCCGCCTCCGGGCACTGGTATTTCTCGCTGAAAGACCGCGATGCCCAGGTGCGCTGCGCGATGTTCCGGCAGCGCAACCTCGGCGTGCGCTTCAAGCCGGTCGAGGGCATGCAGGTGCTGGTGCGGGCACGGGTCGGCCTGTATGAGCCGCGCGGCGATTTCCAGCTGCTGGTCGAGCACATGGAAGAAGCAGGCGTCGGCGCGCTGCAGCGCGCGTTCGAGCAGCTGCGCGACAAGCTGGCGGCGGAGGGGCTGTTTGCGGCCGAACTGAAGCGCCCCCTGCCGGCGATCCCGCGCGCCGTCGGCGTGATCACCTCGCCCAGCGGCGCGGCGATCCGCGACATCCTGCATGTGCTGCGGCGGCGGTTTCCCACCGCACCGGTCATCATTTACCCCAGCGCCGTGCAGGGCGCGGCGGCCGCGCCGGAATTGCTCAAGGCCCTAACAACGGCGATCCGCCGCGCCGAGTGCGATGTACTGATCCTGGCGCGCGGCGGCGGCTCGCTCGAAGATCTCTGGGCCTTCAACGATGAAACCCTCGCACGCGCGATTCGCGCCTCACCGATCCCAGTGGTCACCGGCATCGGTCACGAGGTGGATTTCACCATTGCGGATTTTGTCGCGGACCAACGCGCACCGACACCGACCGCCGCAGCGCAACTCGTGGTGCCGGACGTGCAGGGATTTCTCCAGGCCTTGCGCCAAGGCACGCAGCGGCTGCGGCGCAGCGCCTTGCGCCTGCTGCAGGACGCGCAGCTGCGCGCCCGGCATTGGCAGCAGCGTTTGCAGCTGGCGCACCCCGGCCAACGCCTCGGCCAGCATGCACAGCGACTCGATGAATTGCAGCAGCGCATGACGCGGGCGCTGACCGTCAGGACCACGGCAGCCGGTCATCGACTGGCCCGGGCCGAGCTGCGTCTGCCGCGTGCCATGGATACGCGGCTGGCGAGCATCAGGCAGCGCCTGGCGCTGGCGGCCCGCGGCCTGCAGGCCGTCAGCCCGCTCGCAACGCTCGAGCGTGGCTTCGCGATTGTCAGCCTGGCGGCCACCGGGCGCGTTTTGACCGACAGCGACGGCATCGTGATCGGCGACAGCATCGAAACGCGTCTCGCGCATGGGCAGCTGCGCGCGCAGATCACCGGTGTCAAACATGACGAGTAGACGTGGCGCCCAGCTCGCGATCCTGACCGGGCTGCTGGTCTCCCCGTGGGCGCACGCCGCGGACAGCGCCGCCGCCAACGCGGCGTTCGCCGGCGACTGGCCAAAGAGCGCCGTGGTTCCGGGCGGCGTCGCGCTGCTGGAGCTGCCACCGTCCGATACCGCGCCGGTGGTCCGCTTCGGCGATCGCAAGGTCATGGTGCTGCGCAGCGCGCAGGGCTGGCGCGCGGTGTTAGGCCTGGCGCTGGCGCAACAACCCGGCGCCGCCCTGGTGGAGGTCGAACAGGACGGGCGCCAATCGCAGCGCAGGATCGTGGTCCAGACCAAGAAATATGCCGCGCAGTACCTGAAGGTTGCACCCAAGCAGGTCGACCTGTCGCCCGAGGACGCCGCGCGCGTCGAACGCGAGCAGCTGAAATTGCGCGCCGCGCTGACGACCTTTTCAGCGACGCCGCCAGCGACACTGCGCCTCGCGGCGCCGCTCGCCGGCCCGCGCTCCAGCTCCTTTGGCCTGCGGCGGTTTTTCAACCAGCAGCCGCGCAATCCCCACAGTGGCATGGATATCGCGGCCGATACCGGCACGCCGATCCAGGCCCCGCTCGCCGGCGTAGTCGTCGACACGGGCGAATACTTTTTCAACGGCAATAACGTCATCGTCGATCACGGCCAGGGCCTGCTGACCATGTATTGTCACCTGAGCGCGATCGACGTCGCGGTCGGCCAGAAAGTGGCGGCCGGCGATTTGTTAGGCAAGGTCGGCGCGACCGGCCGGGTTACCGGGCCGCATCTGCATTTCGGCGTTACGCTGAATGGCGTGAGCGTGGATCCGGCGCTGTTTCTGCAGCCCGCCAGCCGCTGACGCGGGTTTCGTCACGATTGTCGGTCGAGCGCGATGTCGGCGGCGGAGCGGCGAATGGGCGGCGGCTCGGGCGCGCGGTCAGCGCAAACTTGGTGCCATCCGTTCAACTTGGGAAGAGTTCCTGTGACGAACGTTTGCGCCCGCGCGCACGAGCGAACGCGCAAGATCGCGCGCGAGTCCGCGAGCTGCGATCTTGCAAGCGCGACGCCCTTTAAGCGGCTCCGCCGCCGACATCGCGCTCGATCGACAATTGCAACGTTCGTTCGCGGGACAACGCGCTACTTGCGTTTGCCGCCGCGTTTCTCGCCACTTTTCCCGCCGCGCTTCTCGCTCTGCGTCCAGCGCTTGGGCTTGCCGCCCGGCATCAGTGACTTGCGTGAATACGGGTTGGTGTCGCTGCGAAACTCGACCTGGACCGGCGTGGCGTAGAGCTCGTACTGCTCCCGGTACACGTTGGCGAGGTAGCGCTTGTAGGCTTCGGGCACGCTCGCGGCCTGCGAGCCGTGAATGATGATCCGCGGCGGATTGCGCCCGCCCTGGTGCGCATAACGCAGCTTGATGCGCCGGCCGCGCACCAGCGGCGGCTGGTGCTGCTCCATCGCGCGCTCCAGGGTCTTGGTCAGTTTCGACGTCGGCATTTCGCGCATCGCGGCTTCGTAGGCGCGTATCGCCGCTACCACCAGGTCGCCGACACCGCTGCCGTGGCGCGCCGAGATGAAGAACTGCGGCGCATACGGCACGAAATCGAGCCGCAGATCGAGCTGCCGGCGAATGTCATCGCGCTGCTCCATCGGAATATTGTCCCACTTGTTGATGGCGATCAGCAGTGCACGTCCCTCCTGCAGTGCCAGACCTAACACGCTGGCATCCTGCTCGGCCACGGTATCGTGCGCGTCCAGCACCATGATCACGACATGGGCGGCGTCGATCGCCTGCAGCGTGCGCGCAACGCTGGCTTTTTCGATCATGTCGTCGACCTTGGAGCGGCGCCGCACGCCGGCGGTGTCGATCAGCACGAAGCGCCGGCCGTCACGCTCGAACGGCACAAAGATGCTGTCGCGCGTGGTGCCCGGGATGTCGCTCGCAATCACGCGCTCATCGCCGATCAGGCGATTGACCAGCGTGGATTTGCCGACATTAGGCCGGCCGATCACCGCAACGCGTATCGCCTGCTGGTCGGATTCAGCCTCTTCCGCCTCGCGCGGCGGCGCGGCTTCGAGCGCCAGCTCGAGCAATTCCCTGCAGCCGCTGCCATGGGTCGCCGAGATCGCGTACGGCGTGCCCAGCGCCAGCACCTGGAAATCCGCCGCCGCCATGTCGCGGTCTGCACCCTCGGCTTTGTTAGCTGCCAGCAGCACCGGCTTGCCCGAGCGCCGCAGCAGCTGCGCGCAGGCCTGGTCCTGGTGCGTGAGGCCGCTGCGCGCGTCGGTGACCAGCACCAGCACATCGGCTTCGGCGATCGCGCGCTCGGTCTGGATGCGCATTTCGGTTTCGATACCGACCGGCTTGTCGACCAGCCCGCCGGTATCGACGATCACGCAGGCGCGCGAACCGAGGCGGCCATAGCCATACTGGCGGTCGCGCGTGACACCGGGGACATCGGCAACGATTGCATCGTTGCTTACCGTCAGGCGATTGAAAAGCGTGGACTTGCCGACGTTAGGCCGGCCGACCAGCGCTATGACCGGAAGCATCAGCCACCCGACGGTGGCGCGGGCGCCGGCGCGGCGGCCGGCGCGGCCTCGCTGGCGGGAATCTGCGGGCGAAACGCCGCAATACCACCCTTGTCGTCCATGACCAGCAGCATGCCACCGACGGCCACCGGCGGATTGCTGACCCGGTCGCCGACCGAGGTGCGCGCCACCAGCTTGCCATCGCGCTTGTCGAACCAGTGCACATAGCCTTCGAAATCGGCCACCGCCACCAGTCTGCCTAACAGCGTCGGCGAGCTGAGGGAACGGCGCTTGAGCGAACTGTTGCGCCAGATCTCGACGCCGGTGCGGCGCTGCAGCGCGACCAGCTCGCCGTCCGCGACCGACACCACGACCTGCTCGTCATCCACATCCAGTCCACGGAAACTCGACAGGTCCCGCGACCACCAGATCTGCCCCGAATCCCGCGCCAGCATCGCGGCGCGGCCCTGGAAGCCGACCACGTACAGATCGTCACCTAACACACGGACCTGCGAGTCGATATCGTTGAGGCGCTCCAGTTCGCTGCGGCCGCGTGGCGTCGCCACCGCGATGTCCCAGACCACCGCGCCATCCGCGAGGTTCAGGGCCAGCACGCGGCCGTTATCAAAGCCGCAGATCACGGTATCGCCGACGATGACCGGGCGCGCCGCGCCGCGCAACGTCAGGCGCGGCACCTGTTGTTCCTCGTTCCACAGCAGCTTGCCATCGGCGGCCGCAAAACCGTACAGCCTGCCATCGACCGTGCGCACGACGACCACGGTGTCGGCCACCGCCGGCGCTGACAGCACTTCGCCGCTGACCGTGGCACGCCAGCGCACCGCGCCAGTGTCCGCATCCAACGCGAGTACCTCGCCGTCGCGCGAGCCGACTGCGACCAGGCTGGCGCCCGCCCCGGTCCCGCCGCCTAACGAAGCCTTGGTCTTGGTGCGCCACAGGGCACGGCCGGACTTGAGATCAAATGCGCCGACGTCGCCGTCGGGACTGGCGGCGTAGACGCGCTCGCCGTACGTACCCACGCCCAGGCCAAGCCGCATCACGGGTTTGTCGCCGCCGATGCCGGCCTGCCAGACCCGATCGACGCGCACGGTAGCGGTGAATTTGACCAGCTCGGCCGGCGGATCTTCCTTGCCCTTGCGATCCTTGGAACAGGCGACCAGCGCCAGGGCTGCTAACAAAGCAACGCCGTATCGATTCATCTTGCCTGCTCCTGACATGGACATGCCGTGCTCAACCAGCCATCGGCGCGACAGGAGCCGCTGCAGCCGGGGCGGCCTCGGCCACGCCATCCGCGCGCAAGTCGCTGATCTTGAGATCGAGGCCCGCCATGTCGAGCGTCACGTCGCCGTCCGGGGCGGACTCGAGCGCCTTGGCGGCGAGGTACTCGCGCAAGGCTCCCGGCCGATCGGCCTTGGCTAACAACAGGTCACCGCGCAGTTCCTGGAAGCGCGCGGCAAAGGCGCCGGTTTCCACCGGGAAGGTGGCCTGCGCCTGATCGAGCCTGGCCTGCGCCATCAGTACGCGCACCAGGCGGTACCTGGCAACCATGCGCAACTGCGGATCCTTGGAAGCATTCATCACCCGGGTCAGACGTTCGATCGCCTTGTCGAGTTCATTGTTTTCGACAAAAGAGCGCGCCGCCGCCAGGTCGCCCTGATCCGCGTAGGGCGAATCCGCGTATTCCTTGCGCAACTCGTCGATGACCGTCAGCGCGCGGGTGGCATCGGCGCGCGAAAATGCATCGAGCGCTTCGCCATAGCGCACCGAGGCGCTGACCGCGCGCGTCTCCTGACGCTCGGTCCACCAGCGCCAGCCCGACAGCGCCGCGGCGCCGATGGCGATGCCCGCGACCACCCAGAGCACGTTCTCCCGGACCCAGGCCTTGACCCGTTCCCACTGTTCTTGTTCGTTGTAATACTCGTCTTCCACCAGATTCTCCTTCAAAAATTGTCAGCTGCCAGCGCAACACGCAATGAATTGGCGATTTCCCGCAGCGGCACTTCCTGCTGCTGCGCGGGCGCACCGCCATCCGCGGACCGCAGCGGCTTCAGCCCTGCGACGCCGCGTTGTAATTCGTCATCACCCAGGATCAGCGCGAGACGCGCACCGCTGCGATCCGCGCGGCGGAACTGCGCCTTGAAATTCCCGCCACCCAGGTTCGTTTCAACCTTCAATCCGGGAATGGCATCGCGCAACTGCTCGGCGAGGCCGAGCCCGCGCCGCTGCGCCGCATCGCCCTGCGCCACCAGATAAACATCCGGCGCGCCGGCCGGCGCACTGGCGCCGGAATTCTTCATCAGCGTCACCAGGCGCTCGACGCCCATCGCAAAACCGATCGCCGGCGTGGCCTCGCCGCCCAGCTGTTCGATCAGGCCATCATAGCGGCCGCCGGAACACACTGCATCCTGCGAACCCAAAGCGGTCGTGGTCCACTCGAACACCGTGCGTGAATAGTAGTCGAGGCCACGCACCAGGCGCGGATTCACGCGATAGGCGATACCCAGTTCATCCAGCGCGCCGCGCAGTGCCGCAAAGTGCTCGCGCGACTCCGGATCGAGATGCTCGGTCAGCACCGGCGCCGCACTGATCAGCTCCTGCAGCGCCGGATTCTTGGAGTCGAGGATACGCAGTGGATTGCCCGACAGGCGGCGGCGGCTGTCGGCATCCAGCGCGCTTTCGTGCGCCGCGAAATACTGCTGCAGCAGTTCGCGATAGTCGCGCCGTGCGGCGGGGGTGCCCAGCGAATTGACCTGCAGCGCCAGCCCCTCGATGCCTAACAAGCGCCACAACCGTGCGCTCAGCGCGATCAGCTCGATATCGACATCCGGCCCCGGAAAGCCGACCGCCTCGACGTCGATCTGGTGAAACTGGCGAAAACGCCCGGCCTGGGGCCGCTCGTGGCGGAACATCGGGCCGGTGCACCAGATCTTGTGGCGCGCGCCGCGCAGCATGCCGTTGGAAATCAGCGCGCGCACCATGCCGGCAGTTGCTTCCGGGCGCAGCGTGAGGCTGGCGCCATCGCCGTCGCGGCCCTGGTCGACGAAGGTATACATCTCCTTCTCGACCACATCCGTGTACTCGCCGATCGCGCGCTTGAAAAGTTCCGTGTGCTCGAGCACTGGCACGCGGAACTCCGCGTAGGCGTAGCTGGCTAACAAGTCTGCGGCAGTGCGCTCGAGCTTCTGCCACAGGCCAATCTCCCCGGGCAGCACGTCTTTCATGCCGCGGACCGGTTGCAGGACCTGGCTCATCGGGCCTGCTCGATGCGACCGTCTGCGGAGATGGTAATGAACGCCGTGGACTTGCGCTGCAACGCGGCCGGCACGGTCAGTTCCCTGCCGGCGAGCTCGAAGCGGATGGCCGGCGCGTTACCTAACACCAGGCGCAGCGGCCCGGCGCCGGCGACGTCCTGGCGCGTGCCACGCCGGGCCAGGTCAAAAAACAGCTGCCGACCCTCTTTGTCGTAGACCTCGACCCAGCACTCGGCCTGGGTACGAAAACCCAGCTTGACGATCTTGGCATCGGCCGCGCGGGCCGGCTCGGCCGCGGGCGCCGGCGCTGTGATTGCGCCGGCGGGCGCCAAATTGGGACTCGCGGCGCCGGACAACGGCGGTGACGCGGGCGCTTGCAGGGTCTCGGCTGCCGGCGCCGCGGCTGGCAGCGTTGCCGCCGGGGGGTTGGCGGCGCCGCGCGGGCTCTGCAATACCCACCAGACCGCAAACAGGCCGATCACGCCCGCTGCCACCACATACACCCAGCGCAGCGCCCTGTTAGGGTCGTGCGGCCGTTCCGCTTTCGCGATGCGGGTGAGATCAGGCACGTAGCCCGGGTGATCCTTGCGCAGCTCGTACTGCGCGACCAGCTCGGGCGCCGGCAGATTCAGATACTCGGCATAGCGGCGCAGGTGGCCGCGCGCATAGACAGCGGCGCCCATCGCCGGCAAGTCCTCGTTCTCGAGCGCCTGGATGACGCGCGCGTCGAAATGCAGTTTGTCCGCGACCTCCGCCACGGTGTGGCCGGTGCCGTCACGCGCTTTGCGCAGTCGCGCGCCGAATCCGGGCTGCTCGGCCGCCGCGGCGGCATGCGCTGCGGCAGAATCTCCCGGCGTGGCTTCAGCTTCGGTACTCATGACACTGACAATCCTGGCGACGATCTCAAGTACGCGGGCTCATCGCCTGCAGGCGACGCTCGGCAGCGGAGCCGGCAAAATCGGTGCGCAAACGCCGGCCACAACGCTCTTCGGCGATCTTGTCAGCCTGCGCGCGCGCCACCTGCACACAACTCAGCAACACGTCCGGATCAGCGATGAAGGCGCTCAGAAATCGGTCAACCTGCGCGCGCGCCTCGGGGAGCCGGCCGCGGCTGACTTCCAGATCCACCAGCTGCACCACCGCTTCGGCATGATTCGGGCGTTCCTGCAGCGCGCGGCGGAAATAGCCAGCGGCCACGTCGACCTGCTTGTCCGCGCGGGCACAAACGCCCGCGTTGGTAAAGGCCGCGTACGGAGTCGGATACAGCTTGTTAGCAGCGACCGCCACCAGCATCTTGACGCCTTCCTTGTACTTGCCGGTGCGGCACAGGAACACGGCGTAATTGTTGCTGAGCTCCGGGCGTCCGGGACCCAGGCGGATCGCCGCACGGTGTTGTTCTTCGGCCTTGCGCAGATTGCCGAGCCGCTCTTCCAGCATCGCAGCAGCCGTGCGAGCGTCCGGGTTCTTCGGGTCCTGCTTCAAGGCCTTGTCGATCTTCTCGCGCGCCAGCGACAGATTGCCCTGCTGCATATAGGAAATGCCCAGTTGCAGGTTCGCGGCCGACGCGCCACTCGAATCCAGTGGGCCGGTCGGCGTGGGATCCGCGGCAAATGAGCCCATGGTTGCGAGGGCCAGGCCCAGCGCGATGGCCGGGGCGTAACAGCAGCTGACACTTTTCATTGCACGCTCACCTGTATGACTTTGTCACCAAGACGCACCTTGGTCCGATCCTTGACCTGGCCCGCCAGCTGGCCGCAGGCCGCGTCGATATCATCGCCGCGGGTCTTGCGGATCGTGGCCATGACATCCGCGCGCAGCAGCTCGTCGCGAAAACTCGCGATCACCGGCGCAGGCGAGCGGCGGAATTGATTGCCCGGAAACGGATTGAACGGAATCAGATTCACCTTGGCGGGATGGCCGCGCAGCAGTTTTGCCAGCGCCCGCGCCTGCGCCGGCGAGTCATTGACGCCGTCCAGCATCACGTATTCGAAGGTCACACTGCGGCCATTCTGCTCATCCAGATAGTGCCAGCAGGCAGCTAACAATTCCGCGATCGGATGCTTGCGGTTGATGGGCACGAGTTGGTTGCGTAATGCATCGTCCGGCGCATGCAGCGACACCGCCAGCGCGCAGTTGACATCCTCGGCCAGCTTGTAGATCTGCGGCACCAGCCCCGAGGTCGAGAGCGTGACGCGCCGGCGCGAGATATCAAATCCGAAATCGTCCATCAGCAGGCGCACCGCCGGTATCACGTTGCGGTAATTGGCCAGTGGTTCGCCCATGCCCATCAGCACCACGTTCGTGATGCGGCGGTTGTCGCCGGACGTCCAGCCCAGCTCGCGATTCGCGAGCCACACCTGGCCGACGATTTCCGCTGCGGACAGATTGCGATTGAAGCCCTGCTGCCCGGTCGAACAGAAGGAGCAGTCGAGCGCACAGCCGACCTGCGAGGAAATGCACAGCGTGCCGCGATCCGGCTCCGGGATCCAGACAGTTTCAAAGGCCTGCGAGGCGTCCGCGCGCAGCAGCCACTTGCGCGTGCCATCGGCGGAATCCTTGCACGAAACGATTTCCGGAACCCGGATCTCGGCGCGTTCGGCTAACACGGTGCGGAAGTCCTTTGCCAGATCGGTCATCTGGTCAAAATCATCCACGCCGCGCTTGTACATCCAGCTCATCAGCTGGCGCGCGCGAAACGGCTTGCTGCCGAACTCGCCGACCAGGGTCTCGAGCTCGGCACACGGCAGACCCAGCAGGTTAGTGCGAAGTTGTGCGGCCGGGTCGATCATGGCTGGATCCGCGGGCACTCAGGCGCGCGGACAGAGCTCCGTGCTGCGGAAGAAGTACGCGATTTCGACCGCAGCCGTTTCCGCTGCGTCGGAACCATGCACGGTGTTAGCTTCGATGCTTTGGGCGAGATCGGCGCGGATCGTGCCGGGGGCAGCCTTCTTCGGATCGGTGGCGCCCATGATCTCGCGGTTCTTGGCGATGGCATTGTCGCCTTCCAGCACCTGCAGCATCACCGGGCCCGAGGTCATGTACTTGACCAGGTCCTTGAAGAACGGGCGTTCGCGATGCACGGCATAGAAGCCCTCGGCCTCGCGCTGCGATAAATGAACCATACGAGCTGCGACCACGCGCAGGCCCGCTTGTTCAAAACGGCGATAGACCTCGCCAATCAGGTTGCGCGCCACGCCGTCCGGCTTGACGATGGAAAAAGTGCGCTCTAGCGCCATAATGAAATCCTCTCCGCTGGGGGTCAAAAAGCGGCGGATTTTAACGGCTTCACGGCCTACTCAGCAAACTAAAACGGATGGAAGTATTTGAGCCGCAAGGTGTTTTTAGGGCCCGGGGAGACTCGAACGCTAGATATTGAAGCTCTCGCCGCAACCGCACTCGCCCTTCACATTGGGATTCTTGAAGCGAAATGCCTCGTTTAGGCCCTGTTTGACGAAGTCTACGGTGGTGCCGTCGATCAACGGCAGGCTGGCGGGGTCGACAAACACCTTGAGGCCCGAGTCTTCGAACACGATATCGCCGGGTTCCTGGCTGTCAGCGTAGTTGATGACATAGGCAAAGCCGCTGCAGCCTGTTTTACGCACCCCGAGACGCAAACCCAGGCCCTGGCCCCGGGAGGCGATGAAATTGCGGACACGCTCGGCGGCAGCCGGGGTCAGTTGGATGCTCATGTGCAGTTAGTCTACCAAGCAGTTGCGCAGGGCGTCTTCCAGAACCAGCAGTTTTCCGAGCTTTTCGCGCGGAATCTGCCGGTTTTCAAGCCAGTCGGTCGGCGCGCCCGGAAGCAGGTTCTCGAGGTTCCTGCCGGGAAGCTGCTCCACGAGCCACGCCGCCGTGCGGGCAGTATCGGGGCAACCGTAAATCGAGACCCGTGCGGCCGTCACGACCCCGGCCTGGGACACCGCGATATGGAAAATGGCTTCGGTGCCCTGGGAGCGCTGTCCCGCCCTACCTTCCCGCCACGGTGCCTGCGGCGGCGGCAGCGGGCCCGCAAGGGCGCGCAGGCTCTGGACCGCCTCGATGACCTGGTCGGCGGCTGCCTCGATATGCTCGCGCCGGGTGGCCCGACCAGGGCTGAACCGCAGCGAGCTCTGGGCGAGCTCGGTATCGCGTCCCAGCGCCCGCAGCACGTAGCTGGGCTCGGCGCTGGCGGACATGCAGGCCGAACCCGTGGCCACGGCGATGCCCGGCAGCCGCGCCAGCAGGCTCTCGCCCTCCACCCCGGCAAAGGAAAAATTGATGATACCGGGCAGGCGGTTGTCCAGCGTGCCGTTCAGGAACACCTCCGGCAGCGCCTGCAGGCGCCCGTACAGCTGCAGCGTCAGCTCGCCGAGCTGCGCCGCGTCGGCGCGGAGCCGCGCGCCGGCGAGTTCGGCGGCCGCGCCAAAACCGGCGATCTGGTGCGTCGCGAGCGTACCGGAGCGCAGGCCGCGCTCCTGCCCGCCGCCTAACAACAGCGGCCGCAGGCGCGCGCGCGCGGCCGGGTGCACCCACAACGCGCCGATGCCCTTGGGGCCGTAGATCTTGTGCGCGGTGCAGGACAGGAAATCGACCGACAGCGCCACGACATCAAGCGGGATCTTGCCCAGCGCCTGCGAGGCGTCGCTGTGCACCAGCACGCCGCGGGCGCTGCACAGCGCCGCGACCTCCGCCACCGGCTGCAGCATGCCGGTCTCGCTGTTAGCCAGCTGCAGGCTGACCAGCACGGTGTCCGGCCGGAGTGCGGCCATGATGGCCGCCGCGCTGACGCGGCCGTCCGGCTCTGGTTTGACCCGGGTGACCGACCAGCCCTGGCGCTCGAGCTCGGCGCAGGGATCGAGCACCGACTTGTGTTCGATGCGCGAGATCAGGATGTGTCCCGGGCTGGCGCGCTGCGCCCGCGCCACGCCCTGGATCGCGAGGTTATTGGATTCGGTCGCGCCGGAGGTGAACACCAGCTCGTCCGGCTGCGCACCTAACAAACGCGCCAGCTGCCCGCGCGCCAGCGCGACCCGCGCGGCCGCGGCACGGCCATACACATGCGCGACAGAGCTGGGGTTGCCAAAATCACCGGATTCGCCCAGCACCGCCTGCATGACGGCAAGCACCTCCGGCGCGAGTGGCGTGCTGGCGGCATGGTCGAGGTAAATGGGCGCGTTCATGCCGCTTCAGCTCCGGCCGGCCGGGCGGCGCTTGTTCTGGATCGAGGTCAGAAAGCCGCGCAGGATGTTAGCTTCATTTTTATCGAGCTCGGCGCGCAGCAGGAAGCGCCGCACGCGGTTCATCAAATGGATGCCGGAGGCGGTGCGGTCGCGGAACTCGACCTCGTTCATGACGGTTTCCCAGTGCTCGAACAGCTGCGCCATTTCGTCGCCGGTGGCGAGCGGCACCGGATTGGGCGGCGCCTCGACCGCCGCGCCGCGCGCGCGGTAGATCTCGTAGCTAACAAGCTGCACCGCCATGGCGATGTTGAGCGAGGCATAGTCCGGATTGGCCGGGATGCGCAGCAGCAGCCGCGCCGCGGCGATCTCCTCGTTGGCAAGACCCGAGCGCTCGTTGCCAAACAGGATCGCAACCGGGCCTCGCGCTGATTCACGCACCAGCTCCAGCGCAGCTTCGTGCACATCCAGCACTCGTTTATTCTGGTCGCGTTCGCGCGAGGTGGTCGCGGCCACCAGGCCGCAATCAGCGATCGCCTCGGCCACGCTGTCCACGACCCGGGCCTGCGCCAGCACATCGTCCGCGCCCGAGGCGCGCGCAGTCGCATCCTCGTGCGGAAACAGCCGCGGCCTGACTAACACCAGGTCCTTCAGACCCATGTTCTTCATGGCACGCGCGACCGCGCCGATATTTCCCGGGTGCGAGGTCGCTACCAGGACAATGCGGATCGGGGCGTCGGCTACGGTTTTCATCGCGTGCTATTCTAACGTCTGTAATCCCACGCTCTTTGTCATCATGCAACCGCTCCTGAATCTTGCCCAGCGCGCCGCGCGCGCCGGGGCCGAAGTGATCCTGCGCAGCCTCGGCCGCCTCGACAGCCTGGACGTCGCCTCCAAGGGCCGCAACGACTTCGTCAGCGAGGTCGATCGCGCCGCCGAGCGCGAGATCATCGATAACATCCTGAAGCTGTACCCGGACCACGCCTTCCTGGCGGAAGAATCCGGCGCCAGCGGCAATCCCGCGAGCGAAGTTCGCTGGATCATCGACCCGCTGGACGGTACCACCAACTTCCTGCACGGTTTCCCGACCTTCGCGGTGTCGATCGCCGCCGAGGTGCGCGGCCGCCTGGAAGCGGCCGTGGTGCTCGATGTCATGCGCCAGGAGTTCTTTACCGCCTCGCGCGGCGCCGGTGCGCAGCTCGAAGGCAAGAAGATCCGTGTTAGCAAGCAGCTGACACTGGAAGGCGCGCTGATTGCCACCGGCTTTCCGTATCGCGCCGACGCGGATTACCTGGACGATTACCTCGCGATGCTGAAAGGCATCATGCAAAAGGCCGCCGGCGTGCGCCGGCCGGGCTGCGCGTCGCTCGATCTTGCCTGGCTGGCCGCAGGCCGCGTCGATGGTTTCTGGGAAATCGGACTCAAGGCCTGGGATACCGCCGCCGGTACGCTGCTCATCCAGGAGGCCGGCGGTCTCGTGGGCACGCTGACCGGCGCGCCCTACACGCAGGGCGGCAACATCATTGCGGCGCCGGCCAAGCTGTTCAAGGAAATGGTGCAGCTGATCGCGCCATTGACGCCGGCGAGCCTGCGCGAGACGGACATCGGCAGCGTGATCTAGACTGTTAGATCACGGCCGAAAAACGCGCCAAGTCACATGTTTTGCGCGGCTATCGGCGGCTGAGACAGGTATCCGGCTACAGGCCCCGGTTCGCGCGATCTCAATAGTCGAGAACCGAGCGCCAAGAATTCGGCGAAGTGATGTTGTATTGATGGCTCGGGCTGTGCGCAGATCCGAAAGGCAGCAACCTGGAGCGCGCCGAGTTAGGGCGCGGCGCGCCCACCGCGCTATTTCGACGAGCAGCCTCCACCGCGCGCCGTATGAGCCAGCGGCAGGTGTGACGATACCGCGTATTCGAGCGCGGTCGATGAGGCGATGGACTCGAGGTGCGCGAATGTGTCCAAGCGAGTAGCCCGAACGAGGGCACCCGAAGGGCGCGCGAGTGGGAGCCTGCCTTTCGGATCTGCGCATAGACCGCGCCACGACCCCCTCTCTTCAGCCTTGTCTTTCCGTCTCTGGTCTCAGTTCTTTTCAAATCGGTCGACCACCGCGGTGGTCACCAGGTCTGCGCCGACGTTCACCATGGTGCGGGTCATGTCGAGCAGGCGGTCCACGCCTAACACGATGCCGATGCCTTCGGCCGGAATACCGAACGAAATCAGCAGGCCCGCGATGATCGGCAGCGAGCCGCCGGGTATGGCGGCGACCGCCACCGCACCTAACACGGCGAGCAGCAGCAGCGTCAGCTGCTGGACAAAGCCGAGATCGACGCCGAACACCTGCGCCACGAACAGCACCACGCAACCTTCGTAAAGCGCGGTACCCGCCATGTTCATCGTGGTGCCGAGCGGCAGCACGAATCCGGCGACGCTGGGCCGCAGGCCGAGATCCTCGCGCGCGACCGCCAGCGCGGCCGGCAGCGTGGCGCTGCTCGAGCTGGTGGAAAATGCGGTCACCAGCGCGGGGCGCGCCCGCTCCCAGAAATCCAGCGGCTTGAACTTGGTCAGCAGCCGGATCCACAGCGACATGGTGCCGAACAGGTGCAGCAGCATGACGACAAAGCAGCCGATGAAAAACAGTCCGAGCGCCACCAGGATCTGCCAGCCGATCTTGACCACCACGCTGAAGATCATCGCGGGCACCGCATAGGGCGCCAGCCGCAACGCGAAGTGCACGATCCCGGTCATCAGTTCATTAACGACCTCTAGGCCCGATGTGAACTGCCCGCGCCGCCTGTCGCCCATCTTGATCGCCGCGGCCCCGCACAGGATCGCGAACAGGATCAGCGGCAGCATCTCGCCCAGCTTGCCGCGATCGCTGCCGATAAATGCGCCGAACAGATTGCGCGGCATGAACATGTCGACCAGACCCGTGGGATCGATCCGGGGCTGTGCCGACTGCGTCGCGATGTGCTTCTGCGCATCGCCACCATACTCGGCCACCAGCTGCATGCGCGTCTCGGCATCGAGAGACATGCCTGGCTGCAGCACGTTCATGGTGATCATGCCGAGAGCCACCGCGATCGACATGTTGACGAAGAACAAACTGAAGGTGCGCCCGGCCAGCGGCCCGAGCCTGGAGATATCGCCGAGTTGCGCGACGCCTAACGCGAGCGACGCGAATACCAGCGGTATGACGACGAAAAACAGCATCCGCAGGAACACCTGGCCGAGCGGGTCGAAGATGTTCCTGGCCAGCCAGCGCGAGCCTTCCAGCAAACCCGGGAACATGCCGCCCGTGAGCAGCACCAGCGCGCCGGCCAGCGCGCCGAACGCCAGGCCGAACAGAATGCGGTTCGCGAGCCGCCGGTCGTGCTGCGCCATGAGTCAGCGGCCTGGTTACTTGCCCGGATTGCGCAGCTTGGAGTGTTTCGCGCTGTAGAAGGTGTACACCACGACACCTAACAGTGCGTAACCGACCAGCAGCCACAGCGCCACCGGATCGCTGGTCACGTCACCGGGATTGCCAACGATCGCGCCGAGGATGTCGTAATTGAACGCCTTGGACATGATGTCGAGCAGGATCGGCACGATCATGAACAGCGCGCAGGAAATCACGCCCAGGATCGGGGTCAGCGGATACCAGGGCACGCGAAACGGCCGCACCAGCTCCGGATTGCGCTTGCGCAGGTACATGACGCTCATGCAGACCATCGCGAAAGCCACGGCGGTTCCCAGGCTGACCATGTCACCGAGGACATTCAGCGGCAGCACCGCCGCGGCGATCGCAATGATCGCGCCTAACAGCAGGGTACCGGTCGCCGGCGTGTGGTATTTCTGATTGATGCGCGAGAATATCGGCGACAGCAAGCCATCCTTCGCCATCTGGTAAAACACGCGGGTCTGGCCGTAGATCAGCACCAGCATCACCGACGTCAGTCCGGTAAATGCGCCGATCTTGATCAGCATGGATAACAGGTTGAGAGTCCCCGATTCCGTCAAACCCCAGGGCACGACCGCCCAAGCCGGATTCATGCGATCGATCGCGATCGCGATCGGCGCGCCGCCCGCCAGTTCCCGGAACGGCACCACGCCGGTCATCACAGCCGCAACAACGATGTACAGAACGGTACAGACCGCCAGCGAACCCAGTATGCCGATCGGCAGGTCTTTCTGCGGATTGCGCGCCTCGCCGGCGGCGGTCGACACGGCCTCGAAACCGACATAGGCGAAAAAGATGATCGACGCCGCACGCACCACACCCGACATGCCGTACTTGAAGCCACCCTCATTCTCGGGGATGAAGGGGTGCCAGTTGGCGGGATCGATATAGAACACGCCGACGGCGATGAATACCACCAACACTGTTAGCTTGATGCCGACGATGATGTTGTTGACCTGCGCCGATTCGCGCACGCCGCGCACCAGCAGCAGGGTCACGGCCATGATGCCGGCGGCGCCGACCAGGTTGATGCTGGGGACGGCCTGCAGCGCACCGTCCTGGTATTGCAGCGTCGAAGTCGTGAGCTGCTCGGGAATAACCAAACCGAAATCCTTGAGCAGGCTGGTCACATAGCCGGTCCAGCCGGATGCGACCGTCGATGCGGCCACACCGTACTCGAGCAGCAGCAGCCAGCCCATGACCCAGGCGATGCCCTCGCCCATGGTCACGTAGGAATAGGAGTAAGCAGAACCTGCGACTGGAATCGTTGAGGCGAGCTCCGCATAACAGAGCCCCGCGAACGCGCAGGCCACGCCTGCGAGCACGAACGACAACATCACGCCGGGACCAGCAAAATTGGCCGCGGCATTTCCGGTCAGCACGAAGATGCCCGCGCCGATGATGCAACCGATGCCCAGGCTCACCAGATTAGCGGCGCTCAGGCTGCGCTTCAGTTCACCGGAGCCGAACTCCTGCTGGACCTGCGCGACGGATTTACGGGCGAAAAGACCGACGTTAGCCATTCGTTTTGCTCCTGCGGAAAACAGGAGCGTAGGCGCTTCACCGGGCCAAGGCAAGCGCCCGGGCGCCACCGCCGCCTAAGCGTCACGCGCCCCGGTGCCCGCCAGCCACTCCATCATGGCATCGCGTCAATCACCTTTCGGTCTTCGCGCGGAAACAGGTGTTCGAAGCGCAGCCCGGTGTCGAGGGCCACCGCGCTGGCGATGTAGATCGAGGAATAGGTGCCGACCACGATGCCGATGATCAGTGCCGTGGAAAAGCCCAGCAACACTGGTCCGCCTAACAAAAACAGCACCACGACCACGATCAGGGTGGTGGCGCTGGTCATGATGGTGCGCGACAGCGTCTGGTTGATCGACTGGTTGAGAATATCGAGAGCGGCAACGCGTTTTTCAGCGTGGAAGCGTTCGCGGATCCGGTCGAACACCACCACGGTATCGTTCAGGGAATAGCCAATGACCGCGAGCACCGCCGCGACCACCGACAGGTCGAATGCCATCCCGGTCACGGAGAAAAATCCCAGCACGATGATCGGATCGTGCAGCGCCGCGAGAATGGCGCCGAGCGGCAATCGCCAGTTGTGAAAACGGAACACGACGTAGACGAAAATGAACACCATCGTATAGACCAGCGACCAGATGGCGCTGTTGCGCAGATCCTTGCCGACCTGCGGGCCGACGACTTCGACGCGGCGTACCTCGGCGCTCTTGCTGAACGCCAGCGCCACCGCCTCGACATCGCCGCGCATGGTCTTGCTGTCCTTCACCTTGTCGGGCGGCGGCAGGCGCACCAGGATGTCGCGTGTGCTGCCAAAATTCTGCACCTGCGGCTCGACATAGCCGCGCGCCACGAGTCCCTGGCGAATCTGATCGAGATTGGGCTCGACCGGGAAATTCACTTCGATGGTCGTACCACCGGTGAAATCGATGCCGAGATTCAGGCCGCGAAAACCCAGCGACAGCAACGACCCCAGAATCAAGGCTCCCGACAGCCCGTACCACAATTTGCGTTTTCCCATGAACGCAACACGGGTGTTGGGTTTGAAAAATTCCATGGTTGAATATCCGTGTTAGCTGATGGGTCAGATGGAAAGATGGGTCGGGCGGCGCGCGCCGCCGTACATCAGGGTCAGCAGGGCGCGACTGCCCAGCAACGAGGTGAACATCGAAGTCACGATACCTAACGAGAGGACCACCGCGAAGCCGCGGATCGGGCCGGTGCCATACACCCACAGAACGATGCCCGCGATCAGGGTCGTGACGTTGGAGTCGGCGATGGCCGAGAAGGCCTTTTCGAAGCCGCTGACAATAGCCTTCTGCGGCGTGACCCCGTTGCGCAATTCCTCGCGGATACGCTCGTAGATCAGCACGTTCGCATCAACCGCCATGCCGACCGTGAGCACCATGCCGGCGATGCCGGGCAGCGACAGCGCCGCCTTGAACATGGTCAGCAGGGCCGCGAGCAGCACGATATTAGCTAACAACACGAGGTTCGCAACCAGGCCGAAGGTCTTGTAGTACACCGCCATGAACACGAACAGCATCAGCATGCCAATGACCAGAGCCTTGACGCCTTTTTCAATGTTGTCCTGGCCGAGCGACGGGCCGACCACCCGCTCCTCGACCACGGAAATCGGCGCCGCCAGCGCTCCGGCCCGCAGCAACAGCGACAGCTCATTGGCCTCGTTGACGCTCAGCCCGGTGATCTGGAAGTTGTTGCCGAACACGCCGCGAATGGTCGCCTGGTTGATGACCTTCTCATCCTTGACGGTGCGCGAGACTTTTTCGCCGTTGACGTCGACAGTCTCCTTGCGGGTCTCGAGGAAGACCACCGCCATCGGATCGCCGACATGCCGGCGCGTCACCGCAAGCATTTCGTCGCCGCCGGCGGAATCGAGCTTCACCGAGACCGCCGGCCCGTCCTGGGTGGTGGCGGAAGTGGCATCAGTGAGCTGGCTGCCGGTGACGATGATGTCGCGCTTCAAGAGCACCGGCGCGCCGCTGTTCGTGTTGGTATACAACTTCGAACCCAGCGGCACACGGCCGCGGGTCGCTGCTTCCTGGGCGCTGTTGGCGGTGTCGACCAGGCGGAACTCCAGCGTCGCGACCTTGCCTAACAAGGCAGTGACGTCCGCGGCGTTCTGCACGCCCGGCAGCTGCACGGCGACGCGGTCGCGGCCCTGGCGCTGCACAATCGGCTCGGATACGCCGAGCTCGTTGACGCGATTGCGCAGCACCGTGAGGTTCTGCTGGATCGCGGCATCCTGGCGCTGCACGATCTGCGCCGCGGTCATCGACGCAACGATACGTGCGCCAGCGGCGGCGTTGTCGACGTTGTAGCTGAGATCCGGCTGGATTTCCTTCAGGGCTGTCACCATCGCGTCGCTGTTGGCGCCCGCCGGCAGTGCCACGACCACACGATCTTCAATATTCGAATCAGAGGACTTTTCAATGGTGATTTCGCCGTAAGCCAGCTGCTTCTTGCCGAGCACACGCCGGAAGTCCTGGTCGTAGCTGTCTAACAATTGGCGCACGGCATCGCCGACATCGACCTGGTATAGCAGATACAGGCCGCCGCGCAGGTCGAGGCCGAGCGGCATCGGCCGGAACCCCAGGTTGCGCAGCACATCCGGCGCACGCGACGCATACGACAGCGCCGTGTTGAACTGACGGCGGAAATGTTCGTTAACAGCATCGCGGGCGCGCAGCTGGGCGGCGCCATCCGCGAACCGCACCATCAAGCGGCCATCTTCGACATAGCTGCTCTTGAGCGGAATCTTCTGCTCGCGCAGGTAACTCTCGATGCTGGCGCGGCTGGCATCGTCGATCTTCTCGCCGGCCGGCTTGATGACCTGCAGCGCGTAGTCCTCGCCGAAGACGTTAGGCAGCGCGATCAGGGCGGCGGCCACCAGCACAACGGCGACCAACCAGTATTTCCAACGGGCAAATTCGAGCATGGAGATTTTATTCCGGAGAAATGGCGCCCTGCGACAGGCGAATCAGGCGCTCTTGAGCGTGCCTTTCGGCACCAGCTGGGTGATCTGAAATCGTTGCACCTTGAGGCGCACATTGTCGGCAACTTCCAGCGTGACAAACGCGTCGCCAACCTCGACGACGCGACCCAGCACGCCGCCGGCAGTCACGCACTCATCGCCAGCCGCCAGCTTGGCTAACATGGCCTGGTGCTCCTTGGCCTTCTTCTGCTGCGGACGGATCAGCAGGAAATAGAAGATCACCAGGAAGACGATCATCAGCACGAATGGCTGCAGCATCTGGCCGGTACCCGCCGGCCCGCCGGCGGCCTGCGCATAGGCTTCAGGAATCAAGAAACTCATAGGTGCACCTGTCTCGGATAGGCGTTAGTTCGCCCTTGGATAGCCGGTAATTATGCCACAGGGAACTCAGCGGCCAACTGGTTCAGGCGGCCCGCCTCGATGGCGGCTCGGATCTCGGCCATCAGGCGCAGGTAAAAATGCAGGTTATGGATGGTATTCAAGCGCGATCCGAGCATTTCCTTGCACCGATCCAGGTGGCGCAGATACGAGCGCGAATAGTGCTGGCAGGTGTAGCACTCGCAGCCCGGGTCGATGGGCCCGGTGTCGCGTTCATGCACCGCATTGCGAATATTGATCGTGCCGCGACGCGTGAACAGGTGCCCGTTGCGCGCGTGACGGGTCGGGATCACGCAATCGAACATATCGACGCCCCGCAGCACGGCTTTGACGATGTCGTGCGGAAACCCGACGCCCATCAGGTAGCGCGGGCGGTCCGCCGGCATGGCCGGCAGCAGCGCGTCCAATACCTGCAGGCGCTGCTCCTCGGGCTCGCCGACCGCCAGGCCGCCGATGGCGAGGCCCGGCAGATCCAGTTTTGTTAGCTCAGCGAGCGACTCGGCGCGCAAGTCCGGATACATGCCGCCCTGGACGATGCCGAACAGATTGCCGGGCGCGGCGCCGGCCTGATAGTAATGGCTCTGGCAACGCTGCGCCCAGCGCATCGAACGGCGCATCGACGCGGCAGCCTGTTCCCCGGTCGCGGGCCACGGCGTGCAGTCGTCAAAGGCCATGACAATGTCCGAACGCAGCGCGCGCTGCACGTCCATCGATTTTTCGGGCGTCAGCTCCACGGCGCTGCCGTCGATGGGCGACTGGAAGCGCACACCCTGTTCGTCAATCTTGCGCAGCTCGGACAGGCTGAAAACCTGGAAACCGCCGGAATCCGTCAGGATCGGTCGCGACCAATGCATGAACTCATGCAGCCCGCCGTGGGCGGCAATGGTCTCGACGCCCGGCCGCAGCATCAGGTGAAAGGTGTTGCCTAACACGATCTCCGCGCCGAGGCCGACCAGTTCCTCGGGCGTCATCGCCTTGACGCTGCCGTAGGTGCCCACCGGCATGAAGGCCGGCGTCTCGATCGTGCCCCGTTCCAGGGTTATGCGGCCGCGGCGCGCCGCGCCGTCAACCGCCAGGCATTGCCAGCGCAGGCTCATGCACCCCCCGGCGTGGCGGCGTGCGGCGTCAGCCACATCGCGTCGCCATAACTGAAGAACCGGTAGCGCGCGGCCACGGCATGACGATACGCCGCTAACACGTGGTCGCGGCCCGCAAAAGCCGACACCAGCATCAACAGGGTCGATTGCGGCAGATGAAAGTTGGTAATCATGGCGTCGATGGCTGCGAACCGGTAGCCAGGATAGATGAAGAGCCGCGTATCACCCTGGAATGCCGCGCCCCCCGCCGCCGCCGCGGACTCCAGCGCGCGCACTACCGTCGTGCCGACCGCGACCACGCGGCCGCCACGGGCGCGCGTCGCGCGGCAGGCCGCGATCGTGGCCGCCGGCACCTCAACCCATTCGGCATGCATGCGGTGCTCGCTCAGCTGGCTGACCCGAATAGGCTGAAACGTTCCGGCGCCCACATGCAGCGTCAGCTCGGCGCGCTGCACGCCGGCCGCGGCCAGCCGCGCCAGCAGCGCGGCATCGAAATGCAGGCTCGCGGTCGGCGCTGCAACCGCGCCCGGCGCGCGCGCAAAGACGCTCTGGTAACGATCGACGTCGGCGTCATCCGCCGGCCGCGCGATATACGGCGGCAACGGCACCGCGCCATGGCGGGCACAGTAGTCCAGCGGCGGCTGCGGAAATGCTAATAAAAACAGGTCGTCCTGCCGCTCGATGATCTGCAGCGGGCCGCCCGCGCTGGTCAGCACCAGGCCGGGCGGCAGCGCCTTGCTGGCGCGCATCTGCACCCAGGCATGGCGGTCGTCGACGACGCGCTCGAGCAGGATCTCGACCGCGCCGCCGGTGGGTTTGCGGGCCGTCAGGCGTGCCGGCACGACCCGCGTGTTGTTGCAGACCAGCAGGTCGCCGGGCCGCAACAGCGTCGGCAAATCGGTGAAATGAAGGTCCCGGAGTGCCCCCGAGCCGCCCTCGACGGCCAGCAGGCGCGAGGCCGCGCGCTCGGGCAAGGGGCGCTGCGCGATCAGCTCCGGCGGCAGGTCGAAATGGAAGTCCTCGATTTGCACGGCCGCGACTTTATAGGATTCGGCCGCGCGGCATCACCCGCTTGTGATCCGGCCCGCCTGGCTTCCGCTCGGGCTCAGCCAGCTCGCCGTTCAGGTGTGCTCTTCATCCTTGCTGGTGCGGATCACTATCCGTTGCTGGATATGGGGCGCAGGGCTGCCCGGGACGGCAGCGCCGGGCGGCGGGGGCATCGGGCCCATGCCACCCGGCGGCGGCGGGGACATCGGTGCGCCATGCAGGTCCGGGAAGTCGCGGTGCTGGTAGGCGATCTCGCCATCGAGCGTTACGGACTTGCGCTGGCGCTGCACGCGCAGTTTCACTTTCTCGCCCTGCTGATAGGAGCGCAGGATGCCCGCGGCATGCGCGGAACTCTTCGGCTCGCGGCCGTCGATGGCAAGAATCACATCGCCCTCTTCGATACGCAGTTTGTTAGCTACGGGTGCCTTGAGGACCAGCACGCCCTTGTCGACCCCGAAGTACTGTCCCAGCTTCGGCGTCAGGGTCGCCAGTTCCAGGCCTAACATGCCCGGCCGGCCGAGCAGCGCACCGACCACGCCCGGCATGCCCTCGCCATCCATACCCAGCGGCATGCCGGGCATCACCTGCGCCATGCCCATGGCCATGCCACCTGGCATGCCGCCGCGGGCCATCATCCGATCGTGCGGCGCGCCGCGCGCGGTGACCTCGAAGTCCTGCACTTTGCCCGCGCGCAGCACTTTCAGCTTGACCTTCTGATCCGGCTCGACGCCGCGCATCTGCTGCATCAGTTCGCGCTCAGCGCTGTCACGGCCGCGCAGATCCACACCCTGGATGCCGACGATCACGTCGCCGCTCTTGAGGCCTGCCGCCTCGGCGGGACCCCCCGGACTCACCGCGACCACCCGGGCTCCGGTCTTAGAATCGTCGCCGCCACCCTGACCGAGCTGGATACCCAGGATCGCGCGGCGGCGATCGTCGCTGCGGAACTCGAAAACTCGCGTCTCGGGACCGCCGCCGCCCATCTGCATTGACAGCTCGGCGACTTCGCGGGCCGCGGCATCCAGCCGCTGGCGCGCCTGGTCGAGCCGCTGGGCGGCCTCATCCGGGCTGACCGGCGCGGCTGGCGCCATGGGCGCTGCCGCTGCAACCGGCGGTACCGGAGGGATAGCTGGCGTCGCCGCCAGGGCGGCTCCACCGGCCAGCAGCAGCGACAAACCTAACAAAATGGGTGATTTCATGAACTCATACTCCGTTGCGTAAGCAAAAAACTAATTGAATTGCACGGCCAACTGCTCGGCGTAGCGAACCCGCACCAGCGCGTCGACCAGCTGGGCGCGCTCCGAGCGCAGGCGCAGCACCTCGCCATGCGCGGCCTGCTCCTGCAAGGCGGCGCTCAGCGAATCATCCAGCCAGGCAATCCGGTCCTGGAGCATTCCCACCGGCGCGCGCGTCGACCCGCGTGCAACGGCCGGCTCCCGCGGCAAATGGCGCAGCCAGCTTTCATCCATGACCGTCGACAAGGCTGCGTCCCCGGGAGTTGCTCCGGTGCTGACAATCGCGGCCGCCTCGGTAGTCAGGGCGGGGGTAGTCAGGGCGGGCCGCTGGCGCGCGGACACCAGCAGCAGGCTGAGCACCGCAATGCTGACCGCGGCCAGGGTCGCAACGCCGACACGCTGGCCAGCCAGCACGCGCCGCCGCGCAGCGGTAACCCGCGCTTCAAACGCCGCATAATCGTACGGCGCCGGCCACTCGCGCTGGGCAGCGGGACTCAGGATTTGGGTGGGGTCTGGCATAGCAATTCTTCAGGACTGGTGTTTGGGTCATCGCGCAGGCGCCGCAGCGCCCGCGCCAACTGGGTCTTGGAAAAACTTTCGCTGCGGCCAAACTGCGCGCCGATGTCGGCGTGCGAGTAGCCCTCGACCGCGTGCAGCCACAGCACCGCCCGGGCAGTCGGTGTCAGGCGCCGCAACGCGCGCTCCGCGTCGACGGCAAGCGCCGGATCGGTCGAATCTGTTAGCTCACCGGCGGACTGCGCGACATCCTCCCAGTAAACGCGGGCGCGCCGCCAGGGCGAGCGCAGCTGCATCAGGCACTGGGTGACGACGATTCGGCGCAGCCAGCTGCCAAAGGGCGCTTCGCCGCGAAAACCGCCGAGCGCCGCGAACATCCTGATCATGCTGTCCTGCAGGACATCCTCGGCCACCGCCGGGCCGACCAGGCGGCGCGCCAGCGTATAGGCCGGGCCCGCGACTGCGGCGTACAGCCGCCCGGCCGCGTCGCGGTCGCCGGTCCGAACCGCCGCAAGCAGGCCGTCGCCCACCACCAGGTCTGCCAGTTTGCTCATGTACTTACCTAAGATGCCCCAGGCCGGGAAAGCGTCGCAGTGTTGTTTCCACGCCCTGCTGCGCTACACTCCCGCCCCGTTTTTGACTGCCCGCCCGGGTGGTGGAACTGGTAGACACAGCAGACTCAAAATCTGCCGGCCGCAAGGTCATGGGAGTTCGATTCTCCCCCCGGGCACCAGGTTCACTAAAATCATGAAATATTGCAGCGATTGTGGCGCGCCGGTCAGCTTGCGCGTGCCTGAGGGTGATTTGTTGCCGCGCTTCGTCTGCGACAGCTGCGGCATCGTCCACTACCAGAACCCGAAGATCGTGGTCGGCTGCGTGCCCGAATTCGAGGGCCGGATCCTGATCTGCAAGCGCGCTATAGAACCGCGGGTCGGATACTGGACCGTGCCGGCGGGTTTTCTCGAAAACGGCGAAACCCTGCAGCAAGGGGCGGCCCGCGAGGCCCAGGAAGAAGCCCTGGCCAAAGTGGAGATCCTGTCCCTGCTAACAATCGTGCATGTCATACCCGCTCACCAGGTGCATGTGTTTTTCCGCGCCCGCCTGCTGGACCTGGACATCGGCGCCGGGCCCGAGAGCCTCGATGCCAGGCTGGTCACGGCGGATGAGTTGCCCTGGGCGGACATTGCCTTCCCCAGCACCGACTACACGCTGCGCCGCTTTCTGGAAGATCGGACCGCCGGAGTGGACAGCCACCACTTCACTCAGTTCAACCGCCGTGCCCGGTAGGGCAGAATAGCCCCCAAGAGGACTGCAATGACTTTTGTCGTTACCGAACAATGCATCAAATGCAAATACATGGACTGCGTGGAGGTCTGCCCGGTGGACTGCTTCCACGAAGGCCCCAATTTCCTGGTCATCGACCCGGATGAATGCATTGATTGCACGCTGTGTGAGCCGGAATGCCCGGTCGAGGCGATCTATTCAGAAGAAGAGATCCCCGCCGGTCAGGAAGCCTACAAGGCCCTGAACGCCGAGCTGTCGCGCAAATGGCCGGTGATCACCGAGATGGGCAAGGCGCCGGCAGACGCCAAGGAATGGGAAGGCGTGCCCGACAAGCTGAAACTGCTGGAACGTTAGCTCCGCAGCCGCCGCCGGCTTACTTGCCGGCCGCCAGGACCTGCAATTTCGCGACCAGGTTGATCGGCGGCACGTAGCCACCCAGCAACTCGCCGTTGGCCAGCACGATGCCCGGCGTGCCGCGCAAGCCAATGTTTTCGCCCAGCTCGTAGTCGCGCTTGACCGGCGTGTTAGCGCACTTCGCGACCTTGAGGGTCTCGCCCAGCTTGGCCTTGGTCAGGGCTTCGTTGCGGTTCGCGGAACACCAGACCTGCTCGGCCTTGTCCCAGGACTCCGTGTCCGGGCCGCTGCGCGGGAAGAACAGATACCGAACCTTGATGCCGAGATCGTTGTACTGGGCGATCTTGCTGTGCAGCTGCCGGCAGAATCCGCAATCCACATCGGTAAAGACGGTGACTGTGTACTTGGGATCCTTGGGCGCGAACACCACGGCCTGCGAATCGGGAACCGCAGCTAACATCTGCATGCGGATCTCGCGGCGCCGGCGCTCGGTCAGGTTGTTGCTCTGGTTGTTGAGGTCGTACAGGTCGCCGGCAATCGCGTACTTGGCATCGCCGCTGACATAAACGACATCGGTGCCACGCATGACTTCAAAGACACCCGGAACCGGCGATACCCGGACGTCGTCGACCTTGGTTCCGGGAAATTTGCGCGATATGTCGAGGCGCACGTCGGGGCGCGCGCCGGGCTTGTCCGGCGATTGCGCCAGCACCGCCGGTGCTGCACACAGGCCAAGTAAAAGAACCCAGGATTTAGCAAGTTTCATGCCGCAAGCGTCCCGCAGAGTAAGGGTGACTATTCGACTGCAGAGCAGCCGAAGGGTTCAAGTTTAACTCAAGGAACCGGCCCGGGGACGCGGTCTGGCCGGAATTGCGACTTAACCGCGCGGATGGTGCGCCGCGTGCATTTCCTTCATGCGCTCGCGGGCCACATGGGTATAGATCTGCGTGGTCGACAAATCACTGTGACCCAGCAGCATCTGCACCACGCGCAGGTCCGCGCCATGATTGAGGAGATGCGTCGCGAACGCGTGCCGCAGGGTGTGCGGCGAGAGCGCTTTCTCGATGAGAGACTTGCGCGCGTAACGCTTGATGATGTGCCAGAAAGCCTGGCGCGTCATGCGATCCCCGCGGCGCGTCGGAAACAGATAGTCGGTGGCGCGGTCCAGCAGGATTTCACTGCGCGCGCCAGCGATGAATTCAGTCAGCCAGCGCACTGCCTCTTCGCCGACCGGAATCAGGCGTTCGCGATTGCCTTTGCCGAGCACGCGTATCACGCCCTGGTTGAGATTGACCTGGGTGTACTTGAGGCTGACCAGCTCCGACACGCGCAAGCCCGTTGCGTACAGCACTTCCAGCATCGTGCGGTCGCGATGACCTAACGGATCGGTCACGAGCGGCGCCGACAGCAGCGACTCGACTTCCTCCTCGGACAGGGACTTGGGCAGCGAGCGGCCGATCTTGGGCATTGCGATCTGCGCGGTCGGGTCCTGCTTGACGCTGCCCTCGCGCAGAAAGTGGCGAAAGAACCGGCGGAACGATGACAGCTGTCGCGCCGTTGAACGGGGCCGGGCGCCGTGTTCAACGCGCGCGGCAATAAAACCGAGGAGATCCGAACGTGTGGTATCGAGAATGCGGATGTCGCGTTCCGCGAGCCAGCGATTCAAGGCGGTCAAATCGGCGCGATAGGCCGCCAGTGTATTGACTGACAAGCCGCGTTCCATCCAAACGGCGTCGAGAAAGCGCGTGATGGCGGGATCCGTGTTGTCCACCTTGGCCACCTTCCCTGCTGCTGCTGTCTTGATCAATTCGGCCTCAATTGCGTAACGGCAAAACTGTTGCCTGTTCGGATTCGCAGGAGGAGTATCGGTTCCACGTCGGTCAATCCGCAGTGACCTTATTCACGGTTGTCGAGACGCATTAACATAAAGAGAACTCGGTCACAGTAAAGGATCAAAACCGACGATGCCGCTAGCCTACGGTTTGTGGGGAATTTACGCGTGGCTTGCCATCGCAATTCTCGGCGTTATTACCCTGCTGGGCGTACTGCTGCTGCCCGGACTGCGGGCGCGCCGCGCCCTGGCTGGCGCGATGGCGCGGATGATGCTTGCGGCTTCCGGTATGCGCCTGCGGGTCACCGGGCTGCAGCATCTGCCCGACGGCCCCTGCGTGGTGGTCGCCAATCATTGCAGCTACCTCGATGGGCCGGTAATGAAAGCCGCGCTGCCGACGCGTTTTTCCTTTGTCATCAAGAAAGAAATGGACCGGGTGCCATTGGCGGGGTTTTTGTTGCGGCGCATAGGGTCGGAATTTGTCGACCGCGTGAACCGCCACCAGGGCGCGTCGGACGCGCGGCGGCTGTTGCGCAGCGCCAGTCGCGGACAGTCGCTGGTGTTCTTCCCGGAAGGCACCTTCCACGCGCAGCCCGGGCTGCTGAAGTTTCATTCGGGCGCGTTCACCATCGCCGCGCGCTCACAGCTAACAGTCGTGCCGTGCGTGATCCGCGGCACGCGCCAGCGCCTGCCGCCGGAGGGGTACCTGCTGCGGCCAGGCGTCATCGAGGTGGAGGTGCTGGCGCCGCTGACGGTGCCACCAGGCACGACGCCGGACCCGATCGATTTGCGCAACCGCTCGCGGGCCGCGATCCTCAGCCGCCTCGACGAGCCTGACCTCGCGCCGCATTGACGCGCCGCCCGCCCACCCTACATGTTGCGGCGGTACTGGCCCCCGACTTCATACAGCGCCCGCGAGATCTGCCCTAACGATGCGCAACGCGCGGCGACCATCAGGTCGCCAAAAGTGTTGCCGTTGCCGGCCGCGGTCGCGCGCAACTGCTCGAGCGCGGCAGCGCGCCGCGCCGCGCCACGCACCTGAAACGACTGCACGCCGGTGACCTGCTGCTGCTTTTCTTCCTCGGTGGAGCGGATCAAGGCCACCGCCGCGTGCTCCGCGGCCGCATCGTGTTTGCTGAGGAAGGTATTGACGCCGACGATGGGCAGGCTGCCGTCGTGCTTGCGGGTTTCATAATACAGGCTTTCTTCCTGGATCTTGCCGCGCTGGTACATGGTTTCCATCGCACCTAACACACCGCCGCGCTCGCTGATGGATTCGAACTCGCGGTACACGGCCTCTTCCACCATGTCGGTCAGGTAGTCGATCATGTAGGAACCCTGCCAGGGGTTCTGGGTCGCATTCAGGCCGAGTTCGCGATTGATGATCAGCTGGATCGCGACCGCGCGCCGCACGCTCTCTTCGGTCGGCGTGGTCAGCGCTTCATCGTAGGCATTGGTGTGCAGCGAGTTGCAGTTGTCGAACAACGCGTACAGCGCCTGCAGCGTGGTGCGGATGTCGTTGAACTGGATCTCGCGCGCATGCAGGCTGCGACCCGAGGTCTGGATGTGATATTTCAGCATCTGGCTGCGCGCGCTGGCGCCGTAGCGCTCACGCATCGCCCGCGCCCAGATACGGCGCGCGACCCGGCCGATCACTGCGTACTCGGCATCCATGCCATTCGAGAAGAAGAAGCTGAGGTTGCCGGCGAACTCATCGATCTTCATGCCGCGTGCGAGGTAGTACTCGACGATGGTGAAGCCGTTGGACAGCGTAAAGGCCAGCTGGCTGATCGGATTGGCGCCAGCCTCGGCGATGTGATAACCGGAGATCGAGACCGAGTAGAAATTGCGCACGTTGTGGTCGATGAAATACTGCTGCACGTCGCCCATCAGCCGCATGGCGAATTCCGTGGAGAAAATGCAGGTGTTCTGCGCCTGGTCCTCCTTGAGGATATCCGCCTGCACGGTGCCGCGCGCCAGGCTCTGCGCCTCGGCGGCGATCCTCAAGTACTCGGCTGCACTCAGCAGTTCCTGGCCTGCAACGACAATACCCACCAGCTGATCCGAACTCAGGCCTAACAAGCCAAGGCCGAGGCCATCGTGCCCCTCGGGCAACTCGCCAGCGTAGCCCGCGGCCGGGATGCCGGCCGCCGCCTGCTGCGCACGCAACTGGCCGATATGCCGCTCGGCGTGCGACCAGCGGCCCTCGGCACGCAGGAAGCGCTCGACCCGCTGGTCGATGGCGGTGTTCATGAACATTGCGAGCAGCATCGGCGCGGGGCCATTGATGGTCATCGACACGGACGTGTTCGGCGCGCACAGGTCGAAACCCGAGTAGAGTTTCTTCATGTCATCCAGCGTCGCGATGCTGACGCCGGAATTGCCGGTGCGGCCGTAGATATCCGGACGCAGGTCCGGGTCTTCGCCGTACAGCGTGGTCGAATCGAATGCGGTCGACAGGCGCGTGGCGTCGGCGTCGCGAGCTAACAAATGAAAGCGCCGGTTGGTGCGCTCCGGCGTGCCTTCGCCGGCAAACATGCGCGCGGGGTCTTCCGCCTCGCGCCGATACGGATAGACCCCCGCGGTGTATGGATAGGCGCCGGGCAGGTTCTCGTTGCCGAGGAAGCGGAGAATATCGCCCAGGTCCGTGAGCCGCGGCGCGGCAATTTTCGGCACCTTGTTGCGGCTCAGGGTCTCGAGGTAGTTGTCGCCACGCACCTCTTTGCCGCGCACCACGTAGCTGTACTGCGCCTCGGTAATCGCCTTGATCCGCGCCGGCCATTCCCTGAGCTGCGCCACGCCCTCGGCGCCGACCGCATCGAGTGCCTGGTGGTAGGCGAGCCGCAGCGCGTGCCGCGCGGCGTCGGTCTTGCCGCTCTCAAGCGCGTCGCCCGGATAGCGATCCAGCAACACCGGCAATTGGGCATCGCCCAGGACCTGCAGGGCGCGATGCAGGCTTTGCGCTTCGCTCGCCGCCTGCGCCGATTGCTCCAGCTGGGCACGGGTAGCGCGGCCCACGGCTGCGATGTCCGCGAGATAGCGGCCGCGATTCTCAGGGATAAGCGCCGTGCGGCTGATCTCGGCAATCGTGACCGGCGCCACCTTGGAGATCGCCGCGCTCAGCCAGTGCCCGGGCTTGCCGGCCCTGGCATCGAGGCGCGCACACAGCGCCGCGAACAGGCGATTGACGCCCGGATCGTTGAAACGGCTGGCGATGGTCGGATACACCGGCACGTCGCCGTCGGCGATTTTCATGCGCTCCGGGTGATTGCGCCGCCACTGCTTGCGCACGTCGCGCAGCGCGTCGGCAGCGCCGCGTTTTTCAAACTTGTTGAGCACCACCAGGTCGGCAAAATCGAGCATGTCGATCTTCTCCAGCTGGCTGGCGGCGCCATAGTCGGCGGTCATTACATAGCTGGAGATGTCCACCAGATCGACGATCTCGGTGTCGCTCTGGCCGATGCCGGCCGTCTCCACCAGGATCAGGTCGAAGCCCGCCTGCTGGTAGAGCTCGATCACATCCTTCAGGACCACGCTGGTTGCGAGGTTCTGGCGCCGCGTCGCCAGTGAGCGCATGAACACGCTGGAATTCGACAGGCTGTTCATGCGGATCCGGTCGCCTAACAACGCGCCGCCTGAACGGCGGCGGGTCGGATCCACGGCGACCACGGCGATCTGCCGCTGCGGGTACGCGCGAATCAGCCGCTGCAGCAGTTCATCGGTGAGCGAGGATTTGCCGGCGCCGCCGGTGCCGGTGATGCCGACCACCGGCGCGCGCGTTACCGGCCGCGCCAGTGCCTTGCGCAGGGCCTCGGTCCCGGCCCCCTGCTGGCTCGCCTCGCCCTCGAGCATGGTGATGCAGCGCGCCAGCTGGCGGTGATCGCCGGAGTTCAGCGGCGCCATTGCGAAGGCCGGCCGGCGCGCGGCGCGCACGCGCCGGAACACGTCGTTGATCATGCCCTGCAGACCTAACAAACGGCCGTCTTCTGGCGTGTAGATCTTCTCGACGCCGTGTTGTTCCAGCGCCGCGATTTCCTGCGGCGCGATCGTGCCGCCGCCGCCAACGATAACCCGTATGTGCTCGCAGCCCGCGGCGCGCAGCGTGTCGACCATGTAGGCAAAATACTCATTGTGCCCGCCCTGGTAGGAGCTGACCGCGACCGCATCGGCGTCTTCCTGGATTGCCGCGCGCACGATGTCGGCCACCGAGCGGTTGTGACCGAGGTGCACGACCTCGGCGCCACCGGACTGCAGCAGCCGGCGGATCATGTTGATGGCCGCATCGTGGCCATCGAACAGCGACGCTGCCGTGACAAAGCGCAGCGGCGCCTGGGTATCGGCGGCCGTGACCGCCGACTGTGACTGAGCTTTCGAGGGACTGGCCATATTGCAATTTACCTGCACGTAATCTAAATTACTCGTCAGTAAATTAATGATACGATAACTTGCATGCTGAAGACAAGGTCTGTGACCGCCAAGCCCGTCACGCCGCCGCGCCGGGGGCGCCCACCGTCGCTGTCACCGTGGCGCGATGCTGCAGCGCGGGACGCCGAACGCGAACGCAAACGCGCGGCCCTGATCCGCGCCGCCGCCCAGGCCTTCCGCGCCAACGGGTTTCACAACACCTCGCTGGATGATGTCGCCGCTGCGGTGGGCGTCACCAAGCCACTGGTCTATCACTACGTGGGTAACAAGCAGCAGCTGCTGTTTGAATGCTTCTGCACCGGTGTCGAACAGATCCGCGCCGCGTTCAAGACCGCCGAGCACAGCGGCACGACCGCGCGCGCCCGCCTGGTGCGGGTGTTAGCTGGCTACGCCGAGGCCATTACCGGTGATTTCGGCTGGTGCATGGTGCGGGCCGAGGACCTGGACCTCGACGCCGCATTGAGCTCGCGGGTCAAGCAACTGAAGTCGGAAATCGACCAGGGGCTGCGCCGCCTGCTGCGCGCCGGCATCGAGGACGGTTCGATCCGTTCCTGCGATCCCAAGATGACGGCGTTCGCCGTGGCGGGAGCGCTCAACTGGATCGCCCACTGGCATCGCGGTCGCGATGCGCTGACGCCGGCGGAAATTGCCGCGCGCTTCATCGATTTGTTTGAGTTGGGGCTGGCGCCGCGCGCGGACCGCTCCCGGCGCCGCTGAGTCATGCAGGTTTTGAGGCACATGCCTAAAATGTCACCCTGGGAAAGTTGCTTGAAGTCTGGAGAATTCGGAAATGTCTGACGCAATTGTTCTGCTCGCTGCCAAACGCACACCGATTGGCGCCTTTCAGGGCGTGTTTTCCGCCACCACGGCGCCGGCCCTGGGCAGCGCCGCCTGCAAGGCGGCGATCGATGCCGCCGGCATCCAGGCTAACGAAGTCGATGAGACCATCATGGGCTGCGTATTGCCCGCAGGCCTCGGGCAGGCGCCCGCGCGCCAGGCCGCGATGGGTGCGGGCGTGCCGGTGGCAACGCCAGCCACGACCATCAACAAGATGTGCGGCTCGGGCATGAAGGCGCTGATGATGGCCGCGGACCAGATTCGCGCCGGCGGCGCCAATATCGTGCTGGCCGGCGGGCTGGAATGCATGACCAATGCACCCTACCTGTTGCTGAAAGCGCGCTCCGGCTATCGCATGGGCCACGGCGAATTGGTGGATCACATGTTCTATGACGGCCTGCAAAGCCCCTGGGATGGCCAGATGATGGGCTGCTTTGCGGAAAACACCGCCGACAAATACCAGTTCACGCGCGCCGCGATGGACGCTTTCGCGGCCGAATCGGTGCGGCGCGCACTGGCGGCGGTGGAATCCGGCGCTTTTGCGGCCGAACTCACGCCGGTCACGGTCAAGAGCCGCAAGGGCGATGTCGTCGTAGGCAAGGATGAAACGCCGTTCACCTGCGACATCGCCAAGATTCCGACGCTGAAACCCGCGTTCCGCAAGGACGGCGCGGTGACCGCGGCATCGTCGTCGTCGATTTCCGATGGCGCCGCGGCTGCCATCCTGACGCGCGAATCGATCGCCAGGGCGCGCGGGCTCAAGCCACTCGCGCGCATCGTGTCCTACGCCAGCCATGCGCAGGAACCTGAATGGTTTACGACCGCGCCGGCCGGCGCGATCCGCAAGGCGCTCAAGCTCGCGGGCTGGGAAGCTAACAGCGTCGACCTGTGGGAAGTGAACGAAGCCTTTGCGGCGGTCGCGATGGCGGCGGCGCGCGACATCGGCATCGATCACGTGCACCTGAACGTGAACGGCGGCGCCTGCGCGCTCGGGCATCCGGTGGGCACGACCGGCGCGCGCATCGTTGCCACCCTGGTGCACGCGTTGCGGGCCCGTGGCGGCAAGCGCGGCGTGGCGGCGCTGTGCATCGGTGGCGGCGAAGCCACCGCGATGGCGCTGGAAATCATCTAGCGCCGTATTTGTTAGCTCAGTACTTGTCAGTGGAGTTCGGATCATGGGCCAGACAATCGAACGGGATGTGATGGAGTGCGACGTCGTCATCGTCGGCGGTGGGCCGGCGGGGCTCGCGTGCGCGATTCGCCTCAAGGAGCGCCAGGCCGACCTCGAGATCATCGTGCTCGAAAAGGCCGCCGCGATCGGCGCGCAGGCGCTGTCCGGCGCCGTGATCGAGCCCGGCCCGCTGGATGAGTTGCTGCCCGAGTGGCGCAAGACGCCGCCATCGATCTGCGTGCCCGCGCAGCGCGATGAATTCAGCTTCCTGACCCGCAGCGGCCGGACCCGCCTGCCGACCCCGCCGCAGCAGCACAATGCCGGCAATTTCATAGTTTCGTTAGGCGAGCTGATGCCGATTGTCGCGCAACGCGCGGAGAATCTCGGCATCAATATCTTCCCGGGATATTCGGCCGCGCAGGCGCTCTATGACGCGGACGGCAAGGTAGCCGGCGTGCAGATCGGTGACCAGGGCGTCAGCAAGGATGGCTCGCCGGGACCAAATTTCACCCCCGGCCCGGAAGTGCGCGCGCGCATCACCGTGTTAGCCGAAGGCTGCCGCGGCAGTGTCAGCAAGCAGCTGATCAAAAAGTTCGCGCTCGACCAGGACTGCGACCCGCAGACCTATGGCCTCGGTTTCAAGGAACTGTGGCAGCTGCCGGAGGGGCGCGTGGAGCCCGGGCTGATCCAGCACAGCGTTGGCTGGCCGCTCGACAGCGGCACCTATGGCGGCAGTTTCATCTATCACCTGGACCGCAATCGCCTCTACATCGGCTACGTGGTCGGCCTCGACTATCGCGATCCGCGCCTCAAGCCTTTCGAAGCCTTCCAGCAGTTCAAACACCATCCCTCGGTGCGCCCGCTGCTGGAGGGCGGAGAAATCGTCGCCGCCGGCGCGCGCACGATAGCCGCGGGCGGCTGGCAATCGATGCCGCGCCTCGAGATGCCGGGCGCGCTGCTGATCGGCGATGCCGGTGGCACGCTCAATGTGCCGAAGATCAAGGGCATCCACCAGGCGCTGCGCAGCGGCATGCTGGCTGCGGAGCACATCGCGGAGACCGGCGCGGGCGCCGGTTTCGACGCTCGCTGGCGCGCTTCGCCCGGCGGCCAGGAACTGCGCAAGGTGCGCAACATCAAGCCCGGTTTCAAGCGCGGGCTGTGGTTTGGCATGGCCAACGGCGCCTGGGAGACGGTCACCGCCGGCCACTCGCCCTGGACCCTGAAGAACAAGGCGTCCCATGCCGAAACAAAACGGCTGGCGGAATTCAGCTCCCCCGACCGCGACTGGGTCGAGCGCAGCCTGCCGCCGCGCGACCGGCTCGCCTCGGTGTTCTTTGCTAACAACTCGCACGACGAAGCACAGCCCGCGCACCTCAAGGTTGCCGACACCAGCATCTGCGCAACCAAATGCGCGCAGGAGTTCGGCAATCCCTGCCAGAACTTCTGCCCGGCTAACGTCTACGAAATGGTGGACGACGGCGCCGGCGGCAAGCGCCTGCAGATCAACGCGGCGAACTGCGTGCACTGCAAGGCCTGCGACATCAAGGATCCCTACCAGATCATTACGTGGACGACACCCGAAGGTGGCTCGGGCCCGATTTACCAGTCGCTCTGATACGAACGATCCGCCGTGTCCGAACCCCGCACTCGCCGCTCCGGCCTGCGCAAGCGTTACGACGCGGAGCTTGCGACGCAGGGATTCAGCGCCGATCCCGCGCAGCAGCAGGCGCTGGAAAAACTCGACCTGTTGCGCGCACGGCTGATCCGCGCCGAGCGCGACCAGGCCGACACGGTCCAGAAGTTGCTGCGCAGTCTGCGGGTCGGCAAACCGGCCGCCGCGGTGCGCGGTGTCTACCTGTGCGGCAGCGTGGGCCGCGGCAAGACCTGGCTGATGGATCTTTTCTATCAGAGCCTGCCCTTTGAACGCCGGCAACGCAGCCACTTTCACCGCTTCATGCAGCAAGTGCATGCGGGCCTCAGGCGGCACGCCAAAAAAACCGATCCGCTCGCGCCCGTTGCCGCGGACATCGCGCACAAGTGCCGCGTGCTGTGCCTCGACGAACTGTTCGTCAGCGACATCGCCGATGCCATGCTGCTCGGCAACCTGTTCCAGCGCCTGAGCGCAAACGGCGTGACCCTGGTGTTCACGTCTAACGTGCCGCCGCAGGGCCTGTATCGCAATGGCCTGCAGCGGCAGCGCTTTCTGCCCGCTATCGCGCATCTGGAACAGCAGTTGGACGTGGTCGCGGTCGACGGCAGCGTCGACTATCGCCTGCGCCAGCTGATCAAGGCGCGTATCTACCTCGACAGCGCCGATGCCGCAACGCCGGCCGCGCTGCAGATGATTTATGACGATCTTGCGGATGACGAGGCCGACGACGGCACCCGGCAGATCACGGTCCTCGGGCGCAAGATTGCCGTGGTTCGCGAAAACGACAATGTCATCTGGTTCCAGTTTGCCGCGATCTGCGGCGGGCCGCGCGGCCAGACCGATTACATCGAGATTGCGCGCGAATACCAGTCGGTGCTGGTGGCTGACATCCCGGTGTTGACGGTGGCCGATGACAATGACGCGCGCCGCTTCATCGCGCTGGTCGACGAGTTCTACGACCGCGGCGTGAAACTGATTGTGTCCGCGGCCGCGCCGCCGGCCGCACTGTATCGCGGCGAGCGCCTCAAATTCGAATTCGAACGTGCGGCGAGCCGCCTGGTCGACATGCAGACCAAGCGCTATCTCGCGCGGCCGCACCTGACCTGAGCGCTGGCGCCACGATCAGATGACGCCGCGGCGCATCTGGTCGAGTTCGATGCTCTCGAACAGCGCGCGGAAATTGCCTTCGCCGAAGCCTTCATTGCCCTTGCGCTGGATGATCTCGAAGAAGATCGGGCCGATGACGTTGGTGGTGAAAATCTGCAGCAGCAAACCCTGCCCCTCGGCCGGACTGCCGTCGATCAGGATCCGCCGACAGCTCAGCTCCTCGAGTTTTTCCGCATGGCCACGGACCCGCTGGTTGATGCCTTCGTAGTAGCTGTCCGGCGTGTCCTGAAATGCGACGCCGCGCGCGCGCAGCAGATCGACGCTGGCATAAATGTCATCGCTGGCGAGCGCGATGTGCTGGATACCCTCGCCCTTGTATTCGCGCAGGTATTCCTCTATTTGCGATTTGTCATCCTGCGATTCGTTGATCGGGATGCGAATCTTGCCGCAGGGACTGGTCATGGCACGACTCAGGAGACCCGTCTTTTTTCCCTCGATATCGAAATAGCGCACTTCGCGAAAATTGAACAGCTCCTGGTAAAACCCGGCCCAGTGATTCATGCGGCCGCGGGCGACATTGTGTGTCAGGTGATCGATGCTGGTCAGGCGCGTCGCCGCGGTCGCGACCGGCTCGGCCACGGGGCGGAAATCGACGTCGTAGATTGACGGTCCGCCGTAACGATCGACCAGATAGATGATGGATCCGCCGATGCCCTCGATGGCCGGAATGTTGAGTTCCATCGGGCCGGCGGTCGTGGTGACCGACTTGGCGCCCAGCGCCAGCGCGCGCGCGTGTGCCGCGGCCGCATCGGCGACCCGGAACGCCATCGCACAGGCCGACGGACCATGGGCACGCGCGAACTGCTGCGCGAAGCTGTCGGGCTCGGCGTTGATGATGAAGTTGATGTCGCCCTGGCGATGCAGGGTAACGTTCTTGCGCCGGTGGCGCGCGACCACCGGAAACCCCATGCGCTCAAACAAACTGCGCAACAGCTGCGGGTCCGGGGCCGTATATTCGACGAACTCGAAGCCGTCCGTACCCATGGGGTTTTGTTCGCTGCTGGGCATGGTCACTCCATACGAAATTAGTTACAGTTGTAACCATTATATGCCCGATTCCAGACTGGTACTCGCCAATTTCCTGCCGTTCCGGCTGTCGGTGCTCAGCAACATGGTCAGCAGCGCGATCGCGGCCGGCTATGCCGAGCGCTGCGGCATCAGTATCCCGGAATGGCGGGTCATCGCGGTGCTGGCCGAGTCGCCCGGCCTGGCGGCCGCGGAAGTCGCGGCGCGCACCGTCATGGACAAGGTCGCTGTTAGCCGCGCGGTCGCATCCTTGCTCGGCAAGCGGCATGTGCACCGTTCGCAGTCGCGTCGCGACCGGCGGCGCCGCACCCTCGGTCTCAGCAAGTCAGGCCAAACCGTGTACGCCACTGTCGTGCCGATGGCGCTCGGCTACGAGCGCGCCCTGATCGACCGGCTGAGCGCGGCCGAGAAGCGGCAAATGGATGCCGTGTTGCGCAAGTTAATGGGACGCGCAGCCGAACTCGGCCCGGCGCATGAGCTCTGAGGGTTTTCCTGTGAGCTGCGTCGGGCCGGCACGCAGCCCGTGCCAATTACACTCGGCTTGCCTACACTGTCCGCCATACCGCACCGTCAACCGGGAGCATCGCTCGTGTCGCAAAGCGTACCCAAGGCCCGACTGAGCCTGATCGAGAAAATCGTCGCTGCCGGCCCAAGGCGCGACCGCGATGCCGGCAGCTCCAGGTTCCTGCGTGCGTATTTTCGCGGCGTCGGCGAAAAGGATCTTGCGGAGCGCGCCGCCGGACTGCTGCGATCCATAGCATTAGCTCACCGCAGCCTGGGCGCCAGGCGCCAGCGTGGCACGCCACTGGTGCGGGTGTTCAATCCGGCGCACAAGCTCGATGGTTTCGACTCGCAGGGCACGATTGTCTTCGTCATTGCCGACAACATGCCGTTCCTGCTGGACTCGATCAGTATCGTTCTGGCTGCGGCAGGTGCGGGCGTCAACTTCATCGCGCACCCGGTCTTCAGCGTGCAGCGCGCTGCCGGCGGCCGCCTGCGCTCGCTGCTGTTAGCAGATCCGAAAGACGGCAAGGTGCAAGAGTCCTGGCAGATGTTCGAGATCGACCGGCAGGAGTCGGCCGCGCATTGCCAGGCCTTGCAGGATTCGATCACGAAATCGCTGCGCGACGTGCGTGTTGCGGTCGCCGACTGGCGCGCGATGCGCGCCAAGGTACGCGAAATATCCGCGAGCCTGGCGGCCTCGCCGCCGCGGCGCACGCCAGCCGTCGACACGCGCGAAGCATGCGCGCTGCTCGACTGGATGGAAGCCGCACACTTCATTTTTCTGGGATACCGGCACTACCAGCTGCGGCGCGGCAGCGACGTTGATCTGCTGCTGCCAACCGGCAAGAGCGGTCTTGGCATACTGCGCAATGACACGGCACGCGGTCGCGGCGCTACCCAGCCTAACAAACTGACCGGAACCATGCGCACGCTGGCGCGCGATCATTCGGTGCTGGTGCTGACCAAGGCCAATTCCACCTCGACCGTACATCGCGGCACCTATCTGGACTACGTGGCGGTCAAGGACTTCGACGCGGCCGGTGAGCCCTGCGGCGAGCACCGCTTCCTGGGCCTGTGGACCTCGACGGCCTATTTCGCGAGCCCCGGGGAAATTCCGGTGCTGCGCCGCAAGGTGCAACAGGTGGTCCAGCATTTCGGACTGGACCCGGCGGGCCATGACGCCAAGGCCGTGTCAGCCGTCATGGAAACCTATCCGCGCGACGAGTTGTTCCAGGCAACGACCGCCGAACTGGTCGAGGTCGCGCGCGGCGTGGTCAATTTGTACGAACGCCGCCAGACGCGCCTGATGGTGCGCCGCGATCCGTTCGGCCGATTCTGGTCCTGCATGGTTTACGTGCCGCGCGACCGCTATACGACTGATGTGCGCCTGCGCATTGAAAAACTGATCCTGGCGCGGTTTGGCGGCACGCACGTCGAAACACAAGTGCAGATCGCCGACACCAGCCATGCACGACTACATGTTGTCGTCAGGCTACCGGTTGCGGATCGCCCCGCTCCCGACTTTGGCACCCTGGAACATGACATCGCCCGAGCCGCCATGACCTGGGATGACCGCCTGCGCGAAGTATTGCTGGCGACCCATGAGCCCAGCGAGGCGTTCAGCCTGGCACAGCGCTACAAGAAAAGCTTTCCGGTCGCCTACCAGGATGAGGTCGACCCGGCCGATTCGCTGTCTGACATCGCGGACCTGGAAACCCTGCGTGCCAGCCCGGATTCCCTGCGCCTCAGCCTGCACCGGCCACCCGGCGCGCCGCTCAGCCGCGCACATCTGAAGCTCGTCAAGCTCGGCGATCCGATCCCGATCTCGGACCTGCTGCCGATCATGGAAAACTTCGGTCTGCGGGTGCTGGCCGAACGGCCGTATTCGCTGCGCGCTGTCGGGGGCGGCCCCGCCTGCGTGCAGGACTTTGAATTCGACTCCCGTTCGGGCACCGGTCTCGATATCGACGCGGTCGAAGCGCGCTTCAGCGACGGCTTTCTCGCCGCCTGGCGCGGCGAAGTGGAGAACGACGGCTTCAACCGCCTGTTGTTAGGTGCCGGCCTGAACGCGCGCGAGATCGTGATCCTGCGGTCGTACTGCCGTTATCTGCTGCAGACCGGCCTGCCGTTCAGCCAGGCTAACATGGAGCGCGTGCTGGCGACGCATGCGGGCATCGCGCGGCAGTTTCTCGATTTGTTCACGGCGCAGTTCGCACCCAAGTTCTCTGGCACGCGCGCGCCGGCGATCAAGTCCATTGTCGCCGCCATCCGCAAGGCGCTGGACGGTGTGACCAGCGCCAATGATGATCGGATACTGCGCGCCTATCTGACCGTCATCTGCGCAACTCTGCGCACCAACTTCTATCAGCCGGATGGCAGCGGCAGCGCCAAGTCCTATGTGGTATTCAAGTTCGATCCGCGACAGATCCCGGACTTGCCGGCGCCACGGCCTAAATTCGAGATATTCGTGTATTCGCCGCGCGTCGAGGGCGTGCATCTGCGCATGGGACAGGTCGCGCGCGGCGGCATACGCTGGTCGGATCGGCGCGAGGATTTCCGCACCGAAGTGTTAGGGCTGATGAAGGCGCAGAACGTCAAGAACACGCTGATCGTGCCGGTCGGCGCCAAAGGCGGCTTCTTTCCGAAGCAAATGCCGGGCGGCGCCAGCCGCGACGCGGTCCAGGCCGAAGGCATCGCCTGCTACCAGATCTTCATCCGCGGGCTGCTCGACGTGACCGACAACATCGTCGGCGGCAAGATCGTCCCGCCGCAGTCGGTGGTACGGCGCGACGCCGATGACCCCTACCTGGTCGTTGCCGCCGACAAGGGCACCGCCACGTTCTCCGACATTGCTAACAAGATCTCGGTCGATCACGGCTTCTGGCTGGGCGATGCGTTCGCCTCGGGCGGTTCCGCAGGCTACGACCACAAGAAGATGGGCATCACGGCGCGCGGCGCCTGGGAGTGCGTGAAACGCCATTTCCGCGAAATGGGCATCGATACGCAGCAGCAGGCCTTCACGGTGGCCGGTATCGGCGACATGGCCGGCGACGTGTTTGGCAACGGCATGCTGCTGTCGACACACATCTGCCTGCAGGCGGCCTTCAACCACCAGCATGTTTTCCTCGACCCGGCGCCGGATGCGGCGCGCTCCCTGGCCGAACGCGAGCGCCTCTTCAACCTGCCGAGATCCAGCTGGGACGACTACGACCGCAAGCTGATTTCGCGCGGCGGTGGCATTTTCGCGCGCGCTGCCAAGAGCATTGCCTTGTCGAACGAGGCGCAAGCCATGTTAGGTCTCGGCGCCAGTGCCACGCCCAATGCCGTGATCCATGCCATCCTCGGCATGAAAGTCGATCTGCTGTGGAACGGCGGCATTGGCACCTACGTCAAAGCCGCGACCGAAAGCCACCAGGATGCCCGCGACCGGGCCAATGATGCGGTGCGCATCGACGGCGGCAAACTGCGCGCCCGCGTCGTCGGCGAGGGCGGCAACCTCGGTTTTTCACAGCGTGGCCGGGTCGAGTACGCATTGGCTGGCGGCCGCATCAACACCGACTTCATCGACAACTCGGCCGGCGTGAACACCTCGGACCTTGAGGTCAACCTCAAGATCCTGCTGAGCCCCGAGGAACGCGCCGGCCGGCTGAAACGCCGCGATCGCGATACCCTGTTAGCCAGGATGACCGCCGAGGTGGCGGCGCAGGTGTTGCGCAACAACTACCTGCAGAGCCAGGCGATCAGCACGCTCGAGGCGCAGGCCTCGCGGCGCATGGCCGAACTGCAATACCTGATTCGCAGCATGGAGCGCTCCGGCGAACTCGACCGCGCACTTGAGTACCTGCCGGACGATGAGAGCATCGCCGAGCGGCGCAAGCAGGGACTCGGCTTCACCCGCCCCGAACTCGCAGTTTTGTTAGCCTACAGCAAGATCTCGCTCAACAATCAGCTGCTGGATTCAGACGTCCCGGAGGACAGCTACCTCGGTAACGAGCTGGAGCGCTATTTCGCGGCGCCGATACAAAGGCGCTTTGCGCGCGCGATCGGCAAGCACCGCTTGCGGCGTGAAATCATCGCGACCGCGGCCACTAACAGCCTGGTGAACCGCATGGGGCCGAGTTTCGTGCTGCGCGCGCAGGACGACACGGGTGCGACGCCGGCGGAAATCACCCGTGCCTACTCGATCGCGCGCGAGGCGTTCGGCATGCGCGCGCAATGGGCGAGGATCGAGGCACTCGATAACAGCATTCCCGCGCCGGTGCAGTACGGCATGATGGCCGAGACCAGCCGCATCCTGCGCCACAGCACCTACTGGCTGCTGCGCGAGCGCCGCAAGGAGCTCGCCATCGAAGCGCGCGTCAAGGAGTTTGCCGAGCCGCTGGCGCGTCTCGCCCATGCTCTCGACAAGTCGCTCGCTGGCATCGATCGCGAGCACCAGCAACAGGCACTGGCCACGTTGCACAAGGCCGGCGTGCCGAAAGAGCTGGCCGGCTTCATGGCCAATATCGAGGCACTCGGTTCGGCCTGGGATATTGCCGAGCTGGCCGCGGAAAATCACAGCAGGATCGAGGACACCGCCAGCATCTGGTTCCAATGCGGCGCCGCGCTCGGCCTCGACTGGTTGCGCTCCGAAATCGAACGCATGCCGGTGGATGGCCAGTGGCAGGCGGTGGCTCGCTCGGGTTTGCGGGATGCCGCGGCCAAGCTGCAACGCAGCCTGAGCGGTCGCGCGCTTACGCACCGATCGCGTGGCAGCGCGGATGAGCGGATCGCCAGCTGGCTGACAAGCCTGGGCGCGTCACTGACGGTATGGCAGCGCACGCTCAAGGACATTCGCAGTACCGGCAACGCCGATTTCGCGACCCTGTCGGTGGGCGTGGACGCACTGCGCAGGCTCGCCGGCTAACAAGGGCCGCAATTCGTGGCAGGCAACGGGCCGGCAATGAGCCTGGTCGTCACCACCTACCAGCGCCCCGACGCGCTGGCGGCGGTGCTGGCGAGCGCGATTGCGCAACTGGAGCCGCCGGCGGAAATCCTGGTGGCCGATGACGGCTCCGGCGACAGCACGGCCGATGTGGTGCGCGCCGCCAGCCGCCAATGCCCGGTTCCGGTGCGGCATCTGTGGCAGCAGCACCAGGGCTTTCGCCTGACACGCTCTCGCAACATGGCGATCCATGCGGCACAGGGCGATTACATCGTATTTGTTGACGGCGACATGCTGCTGCATCCGCAGTTCGTTGCCGATCATCGGCGCTTCGCACTCGCTGGCTGCTACACCCAGGGCGTGCGCATCCTGCTGGACGAGCCGCGCACGCGGGAACTGATTGCCGCACCGCTGACTGTACCCACCGCCGGCAGCGCGGGCCTCGGCGGGCTGCGCCGCCTGTATGCGCTGCATGCGCCGCGCGCGTCGGACCGGCTGCGCCATGTTGCTAACAAATTGATCGCCATCAAGGGCTGCAACCAGGGCTTCTGGCGCCGGGACCTGTGCGCTGCGAACGGCTTCAACGAAGAGATCGCTGGTTGGGGCCCGGAGGACAAGGAACTGTGCGCGCGCCTCGAGTTCAGCGGCATCCGGCGCCAGAGCCTGCTGTTCGGCGGCATCGCCTATCATCTGCACCACGCCGGCGCGGCGCGCGAGCGCCGCGCAGCTAACGAAGCGCTGTATCGCGCCACCCTGCAGAACCGCTTGCGCCGCTGCACTCACGGCCTGGATGACCATGCCGACTGAGAGCTCCCGGCACGGGCGCCAATGTTAGAATCGCAACGCCACTGATTCTGGAGCGAATTGCACCATGCCCGGCAAACTTGTTCTCATCCGCCACGGCCAGAGCGTCTGGAACGTCGACAACCTGTTCACCGGCTGGCACGACGTGGACCTGTCGGACCAGGGGCGGGTCGAAGCGGCGCAGGGTGGCCAGGAACTTCTCAAGGCGGGATTCAAGCCCGACCTGGCCTGCACGTCGGTGCTGAAACGCGCCATTCGCACGCTCTGGATCGTGCTCGACCAGATGGATCGCATGTGGATACCGGTGGAGAACAGCTGGCGGCTCAATGAGCGCCATTATGGAGCGCTGCAGGGACTGAACAAGTCCGAGACGGTCGCCCAACACGGTGACGCGCAGGTGAAGATCTGGCGCCGCAGCTACGACATTCCGCCGCCGCCGTTAGCTCTCGACGACCCGCGCCATCCGCGCTTCGATGTCAGGTACGCTGACGTGGATCAGAAGCTGTTGCCGGCCTCTGAATCGCTGGCCGACACGCTGGCGCGGGTGCTGCCGTTCTGGAACGAGCGGGTCGCGCCGGCGCTCAGCAGCGGCAAGAACGTGCTGATAGCCGCCCATGGCAACAGCTTGCGCGCACTGGTCAAGATGCTCGGCCAGGTGTCGGAGCGTGACATCGTCGAGCTGAATATCCCGACCGGTGTGCCGTTGCTGTACGAACTGGATGCCAGGCTGCAGCCGCTCAGCAGCCGCTACCTCGGCGATCAGGAAGCCATCAAGGCGGCCGCCGAAGCGGTCAAGGCCCAGGCGTCCAGCCGCGGTTGAGCCGAGTTTGCCGGGCTAGCTGTCCGCGAGCACGCGGCCGGCAAGATCCGTCAGCATCGTCTCGATACGCCGCCAGTCGCTGTCGCGATCCAGTTTCAGCCCGTAGTACTCCGGCACCGAACCGGCGCGCATCGACAGATAGGTCAGCGCCGCGGTCATGAAGAACGACAGTTCAAAGGCCCGCTGGCTGTCGGTGACGCCGCTCGCCACGACAAACTCGCGCATCTCGCGGCCAAATTTCGCGCGCATCGCATCCAGCGTCTCGGTCATCGCCGAGCGCCGCAACAACTCGACGGCTAACAACTCGCAGGTGCGCGGCCGGCTGCGCAGTGCCCGGGCGTAGGCAAGCGCCGCCCGTACATGCCGCTCGGCCTGGGTTACCGCGGGGCCATCTGCCGACGGATCGACAACGCCGGGCTTGGGCAGGAAACTCTCGCGCTGCGACCAGGCGCGGGCCAGGCCGGCGAAATTACCGAAGTAACGATACAGCAGGCTCTTGCCGACCCCGGCTTCCTTGAGCACGGCGTTGACGCCCAGGCCCTGCACCCCATCGCGATTCCAGACTGTTTCAAAAGCCGCCAGCAGGCGACCTTCGGTCTCCTCGCGGTCGGGCTTACGGCGCCGCGCGGCCAACGGCCCACCCGTCGTAGCGGCCGCCGTGCTCCTGCGCCAGCTGCCCAAGTTCCGCGGCCAGGGCCTTGATCGCGCCGACCGTCAGGTGCAATTCGCGGCTGACGTGCACGCTGACCGGAAAATCCGCGGCATCCGGTGTCGCATGCATGTCGCCCGCCATGCCCCGCGACTTGAGCGCGTCCAGCAGTCTGTTAGCTGTCGCGTCGTCCGGCATCGCCAGGAAAAAATCGACCGGATGCGGACTGAAGGGATCGAGTCCATCGGCGCGCAGCCGCGAAATCAGGTGCTCGTCGAAATCAACGGTATGGTGCGCATTGCGCGCCTTTTGCACCAGGTAATAGATCCTGACCACTGCCAGCACAGCGGCGCCAATCAGCAGGCCAAAAAACCATTTCATAGATGCCTAAGGGAAGCTCTGCACAGCTTCCCTAGCTGTAGCTCGGTTTACGTTTGTCGAGGAAGGCGCGAATGCCCTCCTGGCCCTCGGGCGTTGCCGCCTGGCCGGCAATCGTCCGGCCCTCGAGCGCCAGGTGGGTTTCCAGTGCCCCGGCCGACGCAGCTAACAACCGCTTGGCCTTGCCGAAAGCATGCTTGGGACCGGCCGCGAGTTTGTCCGCGAGCTTCAGAGCCTCGGGCAGGACCTCGGCATCAGCCACGACCTGATTGACCAGCCCCCAGGACAGCGCTTCCTCGGCGCCTAACAAACGATTGGTCAGGACCAGTTCCATCGCGCGGCGATGACCGATGAGCCGCGGCAGGAAAAAGGAGCTGCTGCAGTCCGGCGTCAGGGCCACGCCCGAGTAGGCGAGCGAAAACTTGCTGCCGGCGCCGCACACGCACAGATCCGCGGCGCTGACCAGGCCGATGCCGCCACCCGCAGCCGTACCATTGACCGCAGCAATGACCGGCGCATCCATGCGCGCCAGGTGCGAAATCGCCGTATGCAGGAACGACGTCAGCTCGCCGAGATAGGCGTCGACCGCGCCGCCCTGCGTCATCATGCCGCGCAAGTCGCCGCCGAAACAAAAATGCTTGCCCGCGCCGGTGATGACGACGGCGCGCACGGCCGGGTTCGCTTCGATCGCAATGACCGTGTCGAGCAGCTGCCGCCCCATCGCCAGGTTCAGCACATTGGCATTGTCGGGACGGTTCAGCGTCACCAGCGCCACCGCGCCGCGCTGTTCCAACAAAATTGTCGATTCGGACATGGGCTGCGCCTTATTCGTCAGGAGCGATGATGACGCGCAGGCCCGACAATGCCTCGGTCATTTCGACCTGGCAGGAGAGGCGCGAGTTCGGTTTGTAATGCGTCAGCTCACTGAGCAGTTCGCGTTCGTCTGACATCGCGGCCGGCAGCTTGCCCTGCCAGTCGGGGTCGATGTAGATGTGGCAGGTCGCGCACGAACACATGCCGCCACAAATGGCAGCGACGCCATAGTCCAGCTCGCGCAGCGCCTCCATCACCTTGACGTCGGCTTTCGCCGTTACCGGGTGTTCGACCCCATCGCGATCGACAACTTTCAACTCGGGCATTGAGATTCCTGTCTTTTCATCGGGTTGCATACGATACAGCAGCGCCCCAGGAGCGCGCCGGGGCGCTAGTTTGCCTAGATTGCCGCGCCGCTGCCAGCGCAAAAACGCCCGCAATCCGCGGCTCAGTCCGTCCCTGCGAGCGCCGCCCGTTCCAGGCTCCACAGTTCATTCAACAGCATGAACAGCTCGCGCGCCGTCTGAAGTTGCTGCCAGGTCGTATCGCCCGCGCGCCCCGCGGCACCGATCAGTTGCAGGCCGAGGGGCTCATCGACGGGCAGCGGCGCCAGCAGCGACGCCAGGTCCCAGATCGGGTCGCCGAGACAGGCATATTCCCAGTCGAGCAGCACCAGGGCATCGCCAGCTAACAAATTGCCAGCATGCGCATCGAGGTGCAGCAGCGACACCGGCCGCTGCTGATCCTGAATGGCCGCGAGCTGCGCCGGGGCCGCGCGCACCCGCAGCGCCAGCTCACCGCGCGCTGCGGCATCCACTCGCGCCTGCACGCGGCTGCAGCGCAGCTGCAGATGCTGCAGGATGTCGAACTGCCAGTCGTCCCGCGCCGCCCAGGCGGGCGGCAGCGGGATCCAATGCAATTCGCCCAGTCGCCGTGCGACGCGCTGAAGGTAATCGGGTCGTGCAAACTCATCAGCGCTCGCGACCACGCCCTGCAGCCATTGCGCCACTTCAGTGCCGCTGCCCAAGTCGATTGTAAGGATCCGCGGCGCGAGTCCGTGCTGTGCGGCAAGATTCTGCAGTTCCTGCATGCGCCGCAGGTCGATCGCGATGTCTTCATGCAGGTGCTGCTTGACGACCCAGCTGCCCTGCGCAGTCGACACGCGCCAGACCTCGCCGCCGCTGCCCTGCCCGAGCTCGCAGCACTCTAACAAGACGCTGCCTGGGCGCCAGCCCGGCAGCAGGTGGCGCCAATCACCCGTCATGCAGGCGCGCTCCGCCAGCGCAGCCACCAGCTGCGCAGGCCGACCACCGCGATCACGGCGTAAATCAGATAGAGCACCGCGGCCAGCTGCAAGCCCTGCGCGCTATAGAGCAGCATCGAACTGAGGTCGATGACGATCCAGTAGGCCCAGTTTTCCAGCCTGGAGGCAGCCGTCATCCAGGTCGCGAGATAGCTGGCTAACATGATTGCGGTATCGAGTCGCGGCCAGGCCGCCTGCGTGTAGCGTGCCAGCCAGGGCGCCGCCAGCAGGCATACGACGGCGATGCAAAGCACGCCGAGCAGATGCCAGCGCAGCGGCCAGGTCGTGACCGGCGGACTGGCCACGCTGGTTGCGGAACGGGTCCAGGACCAGAACCCGTAGACGGAAAACGCCACGTAGCTCGCCTGCATGATCGCCTGCATCGGCAGCTGCTGCCGGGCGGCCAGCCAGGCTAACAACGCGGAACTGACAGCGCCGGACACCCAGCACCAGCGGCTGTGCCGCACCGCCAGCACCGCATAGCCAATGCCGGTGAACAAGGCCAGTGCTTCCGCAGCGCTGACAGCCTGAAACTGCTGCAGCAAGGTCGTCATGGACGCTGGTTGAACCGGTAACTCAACGTCAGTCCGAGCTGACGCGGGTCGGACTGCTGCAGGTAGAGTTTCTCGGGAAAATCCGGCGGTTCATTGCCGAAGAAAAAACCGCGCTGCGCATAGCGCTCGTTCAGGACATTCTTCAGCCACAGCGTCCCCGACCACGCGCCGCGCTCGAGGCCCGCATTCAGGTTCACCAGCGTGTACGGCGTCGACAGCTGGTCATGACTGTCAGAAAAATAGAAACGCGCAACCTGCTGCGCATCGGCGTGCAGGAACCAGCCCTGCGGCTGCCGCCAGTCGACGCTGACCGAGACCTGCTGGCGCGGCGCATGTTCCTGATCCCGGCCGTCGGCGCGCCGCGCACGCAGCAGTCCTAACGAACCGGCGAGACTGAGGCGCTCGGTCAGCTGCCAGCGGCCTTCGGCTTCCAGCCCGTCGTTGCGGCCACGGCCGTTGTTAGTGGTGAGGTACAGGAACGACAGCGGATCTGCCGGATCGAGCTGCAACGAGGTAGCCACCTGCTGCTCGCGCCGCCGCATCGCAAACAGCGCGAAGCGCGCCTGCCAGACTCCATCGCCGCTGGCGGCGCTCAAACCGGTTTCTACGCTCCACAGGAATTCCGGACCATAGCCGCGCTGCGCGGCCGGCACGGCCGCGCCGATATTGAAGCCACCGGCCTTGTAGCCGCGCGCCAGGCTGGCATACCAGCGCCAGGCCGCGCTGGCGCTGCCGCCGCCCCAGGCATGCGCAAGACTCAACTGCCCGCCGGTCATGCGGTCGCGCGGCTGGAAGCGCGTTGCATCGGAATCCTGGTAGCGCGCGCTACGCTGTTCGCGCCGCAGCCCCACGGTCAGACGCGTGGCGGGTGACCAGTCAAACTCCAGCTGCCCGTAGCCCGCGACATTGTCGGCCCGGTAATCACTTGTTAGCTCGCGATACACGGCGCCATTGTAAAGATCCAGCTGCGCCAGCGATTCGTGCAGGCTCTGTCCATACAGTCCCAGCACCCAGCACGGCGCACAGCCGCCCGCGGCGGAGGACATCCAGCGCAGGTCCTGGCTGACAACGCGGTGCGCGCGATCGATGTTGGAGGTGAAGTCGTTGTCTGGCGCAGCGGTCCAGTCGCCGTCAAAACCGTAGACGATGCTGGAATCCGCCAGCGCGCTGACACTGCGCAGGCTGGAGCCGTTGCGCAATTCATGCTCCAGCACCGCCGACGCACCGAGGGAACGCTGCGCGTCGCGCCCCGGCTGGTCCGAACGCGTGTTGCGGGAATTGTCGAGTGCAAAGGCGTCGTAACCGTTGTCGAGATCGGCCCACAGGCCGGTCAGGTCGAGCCGGGTACGCTCGTCAATGCGGTAGTGCAGCTTGCCGCGCGTAAAGATTTCGTCGTAGCCGTTGGTGTCCTTGCGCTGCAGGGTGAGGTTGCGCCGAAAGCCATCGCTGCGATGACGCTGCACCGTCAACCGGCCTAACAAATCTGGCGAACCGAGCGGGCCGCCGACCAGTGCCGCGAACGAACGCGAGCCGTAGTCGCCGGCGCTCAGCTCCGCCGCGGACTCAAACGCTGCGCCCGGCTCGCGGCCGCGCAGTGCGATCAGTCCTGCGAGCGCGTTGGCGCCATAACTCGTGCCCTGCGGCCCGCGCAGCACCTCGACCTGTCCCAGGTCAAAGCTGCCCGCCGGCATGCCGACGCCCGAGAAATCAATGTCGTCGATCAGGAAGCCCACCGAAGAATTGGGCGCACCCTGCCATTGTTCGGTCTCGCCGACGCCCCGCAACTGGAAATAGCGCGGCCGCGACGTGCCGCTGGCCCAATTCAGGTTGGGCACCAGCGGCAACACGTCCTGCAGGTGTTCGGTGCTGGAGCGGGCCAGGCGGGTCGCGTCCAGCACCGTCACGCTATTGGGCAATTGCAACAGTGGAACCCGGCGCAGGCTGGCGGTCACCAGCACCTCGGTCAGCGGTTCATCGTCGACGGCCCGGGCATCGACAGCCCAGGCGCCCGAGGCCCAGCCAACTGCCAGCACGAAACCAGTGAAAACGCGTTTGTTTTTGCTCATGACCTGCTCCCTACGCCGGTGCTAACCGGATCAGGTTCAACGGGTTTACGGCTTCTGCCGCATCTCAGGCCCGTTACAGGGCCACCCCAAGGTGTGTGAAGCGACATGTTAGCGGACTTGAGCGAAAAAGTCGCTCTTGGGGCGGCGCTCTGGTACCCTTCGCGCCCTTTTTTCCTGCGCCAATCGTCGCCCTAAAACATGCCCGCGCCTCGCCCCATTCGCAATATCGCCATCATCGCGCACGTCGATCATGGCAAGACCACGCTGGTCGACTGCCTGCTGAAGCAGTCGGGCACCTTTGCGGCGCATCAACGCATCGCCGAACGGGTCATGGATTCCAATGACATCGAGCGCGAGCGCGGCATCACGATCCTCGCCAAGAACTGCGCGGTCGAGTACGGCGACACACGTATCAACATCGTCGACACCCCCGGCCACGCGGATTTCGGCGGTGAAGTCGAGCGCGTGCTGTCGATGGTGGACGGCGTGCTGCTGGTGGTTGACGCGGTCGAAGGGCCGATGCCGCAGACCCGCTTCGTCACGCGCAAGGCCCTGGCGTTAGGTCACAAGGCCATCGTCGTGGTCAACAAGGTCGACCGCCCGGGCGCGCGGCCGGACTGGGTCGTGGACCGTACCTTTGAATTGTTCGACAAGCTGGGCGCCACGGATGCGCAGCTCGACTTCCAGATCATCTACGCCTCGGCGCTCGAGGGCTGGGCAACCACCGACCTCGCGGCCCCGCGGCCTAACAACATGGAAGCGTTGTTCAACGCCGTGATCAAGCACGTGCCGCCGCCGCCCGCCGAACCTGATGAGCCGCTGCAGCTGCAGATCTCGACGCTGGATTACAACTCGTATGTCGGCCGCATCGGCATCGGCCGCATTCGCCGCGGCACGCTGCGCACCGGGATGAATGTCAGCCTGCGCAACGGCGCTGAGGATCGTGGCAGCGGCAAGGTCGCGCAGGTCCTGACCTTCCACGGGTTGGAACGCAAGAGCGTGGAAGAAGCCAGTGCCGGCGACATCGTCGCTGTCACCGGCATCGAAGATGTGACCATCGGCCTGACGCTCTGCGATCCGCTGGCGCCGTCCGGCCTGCCGCCCATCCTGGTGGATGAGCCGACGCTGGTCATGACATTCCAGGTCAATACCTCGCCCCTTGCGGGCCGCGAGGGCAAGTTCGTCACCAGTCGCCAGATCCGTGACCGGCTGTATCGTGAACTGGAAAGCAATGTCGCGCTGCGGGTCGAAGACACCGCGGACGCCGACGTGTTCCGCGTCTCCGGCCGCGGCGAACTGCACCTGACCATCCTGATCGAGAACATGCGGCGCGAAGGCTACGAAGTCGCGGTCGGCAAGCCGCAGGTGCTGCGCCGCATGATCGACGGCGTGCTGCAGGAGCCCTTCGAAGCCCTGACGGTGGACGTCGCCGAAGAGAACCAGGGCGCGGTGATGCAGGAACTGGGCGTGCGCCGCGGCGAGTTGTTAGACATGTCGGTCGACGGCCAGGGCCGCGCACGCCTTGACTATCGCGTGCCGGCGCGCGGCCTGATCGGCTTTCACGCTGAATTCCTCACCATGACGCGCGGCACGGGACTCGCGAGCCACATCTTCGACGGCTATGGCATCGTCAAGGGCGAGATTCCCGAGCGGCACAACGGCGTGCTGATCAGCAATGAAAAGGGCGAAGCGGTCGCCTACTCGCTGTTCACGCTGCAGGAACGCGGCCGCCTGTTCGTCGCGCACGGCTCCAAGGTTTACGAAGGCATGATCATCGGCATTCACAGCCGCGACAATGACCTGGTCGTGAATCCGATCAAGACCAAGAAACTCACCAACGTGCGCGCCGCGGGCAAGGACGATGCGCTGTTGCTGACGCCCCCGATTCCGCTGACGCTGGAATACGCGGTAGAGTTCATCAACGACGACGAACTGGTCGAAGTGACGCCGGAATCCATCCGGCTGCGCAAGCGCCAGTTGCTGGAAGCGGATCGCAAGCGGACCTCGCGCGCCGCGGATTCGGCAGTCGCGGTCTGATCGAGAACCCTGAGCGAATGAGAATCTGTTAATGACACGCAGTGTGCACGTGTTCCAGATCGACGCCTTCACGCAGCAGCGCTTCACCGGCAACCCCGCCGGCGTCGTGTTAGGTGCCGAGGTGCTGAGCGACGCCGAGATGCTGGCAATCGCGCGCGAGCTGAACAACGCCGACACGGCCTTCGTGCTGCCCGCCGATGGCCCCGATCATGACCTGCGGATCCGGTTTTTCACCCCCAGAACCGAAGCGGCCTTCGTTGGGCATGCAACCATCGCCGCGCAGTTCGTGCTGTCGCGGCGCGGCGCCGACGCGCATCGGCGCCGCCAGAAACAGAAGGCCGGTATCGTCGAAGTCGTAGTGCGCGGGCACGGCCTGGACCGCTCGATCGCCATTCGCCAGCCGGCGCCGGCGCTCGGCCGCGAACTCAACGAGCGCGAACGGCTCGCCGTATTGGATGCGCTGGCGCTGTCGAGCGCCGACCTGGACCCGCGCTGCCCGATGCGCGTTGCCGGCGGTCCCAGCACCCGGCTGATGATCGGCGTGCGCAGTCATGAACAATTGAAGCACCTGAAGCCGGATTTCGCGCGCCTCAACACGCTGTCAGCCCAGCTCGGCGCCGCCGGACATTTCGTCTTTACGCTGCAGGGCGCGCCCGGCGGCAGCCAGACTGAATCGCGAATGTTCTGCCCGGCGCTGGGTATCCCGGAGGATCCGGTCAGCGGCAACGCGCATGGCATTCTCGGCAGCTACCTGGCGCAACTCGGCCTGCTCACCGCCGTCAACGGGCGCGCCGCGTTTCACGCGACCCAGGGTCATTTTGTCGGCCGGCCCGGGGAAATCGATATCGAGCTGGAATTCGAGGGTAACAATCCCAGCGCGGTCTGGATCATCGGCCAGGCGGTCGAGATATTCGAGACCCACCTGCACCTTTGAGCGGGATGGCGACCGCTATTCTTCCCAGCGAAATCGCCAGATGGCGATCGCCAGGCACAGCAAGGCCGAACCCAGCAGTACCACGGTCGGCATGACGGCCGCGTCGAACGGCAGGCCGCGCCAGGTCATGCCATCGAAACCGTCCACCGCCCAGCGCGCCGGGCTCAGCCGCGACAGTTGTTGCAGCCAGCCGGGAAACACGAATGACGGCACCCACGCGCCGCCTAACATCACGAGCAGCAGCACCGCCATGGTCGCGAGGCCGCGGGCGGTGGGTGCGCTCTTGCCCAGCGTGGCCAGCATCAGGCCAAAGCAGGCATTCAGGAGGCAAAATGCAATGGCGATGGCAATGAATCCGGGGAGGCTGCCATCGATTCGCACACCGAATAGCAGCATGGCGACGGCATAGACGACCGTCAGCATGAACAAACTGATCAACATGGTGGCGGTCGCGCGCGCAAACAGGAACTGCGCCTTGTGCAATGGCGCTGAGCGGACCCGCTGCCAGATGCCGCGGCCCCGCAGCAGCAGTAGCAGCACACCGGCATCAATGCCGGCAAACAGGATGAACTGCACCGACATGCCGGCGAAAGAATGCGCATAACCGTTGTAGGGAATATCGTTGCGTGCCGTCATGTCACGGCTGCTGACGGTATAGGGAATGCTGAGCCCGGCGCCCGCGCTATTGTTAGCCGTCCCAGTCGCGGGATTTGCCGTGCCGGCGGCATTGCGCGAATTCCAGCGGCGCGCTGAACGCAGCAGCTCGCGCAGCTCGGTTCTATCCGCGCTCTCCCCTGCCTTGGGCTCGCCCAGCGTGCCCAGGAAGTCATCCATCGTGCGCGCACCGCCGGCGCCGCCAAAGGCTTCTTTGGATATCTGCTGCATCGCATGCTGGGCTAACAATCCTTGCACCACCTGAGCGCTGGTGGCCTTGCTCGGGTCGACCAGCAGCTCGATGACAGACTTGTTCTCGCCGGTAAACAGCGCACGCGTGCTCTGCTCGCCAAAGCCCCTGGGCAGGATGACCGCCGCGTCGATTGCGCCAGCGCGAACCTTATCTTCCGCCGCTGCGCGAGCTAAGGGCTGAAGACTGATCATCGAATCCTGCAGCAGGTCCTGGACAATGGCGCGACTCACGGCGCTCTGGTCCTCATCGACCACGGCCACCGGGATCTTGCCAGCCTCCTTCTTCGAGCCCAGCCCGCCGAACACATAGCCAAAGAAAGCAGCGATCAGAATCGGCACCAGAATACCGACGACCAGGGCGCGACGATCCGACAGGTACAGGCGAATATCGTTGCGAATCAGCGCAGCGATGGCGTTGCCGTTCATGGCGACTCTCCCGTATCGCTGGCGTCGCGCAGCGCATGGCCGGTGAGCCGCATGAACACGTCGTCGAGTTTTGCGCCGCGCTGCTGCACCTGAAACTGCTTTCCGAAGCGCGCCGCCAACTCCTGGATCAGCGCGTCGTTCGCACCGTCGCCGGACAATTCGATCACTGCGTCACGCCGGACCGGCAGTTGCGCGTACAGGCCTGCAATCGTGTCGTTCGCGACAATTTCACCGCGATCCATGATAACGAGGCGATCGCAGAGCCTCTCGGCCTCTTCCATGTAGTGCGTGGTGTAAATCAGCGTCTTGCCCTGGCGCTTGAGGGTTTCGATATTCTCGAAAATCGCGTTGCGCGACTGCGGATCGACGCCGACGGTCGGCTCGTCCAGCACAATGAGATCGGGATCGTGGAGCAGCGCGCAGGCAATATTGACGCGCCTTTTCATGCCGCCGCTGAAGTTCCTGATCGCTTCGCGGCGGCGATCGGCCAGGCCGACCAGCTGCAGGGCCGTCGTGCCGCGCTGTTCCAGCAACGGGCCGGTGATTCCATACAAGCCGCCGAACAGTTCGATATTGGCCCAGGCCGACAATTCCTCGTAGAGCGCGAGGTCCTGCGGCACGAGCCCCACTCGCTGCTTGAGCGCACGGGAGTCCGGCGTGATTGCCTCGCCGTCCAGCGTCACGCGGCCGGCATCGGCCTTCGCAATCCCGCAAATCATCGCGATGGTCGTGGTCTTGCCGGCACCGTTCGGCCCCAGCAAGCCGACCGTCTCGCCCTTGCCGACCGAGAACGAGATGTCGTTCACGGCACAGCGGGCGCCGAAATTCTTGCGCAGTTTTTCAATGACTAACATGGGTTACTCGTGCTTCTTTTCATTGGCAGAATCGACCTTGACCACCTGCACCAGGCTGCCAAGGCGCTCGACGTAGTTGCGAAACGCGCTGCGGCCGGCGTCGGTCAGGTAGCAATCGGTGCGCGGCTTACGCTCGACGAACTGCTTTTCGGTGCGGATATAACCGGCTTCTTCCAGCTTGCGCAGATGCGCGCCGAGATTGCCGTCGGTGGCATTGACCTGGCGGCGCAGGAAGGAAAATTCCGCGCGGTCCACCGAGGCCAGCACCGCCATGATCGCGAGCCGCAGGCGCGAGTGAATGACATCGTCAATCAGCGTGTGATCGAATTCGGCCACGCTCACACTCCGGCGCGGCGCGCCATCTGGCTGAGCTTGATGCCGGGCAGCACGTAGAGCGCAATGACCAGCAACGCGTAGACGAGAAACACGGTCGCGCCGTGCACCAGCATCAGCGCAATGCTGGCGAGCCACCAGACGAACGCGAGGTTGCGCAGCCAGTTGATCCTGGCCAGCGTGCCGGTCAGGTAGATCCCGGTACCTAACAAGGCCGCCGCGGTCGCCGGTATCGCCTGCGGCCGCAACAGCCCGTAGGACTGGCCCACGAAGAAAAGCAGCAGCATCGGCATGCCGACCGCAAACCAGACCGCACCGATTTGCCGGTTGGCGCTGTTGCTGACCGGCCGGCGTTTTTGCTGGCGGCTGCGCCAGTAGGACAGCAGGAACCCGGCCGCCAGCGCCACCACCCACGTGGTCCAGATCGTGTTCCCGTTCCCGGGCAGATAGCCGCTGGCGATGGCCCAGGTGCCCAGCATGCCGAGACCGGTAACGGCCCCCCAAACGACAAACTGATCGCCGCCAACTTCGGCGAACGAGCTGCTTTCGTCCATGATCTTGCGGATAAAAGCGAGATCTGCGGCGGCTTTGGACTCTTCCATGGTTGCAAACTCCTGCATGTACTCTATAACGCAGAGTACTCTACTAAAGAAGTTTGTCAAGTCATTACGGCAGCGCGGCTTCACCACCTTCGGGACCGTAGAAAAACACCCAGGCGCCAAAGTCGGCGCTGAAATTCTCGAAGCGGTGCCGCTGGCCCGCAGGCACGAACAGGACCTCGCCGGGCTCAAATGGCTGGCGGGTCTCGCCCGCCAGAAAATCCCCGCGGCCGGACGCAACTACATAGACCTCATCGCGCGCGTGCGGCTGCTGGGTATCGATGCCCGGCGGCTGATAAAACTCAACGGCCAGGCTGCCATGACTGAACAGCTCGGCGAAACGGCCATTACCCCGCAGCACTGCCGCGCGTGCATCGGCCAGCGTCAGGCGCGGCGTTGCCGCGGCGCCCTGCCCCGCGGCCGGTCGCACCTCCGGCTACGCGTGTTTGTTAGCTGCGTACAGGCCCGACAACGGGATTTTGAGGAAAGCCTGCCCGTTCGCCTCAGGCTCCGGCAGGCGGCCGGCGCGCAGATTGACCTGCAGTGACGGCCACAGAAGCGCAGGCACGGCCAGCGTTGCATCACGCGTGCGGCGCATGTGCACGAACTCCGCCTCGGTGATGCCGTCGCGTACGTGCACATTGCGCGCGCGCTGCTCAGCCACCGTGGTCAGCCAGGAAGCGTTGCGGCCCGCGGGCGGATAGTCGTGGCAAATCCACAGCCGCGTTTCCGGATCCATGCTGAGCAGCCGGCGAATAGACGCATAGATCCGCGCGGCGTCGCCGCCCGGGAAATCGCAGCGCGCGCTGCCCACGTCGGGCATGAAGATCGAATCGCCGACAAAGACATCCGTGCCGATCTGCCAGGCCATGTCGGCGGGCGTGTGACCGGGCACGGCGAGCGCATTGATGATCAGGTCGCCGAGTGGTAGCTGATCGCCGTCCTGCATCAGCCGGTCGAATTGGGACCCATCCGTCGCAACGGCGCCGGCCAGATTCAGGCGCGGCACGAACCAGGCCTGGACCTCACGCACGGCGGCGCCGATCACGACCGGCGCACCGGTTTCACGGCGCAGGAAATCGGCGGCGGTCAGATGATCGGCATGCACATGGGTTTCAAGGATCCAGCTAACACGCAGGCCGTTGGCGGCGACAAATTCCAGCAACTTCTGGGCGGACTGGGTGCTGATGTTTCCGGAGCGGATATCGAAATCCAGCACCGGATCGATGATGGCAGCGTGGCGCGATGCGTTGTCAAAGACGACATAGCTGACCGTGGCCGTCGCCGTGTCAAAAAATGCCTCGATACTGGCCTGCATGAGCGCCTCCCGTGAGGCGGGATACTAATGCCGGCGTTGCGACTATTGCTTTTTTTCTAGCCAATAGTCCAAAGACAATTTTCCCGGCCCGAACAGCGCGAGGGCGCCCGCCAGCACCGCCCACAGCACATGCTGACCCAGCGCCGCTTCAAATCCTTCGCTGCCCAGCACGTGATAGTAGGACACCACGGCCATCGCATTGACGGCCGACAGACCGAGTGCGCCGAGCCGGCCCCACAAGCCGAGCACCAGCAACACCGGGAAGGACAGCTCGCCCGCGGTGCCGACCACCGCCGCGATGTCTGGCGGCAGCAGCGGTACATGATATTCATCGCGAAACAATCCCAGCGTGGACTCCCACGAGGAGAACTTCAGGTAGCCGGACTTCAGGAACACGGAGCTAACATAGAGCCTGGCTGCCAGCAATGCCGGCGACTGCAGGGGAGTGAGAATTCGCGCGGCGAATTCATTCAGGCGCGTCACCGCTGACAGCAGGCTCATGTGTTAGCTCCGGAAAACCGTTTACATGCTCTTGGGCATCGGCGTCAGGGTGCCGCCGACCAGGCGCTCGCAGGTGCCCTTCGGCAACTTGACCCACTCGCCGCCCGACTTGTCCATGGTGCCGTGGCCCGCACAGGCATGCGCCGCAGACGCGCAGTCATTCTTGCCGGCCTTGGCCACGCCATAGCATTTTTCGGTGGAATCATCGGCAGCAGCGGCCGTCTGGATGGCGCTCATGGCCATGACACCGGTGATCGCAGCGGCCAACAGCAGTTTCTTGTGATGCATCGCGAATTCTCCTTAAGGCAAAGGGGTGAAAAAAGGTCCAACAAGCATTGGACCGGCCGGCATGGAAATTTATTTCGCGCCCGGAATCAACGGCCGCAGATCGGCATAGGCCTGGGCACGCGCACGGTAACTGGCGGCGGCACGGTGGATCATCTGCAATTCGCGCTCGCCCACCACACGCACAATCTTGCCTGGCGCCCCCATGACCAGCGAGCCCGCGGGAATTGCCGTGTCCGGCGTGATCAGCGCACCCGCAGCAATGACGCAATGTGCACCGATCTGCGCGCGATCCAGCACCCTGGCGCCATTGCCTATCAGGGTCTCCTCGCCAACCGTGCAGCTGTGCAGCAGCGCCTGATGCCCGATGGTCACGTTAGCTCCGATATACGTCGGAAAGCCTTCGTCGGTGTGTATCACCGTGCCATCCTGCACATTGCTGCCGTCACCGATCACGATCCAGTCATTATCCCCGCGGATCACCGCACCGAACCAGATACTGGCCTCGACGCCGAGGCGCACCGAGCCGATCACATCGGCGCTGGCGGCCACATAGCTGCGCAATCCCAATTCCGGCGTACGCGCGCCAATTGAATAAAGCATGCCGCAGATATTAAGCCACGCCGGCTTATTACAGCCACCTAACAGCGCCGGTTGACGTAAAATGCACGCCCTATGCCCGCACCACCATTCTTAGCACCGCAGTTCTGGCGTTCCGCCACGCGGGTGCCGCTGGCCCCGCTGCCACTGTGGTTGGGTGCCAGGTTCGGACGTGGCTTCCGGGTACCCGGACCATGAATATCAGGCAATCCGCTGCATCCAACCGGGGCACAGGCATATTTTTTGCGTTCTGCGCCCTCATCTGGCTCACCCTGGCGATCGGGCGGCCGCTCAACAATCCGGATGAAGGGCGCTATGCCGAGATTCCGCGCGAAATGCTCGCCACCGGCGACTGGACCACGCCGCGATTGAATGGTCTCGCCTACCTGGAAAAGCCGCCGCTGCAGTACTGGCTGACGGCGCTCAGCCTCAGCGCCTTCGGCGCCAGTGAATGGTCGGCACGACTGGTGGCGCTGTTAGCTGCGATGGCCAACGTGTGGCTGGTCTGGCTGCTGGGCCGGTGCCTGCAAGGCACCAATACCGGCTGGCTCGCGGCCTGCATGCTCGGTTCTTCGGTGCTGCATTTCGTGCTCGGCCAGACCCTGACACTGGATATGGCATTCACGGCGCTGATGACCGGCATGCTGGCAGCATTCTGCCTGGCGCAATTGCCCGCTGGCGGCGGGCGATGGATATCCGCGACCTGGATCCTGTTAGGTCTTGCGGTCCTGACCAAGGGTGTTGTTGCCCTGGTCATAGCCGCTGGTGTGCTTGGCATCTACCTGCTCTGGCAACGCGATTGGACGGCGCTGCGCAAGCTGCGCCCAGTGTCGGGTTTGCTGTTGCTGTTGGCCGTGACCCTGCCGTGGTTTCTGGCCGTAGGCCGCGCCAATCCCGATTTCTGGCATTTCTTTTTCGTCAATCAGCATTTTGAACGCTATCTGACCGATGTGGCGGATCGCGTCGAGCCATGGTGGTATTTCGGTGCGGTCCTGGTACTCGGCTGTCTGCCGTGGTTGCCAGCCATGGCGCGGGCCCTGCTGCTCGGCTGGCGCTCGGGCGCAGATACCGGGCGCTTCAACGCGCAGCGCCTGCTATGGGTGTGGTGCGTGTTCGTGATTCTGTTCTTCTCGCTGTCGCAGTCCAAGCTCGCGCCCTACATGCTGCCGGTGCTGCCGGCACTCGCGTTGCTAACAGCGCTGGAGGCGCCGCGGGGACGAATCCCCGGGCTGTGGTTCGGCGCCGTGGTGCTGCTGTTTGTGGCGCTTGCACTGTTAGCCACCTGCCTGCGGCCCGCCTGGGTGAGTTCCGACGCGTATGTGGCCGAGGTCGCCCTGCGCGCCCGCTGGGGTATAATCGGCATCCTGTTGCTGGCAGTCGCCACCGTTGCCGGACTCGTCTGGACGAAACGCCAGGACCGCGGCATGTTGGCCGTTGCCGTGGTTGCTGCGGGATGGTTCGGGAGCCTGACGCTGTTGTTCGCGACTCTGGGACATGAAGAGCAATTGCGTTCGGGGCGCGCGCTGGCACCGGTACTGACCTCCGTGCCTGCTGGTACGCCGATGTTCAGCGTGCAGACCTACGACCAGACCCTGCCATTTTATTTGGGACGAACCATGACACTGGTCGACTATCGCGGCGAACTGGCTTATGGGATCGGCCATGCGCCGCAGCTCGCAATCGATTCACTGGCTGCATTCGAGCAGCGCTGGCGCGAACTGCCGGCGGCAGCAGCGGTCATGCCGACCGCGACCTACCTGGAACTCGCGAACCGCGGCCTGCCGATGCGCGTGTTAGGCCAGGACCGGCGGCGGGTTGCCGTGAGCCGCCCATGAACGCCCTGACCTGGACTCTGATTCTGGTCGGCGTGCTACTGAATGCCGCAGCACAACTGCTGCTCAAGGCGGCCACCAGCGCGACCGGTGTCATCGCGCTCAGCAGCACCGGCCTGACTGCCGCGCTGCCGAAATTACTGTCGCACCCCGGATCCTGGGGCGGCATTGGTTGCTATGCGGTCAGCGTTGTCGTGTGGGTGCTGGCGCTGTCACGCGCGCCGGTCAGCATCGCCTATCCGATGCTGTCGATCGGCTATATCGTCAACGCCGTGCTCGCCTACTGGCTGTTCGGGGAACCGCTGCATGCCAGCAAGGTTGCGGGAATCTTTGTCATCGTCGTGGGAGTGTATCTCCTGACCCGGAGTCCGACGTGAGCGCCCGCCTGCCGTTCGCACGGCCCACCCTGGATGAAGCAACCGTCGACGCGGTTGCCAGCGTGATCCGTTCGGCGTGGATTACCTCCGGACCTAACGTCGCCAGGTTCGAAGCCGACCTGTCCGAGTATCTCGGCGGCCGCACCGTGCGGACCATGACCTCCGGCACAGCCGCGCTCGAGCTGGCCTTGCTGGCGGCAGGCATCGGGCCCGGCGCCGAGGTCATCGTGCCGGCAATGAGTTTTGCCGCCAGCGCGAATGTCGTGCTGCGCGTCGGTGCGCGGCCGGTATTCGTCGATGTGGAGCTGGCAAGTCGCAATATCGACGTGACCAAGATCGAGGCCGCGATAACCCGCAAGACGCGCGCGATCATGCCGGTGCATTTCGCCGGCCTGCCGGTCGACATGGACCGGCTGCTGGCGCTTTGCGCGCATCACAAGCTGCGCCTGGTCGAGGATGCCGCGCACGCCATCGGCACGCTGTGGCGCGGCAAGCGCATCGGGTCCTTCGGCGACCTGACCTGCTTCAGTTTCCACCCTAACAAGAATATGACGACCATCGAGGGCGGCGCGATCGCGCTTGCCAATCCGGCCGAGTGCCGGGTGATCGACGCCGAGCGCTTTCACGGCATCGAAAAGGACGCGGACGGCAACGTCGACGTTGTCCGGGCCGGCGGCAAATACAACCTGTCGGATATTTCCGCGGTCATTGGTATTCGCCAGCTGGCGCAGCTGGACAGTTTCTCGGCGCGGCGGCGCCAACTGGCAGAAATTTACTTCGGGCGGTTCGGCGTTCGTCCACCCGGCGTGCTGCCGGCCCGCGGCGACGAGGGCCATTGCTGGAACATGTTCACGCTGCTGTTGCCCTTCAAGCGCCTCGGCATGTCCCGCGTCGAGTTCATCAAGGCCATGAGCAATCACAACATTGCGCTCGGCATTCACTACCCCTGCATTCCCGGCCTCAGCGCCTACCGCCACCTGGGCTTCGATGCCGCGCTGTTTCCTAACGCATCGAGGGTCGGCGAAGAAACGGTGACGCTGCCCTTGTTCCCGACCATGGCTGACGACGATGTGCACCGCGTCTGTGATGCGATCGGCCAGGTGCTGGGCGATCGCACATGAACACGAACGCACTCATTGCGCAGGCCGCGCCCGCCATCAGTATTGTCATCCCGGTTTACAACGAGGAATCCTGCCTGCGCGACCTGTCGGCACGGCTTTATCCCGCACTCGATGCGCTGCAACGTTCCTATGAAGTCATCTTCATCGACGATGGCAGCAAGGACAAATCGGTCGCATTGCTGCGCGAGCTGTTTCAGCAGCGGCCGGCGCAGACCCGCATCGTGATATTGCGCGGCAATTTTGGTCAGCACGCCGCGATCATGGCGGGATTCGAGCGCGCCAGGGGCGAGTTCATCATCACGCTGGATGCTGATCTGCAGAACCCGCCCGAGGAAATCGCCAAGCTGGTCGCCAGTTACGAGCAGGGTCACGACTATGTTGGCACCGTGCGCGTGAATCGCCAGGACCTGTGGTGGCGGCGCCAGGCGTCGCTATTGATGAACTGGATCCGCGAGAAGATTTCCGGCATCCGCATGACCGACCAGGGCTGCATGCTGCGCGGTTACTCCCGCAGCATCGTCGATGCCATCAACCAGACGCGCGAAGTCTCGACCTTCCTGCCGGCGTTAGGCAGCATGTATGCGCTGCGCGGCACCGAAATCCAGGTTGCGCACGATGAGCGCCTGAGCGGCGAATCCAAGTATTCGCTCTACAAGCTGATCCGTCTCAATTTTGATCTGATGACCGGTTTCTCGCTGGTGCCGCTGCAGTTTTTTTCGATGGCCGGCATTGTCATTTCGCTGTTGTCGTTCCTGTTCGTGGTCTTCCTGACAATTCGCCGCCTGGTCGTCGGCCCGGAAGCGGAAGGACTGTTCACCCTGTTCGCGATCGTGTTCCTGCTGATCGGCATCACGCTCTTTGGCATCGGCCTGTTAGGTGAATACATCGGACGCATCTATCTGCAAGTCCGCCAGCGGCCGAAATACCTGATCGATGCGGTAGTTGAGGCGCAGCGGGACCAGCCCGACCCATGACCACCGCCCTGGTCTGCGCCTACTCCGAAGTGGGCGTGCGCTGCCTGCGGGTCCTGCTGCAGCAGGGCATCCAGGTCAGCTGGGTGCTGACGCATGAAGACGACCCCGCCGAGCAGCGCTGGTTCGGCAGCGTCGCGGACCTTGCCCGCCAGCATGGCCTCAGGGTCGCCACGCCCACATCGCCCGGCGACCCCGAATGGCTGGCGCGACTCGGCGATCCGCGTCCGGATTTCCTGTTCTCGTTCTATTACCGCTACCTGCTCCCCGACGCTTTGTTAGCTCTGCCGGTGCGTGGCGCCCTTAACATGCATGGCTCGCTGCTGCCGAAGTATCGCGGCCGGGTGCCGGTCAACTGGGCGCTGGTAAACGGCGATACCCAGACTGGCGCAACGCTGCATTACATGCTGTCGAAACCGGACGCTGGTCCGGTGGTGGGGCGCGAGGCCGTTGCGATCGACATCAACGACACCGCGCTGCAGGTCAGCGAAGCAGTCGCGGCGGCCGCCGAGCGGTTGCTGGCGCGTTGCCTGCCTGCATTGATCGCCGGCACCGCGCCACGTGAACCGCTCGACCTCGCGGCCGGCTCCTATTACGGTCGCCGGCGACCCGAGGACGGCAGGATTGACTGGGCCTGGCCCGCCGCGCGTATCCATAACCTGGTGCGGGCCGTGGCCCCGCCATTTCCCGGCGCGTTTGCCGATTTCAACGGCCATGAACTGCGGGTGCTCGGCAGCCGCAACGACAGCCAGCCGTCGCGGCACCCGGCCCGCGCGCCCTGCCTTTATGCCGAGGGCGACGCACTCCTGTTAGACTGCGCGGACGGCAGGCGATTGACTGTGACGCGGGCGGAACTGGCTGGCCAGGCGCTGACCGCGGCGAATCTCGCCAGCCGTTGCGGTGCTGCAATCGTACCGATCACCACTAAGAGCTAACAACATGAAACGAGTTCTGATCCTGGGCGTGAATGGTTTCATCGGCCACCACCTGACGCGCGAGCTGCTGCAGAAGACCGATAACTACGTGTACGGCATGGACCTGCAGAGCGAGCGCGTCGAAGCGTTCCGCTCCCATCCACGCTTTCACTTTGTCGAAGGCGACATCACGATCAACAAGGAATGGATCGAATACAACGTCCGTAAATGCGACGTGGTGCTGCCGCTGGTCGCGATCGCGACCCCCTCGACCTATGTGAGTGATCCGTTGCGGGTGTTCGAGCTCGATTTCGAGGCCAACCTGCCCATCATTCGCCATTGCGTCAAATACCGAAAACGCGTGATCTTTCCGTCGACCTCCGAGGTCTACGGCATGTCCCCCGACAAGGAATTCGATCCGGAAAGCTCGCACCTGGTACTGGGACCGATCAACAAGTCGCGCTGGATCTACTCCTGCGCCAAGCAGTTGCTGGACCGGATCATCTGGAGCTACGGACTGAAGGGCGAGCTCGATTTCACGCTGATCCGCCCGTTCAACTGGATCGGTGCCGGCCTCGACAGCATCCACACCCCAAAAGAAGGCAGCTCGCGCGTGCTGACCCAGTTCCTCGGCCACATCGTGCGCGGCGAGAACATCCAGCTGGTCGACGGTGGCGCGCAGATGCGCTCGTTCACCTATGTCGATGATGCGATGGATTGCCTGCTGCGCATCATCGCGAACCCGGGCGGCATTGCGAGCGGCAAGATTTACAACATCGGCAATCCAGCTAACAACTTTTCGATACGGCAGCTGGCGGAAATGATGCTGGAGGTCGCCAAGTCGCGCCCGGAGTATCGCGACAGCGCGAAGAAAGTACAGATCACCGAGGTGTCCTCGGCGCGCTATTACGGCGCCGGTTACCAGGACATACAGAATCGCGTGCCCAAGATCGAGAACACCTGCAAGGAACTCGGTTGGTCGCCCAAGGTCGACATGCGCGCAGCGCTGCAGGGAATATTCGACGCCTATGCCGGCGATCTGCAGGATGCCCGCGCCCTGACCAGCGGATCCGCAACCGGCAGCTTCCCCGCGCTCGGCACCAAGATCGACAAGAATGGCTGAGCGCCCCGGCAGGCGATGACCCGCCTTGCGCTGAAAGTAGACGTCGATACGCTGCGCGGCACGCTCGAGGGCGTGCCGCCGCTTGTCAGCATGCTGCAGCGGCATGGAGTCCACGCGACCTTTCTTTTCAGCCTCGGACCCGATAACACCGGCCGTGCCTTGCGCCGCATTTTTCGGCCGGGCTTCCTGGCCAAAGCGCTGCGTACCTCGGTTGGCGCGAATTACGGCCTCAGGACCCTGAGCTACGGCGTGCTGTGGCCGGGCCCGCAGATCGGCCGTCGCGCCGAGAGCGTGCTGCGCGCGGTCCGCGATGCGGGCTTTGAGGTCGGCGTTCACTGTCACGACCATGTGCTGTGGCAGGACAAGGTCGCGAATCGCAACGAGGCCTGGACCCGCCGGCAGCTGGCGCTGGCGGTCGACGAATTTCAGCGCATCTTCGCCACGGCGCCCCGGATCCATGGCGCCGCGGGCTGGCAGGTCAACGAATTCGTGCCGGAACTCGAGGCGGAATTCGGCTTTGAGCTGGCGAGCGACACGCGCGGCGTCAGTCCATTCCTGCCGCCGGCCCCGCGCGGCAAGCCGGTGTGCCTGCAGCTGCCGACGACCCTGCCGACGCTCGATGAAATGATCGGGCTGGATGGCTGCACCGAAGCTAACGTCGCAGGGCGCGTGCTGGCGCTGACCCGGGCGGACAAGGGACGCGATCAGGTGTTCACTTTGCATGCCGAAATCGAGGGCATGCGCCTCGCGCCCGCGTTCGATGAGCTGTTGCGCGACTGGAGCCGGGACGGCGTGCGGCTTTGCTCGTTAGGTGCGCTCGCGGAGTCCATTGATCGCCGGACCGTTCCGGCGCAGGCGATCGTTCAGCGGGAAATCCCCGGCCGCTCCGGCACGCTCGCCTGCCAGGGCCAGTGAGCTAACGAACCCGCTTCACGGCGGAATTGCGGCCGGCTGCGGCGGTGTCACGAACTGGTGGGCGCGAAACATCTCGTAGGCGGTCTGGTAATAGGCGACGGTCAGCGCGTCCCGGTCCGGGTCCGCGGTTCCGGGACCGTACTCGCCGGTCGCGGGATCGTAGGATTCGTTCTTGAGCGTCTTGCGCAACCCGAGGATGCTCATCTGGTTGTCGCGCATCAGCGCGGCATTGTGGTTATGGCTGAAGAACGCCACATGCTTTTCCGGCGGCGTATTCAGCACATCCTGGCCGAAGAACGGCGCTGAGTATCCGATGCCTAACAGACCGAGCGCCGTGGGAGCAATGTCGATCTGCGTGGTCAGCGATTCGTGCACGCCGGGCTTGAGGTGCTTGGGTGAATAGAAAAGCATCGGGATGCGGTAGCTGCCGATCGGAATCTCCGCGCGCCCGTAAACCCGCGCACCGTGATCCGCGACGATGATGAACAGCGTGTCGTCAAACCACGGCTTCTTGCGCGCGCTCTCGATGAAGTAATTCTTGGCGAAGTCGGCATACCTGACACCGGACTCCCGGCCGCCGCCCTCGGCCTTGACGCCGGGAACGCCTTCCCGGAACGTGAAGGGCTTGTGATTGGAAGTATTCATGACAATGGCGAAAAAGCGCTTGCCCTGGCTGTTGAGTCCATCGAAATGTTTGAGCGCGGTGTCGAACAGGTCTTCATCGGACACGCCCCAGATATTTTCAAAGCGCGTTGGCCCCGGAATCTGCAGCCGGTCGACAACTTCGAAGCCGTTGCTGGCGTAGAACCGATTCATGTCATCGAAGCTGCCGTAACCACCGTAGAAGAACGTAGTGTGATAGCCGTTGGCGCGCATGATCTCGCCCCAGTTGGCAATGTTGTCGCTGCCCGGCCGATGCAGGATCGACACGGTCGGAATCGGCGGGATCGATGAGGTGATGGCTTCCAGCCCGCGCACTGTTCGATTGCCGGACGCGTACATCTGCCGGAACCACAGGCCGTCCTGCGCCAGGCGATCAAAGGCCGGAGTCCAGTCGCGGTCCGAGCCATAGAGTTTGCTGAACTCAGCGCCAAAAGACTCGCTCGCCAGAATCACGACGTTGAGTTTGCCGAGCCCCTGCGGATTGGCGGGCACGTCGCGTACCAGCCAGCCGTTAGCATCACGGCGCAACGTGCCCGGCCCGGCGCTCAGCTGCTGCTCCAGCCGCGCGACGTTGTCGCGGGTCGGGCGCGTGACGTACCAGGGGTGATAATCGATTTCGCTGGTGCGCAGGGCCCGGAAGAAACTGGACGGGCCATTGATCGCGAGCTCATTGGCGACGCGATCGCGCGAGCGCGCCAGCAGGCCGGTATCGAAGAGGCCAATCGCCAGCAGCAACGCGACGAAATACGCGCCAAATACGCCGCTGCGCGCCGCCAATCGCGCCGCCACCGCCTGTCCGCGCAACACCTGCGCGCGCAGCGCCCAGACACTCGCCACGGCAATGACACCGGCCGCGGAGAAGATCGCACCTAACGGATACTCGCTGCGGATGTCGCCGATGACCTCGGTCGGATAGAGCAGGTAGTCGACCGAGACCACGTTGAAGCGCGACGTGAACTCCTCGAAAAAGAAATATTCGGCTGCCACGACGAAGCCGAGAAAGAACAGGAACAGCGCGCCGCCGGCCAGTAGCACCCAACGCATCCAGCCCGCGCGGTACCAGCGGTCGCGCATGAGCCAGGTGAAAAACATGAACGGCGCCAGCAGATACAGCGTTTGCACCGCGTCCGCCAGCAGCCCCGCCGGCAGGAACCACAGCAGATTGGCCGCACCAACCCCCGCGTCGCGACCGAACGCGAACCACAGCACCAGCCGCAGCAAGCTGCTGGAAATGAGATACCAGAAGGCAAACGTCAGTGCCGGCCGGAAACGCTGCAGCGCCGGGCCGAAATCCTGGGTCATCAGAAACTCCGCTTGGTCTGCACCAGAATCTGCAGCTTATCAATAGATGGGTCGGCGTTGAGCGGAAACGCGAGATCGATATGCAGTACATTGCCGAGCGCCGAGCGCGCGTTACCCAATCGCAGCCCGACGCCGGCGTCCGCCAGCCAGCCCTTGTTAGGCGTGTTGGTGGCGTCCCGCCCGTAGATCCGGCCGACATCGACGAACGCGGCCGCCCCCACGTGCACAAGGCGGAACGGGTACCAGTCGGTGTACAGGCGCTGCTCGACCGTCAGCAGCACACGACTCTTGCCGGACTGATAGCGCAGCGGATAGCCGCGCAGGCCGTCCTCACCGCCCAGGATCAGCTCGCGATCGGCATCCAGGCGATTGGTCCAGTCGCCGCTCAGGCTGGCATAGAACGTCATGCGGCGGCCACTGCGCCGGTACAGGCGCGTATCGAAAGACATCAACACGTTCTCGGCCTGGCCACTGCCAAAGCGGCCGCTCAGGTTGCCGTCGACGAAGATCTGTGACTTCTCGGACAGTCGCCAGCCGCGGTGTGCGCCAAAACCGAGCAATGCGGCGTCGCGATCACTGCCCAGGGCATTGCTGGCCACGCCGAGTTGCGCACTGAACAGTCGCCCGAACTGCTGGTCCTCGCTGCGCTGGATCTGGTCCAGGTTGTTGGCCACCGAGAAATCATCTTCCAGCCATTCGAGGCGTACATAGGGATAAGCGAGGCGCCGGTTCGGCGGCACCGGCAAGGTCGAAAACCCCGGAATGCTGGCAAACTGATTGTCGTCGTAACGGACACCGGCAATGGTTCGACGCACCCAGCTGTTGCGCAGCCCCTTGGACCAGCCGCCGAATACGTCCGCGTAGCGACGCTGCACGTCGTAGCGGTCGATGGCGGTGCCGAGGGAGTAACGATCGTGCTCACTGTCTTCGGAATTCAGAGTGAATCCGGCGCTCCAGCGGGAATACAGCGCAAAGAACGGCCGCTCCGCCGACAGGCGCAGAGCACGGCCGTCATCGGTGTCGGCGATCTCGATGACGTCGGTCCAGCGAGAACCGAGCACGTTGGGGTCGGTCCAGCGCAGATACTGCTTGCTGCGGTCGACATTCTTGGAATAGCCAAGCGACAAATGCTTGCCGTAACCTAACAGGTTGTAATCTTCGATCTCAAAGCCGGTGCTGTTCTTGCCGCCGGACCGCCCGAATGAGACGCCGGGATTCAGCGTCCAGACATCGTGCGAATGCACTTCGATGTCGACCAGCCCGTCATGATAGGCCACCGCTCGTACTTCGGGCTCGCGCAGGAAACGCAGGCGCCGCATGTTGCGTGCCGTCTCATCGAGCAGCCGCCGCGAATACAGGTCACCTTCCTGGAACAACAGCTGCGCGCGCAGCGTCGATTCGCGCGTTTCAATGTGCAGGCGATTCGCCCACCGGTACAGCGCCTTGTTCTCGCGAGGATCATCCAGGTCGAAAATGTCCATCGACACGATTCGAATGGAGCCGATGCGCGCGCCGGCCGCTTCCAGTTCCGCGTCGGTCGGCATCGGGTTGTCGGCCCAGGCTGCGGGGGCGCCACACAGCAAAGCGCCCAGACACGCTGCCCAAAAATGTTTCATCGCTGACTCTTTCTAAAGGGTAACCAGTATAGACCGGCGAACCGCCACGAAGTTGCATCAAACCGCGGGCAATCCCAGCCACTCGTAGCCGTCCGGCGCCCGGAACCGGCAGGCCAATTCGCCAAACTCGTCGCGCCCGGTCCCTAACGACACAGCGCCCAGACCCGCGAGCCAGCCGCGCCCGACATTGGCAGTAAGGGATCGCGCGCTCTCTACCTGGCCGGCATGTTAGCCCGTGACCGCAATATCCTCGGCAAGGTTCCCGGGTTTGACCGGCCCTGGCAGCACTACCTGCAGCTCGCGGCCGGATTCCTCAGGCCTGATACAACGCCAGGTGCTCGCGGATAAAGCCTTCCAGGGACAGGGGTTCGCGGCCGCTGACCTGACTGAAAGTGTCGGTGACATTCACCGAATAGCCTTTGGCGATTTCCGCAAAAATTTCGCACACCGCGTTCAGGTGCCACGCGCTGGTCACGAACTTGCCGAGAAACGCCTTGTAGGCCACCGGGTCCTGGGGTACGTAGCTGATCTTCCGGCCCAGCACCTTCGAGAACACCTCGGCGACCTGGTGGAACGTCATCTTGTCGCGACTGGTGATGTCGTAGCTCTTGTTAGCATGGCCGTCGGTTGCGAGCACGTGGCCCGCGAACCAGCCAGCGTCGCGCGAGTCGATCAGCGCCGCCGTCCCCTGCTCGCCGAACGGGAAATAGAATCTGCCGTCGGCCTTGATGGTGGCGCCGCTGCCGAGAAAATTCTGCATGTAGAAGGTTGGCCGTACCATCGTCCAGGCAATGCCCTTGGAGCGGATGTGTTCCTCCGACTGCCAGTGGGCCTGATGCACGGGATTGTGCATGTGCGCAGCTGCCTCGACCGACGATATCTTGACGATGTGTTTAGCGCCCGCGGCCACCGCCGCATCGACTATCGCTTTCTCACGGCGCAGCTGTGCTTCGCCATTCGGCAGGCACACCAGCACCCGGGTAACGCCCTGCATCGCGGCCGCCAGCGCGGCCGCGTCGTCGACGTCGCCCAATGCCAGTTGCACGCCGGCGGCCTGCAGTTTCGCGGCTTTTTCTGCGTTTCGCGTCAGCGCCCGCACCGGAATCCGGCGCGCGGCGAGTTCCAGCGCCGCACTGGCACCGGTCCGGCCGGTCGCTCCTGTTACAACGATCATGTTAGCCCTGCTCTCCCTGATATTCGACGAGGCCGGCGAGTGCCTTGACGGCGCCGGTTTGAATGCTGCCCAGCTTCTGGCCGGTCGCGAGATCGACCTTGGCTACTTCGCCGGTGAAAAAGCTCGCGACGAAGGCGTAACGTCCATCCCGCGCCAGATCGAGCACCGCCCAGCCAAAACCCTCGAGCGGAATCTGCCGCGTGGTGGCGCCTGATTTTTCGTCGACGACGTGGATGGAGCCACCGCGCAAAACGTACAGCGCGCCGTCCGGGCCGTAATCCATGCCGAAGAACATCGGCGGCGGTCCGGGCGGAAATGGTGGCTGGATGTTCTGGACATCCGGCAATTGCCGGTCGTTAGCCAGGTCGTACTGCATCAGGCGCGGGCCGGTTTCGCTGCAATAGACCAGGCGTTTGCCGTCAGGAGACAACGCCGACATCGTCACGCCCAAAAAGCCGCCCATGCCGCCGTGGGTCTGGGTCGCATATTCTTTCTGCAACTTTCCGGCCGCGTCGAACTTGAATACATGGCCATCGCCAAAGCGCTCGCTCCCCGGGATCTTGGAAATATAGGTTTTCATGCGCGCCTGGATTTCGGGCTTGATGCTGTCGCCGACCACGTGCTCGCCGAGATACAGCGAACCATCCGCCGCAAAGTTGGCGTGTGAAAACGCGCGGGGCGGAAAATCACGGACCACCACCCGGCCGTCGCGATGCAGGTTGAGCACCACGTGATCATGACCGTCAAAAGCCCAGAGCACGCCGTGGCGGTCGAACTTGAGTCCACCGACCAGGTGCGAGGTCTGCGCCAGGCTGACGTCCGCCTTGAGCGCGAGATCCGCGCCGTACTGGCGGATATGAGCGGTACCCGCATGATCGTCCGCCGGATTGTTGAGATCCGTGACTGCAATGAAAATGTCGCCGCTCACCCAGGGCTTGAATCCCGTACTCATGCTTGCACCTTTAATCCATAACGCGACAGGACATCGCGTTTACCGAACAGCATCGACAATCCGCGCTTCAGCATGCGACCGCCAGTCAGCCAGCTGATCGCATGACCCTGCTTGTTGTTAGCCAGGATCTCGCCAACGATATAGGCGGTCGTGGTCTCGACATGGTCGCCGATGAAGTTGAGCTGCTTCAGCGCCTTGTTGCGTGTTTCCGGCGTCAGCCCGGCGAACTCGCGCAGCATGCCCTCGGTGATGTTGACCCCGGGGCTGATGGTCCCGACCAGGATCTGGTCGTTGTTCGCTTCGCGCAATTCCTTCACCAGCGTGTCGGCAAAATACTTGACCGCGCGCTTGGTGGTGGAATAGACCGCCATGCCCGGCACCACGCGGCCGCTCGCGCCGCCGCCACCTAACGTCAGGTACAACTTGCCCGAGCCCTGCTTTTTCATGCCGGCTATCGCGATCTGGGCGGCATGCATGCTGCCGATGACGTTGGAGCGGACCATGGCCTCGATTTCGGCCGGCGTGTTCTCAACGAACCGCGCTCCGGTGCGCGCATAGCCGGCGTTGTTGATGAAAATATCGACCCGGCCGCAGCGACTGATGGCGCGGTCCCATAAAGCCTGCAGCGCTGGGAGATCCGAGGTATCGCAGGCTGCGCCATCGACGCGCTCGCCCGCCTGACATTGGGTCTGTAGTTTGGCGACGGCCTCGGCAACCCGCGACGCGTCGCGCCCGCAGATCAGCACGCGATGACCGCGCTGCAGGAACTCACGCGCATAGCCATACCCCAGGCCCTGCGTGCCGCCGGTAATGATCACGCTCAGTTCGCCCAAACTTCAGCCCTCTCGAAACGGGGGACAAGGATACTGGGCGGCACCCAAGGCAGAGACACCAGCGTCCCAGCGACCGCTGATTGGACGCGGACGGCGCCGGTGCCGGCTTGGGTGAGCCCAGCCCCTAGCATCGCGGCATGGAAAAGCAGAAACGGATCGTGGTGACCGGCAGCACCCGCGGCATCGGCAAAGGCATGGCGGCCGAATTCCTGCGCCGCGGCCACGCGGTCGTGATTTCGGGGCGCAGCCAGGCCGCCGTCGACGAGGCCCTAACAGAATTACGCCACCTCGGTGCGCAAGGCGGCAAATTACACGGCGTCGCCTGCGAAGTATCGAACCGCGAACAGGTACAGCATTTATGGGATGACAGTGTCCGCGCCTTTGGCGGCGTCGATATCTGGATCAATAACGCCGGCGTCTCGCATCCGCGGCAGCGCGGTGGCGAATTGCGCGCCGACGACATCGAGCGTGTCGAAACCACCAACATACTCGGCATGATGTGGGCCACCCAGGTCGCGATGAATGGGATGGCGGCCCAGGCCGATGGCGGCTACATCTACAACATGGAAGGCTATGGCTCGAATGGCATGATCACCCCGGGGATGGGTCTGTATGGCGCCAGTAAGTTCGCGCTGACCTATTTCAACAAGTGCCTGCTGGCGGAAACCGGCAACAGCAAAGTGCGTATCTGTTACTTGAGTCCCGGCATCGTGCTAACAGACCTGCTGAAACGCGACATGGGCAGCAACGACCCCAGGGACTGGGAGCGCACCAAGCGGATCTACAACATCCTCGCGGATCGGGTCGAGACCGTGACCCCCTGGCTCGCCGAACATGTGTTGCTGAACACTGGCGCCGGTGCGCGCGTCGCCTGGCTGACCGGCGGCAAGGCCGCGGGCCGGTTCTTCATGTCACTGTTCCGCAAGCGTCAGATCGTGACCGACGCCGATCTCGCGTGACCAGCCGGCGGAGATTTCTCGGCGCCAGCGCGGCACTGAGCGGCGCCGGCCTGCTAACAACTGGCGCTGCGGCAACACGGCCAGGCAGTCTGCCGGGCGCGCGTCAGCATCGACTTTATGTGCCGGGACCGTACGGCCAGATTCACCTGACCATCACCGAGCCATTGACCAGCGGACCCAAAGCGCCGCCGGTCGTTTGCCTGCCCATGTCGCCGCGTTCGGGACGCGACTTCGACGAATTCGCGCTGGCGCTGGCAGATCACCGGCTGGTGATCGCACCGGATGTGCCGGGCTTTGGCGGTTCAGACGCGCCGCCCGCGCCGCCCGGCATCGAGGACTATGCGGCCGCCATCCTCGCAGGACTGGACCCGTTGTTAGATCGCAGGACCCGCGCGGCGGGACTGGACTTCGTCGGACAACACACCGGCGCCGCCATCGCGATTGCGGCGGCGCTGCAATCGCCCGCCCGTGTCCGGCGCATCGCAGCCATTGGCGTGCCGCTGTTTGAACCGGCGGAACTCGAGCGGCTGCGCGGGCAATTTTCGAAGCCACGGCCGTACTTTACCGACCCCAAATTCCTGTGTTCGGCCTGGGAACGCGACGCCGCCGCGATCCCGGCCGGTCTGTCACCGGAGCGGATGCTGTTGCGATTTACCGAGATCATGCGCGCCGGCGTGCGCTCGCACTGGGGCTTCGCCGCGGTTTTCAGTTACGACATGAGCGCGGCACTGACCCGGCTGTCGCGGCCTTTGTTAGCGATCGTGCTCAACGAGAACCTCGCGGCTGCCAGCCGCCGGGCGGCGCAACTGGCGCCTCATGGCCAGGTTGTCGAACTGCCGGATCTGCCCGGTTCGGCCATGGACTTTGCCAGTCAGCGGCTGGCGATTGTCTGTCGCGAATACTTCGCCGAGGCCTGAACGCGCATCACCACGGCTGCACTTCGCCGTTGTAGCGGATGAAGGTGCCGGTCTGCGCCAGCGTCAGTCCGTCGATCACCTTGACCAGGCCACCGACGCTGACACCGATCTCGACGGTACCGGGCATGCGGATGCCACGCGCCGCGTAACCGTGCGTGTCAACCTGACCCGGCGACAGACAGGCGACGATAATGCCCTTCGGCTTCAGGTCAATGGCCAGGGACAGCATCAGCATGTTGAGCGCCGCCTTGCTCGACTTGTACCAGTACCCGCCCGGCATGCCGCCGCCGTTCGCGCCCATGGAGCCGGCTAACGACGACACGGCCAGGATTTTCTTCTGCTGGCCCGCCTGAATGTTGGTGAACAGCGCTTCGGCCACGCGGATCGGGCCGTGCGCATTCAGCTCCATCGCGTAGCTGAAGCGATCGTGCGCCAGCTTGCCGAAGGACTGGCCGCGAAACTCGTCGGTGTCGCCGGCGTTGTTGATCAGGATATCGATCGGCTCGCCCTTGAGGCGCTCGGCGAGCGCGGCGACGCTGGCCGCATCCACGACGTCCAGCGCTTCGAGACGCACGTTTTTCGACTTGGCGGCAAGTTCGTTCAGATCCTTCGAGTCGGCGGGTTTGCGTGCGGTCGCAATCACGCGGTAACCGCGCTGCGCATACTCGCGCACCAGTTCAAGACCAATGCCACGCGACGATCCGGTGACTAACACGGTCGGTACGGCCGCGTCGGCCGCCAGCAACGCGCCTGGCAGCAGGCAGACAGCTGACGCCAGCAGCAGTTTTCGGACAAGTCGAGCAGCAATCGCAGTGTTCATGATTTTTTCCTCAGATGGTAGCGGCCCGAGTGACGCGCTGGGTTCTCGCGCGTAACAGGAAGATCCCGCCAACGACGGTCAGTATCGCAGAAATCAAAAATGGCGCCCCCGGCCCCAGGTGACGATAGCTCTCACCCGCATACGCCGGACCTAACACCCGGCCGGCGCTGGAGCCGGCGTTGAACACGCCCATGACTGCGCCCCGATTGGTGGACTCGGCCTCAAACGACACCAGACTCGTGACCGATGGCGTGAATGTACCAAGACCCAGGCCAAGGACGATGAGCGCCATCCAGGTCGCAAAAATACTGTGCGCCAGTGCGAACAGCACCAGACCAACGGTGACAGCCGCGACCGCCAGCAACGCGACATTCTTCTCGCCCATGCGTTTTGCCAGGATCCCGGTCAACACTGCCTGACCGAACGCCGAGCAGCAGGCGAATACGCCGAAATGCGCGCCGATTGCATTCAGCTGCAGCTGGAAAATGTCCCGGGCCCAGATCGGGTAGATCGATTGCATCGTAGCACCGCCGCAGCTGACCGCGAGCGCGGCAAAGCTCAAGCCCGCGAGCACTGGCTTCCTGCCTAACAATGCAAACGGCGACGCCGATTCCCGGACGCCCGATGCCGCGACCACGGTCTTGCGCTCTGCACGCACGTTCGCCGGCAGGCTCTCTTTCAGGAAGAACACAGCGCCCACGATCGCGACGATGGTCAGTGCCGCGGCTGTCAGGCCCGGCGCGAACAGGGTCGCGGTGCCATCCGGCATCCGGCCCAGCTGCCCACCGAGAACCGGGCCAGCGGCAAATCCCAGGCCGAACGCGGAGCTGATGATGCCGAGATAGCGCGCGCGGTTGCCGGGTTCGGTGATGTCGGACACGTAGGCGAAGGCCGCTGACAGATTGCCGGACATGAGCCCGGCGAACGCGCGGGCTGCAATCAGCACGATCAGTCCGTCGGCGTACGCCGTCCATACATAAGCCACGAATGCGCCGATCAGGCTAACAACCAATACTGGCTTGCGCCCGATCTGGTCGCTGAGGCGGCCCCACAGCGGCGTTGCCACCAGCTGGAACAGCGAGAACACCCCGGAGCTTCCCCAGGTAACCCAGAACGGCGATGCATGGAACTGCTCGGCGACAATTGGAAACGGCACCGCCGTGATGCCGAATCCCATCAGGCTGATGAAGACCACCAGCCATAACACCAGCAATTTCGCCATGTCGCTCGCGATCCTCGGCCGGAGTCCGGCTGCAATGGGCATGCATTGTGCGCGAGCTCTGCGCTGGCCTGCACCGCGTGCGCCGGCCCAACCGCGCACCGGTCGGCTAACGCTCGAGCACCAGCCGCTGCCCGTCGATGCGCAACACGCCGGTGCAAGTGATCGGCCGTTCATCCCGATGGTGGCTCGCCATGAGAACGGCAGCGCCGGCGGCGCGGGCCTGTTCGATCCGCTGTGCAATCAGCATCCGCTGGCGCGGATCCAGGCCTGCGAACGGTTCGTCGAGCAACAGCACCAGCGGCGTGCGAATCCAGGCGCGCGCAAACAGCACGCGGCGGACCTGGCCATAGGACAGTTCCACCAGCCGGCGCCGCGACCAGGACGCAAGTCGCCAGACCTTCAGCGCCCCGGCAGCTGCAGCGAGCGAGGCAGCGTCCGGCGCCTCATTGAGTCCGTAGCTCGCCTGCCAGCCTGACAGCACGGTTTCCAGCACGGTCGCCTGGCGTGGGTAATCGGTCTGCAATTGCGGCGCGACCAAACCGCAGCGCAGCCGGAAATTCTGCAGCGCCTCGCCCGGCCGGACGCCGGTGCGCGTGACCTGGCTGCCGAGTGCAAACGGGAAATCGCCATACAGCGCGCGCAACAGCGTGGTCTTGCCGCTGCCGTTAGATCCCGCGAGCACCCAGCACTCGCCGGCGCGCAGCCTGAGATCGATGTCACGCAGGATCAACCGGCCTTCCAGCCACAGCTCGCCATTGGCAACGGCTAACAGCGTGCGCGCAGCCCGGTGGCTCGCGGTAGCCGGCACGATGCGCGCCGTCCTGCGCCCGGACGGTGGGCCTAACACTTTGGCCAGGGCCTTCTGCACCACGGCCTGCCGCCTGCCGCCGGCTGCGAGCACGTGCCCGCCGCGCAGCACCAGTGCATGGGTTGCCGACTCTGGCAGGTGATCGGCGCGGTGCGTGCTGAGGACCCAGGCCGGCCCGGACCGTGGGGTCGCGGCGAACCAGCGCCGCAGGCGCTGCTCATTCTGCGCATCCAGATGGGTCAGGGTTTCGTCCAGCAGCAAAAGCGCCGGCCGGCTGGCAAGCGCGCGTGCTAACAAGACGAGGCGCCGCTCACCCGAGGAGATTTCCAGAATCCGCCTGCCAGCCAGGTGTTCCAGTCCGAGCGAACGCAGTATCCGCAGCACCTTGCGGCGCCGCGGTGCATCCAGCTCGCGCTCAGGTATGTCCACGCGGTCGAGTCCGGTTGCAACGAGATCGGCGACGGAGAAATTCCAGTCATAGCGCGCATAACGATCCTGGCGTTCCGGGCCCAGGTAAGCCATGTGCGCGAGCACGTCCCTGGTATCGTCGTGCCAGCGGCCGCGCCAGCGGTAGCGCCGGGACGGCCGGACGCCGCGCGCAACAGGATCGGGCCACACCGCTCCCGCCACGATCTTCAGCAGCTGCGTCTTGCCTGCGCCATTGTCGCCCACCAGTACCCAGCGCTGGCCCGCGCGCAGCTGCCAGTCGACGGCACGCAAGATCCTGCGGCCGCCGCGCTGCAGATGGAGCTGCCGCAACAGGACTTCGAGAACCGCCATGGCCGCAGGAACCCGCGCTGTCAGCTGGCGGGCGCGCGATAGCGCCAGGTTGCACCGTCGCGCACGCACTCGCCGTCGCGCTGCAGCTTGATCAGGTGCGCTTCCAGGGTGAGCCGGGCCCAGACATGCATGGCGGCCGGCACGTCGTCGTAAATCGGCGTCAGCAGTTGGTCCAGGCTGCCGGCACCGAGGCGCTGCAGCACGCCGCGCACTTTTTGTTCGCGTTTCAGCCGGTGTGCGATCACGCCTTCAATGACGCGATGCGGCTCGGGGATCAGGCCGCCGTGCCCCGGTCCAATGTGCTGCAACGGCAGTGCTAACAGGCGACGCAGCGACGACAGGTAGTCCTGCAGGTCGCCATCGGGCGGCAGGATCACCGGGGTCACGCCGTCGAGCACGTGATCGCCGGACAACAGCACGCCGCCGGGCTCAAGGAGATAACAAACGTGATTGGACGCATGGCCCGGCGTGTAGACGGCGGTCAGCGTGCTGGAGCCCAGATCGAAACGCTCGCCATCGCGCGGCTCGCGGGCGCCGGCAGCGCTCAGGTCCTGGCGGCCATCGGCCGGCGGCGGCCGGCCTATCAATTGCGCGCCGGTCGCCTCGGCCAGCGGCCGCGCCAGCGGTGAATGATCGCCATGGGTATGGGTGATGAACACGTAACGGAGCCGCGGCGCAAGGGCGCACAGTGCGTCGCGATGCGACTCATCGAGCGGGCCCGGGTCCAGCACCGCGACCACCGGGTCGCCTAACAAATAAGTATTGGTACCGGTACCGGTCATCGGTCCGGCGTTAGGCGCGCGCAGCCGCCAGAGGCCGGGCTTCAGGAGTTCGGAAGCATCGCGGTTGACTGGCCCGCTCAGGCGGCGGCACCAAACACGTAGCTGACACCGGCGCCGGGCTTGGCGCGGTGATCGGCGAACACCTTGTCGGCCGCGAACCCCGCCCTGAGCATTTCCGTGCGCATGTCGACGCGCGCAAACGACGCCCAGAACGGCTCGCCATTCCAGCGCACCTGCCAGTCATTCATCAGCTGGTCGTCAAAGCCGAGGCGCGTCACCTGCGTAGCAACATCCACGTGCAGCATCACGCCCTGCGGTGCTAACAAGCGCCGGCATTCGCGCAGGATCTGCGGCAGCCGCGCCGAATTGGTCTCATGAAACAGGATGTGCGAAATGATCAGGTCAAAGTGGCCATCCGGAAAACCGGTGTGGGCGGCATCACGCTGGTGAAAATGCATGCGGATGCCTTTTTCCTCGGCCAGCAGATGCGCCATCTGCAGCAGCGGACCCGCGACATCGACTGCGTGATACTCGGCGCCGGGCCAGGCGAGCGCGACCGAGTGCGACGCGACCCCGAGCCCGCAGCCCAGCTCGAGAATGCGCGCCGGCCTGATGTCCGGGAACTGTTGTTGGATCTGCTCGACCAGGAAAGCGCCGCGCGAATCGCGGCCGGCATAGACATTACCCTTGCCCGGCGCGTAGATCCGGCTGCTGCCGAAATAGCGCAGCCCCGGCAGCATGCTGTCCTCCTGCTCGCGGCCCACGAAGCCGCCGGGCTGCCGGTGGATCTCGGTATTGGCAATCGGCGTTGGCACCGACAGGGACGGATCCAGCTGCAGCAAGCCCAGGGTCTTTTTGTCAGCCAGCGCATCGAACTGGCGGTGGGCGTCGGCCGCGACGCGCCGCGCTGTCAGATCGACAGCCCGCCACATCATCGACTGCGAGGCGTGGGTAAACGCGGCCCAGTGCCGGAACTCGGGCTGCTGCGCGAGCTGCCGCTCGCGCTCGTGGCGTTCGGCCAGAGTCCCGGCAGCCGGCGGCTCCTGTGCGCCGGCGAGGCGCTGCCGGTAGGCATCGCGCACCCGCTGCTGGATCGGCCCATTGGTGAGCAGCTTCAGGCTCAGTACGAAATCCTGCCGGGTCTGCTCGGTCAGTGTCGGCTCATAAACCATGCTCAGACTCCTGTTAGCTCAGGCAGCGGCGCCCTAGGCCAGGGCCCGCAGCGCATTGCGCACCGTCGTTACGATGCGTTCAAGTTCCGCATCGGTGGTGTCGAATATCGGCGCGATGGCAATCGTGTCGCCGGTGGAGCGCACGATCACGCCATCTTCCCAGCAGCGCAGGAACACTTCCATGCCGCGCGCACCGGGCGCCCCCGGCCGCATGGCGATGTCGATCGCGCCCATCAGGCCGATATTGCGGATGTCGATCACATTGGGCTCGCCGCGCAAGCTGTGCAGCAGCTGCTCGAAGCCGCTCTCGCGGGCCCGCGCCTGCGCGAAGATGTTGTCGCGGGCGTAAACACCTAACGTCGCAAGGCCCGCAGCGACCGCCAGCGGGTGCCCCGAATAGGTGTAGCCATGGAACAGCTCGATGGCGCCGTCCGGACCCTGCATCAGCGCCTGGTAGACCTCTTCCCGTGCTAACACCGCGCCCATGGGCACAACGCCGTTGGTCAGGCCCTTGGCGGTCGTGATCAGGTCCGGCGTCACATTGAAGCGCTGCGCACCAAAGGCGTGACCGACGCGCCCAAACGCCGTGATGACCTCGTCGAATATCAGCAGCACACCGTACTTGCTGCAGATTTCCCGCAGCTTCTCCAGATATCCTGACGGCGGAACGATCACGCCGGCCGATCCGGACACCGGCTCGACGATCATCGCTGCAATGTTGGACGGATCGTGCAGCAGGATCTGCCGCTCGAGATCGTCCGCGAGGTGCGCGCCCCAGGCGGGCTGCCCGCGCGAGAACGCCATGTCCGCCGGACTGTGGGTGTGGCGGATGTGCACCGTGCCCGGCAGCATGGCCGCGGAAAATGTCTTGCGATTGGCGGGCACACCGCCCACCGACATGCCGCCAAAATTCACGCCGTGATAACCGCGCTCGCGACCCACAAACCGCGTGCGCGTGCCCTCACCGCGGGCGCGGTGATAGGCCAGCGCGATCTTCATGGCGGTATCCACCGATTCCGAGCCGGAATTGGTGAAGAACACGCGGCTCAGGCCGGACGGCGCGAGCTTGACGACCTGGTTGGCCAGTTCGAAAACCTTGGGGTGCCCGGCCTGGAACGCGAGCGCATAGTCGAGCGTTGCCACCTGCTGCTGGACCGCGGCGACGATATCCGGGTGACAGTGGCCGAGGCCGCTGGTCCACAGGCCCGAAAATCCATCTAACATCTCACGGCCGGCCGAGTCCCGGTAATAACGCCCCTTGGCCGACACCAGGATCCGCGGCTTCTTCTTGAACGCGCGGTTGGCGGTAAAGGGCATCCAGTAGGCATCAAATTCGCTCACGTCTGTTTCTCCCGTCCAAAAAGCGCTTCACTCAAACGGTGAATCGCGGAAATATCTTCATCGCCGTAACCGGCATCGATCAGGCGCTGGTAGTCGGTGCGCATCGACTCGACCATCGGCAGCGTGACTCCGTGGCGCGCAGCCATGTCCGAGCATATGCCCAAATCTTTAAGGTGCAGTCGCACCTTGAATCCGGGCGGGTACGCGTCGCGCTGCATGAAAGGCGCGCGATTCTGGAAATACCAGCTGCCACCCGCGCCCTTCGACAGCGTGTCGATCAGCGCGCCTAACGGCAGGCCCTCCGCTTTTGCGAACGACATCGCTTCGCCGACCGCCTGGATCACACCCGCGCACAGGATCTGGTTGGTTGCTTTGGCGGCCTGGCCCGCGCCGCTCGGCCCAAAATGCGTAATGGTCTTGCCAATTGCAGCTAACACTGGCTGCGCACGCTCCAATGCCTCCGCGTCGCCACCCACCATGATCGCGAGCGTGCCCTGCTTCGCACCTTCCACGCCGCCGCTGACCGGCGCGTCCAGGCAATGTGCGCCTGCGCCAGACAGCTGGCGGGCCAGCTGGCGCGCGGTGTCCGCGCTGACGGTCGAGCAGTCGATGACGATGGTGCCCGCATGCAATCCCGGCAGGATCGCCGCTGCCACGGCCAGCACATCGGCGTCAGCCGACACATTGATCAGCACGACGTCACAGGTTCCTGCCAGCTCGGCGGGCGTCGACGCGTGCCGGCAGCCGAGCTCCTGCGCCAGGGTCGCCGCCTTGTCTGCGCTGCGATTCCAGACTGCCTGCAACAGGCCGGCACGCGCGAGATTGCGCGCCATCGGCGCGCCCATCGCGCCCAGTCCAATGACCCCGGTTTTCATGCAGTCGATTGTACGGGACCGTGCCGGCGCCCGCCGCAAACCCCTGAGGTTCTAGCCGCGGCCCGGGCCGCGCTCCGGGCCGCGCTCGCGTGGTGGGTAGGGCCGGGTGTTGGACCAGGCATCCTGGGGATCGTCGTCCCAGATCTCCGGGCTACCCAGCACCCCGAAGCGGCCGCGGAAAAACAGCAGCGGCTCGCCGGCCTCGGCCCAGGCCTTCTGCACTGCGCCGTAAACAACCTGGTGATCGCCAGCCTGCTCGATCCGCACCACCACGCATTCCAGCCGCGCCAGCGCACCGGGAATGGCCGGTGGATGTGGCGCCGCACGCCATTCGGCATCGGCTTCGATTTTGTTAGGGTTCGGTCGTGAAAAGTGCAACGCCCGGTCGGTCTGGCTGGCATTCAGCACGTTGACCGCGAACGGCGCCGCCACCTGGAACGCACCCAGGCTGGTACTGCTGTTAGCCAGGCAGAACAGCACCAGCGGCGGATCGAGCGACACCGAGGTGAAGGAGTTGGCCGTGACGCCTACCGGTCGGCCATCCGGATGAATGCCGGTGATAACCGTCACGCCGGTGGCGAAGCTGCCGAAAATACGACGTAATTCTTTGCCGGCGGGCGCTGTCGACAAGCTCTGCTCCTCAAAATTTCGCTCGATATCAGCAGACGACTCGTCTGTGGCGTCCGGCGTGCTTACAAACGGCATCTGTGTCTGGCGCGCCCTGACGGATTCGAACCGCCGACCCTCAGGTTCGAAGCCTGATGCTCTATCCAGCTGAGCTAAGGGCGCGTGTGGGATAGCAACGGCGCGATTGTAAGCTATCGGGCGAGCGGTGCCGGAACCTGGCGGATTTCCCGGCTCTCCGGAAACCACTGCAGGCGAAAGGCAATGGACGGCCGGGCCTGGATGGATTCATACCAGCGGCTGAGGTTCGGGCGCCCGTCGCGCCAGCTGAATCTGGCATCGCCCGGCTCGAGCGCGTGCTCGCGCACCGGATCCCGATGCGCAAGGTAGCTCAGCCCGCCGGCAAAACACACCTGCCCGATATGCAGTCCGTTGTTAGCGAAAGCGGCGGCGTCGCGTTCCATCTGATCGAGGCAGTTGAAGATCTTGCGCCGCTCGCGCTGCATGAAGTCGAGGTGCCGCTCGCCGGCCGGGCGCCAGCCCTCGACCCGCATATGGGTGGTTGCGTCGAACAGCCCATCGCCCGTCATCGCCATGCGTTGCGCCTGGAAACGGGCCGCTCCCGCCGCATAAAGGCCCGTGTCCCGCCCGGCCAGCATGTCGAGGTACTCGCAGATGACCAGGCCGCCATACAGGCTCTGGCCGTCGTCCATGACCAACACCGGCACCTTGCCCAGCGGGCTGTAGTCCCAGATCCGGGTGTCGGCGTCAAACGGCACCTGGCGCTCGAACTGCAGGCGATCGACGACACCCGCCTCGTGGGCGACCACGAGCACCTTGTGGACGTAATTCGGGTTGGGCGTAAAGACGAGTTTCATTGGCGCGCTCGTTCAGGCAAAGTTCACGCTTCGTAGCTCAAAATTCGACTGGTACTTTAACCATTAGCCCGGCCCCCGTGGCCCTGTCCTGAGGTCCTGAACATGAGAATACTGTTGCCGTTAGCCACCCTCGTCGGCCTGAGCCTGGCCGGCAATGCCGCACTGGCGGCCTGCTCCTACCCGAAAGCGAACATCAAAGTTCCGGATGGCCGCAGTGCATCGCTGGATGAAATGAAAGCGGCGCAGTCCGAAGTCAAGGCCTTCGACAAGGCGATTGCCGACTACTCCACCTGCGTAGAGACGGAAACTAACACCGCCATCGACACCGCTCCGGAGCCGCTGACCGAGGAAAAAAAGACCGAAATGAAGGGCAAGATGGCGCAGAAGATCAATGCCGCCGTCAAGGAAGCCGAGGATCTGGCCGGGCGCTTCAATGAGCAGGTCAAGGTCTACAAGGAAAAGAACAAGAAAACCTGAGCGTCGGGCGCCGACGGTCCTGCCCGCTGCAGTAAACTGCGGGCATGACCACGCCCGCGATCGCTGATCGCCTGATCAGCGAGCACGTTACCTGCCTGCCCATCGAGTCGCTGCCGCTCGCGCAGTGCGGCGGCGCCGTGCTGCGCGAGAACGTCTATGGCGAGCGCGATGCGCCGCCCTTCAACCGCGTGGCGATGGACGGCATCACACTGCGCGCCGCCGACACGCAAAAACTACGGGAATTTCGCATCCAGGCGCGCCAGGCGGCCGGCGATGCACCGCTGACGCTCGCAGCCGGCAGCCAATGCATTGAAATCATGACCGGCGCCATGCTGCCGGAGGGTTGCGACGCCGTGGTGCCCATCGAGCGACTGCGGATCCAGGCCGGCGTAGCGCGCCTCGAAGACGGGCTGACCGTCACGCCCGGCATGAATATCCACGTGCGCGGCAGCGATTCCACCCAGGGCGCACTGTTGTTAGCCGCGGGCACGCGGCTCGCGGCGCCCGAAATTGCCGTGGCCGCCGGCGCCGGCATGGCGCGCGTCCGCGTGTCTTCGCAACCTAACATCGTGGTCATTTCCACCGGCAATGAACTGGTCGAGCCCGGCGAGCCGGTCCTGCCGCACCAGGTGCGACGCTCCAATGCTTACGCCGTGCTCGCGGCGCTGCGCCAGCGTGGCTTCCGGCGCGTGGCGGACGATCATGTGCGCGATGATGCGGACCAATTGCGCACGCGCCTGCGGTTTCATCTGGACACGCACGATTTGCTGATCCTGAGTGGCGGCGTATCGATGGGGGCGCTCGACCTGGTGCCGGGTGCGCTGCGCGACCTCGGCGTGCGCGAAATCTTTCACAAGGTCGAGCAGCGGCCGGGCCGCCCGCTCTGGTTCGGCATCGGTCCGGCCGGCCAGGCGGTGTTTGGCCTGCCGGGCAACCCGGTTTCAACGCTGGTGTGCCTCGCGCGTTATGTCACCCCGGCCCTGTACGCAGCGATGGGTGAGGCGCCGCTCGCGCCGCAACGCCTGGCGTTGGCCGAGCCGGTCGAGGTGCGGCACACGCTAACAAGCTTTCTGCCGGTCCGGATCGTCGGCGATGACTGGGGCCGCGACTGGGCTGAGCCACGCCCGACCAACGGCTCGGGCGACTTCACCTCCCTGACGGGGACCGATGGCTTTGTCGAACTGCCACCGGGCCCGAATCGCTTTGCCAAGGGTTTTGTGACACGCTGCTGGCGCTGGTAACCCATGAACGAAACCATCGTCCCCTTCCCGCCTAACGCGCCGCGCGACCGGCTCGCCCGGCCGATGAATGACCTGCGCATCTCGGTCATGGATCGCTGCAATTTCCGCTGCCCGTATTGCATGCCGAAAGAGACCTTTCACGACGGCTATCGTTTTCTGCGCTCCAGTGAGCGGCTCGATTTCCCGGAAATCCTGCGCCTGGCGCGCATCGCAACCCGGCTGGGGGTACGCAAGCTGCGGCTCACCGGCGGCGAGCCGCTGCTGCGGCCGAACCTGACCGACCTGATCGGCGATCTCAGCAGCCTGCCCGGCATCGACGACGTGGCGCTGACGACCAACGGCGTTTTGTTAGCCAAGTACGCGACCGAATTGAGCGCCGCCGGCCTGAAGCGCGTCACGGTCAGCCTCGATAGCCTCGATCCCGCGGTGTTCCGCACCATGAACGGCGGGCTCGGCGAAGTCGGCGAAGTGCTGGCGGGCATCGAGGCGGCGCAGCGCGCCGGCCTCACGCCGATCAAGATCAACACCGTGGTGCAGAAAGGCGTCAACGACCACACGGTGCTGGATCTGCTCGCGCATTTCCGCGGCACCGAGGTCATCGTCCGGATGATCGAGTACATGGATGTCGGCAACCGCAACGACTGGCGTGCGGACCTGGTATTGCCGTCGGCCGAGCTGCTGGAGCGCATCAATGCGCGCTGGCCGATCGTGCCGAAGGCCCGGCAGTATCGCGGCGAAGTGGCGGAACGCTACGGCTACGCCGACGGCGCCGGTGAAGTCGGCTTCATCTCCTCGATTTCGCAGCCGTTCTGCGGCGATTGCGCGCGCGGCCGGCTGTCATCGGCCGGAGAGTTTTTCACCTGCCTGTTCGCGCAGAAAGGTTCCGACCTGCGCGGACCGCTGCGCGGCGGCGCCAGCGATGCCGAGATCGAAGCGCTGTGGCGCGAGATCTGGTCCGCTCGCCAGGACCGTTACAGCGAACTGCGCGCCTCGAGCCGCGCCGCCCAGGCTAACAAAGTCGAAATGTTCCACATCGGCGGCTGACCATGGGCAAGCTGACGCATCTCGACAAGGCCAACCGCCCCGCCATGGTGGATGTCGGCGCCAAGCCCATCACGCTGCGCGAAGCCGCCGCGGAAGCCTGGGTTACCCTGCCGCCAGCCGTGTCGCGCGCGTTGCGCGCCAGCGGGCACCGCACGCGCAAGGGCCCGGTGTTCGACACCGCGATCATCGCCGGCGTGCAGGCCGCGAAGCGCACGAATGACCTGATCCCGTTCTGTCATCCATTGCCGATCGAACGCTGCAAGCTCGACATCGAGCACGGGCGCGGCAACCGCATCCATGTCGTGTGCGAGGTGGCGGCCCGGTACCGCACCGGCGTTGAAATGGAAGCATTGACGGGCGCCGCGATCGCGGCACTGACGATCTACGACATGTGCAAGGCGCTGTCCCACGACATCGAGATTGGCCCGGTACGCCTGCTGCGCAAGTCGGGCGGCAAGCGCGCCTTCAAGCGCGGCAGGTAACATAGGCCGCCATGTCTGAACCCCTCTATGGCCTGGTACTCGCCGGTGGCCGCAGCTCGCGGATGCAAAGCGACAAGGCGCGCCTGCAGTATCACGGCGAGTCGCAGCTCGAGCACAGCTGCCGCTTGTTAGCGCCGTATGTCGATCAGGTGTTCGTCTCGGTGCGCGACGATCAGCGCGGCGATCCGGCGCGCGCCAGCCGGCCGCAGGTCGTCGATCAGCCGGGTCTCGCCGGCCCGATCGCCGGCATCGCGAGCGCCCAGGCGCTGCATCCCGGCGCCGCCTGGTGGGTGCTGGCCTGCGACCTGCCGTTCCTCGACCAGGCCACGCTCAGCGCGCTGGCACAGGGACGGTCGCGCAGCGCGCTGGCCACTGCGTTCCGGTCTGCACATGACGGTGAGCCCGAACCCTTGTGCGCGATCTATGAACCGCGCAGCAGCGCCGCCGTGGCGCAGTACGTGGCCGACGGCGGCCAGTGCCCGCGCAAATTCCTGCGCCTGCATCCAACCCACCTGCTAACAGCGCCGAACGCGCGGGCGCTCGACAACATCAACACGCCGCAGGAGTATGCTGCCGCCATGCAGGACCTGAACCCCGCTGCCGCAACTACCAAGAGCATCCGGGTGCAGTATTTCGCGCTGCTGCGCGACCAGGCGGGCCGCAGCCACGAGCAGCTCGCAACCAGCGCGCGCACCGCAGCGGCATTATTCGCCGAACTGCAGCAGCGCTATCCCTTTACGCTGGCCATGGACCAGCTGCGGGTGGCAATCAACGCCGAGTTCGCCGAGTGGACCCAGGACCTGCGCGATGGCGACGAGGTCGTCTTCATCCCGCCGGTGGCGGGCGGCTGAGCAGTTCCATGGCGATTTTTGAATTCAGCCACGCGCCACTCACGGTTGCGGACTACCCGCGCCGGCTCGCCAACGTCGCGAGCGGTGGCTTCTGCGCCTTCGAGGGCTGGGTGCGCAATCACAACGAGGGCCTGGCGGTCACGCGCCTCGAGTACCAGGCCTTTGAATTGTTAGGTGTCAGGGAAGGCGCGCGCATCATCGAGGAAGCCCGCAGCCGCTTCCCGATCAACGCGGCGCTGTGCGTGCATCGGCTCGGCGACCTTGGCATTGGCGACGTGGCCGTCTGGGTCGGCGTCAGCGCCGCGCATCGCGATGAGGCGTTTCGCGCCTGCCGCTACATCATCGATGAAGTGAAGCACCGCGCGCCGATCTGGAAAAAAGAGCACTACGTCAATGGCGATTCGGGCTGGGTCAATTGCGAACGCTGCGCGGCGCCGGCTGCGCACACCCACGAACACGCGCACGCGCACGATCACTGACGCTCGGCGGCGTCAGGGCCGGACCTGTCCCTGGCCGCGCACCACGTACTTGTAGCTGGTCAGCTGCTCGACGCCGACCGGGCCCCGGGCGTGAAAGCGGTCGGTCGAAATGCCGATTTCCGCCCCCATGCCGAATTCACCGCCGTCGGCGAACTGGGTCGAGGCGTTGTGCAGCACGATCGCGCTGTCACAACGTGACAGGAAATACTCCGCGGCAGCCGCGTCGGTCGTCACGATCGTCTCGGTGTGCGCCGAACCATAGCGCGCGATATGCGCCAGCGCGGCGTCGATACCGGGCACGACGCGCGCCGCAATGATCGTGTCGAGGTATTCCGTGGACCAGTCGGCCTCGGCAGCCGCCGTGACGCGCGGCTCCAGCGCCTGGCAGTCGGCGTCGCCGCGCACCGCGCAGCCCGCAGCCAGCAACGCGGCCAGCAGGTCGCGGCGCGCAGCGGGCGGCAGCGCCGCATCCAGCAACACGGTCTCAGCCGCGCCGCACACGCCGGTGCGGCGCAACTTGGAATTGATCAGGATGTCGCGAGCCATGCCGGGATCCGCGGCCGCGTGCACATAGACGTGGCAAATGCCCTCCAGGTGGCCGATCACGGGCACGCGCGCCTCGCGCTGCACCCGTTCGACCAGGCTGCGCCCGCCACGCGGCACGACCACATCGACGTACTCGCGCATGTCGGCCAGCAGTATCCCGACCGCCGCGCGATCGGTGGTCGGCACCAGCTGGATCGCGGCTGCGGCCAGGCCTGCGGCGCGCAACCCGTCCGCCAGCGCCGCGTAGATCGCCGCGCTGGAGTGAGCACTCTCCGAGCCACCACGCAGGATCACGGGATTGGCAGACTTGAGGCACAAGGCGCCGGCATCGGCGGTTACGTTCGGCCGGCTTTCATAAATGATGGCCACCACGCCGAGCGGCACGGCCACGCGCTGGATCCGAAGTCCGTTAGGCCGCGTCCACTCGGCCAGCACCCGGCCCACGGGATCCGGCAGCGCTGCGATCTCCTCGAGCCCCCGCGCCATCGCTTCGACGCGGCCGGCATCGAGCGCCAGCCGGTCGAGCAGCGCCGCCGACAGGCCGCGGCCGCGCGCGGCCGCGAGATCCGTGTTGTTAGCTTCCAGGATCGCGCCCTGCCGTGCGCGCAGCGCCGTCGCCGCAGCCCGCAGCGCGGTGTTGCGCTGTGCCGTGGAGGACTGCGCCAGCGGCGCCCGCGCGGCGACCGCGGCCGCGCCCAGCGCGCGCATCTGTGCCAGCAGACTGTCAGTGTTCATTGGCGAGCCGCTCCAGCATCACGAGATCGTCGCGATGCACGAGTTCCGTGCGCCCGCGAAAGCCGAGCAAGGCCTCGATGTCAGCGGATTTCCGCCCTAACACGCGGCGCGCGTCGTCATCCGACCAGGTCACGAGGCCGCGGGCGATTTCGACGCCATTCGCGGCACATATGCTCACGGTATCACCGCGCTCGAAGCGGCCGTCGATGGCGGTGACTCCGGCGGGCAGCAGGCTCTTGCCGGCGCGCAACGCGCGCAGTGCACCATCGTCGATGCGCAACGCGCCCGCCGGCGCCAGGCTGCCGGCAATCCACTCGGCGCGCGCGCTGCGCGCGCTCGTTTCCGGAACGAACCAGCTGCCGCGGTTTTCTTTCTCGATACGGCGCAGCGGATGCGGGTGATGCCCGGCCGCAATGCACATATGGCAGCCGGCGGCGACCGCGATCTTCGCGGCTAACAACTTGGTCACCATGCCGCCGCGCCCGAGACCCGAGGTCGACACGCCCGCCAGCGCCTCGATCTCGGGCGTAATCCGCGCAATCCGCGGCAGCAGCTGCGCGCCCGGATCTTTGTTAGGGTCGGCGGTGTAGAGTCCGTCCACGTCGGACAGCAGCACCAGGCAGTCGGCGCCGGTCATCTGCGCGACGCGCGCCGCGAGCCGGTCATTGTCGCCGTAGCGGATTTCGGAGGTGGCCACCGTATCGTTTTCGTTGATGACCGGAATGGCGCCCAGCGACAACAGGGTCTTGAGCGTGGCCCGTGCATTGAGATAGCGCCGCCGCTGTTCGCTGTCTTCCAGCGTCAGCAAGATCTGCGCCACCGGCAGGTTGCGCGCGTCCAGCAGCTCCTTGTAGGCGTGGGCGAGGCGGATCTGCCCGACCGCGGCCGCGGCCTGGCTCTCCTCCAGCTTCAGTTCACCGCTGGCCAGTCCGAGGGTACGCCGCCCCAGCGCGATGGCCCCCGAAGACACCAGGATGACTTCCTGGCCGCGTTTGCGCAGCCGGGCAAGGTCATCAGCCAGCGTTTCGAGCCAGGCGCGATTCAAACGGCCGCTGGCGCCGTCCACCAACAGAGCCGATCCGACCTTGACGACGATCCGTCGGGCTTTGGCGATAGGTGGCGTGGACATCCGCGCAATATAGCAACCCTAATTGCCTCCCTGCATAAGCTTGCCTAAACTGGGTGTCGGAGCGCGCACACCTAGACGCGCAGCAATCAGGAAAGCTTGTGAGCAGAGATCACGAACCGGTTCGCGGCCGCTGGTACGAAAACGTCGAGGAAGAAGAGACGTTTCGGGTGCTGTCGGTCGATGAAGACACAGAAGTCGTTGAAATCGAATACCTCGACCGCGAAATCGAGGAAATCGACATCGACACCTGGCACGAGCTGGACCTCGAAGTCACCGAGGAGCCGGAAGGCTGGTCGGATGAGGACGATGACGACGAGGAGGACAAGAAAAAAGAGGAAGAGAAAGAGGAAGAGGAAGAAGAGGACGACGACGACGATGACGATTGGGACGATGATGATGACGACGACGATGACGATGACCCGGATGAAGACGACGCCAACAATGATCGCTAGCTCATGAGTGGCAGCGGCGTTGACAGCTGGCGTCACGAGAAAGAATCAGCCTGGCTGTACCGGATCGTCGCGGAAGTGGAGCGCGATCGCGCCAAGTCACAACTGTTTCTGAAACTTGCGACCGCCGCCGAAGGGCAGGCGGACACGTGGCGCGCGAATCATCCCGGCAATCACGTGTTCGTGCCCTCGATGCGCGGCAAGATCGTGGCTGCGCTGGTGCGCGCCCTGGGACCGCGCAAAGTCCGTCCGGTGCTGGCGGCGATGAAACTGCGCGGCCTGTCGGTCTATACGAGCAGCCAGTCTGCCGGTCACGAAATGCCGACCTCGATCGCGCAGGTCGGCGAGCGCCATCGCGGCTTCGGCGGCGGCAACCTGCGCGCCGCGGTGTTTGGCATCAATGATGGGCTGGTGTCGAATGCGGCACTGGTCTTTGGCGTAGCCGCCGCCGGCGCGAGCAGCGATTCGGTGCTGGTCACCGGCATCGCGGGACTGCTGGCGGGCGCGCTGTCGATGGCCTCGGGTGAATACATTTCCGTGCGCTCACAGCGCGAGATGTACGAATACCAGATCGCGCTGGAACGCGAAGAACTGGCCGAGTACCCGGAAGAAGAAGCCGAAGAACTGGCGCTGATCTACAACGCGCGCGGCATGGATCTGGATCGTGCGCGCACCATGGCGCGGGAATTACTGTCAAATCCCGACCACGCGCTCGATGTGTTGTCGCGCGAAGAACTCGGGCTCAATCCGGACGAACTGGGCTCCCCGTGGGGTGCGGCCTCGTCGTCGTTCGCAGCCTTCGCCGTTGGCGCGACTCTGCCACTGGTGCCATTTCTGCTGCGCATGCCGGGTGACACAGCGATGCTGGCAACGATCGCCGTCACCGGCTTTGCCCTGTTCGGCGTCGGCATGGTGATGAGCCTGTTCAGCGGCCGCAACGCCTGGGGCAATGGCTTGCGCATGGTGCTCATCGGCGGCGGCGCGGGATTGCTCGCTTTCCTCGTCGGCCGCATGCTGGGCGTTGCGCTTTCGTAAGCGCCAACAGCCGGGGGGACAGCAATTGCGAATGGTGGCGATCGTGGGCCGCTCGGGCAGCGGCAAGACGCATCTGATCGAGCGCCTGATCGGGCATTTCGTCGCGCGCGGTTTACGCGTGGCCACGGTCAAGCACACCCATCATCACGACTTCGAACTCGACCTGCCCGGCAAGGACAGCTGGCGCCATCGGGCCGCCGGCGCCAGCTCGACCTTGTTGGTCTCGGACCGGCGCTACGCGTTGTTAGGCGATTTGTCGCAGCCCATGGACCTGCCGGAGGTGCTGCGGCAGGTGCCGCCCGCCGACATGTTGCTGATCGAAGGCTTTTCGGGGCTGCGCGCCGTGCCACGGATCGAGGTTTTTCGCAGCTTTCTGGGTGCGCGCGAGCCCGGCGCCGACCCCAGCGGCCTGGCCGCGATCGCGCTGCCCCGGGACGATAGCGGCGAACTGCCGACCGGGCTGACCAGCCTGGATCTGGACGACACCGCTGCGATCGCCGATTTCATCCTGAATCTGCCCCTGGCGAGCACTCTGCCGGCGGCCCGGCGGCGGGGCCCGGCGACCCGGCTCGCCCGCCTGCATCCGCGCTAGCCGGGCCCCCGGGGCCATTCGGTTAAAATAGTGGCTTGAACTTTCCTTTTTAGACACAATCTAATCGACCACTGCATGTTCGCCCTTCACAAGGAGTGATTCGCGATGAAACGTATTTTCCTGTTCCTGCTGACCAACCTGGCCGTGATGCTCGTCCTGACGATCGTGGCGCGCCTGCTGGGCATCGACGTCTACCTGGCCAGCACCGGCCAGGACCTGGGCGGCCTAATGGTATTTGCGGCGCTGTTTGGTTTTGGTGGCGCGATCATTTCGCTGCTCATCTCCAAGTGGTCGGCCAAGCGGGCCATGGGCGTGCGGGTGATCACCCAGGCCAGCAACGAGACCGAGCGCTGGCTGGTCAGCACCATCGAACGCTTCGCCAAGGAAGCCGGCATCGGCATGCCGGAAGTCGGTATTTTCGATTCGCCGGACCCGAACGCTTTCGCCACCGGCGCCAACAAGAACAAGGCGCTGGTCGCGGTCAGCACCGGCCTCCTGCAGCGCATGAGCAAGCGCGAAGTCGAAGCGGTGCTGGGCCATGAAATTGGCCACGTTGCCAACGGCGACATGGTGACGCTGACCTTGATCCAGGGCGTGGTCAACACCTTTGTGATTTTCCTGGCGCGTATCGTCGGTAATTTCATCGACAAGGCCATCCTCAAGAACGAGAACGGCCGCGGCATTGGCTACTTTGTCAGCGTCATGGCTGCGGAAATCGTCTTCGGCGTGCTCGCCAGCATGATCGTCGCCTGGTTCTCGCGAAAGCGCGAATTCCGCGCCGATGCCGCCGGCGCAGCGTTAGGTGGCCGCGACGCCATGATCGGCGCGCTTGAGTCGCTGAAGCGCGCGCAGGATCCGCAGCCGCTGCCGGACGCGATGCGGGCCTTTGGCATTGCCAGCGCCCCCGGCGGTGGCCTGAAGGCGCTGTTCATGACGCACCCGCCGCTGGATGAGCGAATCGCCGCGTTGCGCAATTCGACTGCCGCCTGAACCCAACGCACTGCGAGCATGAGCAGCAGCGTTTCACTGCCGGCCCGCTGGCTGCGGGCACTGGCGCTCTGGTTCGATACCGGGGTGGTGGCCGCACGCGACCGCAATTCATTGCGGGACCAGGTGGACTGGGCCCGCATCCTGCCGTTTGCGGGCATGCACCTCGCCTGTTTCGCCATCATCTGGGTCGGCTGGAGTCCGGTGGCGGTACTGGTCGCGGGCATCGCCTACCTGGTGCGCATGTTCGCGATCACCGGCTTTTATCATCGCTATTTCTCGCATCGCAGCTTCAAGACCTCGCGGGTCGGGCAATTCATCTTTGGTTTGTTAGGCGCGTCGGCGGTGCAGCGCGGGCCAGTGTGGTGGGCCGCCCATCACCGCCATCACCATGCGCACTCGGACCGCCCTGAAGACGTGCATTCGCCGATCCGGCACGGCTTTATCCGCTCGCACATGGGCTGGTTCCTGACCGAGAAAGGCTTCACCCCGGATCTCAAGCGCGTGCGCGACCTGCTGCAGTTTCGCGAGCTGCAGCTGCTCGACCGCTTCGACATCTTCGTGCCCGTGGCGCTGGCATTCGGCATGTTAGGTCTGGGCGCGCTGCTGGAGCGCACGGAGCCGCAACTGGGCACTAACGCCTGGCAGATGCTGGTGTGGGGCTTTTTTGTGTCCACGGTGATCTGCTACCACGGCACCTATACGATCAACTCGCTGTCGCATGTGTTCGGCGGCCAGCGCTATCGCACCGGCGACTCGAGCCGCAATAACTGGCTGCTAGCGCTGCTGACGCTTGGCGAGGGCTGGCATAACAACCACCACCACTACCCGAGCTCGACCCGGCAGGGCTTCTACTGGTGGGAAATCGACATCACCTGGTACGTGCTCAAGCTGCTGTCCTGGCTCGGCATCGTCTGGGACCTCAAACCCATCCCGATTCACGCCCGCGATTTTTCCGAACGACGCATCCAACCGCGCCGCTAGCACGTAGACGCTGCTGATGCGTATTGCCATCATCGGATCGGGTATCGCCGGGCTGACGGCTGCGTGGCGCCTGGCGCCCCGGCACGAAGTCACGCTGTTCGAGGCTAACGACCAGGTTGGCGGTCACACTGCGACTGTCGATGTCGAGTGGCAGGGCCGGGCCTACGCGATCGATACCGGCTTTATCGTGTTCAACGACTGGACCTACCCGAACTTCATCCGCCTGATCGATGAGCTGGGTGTCGCCTGGCAGGACTCCAACATGAGTTTCAGCCTGAGTTGTGAGCGCTCCGGGCTCGAGTACAACGGCACGTCGTTGAACTCATTGTTTGCGCAGCGGCGCAATGCGCTCAACCCGCGCTTCCTGCGCATGCTGCTCGACATCCTGCGCTTCAGCAAACGGGCGCCGGAATTGCTGGCGCCGGCGTTGGCCAACGACCCGGCCACCGCGCGGCTCACGCTCGGCGAGTATCTCGAGCGCGGCCGCTATTCACGCGCGTTTCGCGAGCGCTACATCGTGCCCATGGGGCGCGCCATCTGGTCGGCGACTGAAGCGCAGATGCTGGGCTTTCCGGCCCGGTTCTTCGTCGATTTTTTCCAGCGCCACGGTTTCCTGAATATCGATGCACGGCCGGTGTGGCGCGCCATCAAGGGCGGCTCGCGCGAATACGTGCGCGCGCTGCTGCGCCAGCTGCGCGCCACGGTGCGCACCAATGCCGCGGTCACACGTGTGGATCGCACTGCGCAGGGCGTCACGCTGCTGACGGCGCAGGGCGACAGTTCCGCGCACGACTACGTGGTGTTCGCCTGCCACGGCCCGCAGGCCCTGGCGCTGCTCAGCAACCCCAGCGACAGCGAACGCGCGATACTGGCCGAGTTCACCTGCCAGCCTAACAAAGTGACCCTGCACACCGATGAGCACATGCTGCCGCGTAACCCGCTGGCGCGCGCCGCGTGGAACTATCATCTGTTAGCCCGGGAGCAGGAACTGCTGGCCCTGACCTACGACATGAACGTGCTGCAGAGCATCACGGCGCCGGTGCGCTTCCTGGTGACCCTGAATCGCGACGCCGACATCGATCCGGCCAGGATCCTCCGGCAGTTCGAGTACCAGCACCCCGTGTACACCCCCGGGGCTGTACAGGCGCAGCGACGCAGGTCGGAAATTTCCGGCCAGAATCGCAGTTTTTACTGCGGCGCCTGGTGGCGCTACGGTTTTCACGAAGATGGCGTGGTCAGCGCGCTGTGGGCGGTCGAGGACTTTGCCCGCGTGACGGGCGATAGCGGCATCGCCGCGTGGCAGGGCGCAGGTGCTCAGCCATAGTGCCGCACGCCATGCATAGCTGCCTCTACACCGGCCACATTCGCCATCGGCGCTTCGCGCCGAGGGTGAATGATTTTCGCTATCGCATTTATCTTTGTTATCTCGATCTGGCGGAATTGCCGCAGCTGTTCGACCGCTACTGGCTGTGGTCGGCGCGCCGCCCCGCGCTGGCCTGGTTTCGCCGCAAGGATTACCTCGGCGACCCCGCCGTACCGCTCGAAACGGCGGTGCGCGATCGGGTGCAACAGGAGCTGGGCGTCCGGCCGCGGGGCCCGATCCGCCTGCTGGCGCACCTGCGCCAGTTCGGCTGGTTGTCGAACCCTGTTAGCTTTTACTACGTCTTCAATGCGGACGACTCGGCCGTGGAAACCATTGTCGCCGAGATTACCAACACTCCCTGGGGCGAACGGCATGCCTATGTGCTGCCGATGAGCCGCGCGGAGCGCGTCGGCGCGCAGGTGTCGCGCTGGACCTTCGGCAAGGCGTTCCACGTATCGCCCTTCATGCCCATGGACATGGACTACGACTGGCGCTTTACCGTGCCGCAGGAGCATTTGCATGTCCACATGGAAAACCGTCGCGACGACGTCCTGCAGTTCGATGCCACCCTGACCTTGCGACGCGAACCCCTGTGCAGCGCATCACTCGCGACCGCGCTGGCCACCTACCCTTTGATGACGGCCAAGGTCTCTGCGATGATTTACTGGCAGGCGCTGAAGCTGCTGTGGCGCAAGACGCCATTTTTCACCCATCCGTCCAAACTGAAAACCGCCACGCAGAGCTAACAACAATATGAACTCGCGCAGTCTCAGCAACCACACGCCGCTGCTTCCGGTGCACTTCGACGCCGCCCTGCCCGACCGTGCCAGCGCGCTCGCGGGCCTGGCGCGCAGGCTGTTGTTCGCGCAACTGGAAAAAATCGAGCACGGCGAACTGGTGATGATCGAACCTGGCCTCGAGCGGCACTTCGGCCGGCGCACGCCGCGCTTCGATCACACGGTCACCATCCATGTCGACCATCCGCAGATGTTTGTCGACACCGTCTTTGGCGGCACGGTTGGCGTCGGCGAGGCCTATATCCGCGGCCTGTGGCGCTGCGATGACCTGACCAGCCTGGTGCGGCTGTTCGTCATCAATCGTCAGGTGATGAATGGCATGGATAGCCGCTGGTCATTGCTATCGCGGCCGATGCAGAAATTCTTTCACTGGCTGAATCGCAACAGCAAGCACGGCAGCGCCCGCAACATCAGCGCGCATTATGACCTTGGCAACAATCTGTATGAGCTGATGCTGGATGAGACCATGGCTTACTCGTGCGGGATTTTTCCGCAGGAAAGCGCGACACTGCATACCGCACAGCTGACGAAATTCGATGTCATCTGCCGCAAGCTCGATCTCAAACCCGGCGACGAACTGGTCGAGATCGGCACCGGCTGGGGCGGCCTGGCGATTCACGCCGCCCAGAAATTCGGCGCGCGGGTAACCACGACGACGATTTCGCGCGAACAATACGAATATGCGCGCGCGAAAGTCGCCAGACAGGGACTTGAGGATCGCGTGACCCTGCTGCTCGAGGACTACCGCGACCTCAACGGCAAGTTCGACAAGGCGGTCTCGATCGAGATGATCGAGGCGGTGGGCGCGAACTACCTGGATACCTATTTGCGCAAATGCGCGTCGCTGCTCAAACCGGCGGGCTCGATGCTGCTGCAGGCGATCACGATCCAGGACCAGTTCTACGATCAGGCGCGGCGCTCGGTCGACTACATCCAGCGTTACATCTTTCCCGGCAGCTTCATCCCCTCGGCGCAGGTGATCAGTGAATCCTTGAGCCGGGTGACCGATTTCAAGCTGTTCCATCTCGAGGACATCGGCCCGCATTACGCGCGCACGCTGCGCGAATGGCGGCGTAATTTCTTCGACAATGTCGCAACCGTGCGCGAACTCGGCTATCCCGAGAGCTTCGTGCGCATGTGGGAATACTATCTGTGCTATTGCGAAGGCGGCTATGCAGAGCGGCAGCTGGGCAATGTGCAGATGCTGCTGACCAAGCCCGACTGCCGGCGCAGCCCAATCACCGCCCTCTGTTAGACTCCCCTGCATGACGCAGGGCGCAGCCGGTGGCTTAATGGATCTGACTGCGTTGGTCGGAACCGAGGTGCTGTCCACCGCGGCCCCGGACCTGGCGCCGTTCGAGTCCGACCACAGGCAGCTGTATCACGGCAAGGCCTGGGCGCTGGCCCGTCCACGCAGCACGGCCGAGGTCGCCAACATCCTGGCCTTCTGCAACACGCGCGGGATCGGCGTGGTGCCGGTCGGCGGCAACACCAGTTACTGCGGTGGCGCAACGCCGGATGAATCCGGCCAGCAACTGGTGCTGTCGCTGGCGCGCATGAACCGGATCCGGGCCATCGACGCGGCTAACAATTCGCTCACGGCCGAGGCCGGCTGCATTCTCGCCAGCGTGCAGGAAGCAGCCGCCGCCGTTGACCGGTATTTCCCGTTGTCGCTCGGCGCCGAGGGCAGTTGCCAGATCGGCGGCAACCTGAGCACCAACGCCGGCGGCCTCAACGTGCTGCGTTATGGCATGGCGCGCGACCTGGTGCTGGGGCTCGAAGTCGTGCTCGCCGACGGCCGGGTTCTCGAAACCCTGAGCGGTTTGCGCAAGGACAATACCGGCTACGACCTCAAGTCCCTGTTTATCGGCGCGGAAGGCACGCTGGGTGTCATCACCGCGGCGAGCCTGAAGCTGTTTCCGGCGCAACATGACAGCGCGACCGCTTTCGTGGCACTGCGCACACCGGCCGATGCAGTGGCGCTGTTGTCACGGGTGCGCGACCGTTGTGGCGAAGCGCTCAGTTCCTTTGAACTGATACCCGCCGTCGCGGTCGAGCTGGTACGCCGTCATCTGCCGGAGTTGGGTAATATCGCCGCACCCGGCGGCGCTGACTGGCTGGTACTGCTCGAGGTCACCACCGCGCAGGCTAACAGCGGCGTGCGCGAGCATTTACAGGCCACGCTCGCGGACGCGCTGGAAGACGGCCTGCTGCAGGATGCGCTGCTGGCGCAGAATGGCGCGCAGCGCGACCGCTTCTGGCGGCTGCGCGAGTCGATTCCGGCGGCGCAAGCGCGCGACGGCGCCAGCCTGAAGCACGACATCTCGCTGCCCGTCTCCGCCATTCCCGAATTTATCGAGCGCGGCAGGCAGGTGATGGCGGCGCAGGCTCCCGATGGGTTTCTGGTCGCCTACGGCCATCTCGGCGACGGCAACCTGCATTTCAACATCAATCAGCGCGCGGGCACCGACCGGGCCGCATTCGTGGCACACGAGCCGGCGCTGAAACGCGCGGTGCATGACCTGGTACGCGAATTCGGCGGTAGTTTCAGTGCCGAGCACGGCATCGGCCGGCTGAAAGTCGACGAGCTGGCGCGCTACGCGCCGCCGGTCGAACTGGCGCTGATGATGGCCATCAAGCACGCGCTGGATCCTAACGGCATCATGAACCCGGGCAAGGTGCTGCGCCGTGGCTAACCAGCCGCTAAGATTGCGGGGATGTCGCGGCGGCGCCGCGGCACAGTCGCGCGACCCGGAGGATCAAACCCATGCCTAACAAACCGGATACCCCCGCAGCTGTCGGCGGCTTGTACGAAGCCTGTGTCGGCGTACCGGACCTGGTGACAGCCATCGCCTTTTACGAGGCGTTCGGCTGCCGCGTCGGTCCCGTGGGCGACATTGACGCTGCCGCAGCGCGGGCGCTGTACGGCGTCGATTCAGCGCTGCGCTCCGTGCGCCTGTTGCACCAAACCGCCGACCACGGCGGCGTGCGCCTGATGCAATGGGAACGGCCGCTCAACAGCGGCCTCGGCCTGGGTTCCAGCCTGCGCTGCGTCGGCTCACGCTGGGGAGTGCGGGTCACCAGCAGTGTTTTCAACATCGTCAATCATGCGCAGCGCGCGCGTGAAGCGGGCGCCGAACTGACCCTGATCGAACCTCTGCTGGCCGTGATCGGCGATGTGACGGGCGCGCAGCTGACGAGGCCGTTTCGCGACCCGATCATCGGGGTGCGGGAAATGGTGCTGTTGCTGCCCCACTACCGGCAGGTCTTCTTCGAACGCTTCGGCTATGAGTCGCCCGCCTATGGGCAGATCAACTCGCACTGCCTGTTTCGAACCAGCCAGCACACACACTACGGCCTCATGATCGCCAACGATGACCCCAGCGTGCTGGACTTCTACGAAAATTTGTTAGGCCTGAAACGCATGCTGGACGAGCAGGTGCCGTATGAGAATGCCACCGGCTCGCGCTCGATATTCGGACTGACGCCGGGCGAAGGCTTTCACATGGTGGATTTTGACGACCCGCGCTCCGGCCATGCGCTGGGCGAACGCCGCTCCGGCAAGCTCAAGTGTGTGCGCTTCGCCGGCAATGCCAGGATCGAGAACAAGCTGGATCACTCGCGCGCCGGCTGCCTCGGCTACTCAATGTACGTCTGGCGGGTGCGCGATCTCACCGGCCTGCAGCCGCGCCTGGCCGCTGCCGGCGTCACCCGGCTCACCGATATCCGGCCTGACGAGTTTGGCCAGCAAGCCTGCAGCTTTTTTGCGCCGGATGGTTATCATTGGACACTCCTGCAGGCCTGAGTTCAACCATGGACAACCGACACAACACCCGCTATTTATTGTTAGCCGCCGTGACCCTGCTCGGTGCGGCCTGCAGTCGCAACAATGCCCCGCCGCAACCGACCCCAGCTGGAAGTGCGATGAACCAACCGACCAGCAAACCGAATTCGGGTGCGCCGCAGATCGCGGATTCCGTTGACGGTGTGCACATCGAATACCGCGTCCGGGGCGCCGGCGCGCCGCTGGTGGTGCTGGTGCACGGCTGGTCCTGCGATTCGAATTACTGGCGCGCGCAATTGCCGGCATTGACGCCGCGCTACACGGTGCTGACTGTTGATCTTGCGGGGCACGGCGCCTCGGGCCGTAACCGCAGCGACTGGAGCATGCAGAACTATGGCGTTGATGTCGCGGCGGCCGTGCGCGCACACTGGTCGCAGCATGCGGATGCACCGCGCACGGTGGTGCTGGTAGGACACTCGATGGGCGGTCCCGTGGTCATCGAGGCCGCACGCCTGCTCGGCAAGTCAGTCGCCGGTGTCATCGGCGTAGATACCTTCAAGGGCTTCGGCCAGCCGCCGCCCGACCCGAAAAGGATGCAGGAGCAGATGGCTGCGATGAACAAGGACTTCATTGGCTACACGCGGCAATTTGTCAGCACGGCGTTCTTCACGCCGGCGGCGAATCCCGCGTTCGTGCGGCAAATTGCCGACGACATGTCCTCGGCGCCGCCCGAAGTGGCCATCCCCTCGGGCCGGGGCATGAATGCCTGGGGCGTCGGCGCCGGCAGAGACCTGAAAGACATCACAGTTCCGATCGTCGCGATAGTCAGCGACATGAGTCCGCTGGATGACGCGCGCAGTCGCAAGGTCGCCCCGACCCTGCGCAGCATCGTGATGGCGGGCCATGGCCACTTCCTGATGATGGAAGATCCTGCGGGCTTCAACCCGATTTTGGTGCGGGAGATCGACGCGCTGGCTAACACGGGCGTCGCTGCGAAATGAACCACAGGCAATGAACTGCGCGCCGTGACCGGCACGCAGATCCCGGCGCACCACCTTGCGACTTTCGAGCGCTATCGCCGGCTGGCCATCTTGTTTGACAGCAAGTTCCGCATTCCCGGCACGCACATCCGTTTCGGGATCGACCCGTTGTTAGGTCTGCTGCCGGTGGCGGGCGACCTGGCGAGCGCCGCGTCTGCGGTCTACGGCGTGGTGCTGGCGCGACGCATGAACGCGCCGGGCCGCCTGCAGTTGCGCCTGGGCTGGAATATCGCAATCGATGCGCTGGCTGGCAGCGTTCCGGTCCTGGGTGACCTGTTCGACGTCGCGTTCAAGGCGCATTTGCGCAACGCCAGGCTCCTGGAACGCTGGCTGGAAGACCGCGGCCGGCCGTGACGACAACGAGGGAATCTGGCCCGCGGCCTAGGGCTGCGGCGCCTTGGTCTCGGACTGCAGGTAGCCGATCAGGGCGGCACGATCGCGCGCCGCGGTCAGGCCGGCAAACGCCATCGAGTTGCCTGGCACGACCGAGCTCGGCTTCTCGATCCATTTATCTAACAACGCCAGGTCCCAGGTCTGGCCCCAGGCGCGCAGCGCCGGCGAATACTGGGTGAATCCCGCCGCCGTCCCGGCCTTGCGGCCCAGCATGCCATTGAGATTCGGGCCGACTTTGTGCGGCAGGCCAGCTTTGACTTCGTGACAGGCGCGGCACTGGATGAACAGCAGCCGGCCGCGCTTCAGGTCGGGCGCATCGGCGCCGCTGGCAGCCGTCGGAGCCGGCGTTTGCGCTGCCAGGCCCGAGGTCGCCACGGCGAGGATCAGGCAGGATAACGCGCTCAGTACTTTCATGACTTGGCTCCACCGGCGGCAGTAGTTGCGGTTCGCGAAGTTTGCGGCAGAGTCTGGCGCGTTAGCCCTTCCTGTGCAGTGCTGGCCACCAAGCGGCCGCTGCGGTCGAAGAAGCTGCCGCGCGCGAAGCCGCGCGCACCGGAGGCGCTGGGACTGTCCATGGAATACAGCAGCCAGTCGTCGAGCCGGAAGCTGCGATGAAACCACATCGCGTGGTCGATGCTCGCCAGCAGCAGGTCGCCGGTCAGGTAGCTGCGGCCGTGCGGCAGCGTCGCGGTGTTCAGCAGGTTGTAATCCGACACATAAGCTAACAGGCAGCGATGGATGTGGTCGTCGTCTGGCAGGCGGCCGAGCGAGCGGACCCAGATCTGCTGCAGCGGCGGCGCCGGCTTCGGATTGATGAAATCCACTTCCTGCACCATGCGAAATTCGAACGGCCGCTCACGCAGCAGGAAACTGCGCAGCTTGTCCGGCAGGCGCGCGAGGATGTCTTCGGGCGGCTGGTGCGCATCCGGCAGTGCCTCCGGCGGCGGCACTTTCGGCATGTCGATCTGGTGATCGATGCCTTCCTCGGGCGCCTGGAACGACGCCGCGAAGGTAAAGATCTGCTCGCCGTTCTGGATCGCGATCACGCGTCGCGATGAGAACGAACCGCCGTCGCGGCTGCGATCGACCTGGTAGACGATCGGCATGTTGAAATCGCCGCGCCGCAGGAAATAGGCATGCAGCGAATGCACCACGCGCCCTTCCACCGTGGCATAGGCGGCGGTCAGCGCCTGACCTAACACCTGGCCGCCGAACACCTGCGGACTGCCGATGTCGCGGCTTTCGCCGCGAAACAGGTTGACCTCGAGCCGCTCGAGGTCAAATTGCCGCAGCAGGTCGGCGAGCTGGTCCGACATGCGCTACTGCACGAGGAACTTGCCGCGCATCAGGCCGATATGGCCCGGGAAGCTGCAGAAGAACGTGTAATCCCCGCCCTTGACCAGGCCCGTGGTCGGGAAGCTGATGCTGGTGCTTTGGCCGCCGCCCACCACCGGCGTCGATGCGATGACGCGCGTGTCGCCGGGCGGCACGTGATTCTTGGCAACGCCGACCGTCAGGCCGGCGTTGTTCACGGCCATCACGTCGGCAGTCTTGGTCAGCACCCAGTTATGGCCCATGGCGGAAATCGGCAACTTGCCGGAATGTTTCAGTGTCAATTGCACGACCTTGCAGTCGGCTGCAATAGCGAGCTCTTTCTTGTCGTACTGCATGGCGTCGGTGCCACTGATGTCGAGCTTGCAGACCTTGCCGGTGGCCGTTGGCTTCGCGGCAGGTTTGGCGGCCGGCGGCGGCGTTGCGGCAATCGCCGCCGCGCTGCCGACGCTGATTGCTAACAAGAAAAACATTCCCTTGGTTTTCATGATCACTCCTTGAAAAAAACTCATTCGCCGGTGACGCCGAGGCGCTTGTGCATCACCGGGCTGGTGGTCGTGTATTGCAGGAACTGTTTCTTGCCGGGATTCAAGCGCGCCTGGATTGCAAACGCCGCCAGCGCTGCTTCGTGAAACCCGCTCAGGATCAGTTTTTTCTTGCCGGGATAATGGTTGACATCGCCGATCGCAAAAATTCCCGGCACGCTGGTCTGGAATTTCTCGGTGTCCACGGTGAGGGTCTTTTTCTCCATCGCCAGGCCCCACTCGGCCACCGGCCCCAACTTCGGGTGCAGCCCGAAAAAAGCGAAAACGTGCTCAGCGGCCACGTCATGCAGGCTGCCATCTCTGGCTTTGACCCGGATGCCGCGCAGTCGTGCGCCGTCAACCAACAAAGATTCGGCCAGGCCTTCGATATAGGTCAGCTTGCCGGCCACTTCGAGCTCGCGCATGCGCGCCACCGAGGCCGGCGCGGCACGAAACTCGGCGCGCCGGTGCACCAGGGTCAGCGAGCGGGCCTTGGGCGCAAATTCAATCGCCCAGTCGAGCGCCGAGTCACCGCCGCCAAAAATCATCAGCGCCTGGCCGTGGTATTGCTGTGCGTCGCGCACGCGGTAATGGATCTGCTGGCCCTCGAAAGGTTCCGCACCCTCGAGGCCGATGCGACGCGGCTGGAACGAGCCGACGCCCGCCGCGATGACCACCGTTGCGGCATCAAAACGTGTGCCCGCCGCGGTCTGCAGGCTGAACCGGCCATCGTCACGGCGCTGCAGCTGGCTGACTTCCTGACCCAGGTGGAACTGCGGGTGGAAGGGCTTGATCTGCTGCATCAGCCGGTCCACCAGCTCCTGGGCGCCGCACACGGGCAGCGCCGGAATGTCGTAGATCGGCTTGTCCGGATAAAGCTCGGTGCACTGGCCGCCCGGATTGGCCAGGGAGTCGACGATATGCGCCGAAATGCCCAGCAGGCCGAGCTCGAAGACCTGGAATAGCCCGCAGGGGCCGGCGCCCACGATGACGCAGTCAGCGCGAATGCTTGGGTCGGACGCGGTCGTAGGTGATGGCTCCATGAGGCCCCGAATTCTAGCAAAGCGACCATGGCCGGCGGCTGAACCGGGCGCTATAGTTAGCGGCTTATCCGTTTCAAACCGAGGGGCGCGACCGTGCAGAAGCTGACCATCAACGGCAAGACCGTGGAAGTCGATGTCGAGGCCGACACGCCGCTGCTCTGGGTACTGCGCGACACCCTTGGCATGACCGGCACGAAATACGGCTGCGGCATGGCGCTGTGCGGCGCCTGCACGGTGCACGTCGATGGCGAGCCAATCCGTTCCTGCGTAACGCCGGTCAGCGCGGTTACCGAGCAGCAAAAAATCACCACCATCGAGGGGCTGTCGACCGACCGCAGCCACCCGGTGCAGAAAGCCTGGATCGAACTCGATGTGCCGCAGTGCGGTTACTGCCAGTCAGGCCAGATCATGTCGGCCGCGGCCCTGCTCGCCAAGACTGCACAGCCGACTGATGCCGATATTGACGCCGCCATGGCCGGTAATCTGTGCCGCTGCGGCACCTACCAGCGGATCCGCGCAGCGATTCACCGCGCCGCCGAGCTCAAGAGCGGCGGCGGCTGAGCGCCGCAGCACCGCGACCTAACACATGAGCGGGGAAACCAACCAGGCGTGGCAGCTGCGCCGTGAAGCGGCGATTCCGCGCGGCGTCGGCAATTCGCTGGCGGTGTATGCGGAACGCGCGCGCAATGCGGAACTGTGGGATGTCGAAGGGCGCCGTTACATCGACTTCGCGTCCGGCATCGCGGTGCTCAACACCGGCCATCTGCACCCGGCGGTGGCCGCGGCGGTCGCCGAACAGCTGACCAGGCTGTCGCATGCCTGCTTCCAGGTCACGCCCTATGAATCGTATGTGACGCTGGCCGAAGAGCTCAATCGCCTGGCGCCCGGCAGCACGCCGAAGAAAACCATCTTCCTGACCACCGGCGCCGAAGCGGTGGAAAACGCGGTCAAGATCGCGCGCTACGCCACGAAACGCACGGCGGTGATTGCATTTTCCGGCGGCTTCCATGGCCGTACCCTCGCCTGCCTGGCGCTGACCGGCAAGGTGCAGCCCTACAAGGCCGGCTTCGGGCCGATGTTGCCGGATGTGTATCACCTGCCGTTCCCGATGGCTTATCACGGCATCAGCAGCGAAGATTCACTCGCGGCACTGGACCAGCTGTTCAAAGCCGATGTTGACCCGAGCCGCGTCGCGGCGCTGATCATCGAGCCGGTGTTAGGCGAAGGCGGCTTCTACATGGCGCCGACGGATTTCCTGCGCGGCCTCAAGGCGCGCTGCGAGCAGCACGGCATCCTGTTCATCGCCGATGAAATCCAGACCGGCTTCGGCCGCACCGGTCGCATGTTTGCGATCGAGCACAGCGGCATCGAGCCGGACCTGATGACAGTCGCGAAGAGTATTGCCGGCGGCCTGCCGCTGTCCGCGGTCATCGGCAAGTCCGCGATCATGGATGCGCCCAACCCCGGTGGCCTGGGCGGCACCTATGCGGGATCGCCGCTCGCCTGCGCCGCGGGCCTCGCGGTATTGAAGGTCCTGCGCGAGGAGCAGCTGCTGGAACGGGCCAACACGGTCGGCGCCCAGTTGTTAGCCGCGCTGCGGGAATGGCAGCCGGCCCACGCCGCGATTGGCGAGGTGCGCGGCATCGGCGCGATGGTCGCGATGGAGCTGGTGAAAAATCGCGATGCGGCGCAGCCGGATGCCGACCGGACTCGGGCACTGGTGCAGGCGGCGGGACGGCGCGGGCTGATCCTGCTGTCCTGCGGCATTTACAGCAATGTCATCCGTTTACTGCCGCCGCTCACCATCCCGGATGATCAACTGCGCGACGGTCTTGCGATGCTGCGTGCCGCGCTGGTGGAAACCGGCGCCTGAATCGGGACTTTTGCCAGCTCGCTAGGCCCGGCCGGCGTTGGCATCCGTCGGCGTATGAAAATACTCGCTTTCATTGGCCATCTGGTCGATCAGCTTCTTGAGCTCCGCCATGCGCGCGCTGGACGTGCTGACGCTCCCACAATCGGCGCAGGACGGATCGCCACAGGGCTGGCGGGAGTACAGCCAGTACTGGATGGCGCCAGCGAGCAGGCCATCGGCAATATCCCAGACATCGGCGTCCTTGTCGTGATCCGCCAGGGTATTTCCCAGGTCGACCGCTTTGGTGAACGCATCATCGAATATTTGCGGGGCTTCTTGCATCCAGTCATTCTACACGTGGAGGCACCACCATGAAATCCTGCAATCAGCCAGCCGCAGGGCAGGCTCGTCCGGCCCGAACTTTGTTAGCTACGCTGGCGCTCGGCCTGCTCGCGGCGGGCGCACCAGCCGCCCGCGGCGCGGAGAGCGCGCGCCTGATCCGCTCGCCCGATGGCGTACCGATCTGCATTTTCGAGACCGGCAACCCCGCCGGTCCGCCGATCGTGTTCGTGCATGGCTTCTCGCAGAGCTATGCCGTCTTCAAGCTGCAGTTCCAGTCGGAGCTGGCGCGCGATTTCCGCTTGTTAGCCTACGACCTGCGCGGCCATGGCTGCTCCGGCAAGCCCTGGGACGCAAAGTACTACACGGCGAAACTCATCGCGGGCGACATGGCCGCGGCGCTGGCCGAATTCAAGGTCCAGCGGCCACTGCTGGTCGGCTGGTCTTATGGCGGCTACGTCGTCATGGACTACGTGCGCCGCTACGGCGACCAGCGTCTCGCGGGCGCCATGCTGGTCGGATCGAACGCCGGCCTGCCGCCGCCACCGACCGATCCCGCCGTGATCGAACGCACCCGCGTGGCCCGCGAGAACAACCGCAACTCATCGCCTGACATCACGGCAGGCATGGAAAATGGCCACAACTTTGTGCGGCTGATGACTGTCAAGCCAGCGCCGCCTGACATGGCGGAGATCATGTTTGCCACCAACCAGATGCTGCCCGCGTACGTACGCCGCGCCATGGTCGGGCGCAACCTGCAGAATGACGACGTGATTCCGCGCCTGCACGTACCGATCCTGTTGTTAGCAGGCGACAAGGATTTGTCACAACCCGCGGCGGTGTTGAATGCGGTGGCAGGCAAGCTCGCGCACGGCCGGGTGGTGCTGGTGCCGGACGCCGGGCACGCCACCTTCATCGACGCGCCCGAGGCATTCGAACGCGAGTTGCGGCAGTTCGCGGCCGCGGTTGCGCCGCGCTAGGCCTTACTGGCGCACGCCCCGTGCCCGAGCCCACCGCCACCACGCCCGGCACCGCGCCAGACAAGCCGGTGGTGACGGCGCTCGCCACCATCACGATCGCCTGCCCGGACCCTGCTGAACTTGAGGAACTGTTCGGCTCGGCGTTAGGTTGGCAGCGCACCGCCCGCGGCCAGGTCGATGCGCGGCTCGAGGCGCTGTGGGGTATCAGGGCCGGCAGCGCCGGGGGCGCATATTCGATCTGGCAGTCCGGCGATGTGGCGCGCGGCCGGGTGCGGCTGCTGCACGGCTCGGAGCGAACCCGTATCAGGCCGCTGACGCCGCGCTGGGCGGGCATCGAAATGATCGTGTCGCATGACATCGACGGGCTTTATGAGCGCCTGACGGCGATTCCCTGGCTGACAACGCTGCAGGCGCCCGTGACCATGGACTGGTCCGAGTTCGGCAGCAACCAGCATCGGGCCTGCATCTTGCGCGGCCCGGGCGGCACGCACCTGTCTTTCACCATGGGCCTGACCAGGCCGGTGGGCCGCGAATTTCCCGCGACCCAGGCCTGGGCGGGCCATGTGTTCGAGTTGCCGCTGGTCACTGCAGACTTCGCGGCGGTGCGCGCCTTCTACGGCGATTTGTTAGGCATGCAGCCGATCCTGAGTTCCGCATTCGACCGCGGGCTGTGGCACCAGATCTGGAAACTGCCGGAACCGACGCCGGTCAGGCTCGATATTCTCAAAGGAGATGCGCCGGGCACCGGTCTTGGTGGCCTCGAGCTAACAGGCTACCCCGCTGGGGTAATCGACATTCTGCCCGCGGCCGCAGACCGCTTCGACGCGGGCACCTGCCTTGTGACGCTGACCAGCGAGCGCATTGACGAGGTCTATGAGCGCGTGGCGCGCGACCCGCGCGCGCAGTGCATTGCGCCGCCGCGGCGGATAGATGCCGAGGGCTACGAGGGCCGGCAGGCGTTTTGTTTCCTGGGGCCCGCCGGCGAGCGCGTTGAGATCCTCAGCAGCCGCTGAGCTGCTCACTGCTGCGGCAGCACGATCACCTTGCCATCGCGCGCGGCGCCGGAATTCATTTCGTGACGTAACGCGTCGTGGATGCGCGTCAGCGGATAACACGCTGCAATACGGGCGCGCAGCGTCCCGGCGGCGACCCAGTCGCCGAGTTGCTGCATCACCTGCAACCAATCCGCGCGTGGCAGCAGCCGTTCAAAATGCGGCGTGAAAAAACCGCGCAACGAAAGGTTCTCCAGGTAAAGAGTCTGCGGCGCGACCTGGCAGGGCTCGCGCGACATCTGGCCGTAGCAGGCAATCACGCCGTCGCGTGTCAGGCACTCGGCGAGTCTTTGGGTTGCGCTACCGGCGACTGCATCGATCGCGAGGCGCAGCGGCGCCCCGCCGGTGGCCTGGGCCACGCGGGCGGCGAGATCCGGGCCATCGAGCAGCGTCACATCGCCACCGAGCGCTGCCAGATCGGCCAGCAATTCGGGTCGCCGCACCAGGTTGACGGTGTGCAGACCGAGCTGCTGGGCAATGCCGATGACAAAGCGCCCGCAGCTCGAATTCGCGGCGTTCTGGATCAGCCAGTCGCCGCGCTGCAGCGGCAGCACGCCCCGCACCAGGAACCAGGCGGTGGCCGCATTGATCGGGACGAGCGACAGCTGGGCCACATCCCCGGTGTCCGGGGCAGGCAGCAGACTCGCCGCGGGATGGCGGACCTGCCGCGCCCAGGTGCCGCTCTTGCGCGGCAGGAACACCCGCTGTCCCAGCGCCAATTGCCGCACTGCACTGCCGCAGGCAACCACGCGTCCGACACCCTCGATGCCCGCGACCGCCGGCGCCGGCGGCGCGATCGGTATTTCGCCCGCGATATACAGCAAATCGGCGATATGCACCGGTGCGGCCTCAACGGCCACGACCACCTCGTCGGCGGCCGGTGCACCCACGTCGATCTGCACCAGTTCCAGCGTTGTTAGTGGCGGGCCGTGGCGACGGTACATGGCGGCGAGCATGACCCGGACTATAACGTGGATTACCGCTAGAATGCCGCCATGTCACAGCTAACAAGAAGTCGCCACGCCCATGTCTGCGTTTTCTGCGGATCCGCGTCCGGCGCCCGGCCCGCCTATGCGGATTTCGCCCGGCGGCTCGGGGCCAGCCTGGCGGCGCGCCGCGCCGTGCTGGTGTATGGCGGCGCCAGCATCGGGTTGATGGGCATCGCCGCCGACGCCGCCCTGGTGGCCGGCGGCCAGGTCATCGGCGTGCTGCCGGAATCGCTGCGCCAGCGCGAACTGGCGCACACCAAGCTAACAGAGTTGCACATCACGCCGGATCTCGCGAGCCGCAAACTGGAAATGCTGGCGCTCAGCGACGCGTTCATTTCGCTGCCGGGCGGCATCGGCACGCTGGACGAGCTGTTCGAAATCTGGACGCTGATCCAGCTGGGCGCGCGACCGCGGCCGATGGTGCTGGTGAATCAGGACGGCTATTACACGCCGCTGCTCGAGTTCCTGGCCAGCAGCGTGCGCGAGGGCTTCCTGAGCCGCGGCTCTTACGAGTTGTTAGCGACCGCGTCGACCCCGGAAGAAGCCGTGACGCTCGCACTGCAGAACGTCACCACGGCCTAGGGCCTGCGCGGCCCGGCCAGATTCAGGCGCGCCGCGAGCTCTGCCGGCAACTCCGCCAGCTTGCTGCGCGTGTGCCGGTAGCCGCTCTCGATCGCCTTGTCGAACGCCTTCCAGTTCAGCATGTCGATGTCGTTGAGGTCCGGCACCAGCAGCAGGTCGGTCTGGCCGCGCCGCGCCATGGTCGCAGCGGCGCTGTTGACCATGCCGGAACGTACCAGTATCTGAATAATGTTAGGGCGCCGCCGCCAGGTCCGCGCCCACGTGCCGACGTGCCAGGCCGGCGGAATGTCCATGTCGTCGGTATTGGATCGGAAGGCATTGTCAGCCCCGACATCCACGCCGATGACCGGCCCGCGGCCAATCTCGCGCATGACATCCACCGGCAGGTTGTTCATCGTGCCGCCGTCGACGTGCACCTCGCCATTGTCCGTCACGGGCGGCAGCACGCCCGGAATGGCGGCTGATGCCCGCGTCCATTTCCAGACCAGGCCGGTGCGATGCACGGCGTGGTGACCCGTGGTCAGGTTGGCCGAGACGCAGTAATACGGCAGCGGCAGATCGGCAATGTCCGCATCGCCAAACTCACCGCGCAACCGTTCACTCACTCGCCGGCCCGCGGCCAGCGCGATGATCGGCAGCGTGTAATCACCTAACGGATTGCTGCTCACAAAGGTGCGGCGAAAGCGCGTCTTCATGTCATCGAGGGTCCATTCTGCGGCGACCGCCGCGGCGATGATCGCGCCGATGCTGGTGCCGCCGACCATGTCGATCGGCACACCGGCCTCCTGCAGCGCCCGGACCACGCCAATATGCGCAAAGCCGCGCGCCCCGCCGCCTGACATGACAACGCCGACCGCCCGGCCCGTCAGCAGGCGCGAAATGCGCGCCACGTCGCGCTCGGCGCGCACGTGATGATGTGGCAGGCCGGGGTGCGCCGCGCACCAGCGCGCTGCGGCGCCGGTCAGAATGGAATCGGTGTGCTGCAACACCAGCTCTGCGCGTTGCGACGCGGAACTGGCATTGCGGGTGTCCGCGATCGCTGCGAACCGACCGGCCTCGCGCTCGGCCCGGGCTAACAGCAAGAGCGTGTCGGCCTGGCGTACGCACAGCTTGCTCCACGGCGTCGCCGTCGGATCAGCGACATAGACTACGTAGTCGTTCGCCGACTCGATGCGGTAGAACCAGTGGCTCGTGTGATCGGCGCCGCGCACGCTCCAGACCAGTTCGGTGCGCCCGAGTTGTTGCAGGCAATTGACCAGCTCGATCGCAAAGCTCGCGACATCGACGTCAATGCTCTGCGGCACCAGCGTAAACGTGCGCGAACCGTGCATGGTGCGCCGTGGCGCGTCGGCATTGTTCTCGAGCCGGATCACGATGAGCTGCAGCATGCGCATCATCGCATCGGGATAATTCCTGAAGACCCGGTCAAAAGCTTCGCGCGACAGCCGGCCGAGCTCGGTATCGCGCAACGCAATCACGTTGTCGGTGCGCGAGCTGCCACTGATCAGGCCGATTTCGCCGACGGTCTCACCGGCGCTTATCCGTGCGACGAACCGGCGGCGGCTGGCGCTCGATTGCGGCGCATACGTGCCGAGACCGCCGGATAACACCAGGTACATGGCGTCAGACGCTTCGCCCGCAAGGTACAACGGAGCGCCACCCGGCAGCGACAACCAGTGGAGCTCCGCCGCAATGGCGTTGAGGATGTCGACGTTCAGTCCTTCAAAGAACTTGAGGCGTGCAAGCGTCAGCCGGATGTCGCTGCGCGCAATGACTGACTCTTCGGGAACGTCGCCTTCCATAGGCACGAATCCTAGGAGCTGTCCACCCCGGAGTCGCCGCGCTAATGCGCGATCTGTCACACTCACAATATGAGCGACGTCACAAACAGCGAGCGTGCCAAGAGCAAATCGCTGCAACCCCTGAAAGCCCTGGTCCCGTACCTGATGCCGTACCGTTGGATCATGGTGGCCGCAGCCTTGGCGCTGCTGCTGGCCTCGGGCGCCATGCTGGCGCTGCCGATCGCGCTCAAGGGCCTGATTGACACCGGCATGAAAGCCGGTAGCGCGAGTACGATTGACGGCTATTTCATAGCGTTTCTCGGCGTGGCCGTGTTGTTCGGCGTGTTTGCGGCGCTGCGTTTTTACCTGGTCACCTGGCTCGGCGAGCGCGTGGTTGCCGACATTCGCGATCGCGTCTACCGGCGCGTCATCCGCATGGACCCGACCTTCTTTGAAGTGACCCGCACCGGTGAAGTGCTGTCACGCCTGACCACCGACACCACGCTGGTGCAATCGATCGCCGGTGTCGGACTGTCGATCACGTTGCGCTCGCTGGTCAACCTGGTCGGTTCGCTCGCCTTGTTAGCTTACACCAACGCCCGACTGTTAGGCTTCACGGTCATTGGGCTGGTGTGCGTGATCGTGCCGGTGCTGGTGCTGGGTCGCAGGCTGCGCAAGCTGTCGCGCAAGTCGCAGGACCGGATCGCGGACACCAGCGGCCTGGCCGGCGAAACGCTGAACGCGATCCAGACGGTCCAGGCATTTACGCTCGAAGAGCTGCACAGCCGCCGCTACCAGGACGCGGTCGAAGAGTCCTTCAAGGTCGCGGTCGACCGTACCCGGGTGCGGGCCTGGCTGACGGCGATCGCCACCATCCTGATCTTCGGCGCGATCACGGTGGTGCTGTGGTTCGGCGCCCGCCAGGTGCTGGCCGGCCACATGAGCTCGGGACAGCTGGGCCAGTTCCTGCTGTTAGCTGTCTACTGTGGCACTTCCGCGGCCTCGCTCAGCGAAATGTGGAGCGAGGTGCAGCGTGCGGCCGGCGCCATGGAACGGCTGGTCGAGCTGGAACATGCGGAACCAAAAATCGTGGCGCCGGCAGCGCCACGCGTATTTCCGCAGCGCAGCGCAGCGCAACCCCCAGGCAGAATCGAATTTGACCACGTTACTTTCCGCTACCCGTCGCGACCTGACACAGCGGCCCTGTCCGATTTTTCGCTGGTGATCGAGCCCGGCGAAACGGTGGCGTTCGTCGGTCCATCGGGCGCCGGCAAGAGCACGACGTTTCAGCTGCTGCTGCGGTTCTACGATCCGTTAGCCGGCCGGGTACTCATCGACGGGGTCGACGTCGCGAGCGCAGATCCGCTCGCGGTGCGCGGCCGCATCGGCCTGGTGCCGCAGGAAACGGTGTTGTTCGGTACCAGCGCGCGTGAAAATATCCGCTATGGCCGCCCGGCTGCGAACGATGCGGATATCGAGCAGGCGGCATTTGCCGCTGCCGCCGATGAATTCATACGCGAATTGCCGCAAGGCTATGACACCTTCCTCGGCGAGCGCGGCACGCGCCTGTCCGGTGGCCAGCGTCAGCGCATCGCCATCGCGCGCGCGATTCTCAAGGATCCGCCGATTCTGCTGCTGGACGAAGCGACCAGTTCACTCGATGCCGAAAGCGAACGACTGGTGCAGCACGCGCTCGAGGATCTGATGCAGAACCGCACCACGATCATCATCGCGCACCGGCTGGCGACCGTACTGAAGGCGGACCGGATCGTGGTCCTGGATGAAGGCCGCATCGTGGCGATCGGCCGCCACGAGCAGCTGCTGCAGTCGAATGAACTGTACGCGCGCCTTGCCGCGCTTCAGTTCACGGACACTACTGCGCTGGCCTGACGCCGGTGCTTAGTTTGGGCGCCGTGCCGCGGCGCAAATAAAACTCGAACGCGTCATCGCGGCGGCCCGACATGTACGGCACCATGTAGAGAATTGCCATGCCCTCGAGCAGCCGCGCATGCCGCAGCGGCCCGAGGTCTATCGATTCAAATCCCATCGCCTGCACCAGCTGCGCGACTTTCGCCTTGGCCTCGGCATCATCCCCGGCGAGTGGAATCGTGACCACGCCGCCGGCGACCGCGGGGTTGGCGATCACATGAGATCCGACCGCGTTGAAAGCCTTGACGATGCGCGCCTTTGGTTGCAACGCCTGGATGTGTTCGGCAGCCGACGTATCGACCGCAAGTTCCATTTGTTTGTCAGCGCCGGTGCGCAGCGCGTTGACCGGATCGATGACGATCTTTCCGGAAAGGTCCAACCCGCGCAGCGTTGATTCAGTCGCTGACCAGGGCAGCGCCAGCACCACGAGGTCGGCGCGCCGCGCCGCCTCGGCGGACGAAACGGCCTCCGCGTCAGGCCCCAGGCGCGCCAGCAGCGCCTTGACATCGGCGCGGCCGGGTTCGCGTGAGCCGTACACGACGTGATAGCCGAGCCGCGTGAATTGCACACCAAACGCGCCGCCCATGCGGCCCGTGCCGAGGATCGCCACGGTCTCGGCAGCCCAGGCGGTCCCGGCCAGCGTCCAGAACGCCAGCAGCGCGCCGGCTAACAAACGTGGCCGCCTCACAGGACCACGCCGCCGTCCACGTCGATGCAGCGGGCCGTGAAGAAGTCATTCTCGACAATGAAAATTGCCGTGTTAGCAATTTCCGACGCCTCGCCGAGACGCCGGACCGGTACGATGGACAGCATCTTCTCGAGCACTTCGGGCCGCATGGCCGACAGGATCTCGGTGCGCGTGAACCCGGGCGCGATGGCGCCGGTGCGGATATTGAAGCGCGCGAGTTCCTTGCCCCAGACCTCGGCGATCGCGGCGACGCCGGCCTTGGTGGCGCTGTAATTGGTTTGCCCGGCATTGCCATGGCGCGACACGCTCGAGATGTTGATGATCACGCCGCCCTTGCCGAACTTGATCATTCGCTCCGCTGCCTCGCGGCCGCACAGGAACACGCCGGTCATATTGACGTCAATGACCAGCTGCCAGTTATCGAGCGTCATCTTGCCGACGATCGCGCCCTCCTTGACCTTGATCAACAGACCATCGCGGGTGATGCCGGCGTTGTTGATCAACACGTCGAGCGAACCGAAATCCTTCGCGATCGCGTCCATCGCGGCGATCACCTCGGCTTCCTTCGCGACATTCATGATGTAGCTGCGCGCATTGACGCCCTTGGCTTTGCAGTCGGCCACGGTTTGGTCCAGGTCGGCCTGGTTCAAATCGCATACCGCAATGTTGGCGCCCTTGGCGGCAAAACTGCTGGCCATCTGCCGCCCGATACCGCGCCCGCCGCCGGTGATTACCACTGTCTTGCCCTGCAATTGCATGATCGCTGCGCCTCGTTGTGCCGATGTTTGGAAGGCGGCGATTTTGGCGGGTTGCGCCGGATAAATAAAGGTGTTACTGAACCGACATGCTTACGATAACGGCCGCCACGCCGGCAGACCTGCCGCTGATCCAGTCCTTGATTCACGATCTCGCGACCTACGAACGCCTCGCCCATGAGGCGGTGGCGAGCCGCGAGGACCTCGGCGCCGCGCTCTTCAGCGCCACGCCGCGGGTCTTTTGCGACATCGCCCGCTGGCAGGGCGAGCCCGCCGGCATGGCGATCTGGTTCTACAATTTTTCGACCTTCCGTGGCCGGCACGGGCTCTATCTCGAAGACCTGTTCGTCAAGCCGGCGCAGCGTGGCCACGGTGTCGGTGCGGGGCTGCTCAAACACCTGGCTGCGCGCTGCGTCCGCGAGGGCCTTGGGCGCTTCGAGTGGGCGGTCCTCGACTGGAACGAACCCGCGATCGGATTCTATCGTTCACTCGGCGCCAAGCCGATGCAGGAATGGACCGTGTGGCGCATGGATGGCGAGGCCTTGCAGCGACTGGGGGGAGGATCATGAAATATTTCTGGACGCTGGCGTTTTTGTTAGCCATGGCCGCACTCGCTACGCCTGCGCGCGCGCAGTCGCGCGGCGACCTCGATGCGCAGCTGAAACTCCTGATGCAGTGGTGGCCGGGGGACTATGACAACAACGAGCAGATCGTCCGCCAGTCGGGTGGCGGCCTGGAAACCCCGACCGACAAGCCGTTCTATCGGCTGCACAGCCGCTTCCAGGCGGTGAAGCTGCCGGCGTTAGGCGCCAACATTCTTTATCTCGAGGAATATCGCGACAACGATCCAGCCAAAATTGCGCGCATCCGCCTGTACAGCCTGACCATCGACGAGGCGGCGCATGCGATTCGCGTCAAGCTGCACGCGCCGACGGATACAGCTGCGCTGATCGGCGCGTGGCGCGATCCGTCACGCATCGAGAAGCTGGCCGCGAAGGACCTGCGCAGCTTTCGCGATCAGTGCGATCTCCTGATGCACTACGTCGGCGGCCAGTTCGAGGGTGGCATGGCGAACCGCAGCTGCGACCTGAATGGCAAGGAGTGGTTTGAATATCGGGTCGTGGTCGGTCCGCGTTTTCACTGGGCGCGGGACCGGCGCCTGAGCCTCAAGGACGGCCACGTGACCTGGGAGATGGCACCCGGTTCCGACTACCGCTGGTTCGAGCAGACCAGGGCGCGCTGGTTTTCCTGCAACGTCAACCACAGCCCGACCGGTGACATGACCAGGACCGAAAAGCTGACAAGCATCGAATTGCACGACCAGGGCGGCGAAGCGGATATCGCCTGGCCCGACGGCCGCACGCTGACCTTTGTCATCCACACGCGCGCCTTCACCTCGCCGCCGGATCGCGAGTTTCCGTTGTTCCGGATCCATGAGAAAGGCAAGACGGTGCCGATCGCCTACGCCTACGCGGTCGACGACGCCGAGCGTTTCGGGCTCAACCTCGGCTGGTTCTATATCCTGTGCCGGGTCAAATAGCGCTCAAACCACGAAAACGTTAGGCGGCACGGTATGAATCGGCTCGCTGCCTTCCCGGGTGATCAGCGACAGGTCCTCGAGGTGCGAGCTGCCGCCGACGCCGGCATGACCTAACGGGCAGTCGACTGACAGCACCATGCCTTCCTCGAGCACAAACGGCTCGAGCGCCTGCGGCTCGGCGACGGTCTGCATCGGCATGTCGGTGTGATAGAGGCCGACGCTGTGCGGCGTGAAACTGATGTTGAAATCGCCGCCCTGGCGCTTGATGGATTCCTTGCCGATGCGCTGGATCTCGGTAAAGCGCAGGCCCGGGCGCAGCGCGCCGCGCACGTCGGCCCAGGCGCGATTAGTCATCGCGACGACCTGCTGCATCTTGGCACTGGGTTCGCCAATGAAAATCGAGCGCGAGAAATCGCCGTGATAGAACCTGAGGCTGCTGACGCAATCGATCGCAAAACACTGCCCTTCGCGCAACTCCGCGTTCATGACTTCCGAGGATGACTGGTCGACGACCATGAACAGCGGCATCAAACCACGCGCCGCCGCTTCAGAAAAATACCGCGCGCGCAGCGCCCGCGTCGTGCCGGCGCTGCGCGCCGACTTCGCTGCGATAATCGCCGCATCCACGTTCAGTTGCGCGCCGATGCGCATCAACTGGATTTCTCGCGGTGATTTCACCATGCGGATGCGGCGCAACAGGTTGTCGCCCGGCACGCAGCGCGCGCCGAGTCCGCGCGCGCTGATCATCAATGCGACATCCGGATGGTCACAGGCGAGGCGCGCATTGTCGAGGCGCAACTCACGCAGCGCGCGGCGCAACGCCCAGTCCATGCCTGGCGAGACGCCGCGCACCGAGGCCGCGGCCGCACGGCGACGCTGCTCGCGCGGCGATACCAGATCCGGATTCAGGATCGGATAGACGCCGGTCGGCACGGCCGCCGGTTCGCCATCCGGTCCCGGAGCCGAGCCATCGGTGGCGGGCGATGTGTAGGTGAACACCGCGCGGTCGCCGGCCGGCGTCTCATCGGAGTGCACGTAATAATGCAGGAACCCCGGCATGATCACGGCTAACGGCCGGGCCGGATCACGCGGCAGGATCGCCAGCGCCGCATTGCCATGGCCCATGCGGTCGTGCTGCGGCCAGTGACCCGACAGGTGGAACACGTTAGGGGCCAGCAGCGCGACGATGGCATCGACACCCGCGACATCCATTTTTTCCCGCGCACGCTCGGCATTGACCAGCGGGCCTTCCCGCAGGAAGGACAAGTCCGGCGGCACGATCGCGGATCTTGCGGCCGCGGCGCCACTCGCGGAAGTGGTACCGGCCGCTGCGGCTCCGGAAATAATGGCCGCACCCGAATAGCCCAATAGGTCTCTGCGTTTCATGTCGGGCACAATACACCCGGCCTTGGGATTCCGCCCAGCCAACAGGGGAAGAACATGAAGCGACGGGAAATGCTGCAGGGCAGCGCTGCACTCGGTCTGGTCATGGCCACGGCCGGTGCCGCTCAGGATCTCAGCGGCGAGCGGCTGCACCTTTATCGGAAATTGCGATTTGCGATGCACGAGGACGTGTTTTTCTGGTGGCTGCGCGGCACCAAGTTCGGCGCGATCGACTCGCGCGTGACGCCGCTTTACAACATGGAGATCGCGTCGATCTTCCGCTGCAAGGCGGGCGCCGGCGATGAGTTCAGCGTCACCAGCCTGGAGCTGGTCTTCAACACCGACCTCAACACCGGCCAGCCGCTAACACAGTGGCGCAATCCCTATACCAATGAAACGGTGGCCATGCGTCCGGCGGATCCGGTCGGGCCGGTCACCGTGCCGTACCGCGCGAGCGGACCGGAGCTGCCGACTTCGTTGCCGGGCGCGAGCCTGCGCCATGAACACCACTCGGAATTCCTCGATGGCGGAGGCGACACGCAGATCCTGCGCGACGAAAGCGTCGCCGTGGTGACCCGTCTCGGCACCCAGGCGCCAGATTTTGTTGTCAACGATCTTTCCACCTACCAGGCCTCGAAGCACGACCTGGCTAACAAACGGCTGCTGGCGCCACCGGCCAGTGTCGCGTTCACGGCCGTTTCCAACTGGCAACTGTGGATGAAGATGGGCGAGCGTCCCGGCAGCCTGCTGTCGCGCGCCGTGGGCGGCAAGGCCGCACGTCTCGCAGACTGCCCGAAGTCTTACGTCGACCTGCTGGCGCGGTTTCACCCGGAGATCCTGCGCGATCCGGCTGCCGCCCTGCTGCGGCCGGCGGCGAAATTTGAACGTTAGCAAAGGCGCGACCCATGAACCGGAACCTGCAGACGATTTTCCTGGTGTGCGTAATCGCCATGTGGTGGCTGTTCGGTTCCGCAGTCGGCGCGGGCAGCTGGACCCGCGATCAATGGGCGATGCTGGTCATCGCGCACGTGGCCTGCACGGTCGTGTTCTACCGATTCGCCTACATTTTTTCCTATGGCTATGGCCTCAGCATGCTGTGCGTATCCTTGTGGCTGATGTTCGAGTTTCGCAGCCTGCCGGCATTGCTGGTTGGCGGGCTGTGCGCCGCTTACGGGCTCAGACTGTGGCAGTTTGTGTTCGCGCGACATCGGGCGCGCGCCGCGCGCGGCGATCCGGACACGAACCTGGAGCTGCACCAGCGCACGCCGTTGGTCGCCAGGATCTTCATCTGGATCATGGTCAGCTGGTTGATGGCGTTCATGGGCATGACCACCTGGCTGGTCGGCACGCGTGGTGTCATGACGCCGTGGATCATGATCGGGGCCATCGTCATGCTGCTGGGTCTCGGCATGGAATCGATTGCCGACAACCAGAAACAGATCGCAAAAATGGCCGCGGCAGACCGCTGGGTCGACAGCGGACTCTTCGCGCGCATCCGTCAGGCCAATTACGCCGGCGAAATCCTGTTCCAGATCGGACTCATGTTAGCTGGCGCCGGCGCTGCGGTATCGGCCCGTGAATACCTGCTGGTGTGGGTGGCGCCGTTTTACGTCATCGTGCTGATGATTTTCCAGGCCATGATGCTGGACGCAAAACAAAAGACCCGCTACGCCAAATCGCCGGAGTATCTCGCCTGGCGCGAGCGCAGCGGCAGCCTGCTGCCGTTCGGCTGAGCTACATGATCCGCGGTGCGTCGAATTGCGCCTGCACGGCGCGTTCCGCCGCCGCCGCGGGTGTCAGATCTGGGTCCCAGTCCTTGGCGACAAAGCGCCGGCCGTTGTAAGCCGCCGAATCATCGGCCGCCAGCCACAAGGTTGGAATCACCATGATGTCCGCCGGCAGGATCCCGCCGACACGGCCTTCGTCGCCGCGCGGACCCTTGCCCTGGCGAAAATCCGCCTTGGCGCGGGTGCCGACCACGCCGCCCGGAATCAGCTCGGTATCGGCCGGTCCGCCGGGCAGCAGCACATTGCAGGTCACGCCCGTGCCGGCGAGATCGCGCGACCAGACCACCGACAGGGTTTCCAGTGCCGCCTTGCAGGCGCCATACACCGCCATGCCCTGCCCGACCATGGTTGGTAACGAGGTCGAGATATTGACAATGCGGCCAAAGCTGCGCGCCAGCATGTGCGGGGTCGCCGCCTTTGCCATGTAGAACTGTCCGCTCAGGTTGGTATCGACCATGCGCCGGAACGCGTCCGCCGGCGCTTCCCAGAATTTCGGCCTGCTGACGAAAAAATTCTCGTTTGCCTCGCGCGGCCCGCGCGCCGCGTTGTTGATCAGCACTTCGAGGCGGCCAAATTCGCCTAACGCCGACTGCACCAGGCGCTCGCAGTCCGCCGGCTCCGAGACGTCGGCAACTGCCGGCAAAAAGCGCCCGCCGCCGGCAATCGCGCCAGCCAGGCGCGCGGTTTCGGCCACTTCAGCGGCATTCCGGCCCGCGCTACCTAACACCATCGCGCCCTGACGCACCAGCCCGAGCGCCATGAGCCGGCCGAATCCGCGGCCGGCGCCGGTGACGATGCAGGCGCGCCCGCGCAGCGACGGGAAGGTCGCTGCGCTCACGCGCGCTTCGGACCCGGGAAGAACGCGTTGGTGCGGCGGATGTATTCCGCATAGCCCGGACGGCGCTGGCCAATGTCTTTTTCGAGCAGCCTGACACCTGACACCTTGAGCAGCAGAAAGGAAATCAACAGCGGGCCGAAGATGGTCCACCACCCACCCGCCGCCAGAGCTAACAGATAGAAGCCCCACCAGACGCAGAAATCGCCGAAGTAATTCGGATGGCGCGTCAGTCCCCAGAGCCCGCGGTCCATGACCTTGCCGCTGTTGGCCGGGTCCGCCTTGAAGCGCGACAGCTGCCAGTCGCCGACCGTCTCGAAGAACAGGCCAACTGCAAACACCACGACCCCGAGCGCATCCAGCCACCCCAGCGGCGCCTGCCCGGCGATCGCGCCTAACAAAGGCTGCGATACGATCGCGGCCAGCACCGCCTGCAGCACAAACACCAGGTACAGGCTCTTGTACGTGAAACCCGGATCATTGCGCCGGCGAATGGCCTGGTAGCGGCGGTCCTCGGGCTCGCCCCAGTTGCGCGCGCCGATATAGATCGCGAGACGCAGCGCCCACAGCGCGACCAGCGCCATGATCAAGGGCTGGCGCGGACCCGCATCCACGGCGCGCGAATACACCGCCGCACCGAGCAGGAACATCAGCGACCAGAGCACATCGACAATCGCCACATTTTTTTTCCAGACACTGACCAGCCAGGTCAGGACAGCGGCAGCTGCCATGGCGGAAAAGCCGGCCAACGCCGCATTCAGGTAATTCATAAGCTTGCCTCGGTAAGAAGCGCCTAACTTACAATGAGCCATGCATGCGAACCACCGATTCCTGAGCCTTGTGTCCGTTCTGCTGCTGTGCGGAGCAAGCCACCCGTCAGCGGCCGCAACCGGCGCGATCGACCCCGAAGCGCTGCGCAGTCGATTGATCGGGTTTTATCGGGGCACGGCACCCGATCCTGCCAAGCCGGGAAGCACGATCGAGGTCTATCACAAGATCGTCGAAGTCGCAGCGCCGCAACTCGGCCGCGCGGTTCTTTATCACCAGATCGCGCGTGACGGCTTTGATTCGAACCAACCGCTGCTGCAGAAGTTCTATGTGTTCGACGCCGCGGCGCCCGGCGCACTCAAGGTTGCGGTTTTTTCGGTCAAACCGCGCAGCCTGCCGGGGAACCTGGAGCAGCAGCCACGCCGGCTGGCGCAGCTGGCGCCGTCGGGCCTGCAGGCTTTCCCGGCCAGCTGCGCGCTGGCCTGGCGTGTGGGCGTGGCTCTGGATACCTGGGTCGCG
>JANNVI010000059.1:0-2065 GCA_031414335.1 Gammaproteobacteria bacterium | reverse complement strand
CGTGGCTTCGGGCATGCCGTTGTAGCCCGCGTTCATCGCCCAGGGCAGGTCGGTGCGCACGATCAATTCGCCGGGAGTGCGGACCGGAACTTCGATGTCGTGCTCATCGACCAGGCGGCATTCGACGCCGCTTCGCGGGCGGCCACAGCCGCCGAAGACGCGCGTATTCATGTCGGTCACGAGCGGCGAGGCGACTTCGGTCATATTGAAGCCGGACATGTAGTCGAAGCCGAAGCGCTGGCCGAGCTGCACGGTCTGTTCATTGATCGGCATCATCGTGATGTAGCGCAACGGGTTGTCGCGATCGTCGGGCCTTGGCTCAGCTTTCGCCAGAAACGCGCTCATCACGCCAATGAGACCGGAGGTCGTCGTGCAGTTGCCGGTACGCACCTGGTCCCAGAATTTCGTGGTGCTGAAGCCATCGACCAGATAAAACATGCCCGAGCGCAGCAGCGCGCAGTAGGTTGGGCTGGTGCCGCCGACATGAAACATCGGCAGGTTGACCAGCATCGACTCGCCGTCGCCCATGTAGCCGTAGGTGACCAGCGCCGTGGTGTACAGCTGCAGGTAGGGCGACAACACACCTTTCGACGGCCCCGTGGTGCCCGACGTGTAGATGATGGACTGGATATCCCAGTGCTCGATGCTGGCGCTGTCATCCAGCCGCGATTCGTCGCCCTGCAGCGCCGCAGGGCTAACAACGTGCTTGAGCGCTGGCACCTGCAGACCCGCGAGGCGATCCGTCAATTCGGGATGCGCCACCATGACAGCGCCACCGGCGTTGTTGACGACATGCTCCAGCACGGCGCCGCGATAGGCCGTATTGAGCGGCACGAACACCGCACCGAGATAATTTGCGGCAAACCACGTGAGAACCATCGGCATGCCGGTGGGCAGCCAGGCCAACACCCGGTCGCCCTTGCACACGCCGAGCTGTTGCAGCGCTGCGGCGGCGGCGCGTACCTGCTGCCGGCACTCGGCGTAGGTCCAGCTGCTGCCATCCTCGAACAGCGCCAGGCGCCGTTGCGGATGGCGCGCGGCGCGCACGTCCAGCATGTGCTTGAGGACACAATCCTCGCGCGCCGGTACCGCGGTGTCGAACCACGGCGGGTTGTTAGGGTCGCGAACCATCGAGCGGCAGCCCCAGCTGGCGCAACACCGTCTGCAGATCGAAGTAGTCACGCCACTCGGCGATCTTGCCATCGCGGAATTTGAAGCGAGACATATAGGGCAGGCTGACGGACTTGCCGTCCCTGACGTAGTGCTCCACGCCTTCTACCATGGCGCTGTCACCCGATTCGATGATCCGCTCGACCGCGTAGCGCTTCTGCTGCATGCCACGACCGAATTTCGTCAGGAATTCGCGCACCGCCTGCTTGCCGCGCACCGGGCCGATGGGCACGTTAACCGCCACGAGATCGTCGGTACACAGCGCCAGGACCGCTTCCAGGTCGTCCCGCACCCAGGCGGCGTAGTACGTGTGGATGAGGTCGGTATGCGTCACTGGGACAACCAGCGATCCATTTGCTCGAGGCGATCGGCACCCCAGAACATCTCGCCATTGCAGATCAGCGTGGGTGCGCCGAATACGCCGCGCCGGCTGGCCTCGGCGGTCAGTTCCACCAGTTGCGCCTTGATCGCGGGCGACTGGATGGCCAGCGCAAAGGCGGCCGGATCCGCGCCACAATCTCTGGCGATATCGCACAGGGTTTCGACCTTGGCGACGTCACCGCCGCTGGCGAAGGCATGGTCAAAGACGCGATGCGCGTACTCGACTGCGCGACTGGACGGCAGCGACTGCATCCACAGAAAGCCACGCGCTGCCGGAATGCTATTGAACGGAAACACCGCCGGCGACTTGTAGGGCAGGTTCTGCTCGGCCGCGCAACGCATGACATCCAGGTACAGGTAGCGGCCCTTGGCATTGTCGGTGCTGGGCGGCGCGTGGCCGCGCTCCTTGAAGATGGCGCCCAGGGACATGGGCTTCCAGTTCAGTGCCCGCCGGTGGCGCAACGCCAGCGCCTCGATCCGCGGCAAACCGATGTAGGTATAGCTCGACGAAAAG
>JANNVI010000058.1:0-15656 GCA_031414335.1 Gammaproteobacteria bacterium | reverse complement strand
AGCTTGATGTCGCTGCTGAGCTTGGTTTTCGCGGTCGAGGCATCGCGCACCAACGCAAATAGATTGGTGTAACCCCCGGCTTTAAGTGCGTCGATCATGGCGGGTCCGCTGCGGCCCGTGGCGCCGACGATCAGCACCGCGCCGGAGTTGTTAGCGGCGGACGCATGCAAGGGCGCCAGCGCTGCCAGTAGTGGCGCAAAAAGGATATAGGAAAGTACTTTTTTCAGTGCCATGGAGATCAAGCCTCGGTCTGGGATTGGAAATCGGATCGGCAGCCATTTTTGCACACGTTTGCAACCCGGTCCAGAGAGTGCAGGCGGAGCAGCCGGTGCGGACGGGCGGTCAGCTCCGCCCGTCAACGCGCAGCAGGCGGGTGCTGGCGCGCGCGACGATTTCGGCGTCCACCGACACGGTGCGCACGACTGGCGAGTCTTCTTTCGCAAACAAGGCCTCGACGGCGACTTCGACCATGCGCTCGATCGGCAGACGCACGGTGGTGAGCTCATGACTGCCCCAGCTGGCGGCGGGAATATCGCCAAAACCGACGACGCCCAGGGCCTCGGGGACATCAATACCCTTGTCGAGGCGCGCGCCATCGATGACGCCGATGGCCGTCGCATCGGTCGGGCACAGGATCGCGTCCGGTGGTGATTCCAGGCTCATCGCCTCGCGCACAAAAGCGCGGCCTGCTGCATAGCCGACCAGGTTGAATTGTTCCAACACCACAGTCCCCGCGCCCGCGGATTTCAGCTCCTTGCGGAAGCCTTCGCTGCGCAACAGGCTGGTTCTATACGTAGGGTCGCCACGCAGCAGCGCGAATTTTTCGTAGCCGGCTGCCAGCAGGGACCGCGCCAGTTCGCGGCCCACCTTTCCGTTGTCGCACAGGACACTGGTCGCTGGCAGCGGGCCGTGTTCGCGGTTGACCAGCACGATGCGGCCGCCGCTGCGGGCAAATTCGCGGGCCGCGGCTTCACCGGGCGCCGTCGACACCAGCACGATTCCGTCGACGCGGTACTGCATGAGTACGCGAGTGGCCGCATCGACATCCTGATCGGAATTGCAGGCCAGCAGCATCACGCGGTAGCCGCGCGCATGCAGCTTCTCCGTGAAGCCGCGCAGCATGGTCGTGTAGTAGGGGTTTTCCCATTCACCCATGATCAGGCCGATGAGGCGTGAATGCCGCGTGATCAGGCTGCGGGCCATGACGTTAGGCTGGTAGCCGAGCTTGCGGGCGGCCTTCTGGATCTTGTTGCGGGTGGCTTCGGACACGCTCGCGTTGGGCGTGAAGGCGCGCGAGACCGCAGAACGCGAAACGCCGGCCAGGAGTGCAACTTCTCGCGAGGTGCAGGTCGTGTCCGATGGGTTACGGGCCGCAGCCCGCCGACCAGGCGGTTTCCTGCTCGATGAACGCTTGCTGCGGCGGGTTACCATCAAATCTACAGGTGCCAACGCTGCCCGGTCACATCGCCAATGTGACCGGGCAGTTGAGCTAACACGTCAGAAGCGGTAACGTGCCGTGACGCCATAACGGCGTTGCGGCAGGTTGATGCTGGTGGTCTGCCAGGCAAACGACGCCGCCAGGTTGTTAGAGGCATTCTCGCTGGCCTGGTCCGGCGTGTCATCGTCGGTCAGATTTTCGCACCAGAGAACGAGATCGTAGTGGTCGCGCTCAAGACCAACCCGCAGATTGGCGCGCGTGCGTCCCGGAACCCAGGTCGAATTGATGAAGTCGCCAAACTGCTTGGCACGGTGGGCCGCATCCAGGCGCGCAACGAGTTTTGCGTCGCTGAAAATCGGCCGTGAATATTCGAGCCCCAGGCTCGCTGTGAGCTTGGACGTGCGCAGCAGCTGCTTGCCACTGATATCCGGCTGGAAGCGATCGATCGTGCCGTTGCCGTCGATGTCACGACCAACGCAAGTGATCGGCACCGGCGTGACGGCAGTCTGGGTGCACAGTCTTTCGAGTGACTGGGCGTAGGTCTGGTCATCAAACTTCGGATCGCTGAAGCCAACGTTGGCATCCACCGACCAGTGTTCCGTCAGATTCGCGGCCAGCGAGACTTCGAAGCCCTTGCTGGTGATGCTGCCGACGTTGAGCGTCGCGTTGACCAGCGTGCCGGTGGTCTGCGAGCCCGGCGCGGCCTGGCGAAACTGCGCGTCCGACCAGTCGATCTGGAACACCGAAGCATTCAGGCGTACGCGGCCGCCGGCCAGCGTCGACTTGAATCCAAGTTCATAGGTGTTGTTAGTTTCGGGATCGTAGGTAATGTAGGCCGGATCGGTGATCAGCGCGTTGATGCCGCCGGAGCGCGTGCCGCGCGCAGCGGAGGCATACAACATCAGGGTCTCGGACTGCTTGAAGCGCAGCGTGACGCGCGGATCATTGAAACTCGAGGACGCATCAAAACTACCCCGTCCGCCGAAGTAGATGTCGACCAGGTTGTCGAGATGCTGTGCTTCGCTGGTGTGGCGCAACTCGACCGTGCCAGTAAAACGATCTGTGAAATCAAATTCCACCGAGCCGAATATCGATTTCTGCACATCGACCAGCGGCGTGTAGGTCGCACTCATGACCCCCGGTCCGTTGAGAAAAATCGCATTGGGCGGGAATGCCGGCGGCGGCAGATTGAGTGCGATGCCCCGGGGCGCGAGTCCTGGAATGATTGCGCCCGGATCGACCAGCAGGAATTTTATTTGCGAGGGCTGCAGGCCGAGCGTGCGCACCGCTTCGCTGGCGTCGATGCCAACCAGGGTCTGCTCATCGTTCTTGCTGCGGAAGTAGAACAGGCCGCCGAGCCAGCGCAGGCGCTTTTCCCGCGAGCTGGTGAAGCGCAGTTCGGACGACCAGTAATCGCTGTCGAGGACGGTCGCACCGAAGTAGGTGTTGAAGTTTGTCTGCCGTATCTGGTTGAAGACGGGAGCCGTTGCGCCCCGGGCCGCCGCCGCACAGGGGCCGACCGGGACAAATCCCGAGCAGATGAAGTTGGGCGAACCTGCCGCAACATAGGCGGAGAGTGGCATATAGCCGTAGCCGCCATCGCCGGTCTGGGTACGATCGAGGTCGTTCTGCCCGAAGTTCTTGACCGTGGTATATGCCGTCAGCGATTGGATCGAGACGCCTGGCAACTCCCAGTTGAGCGCCACCGTGCCGCGCTTGGTTTCTCCCTCATACGAAAACGCTTCGGGTGACATCGACAGGAAGCCGGAACCATTCGGCGGTGCTTCGCCGCAGTAATAGATGAAATTATTCAGGTCGCTGCTGATGGCCTGTGCATTGGCCGGATTCATCGGATCGAGCCGGCCGCAATTGTTAGCGAGGCGGGTGTTAGGCAGGTTGTCGACTTTTTCCTTGGACCAGTAGCCGCTGGCATCGATGGTCAGGTCTTCACGCGGCGTAAAGCGCAGCGACAGCAGCGCCGATTTTTTCAAGGCGCCGCCAATGCCGTTGCCGACTCCCAGCGGGCCGGAATTGCGATAGGTACCATCGTCGCTTTCATAGGACAGCGCGAGACGCCCGGCGATCTTGTCCGTGATCGGACCGCCGAAATTGCCGCTGAAGCGCCACAGCCGGTCGGTGCCTACGGTTGCTTCGGTTTTCGCCGCAAATTCTGTTGGCGTGGGCCGGGTCACATAGTTAATGGCGCCCGCAAACGTGTTGCGTCCGTACAGAGCGCTCTGCGGCCCCTTGATGACCTCGACGCGTTCGAGGTCGAGCATGCTGACATTGTTAGATGCCCGGCCGGACACGAAAATGCCGTCGATAAAGACGCCAACCGGGTTGTCAAATCCGCGTGCGTCAATCAGGCCGATGCCGCGAATCGTGGGGACGTTGTTGCGCCCCGAGTTTTCGGTCGTGAAAGTCAGGTTCGGGGTAAAATTCGCGATGTCGCGGACATCCTTGATGCCCTGTTTTTCGAGATCGGCGGTTGTAAACGCGGTGATCGCGACTGGAACGACTTGCAGGTTTTCCACAACGCGCCGCGCCGTTACCTGAATTTCATCCAGGACAGCGGCCTCCTGGGCGCTCGCCAATCCACTTGCCATGAACAGACCGATCGAAAGCGCGCGAATTTTCATCTTGAAGTCCCCCCGGAATTAGATGTCACAACAAGCAAAGTCTGCCGCAGGTTGCACACGTTTGCAACCAAACGACTGTTGTTTGTCGCCCACATGACCGAACCCGGTGGCGGTGGCCGGCAGTTTTTGCGGCGCGGCACGAATCCGTGCTGTCCCGGGGTCATCTCTGGCTCCTGTTGCAAACGTGTGCAATAATTTCGATCCGCTGCAAAGCAGCCCAGAAGGTGGCATGGCATGGACTTTTCTAACAGCATTCGGCAGGCCAGCATGGCTGGCACAGGTGCGCTCGCGGTATTGATCAGCTTGTTTTCGAGTCCGCAAGCCGATGCGGCCAGGCTCAGTCCACAGACTCTGGTCGGAAGCGAAGCGCTGGCGAATCTGCGCGGCAAGACTGTGCTGCTTGCGGGCGCGACCGGCAAGAACGGGCGCGTCGTGTTGCGGCAACTCACTGCGCTCGGCGTGCACGTGCGTGCGATGACGCGCGACGCCGCCGGCGCGCGCAAGGAGATTGGCGCGCAGTTCGAATGGGTCGCGGCCGATGTTACCGTTCCGGAAAGCCTGACGGCCGCCATGAAGGGTGTGAACGTGGTGATCGATGCCGTCGCAACCGCGATGCCGTTCGGATCTAACAGATCAGAGCGGGTCGATTATGAAGGCACCATCAATCTTGCACGTGCCGCCAAGGCCGCAGGCGCGACCCGGTTTGTCATCATCACGTCGTCGGTGTCCGGCAAGAAAGATCACTTCCTGAATTACATCGGCGGCAATGTGCTCATCTGGAAAGGGCGCGCCGAGGAAGAACTGATGAAGTCCGGCCTGGAGTATGTGGTGGTAGGGCCTACCGCCATGACCGACGATCCGGGTGGCGTGCAGCCGATCCAGATTTTTTCCCGCGATAAATACCAGAGCGGCATGCGGATCACGCGCGAAGATGTGGCCACGGTGGTGATTACGGCTGCCGGGTTACCTGACGCCGCGAACCGGACCTTTTCGGTTGCTAACGGCCTCGGACCGCCGCTGGCGGATTGGCACCGGGCGTTCCGGAATATGCCTGCCAAATAGCTGGGCTCACCCTGGCGCCGGCGCGCCGCGATTGTTAGGAGACCAGCTGGGTACGCCAGGCGCCGGCTGCCAGCGCCGGGTCGTTGATCATCGTGATGGTTTGGCCCAGCGTGTTCACGACGCCCAGGCAGGCGGCTGCAATCGCCGCGACGTCGGCACGCGCGATGCGTCCGATCCGGTACTGGTCGCGCGCGGCGAGACGTACGCCGACTTGGCCGCCTGGCATGTCGGTCAGGCCTCCCGGAGCAATGATCGTGTATCCGAGACCACACTGTTTCAGGTGCTCCTCGGCGCGTCCTTTCCAGGGGTAGGGCGCAAACGGCAGATTGTGCGGGAAGGTCTTCCGTCCAGCGGAGCCCGCGGTCACCATAATGAAGCGGGCAACATGGGCGCGCCGCGCGGCGTCGATAAGCGCCTTGTTGCCCAGCCAGTCGATGGCGCGAAATCCGGATCTGCCGAAAGGCGCTCGACCCCCGATCGTCGACACCACGGCCCAGACATCCCGGAACAGATTGTCCGTGAGTGTCGACGGCGAGCTGACGTCCGCGCCAGCCAGCTCGACTGCGGGACTGAAAACACTGCCGGCCCGGGCCGGGTCACGCACCAGCGCGCGGACCCGATAGCCGGCTGCTAACAACTCGGTGACGATGTGCCGCCCGGTGCCGCCGGTTGCGCCTGCAACGAGTACCAGTTTTGCGATGGACCTATCCGCGGTCATACGCTGTGCTTTTGCAGCCAGCCCGGCAACCGCCCGTCAACCAGGCGCCGCAGCGTCATCGGCAGCTCGTCAATCGCGCGCAATTTGCGGCCGATCATCTGGAAACTGATGCCGCCGGACTCATGGCCCATGCGCATCCACGGATACCAGGCGCCAAGCGTTTGATAGCTGCGACTCGCCGGCGTCCAGAGCTCGGCGCGCGCGGCAAGATCCTTGCGCGTTGCCTGGTAGGTGTCGAGCGAGGTCGCGGTAAACACCGGCAAGCCGCTTTGCAAAGGGTCGGTGCTGTTGTTAGGTCGTGCAGGGCCCCTGACGATCAGGCTCTCGCCAACCCAGACGAGATCGCCCGAGGTCATCGGCTCGGTGATGTGACCATCAAAGTCGGTGCCGGCTGGCACGGCCTGCGGCCTTTGCGCGCGGCCCATCGGGTCGAAGGTGATGGCCTGCGGTCCCATGAAATGCACCGGCGCGCACTTCAGGCCGTTCATCGGATTGAGCCAGTCGTCGGCGGGTTGCTTCGTCAGCGGATCGAGCCAGAAGCCGGCCTCGATCATGTTCATGCGCACCGTGCCATCGGGGTCCAGAACCAGCGTGTTGAAGCTGCAGCCTTCCACCGCAAACAGCAGCTTGGCCGCGTCCAGCGTGCGCTTGCCCCACAGCATGCCGGCAAACCACCACAAACCCGGCTGGCCGCGGGCCCCGCCGCGCAGACGCACGAACAGTTCATTGCGTGTGGGCAAGTCACTCAGGGGTTTTCCGTTGGCGTCAGCCGCGCTTCCGCCGCGTGGCTGGCCGGCTACTAACGCTGCGGCAGCTGACGAGGCAATAATTTTTCTGCGCGTGAATGGCATCTGGAATTCCTCTGCGCATGATTGTTGCACGCCTTTGCAACTGCGTCGAGACAGCCGGGCCCGCCATGAGACTGGCATGCCAGCTAACGGCGTTATGGCTTTATCCTGTCAGTCAGTTCAAAGCGTTACACTTGAGACTTCGACGGACTGCAGACTATCGATTCCATGGGAGTAGCTGAGATATGGCCATCGTCGACCCCCGCGACCAGGACCCGGTTTTTCTGTTCCACAAGGGCGGCAAGATCGAGGTGCGTCCTACGATCAAGGTCCGCGACCAGGACTCCTTGTCGCTGGCCTACACTCCCGGCGTTGCCACCATCTGCGAAGCCATCGCGCGCGATCCGCATCTCGCCTACGACTACACGTGGAAGTCTAACGCCATCCTGATCGTCACCGATGGAACCGCCGTCCTCGGTCTCGGCAACATCGGTCCGCTGGCGGCGCTCCCGGTGATGGAAGGCAAATCGATGTTGATCAAGGAGTTCGGCGGCGTCGACGCCGTGCCCATGTGTCTTGCCACCCAGGATACGGAAGAAATCATCGCAACGGTGGTACGGATGGCGCCGGCCTTTGGCGGCATCATCCTTGAAGATATCTCAGCGCCGCGCTGCTTCGAGATCGAGACACGCCTGCAGGGCCTGCTTGATATCCCGGTGTTTCATGATGATCAGCATGGCACGGCGGTCGTGGTCCTGGCCGCGCTGACGAACGCAGCGCGCCTGACGGGCCGCAAGCTGGGCGACCTGCGCGTCGTCGTCTCGGGAGCCGGCGCCGCCGGGGTAGCGATTACTAACATGCTGCTGAATGCCGGGATCGGCGACATCGTGGTGGCGGATTCCAGGGGCATCGTGGCGCGCGGCCGCAATGACCTGACGGCCGTCAAGGCCGATCTCGCCAATCGTACTAACAAAGGCAATCTGCGGGGTTCAATGAACTCCGCCATGGTGGGGGCCGACGTTTTCGTTGGCGTCTCGGCGGGCACGGTGCCGGAAGCCGTGGTCGCGTCGATGGCCGCGAAATCGATCGTGTTTGCGCTGGCCAATCCGAATCCCGAGGTACATCCCGACGTCGCGCGCAAGACCGCGGCCGTCATTGCGACCGGTCGCAGCGATTTTCCGAACCAGATCAACAACGTGCTGGTGTTTCCAGGCGTGTTCCGCGGCGCGCTCGACGTGCGGGCCTCGCGCATTACTAACAACATGAAGCTGGCTGCGGCCGCGGCGATATCGGCGGTGGTCGGCGACGATCTAACAGCCGACTACATCGTACCGAGCGTATTCGACACGCGCGTGGCGGCGAATGTTGCTCGGGCGGTTGCGGCAGCAGCGCATTCCGACGGGGTCGCGCGTCTGCGCTGAGGACTCCGCTTGCCGATCAGGCGAGGTCGACCGCCGTCGCTGCTTTCGATCGGACCGCGATTGCCTGCCGGCTGTCGTTGCGACGCCGCTCGCGCACCAGCGTGCTCTTGCCGAACAGCGATTCCACCAGGTCGACGGCCAGCGCTGCGGTCCGGTTGCGGATATCGTGCGCGGGATTGAGTTCGACGATATCCAGCGAGGCGAGGCGGCCGGTGTCGGCAATCATTTCCATGCAAAGCTGCGCTTCCCGGTAAGTCGGCCCGCCGGGAACCGTGGTGCCGACGCCCGGCGCAATTTCGGGATCCAGGAAATCAACATCAAAACTGACGTGCAGGTGCGTGTCGGCATCGAGACCGGCCAGCGCCTGGTCCATGGTTGCGCGCATGCCTTTTTCGTCGACGTAGCGCATGTCGAAGACCTCCAGGCCCTGCGCGTGTACGAAACGCTTTTCTTCCGGGTCAACGCTGCGGATGCCTAACATGCGGACCCATTCCGGGCGCAGCGTAGCTTTGCTGCCGCTCATATTGCACAGCGCCTCGGGTCCGAATCCGGTCAGGCAAGCGAGCGGCATGCCGTGCAGATTGCCGCTGGGCGACAACTCCGACGTATTGAAGTCCGCGTGCGCATCGAGCCAGAGCACCCGTAACTTCCGGTTGTGCTCGCGACAGTGGCGCGCCACTGCGCTGATCGAACCGATGGCAAGTGAATGGTCGCCGCCCAGCAGGATCGGCAGGTTCCGTTCGGCCAGCTCGGTTCTAACAGCATCATGCACGCTCTGGGTCCACTCGAGCACCTCGGGCAGATGCCGGTAGCCCGCAAACGGCGGCTCCGAGGGATTGCCGGGTCCGCTCAGATTGCCGCGATCGACGACCACGAAGCCACGGGACTCGAGTGACTGCTGAATCCCGGCGACGCGCAACGCTTCCGGTCCCATCGAAGCGCCGCGGTCTGCAGCGCCGATGTCGGTCGCGGCGCCAATCAGCGCGACTGCCTTGGTCTTCGTCGCGTTCACGGCGCAACCGCGCGGATTTCGAGACGTTCCGCTGCGGCGATGCCGATGGGGCGACTCGGGCTCAGTGCGGCGAACAGGTTCTTGGGATTGTCCAGCGTCGGTATCAGATCAACCGTCTGTTGTCCCGCGCGAACTTCGCGCTGCAGGCGGTGCAGATAATTGAGGGCCGAAAAGTCCTCGAGCGCGAAGCCCACGGAGTCAAAAATCGTGACCTCGGCATCGTTGCCGCGACCCGGCGCGGCGCCGGAGACCACTTCACAGAACTCGGTGACGCGGAAATCTGCGGGCATCTGCTGAATCTCGCCTTCGACGCGCGACTGCGGTTCGTACTCGACCACCACGCGCGCATCGGGTCGCGCCAGGATGGCCGCGTGCAGTTCGGTCTTGCCCGGACAATCGCCGCCAACCGCGTTCAGATGCATGCCGGGCTCGATCATCTCCGGCGTGAGGATCACTGCATTGCGCTTGTCTGCAGTGACGGTCGTAACGATATCCGCGCCCCGGACCGCCTGCGCGGTCGAAGTGCAACTCCTGACGACGAGTCCCGGCAAATTCATGCTGGCGAGATTTCGTTTCAGTTTTGCAGTGGCATCGACATCGACGTCGTAAAGGCGCAGATCGCGAATACCCATGCCGTGATAGAAAGCCAGGGCCTGGAATTCACTCTGTGCGCCATTGCCAATGAGCGCCATGGAGCGGCTGCCGCGGCGCGCCATCCAACGCGCGGCGAGCACCGACATGGCGGCGGTGCGCAGGGCCGTGGTCACTGTTAGCTCGGAGAGCAGCACCGGGTAGCCGGTGTCGACGTCGGCCAGCACGCCAAACGCCGTGACCGTCAACAGGCCGCGCGCGGTGTTCTTCGGGTGGCCGTTGACGTACTTGAATGTGTAGCGCTCGCCGTCGCTCGCAGGCATCAGCTCGATGACGCCGACCGGCGAGTGCGACGCGTGGCGGGGCGACTTGTCGAATTTGGCCCAGCGGCGGTAATCGGACTCAATCTCGAGCGCCAGGTTACTGATGAAATTGGCCGTGCCGACCCGGCGCACCAATTCCCGTATCCGATCCATACCAATGAAATCGACCATGTGCCTGCTCCTGAAAGCCTTCGACCCTGTCCCGTGTCTGGGCAGTGTCGCCGAGGTTCGAGCTATTTAAAAGACAGAGAAGTGCTCACTTCTTCTGGTCTATTTATCAAAAAGACAGATATAATTGGCGAAATAGGAGATTCATCCATGGATGACACCGATCGGCGGCTGCTGTCTCTGCTGCGTCACGACGGGCGCGCCACCGTTGCGGCGCTCGCCAAGGAGCTGGGGGTGGCCCGGGGTACGGTGCAAAACCGGATGGCGAAACTCGAGAAGGACGGCACCATCGCCGGCTATAGCGTGCGGCTCCGGCCCCAGGTCGATGAGCAGCGGATTCGGGCCCTGACCACCATTGCGGTGGAAGGCAATCGCACCGACGAGGTGATCGCGGCGCTGCGCGGTGATCCGGCGGTCGTCACCCTGCACAGCACCAACGGCCGCTGGGACATCGTGGCCGAACTGCGCGCCGACAGTCTCGAAGCGTTTGACCGGGTGCTGGCACGAACCCGGTCGATCGCCGGCGTGTCTAACACCGAGACCAGTCTGCTGCTGTCAACATTCAAGTTGTGACCGGCGCCCGCCCGGGCCGGCTCCACAGCCACGCCGCGCCCATCAGCAGCAGGGCAGCAATCGCAATTTTCAGCGCCGGGGCCGCGGCCCAGCCGAACCAGCCCGGCGCCAGCACGAAACCCGCGCCCAGTGCTAACACCCGCAGCATTTCGACGCGCGGCGCGAAACGCCGCTCTTCGAGCAGCCAGCCGATGCTCACAACCCAGGTGAAAATCACCAGCGCATACGCGATGCGCGGCATGATCGCGAGTTGCGCCTGGATCGCGATGAAATGCGATGTCGGCAGCACCAGCAACGCATACTGCGCGATCGCGTAGTACCGCGTTGTTAGCTGCGTATTGCGGTCAAAGCGGCGGAAGGAATCCCTGGCGAAGGCCGGCTGGTGCCGGCCGCGGCCCGCGGGCGGATCGAACCAGGTGCGCAGCGCCGCCAGCCAGCCATCCGCCGCCTGCGCCTTGCGCCAGATTTCCCGGTAGCCGGCGAGATTGCCCCAGGCCACATTGAAGCTCGCCACCGGCGTGCGGATGCCATAGATCACGGGCTCGTCGCGCCGCTCTTCGGCGAAGGTGCCGAACAGCCGGTCCCAGATGATCAGGATGCCGCCGTAATTGCAGTCGATGCAGTAGTCGTTCTGGCCGTGGTGCACGCGATGATTGGACGGCGTGACAAACACGCGGTCAATCCAGCCGAGCCGCGGCACCAGTTCGGTGTGCACCCAGTACTGGTACAGCAGATCGATCAGCGCCACGGTCGCGAACACGACCGGCGGCACGCCGATCACGGCTAACAGCACATAGAAGGGCCAGGCGGTGAAGGCGCCGGTGGCGGTCTGCCGCAGCGCCGTCGTCAGGTTGTAGTACTCGGACGAATGATGCACCTGGTGCGCAGCCCACAGCAGGTTGACCTCGTGCCCGCAGCGATGCACCCAGTAATAACAAAAATCGTAGGCCAGCACCGCGAACAGCCAGACCCAGATGCTGTCGCGCGGCAGGCTGAAGAGCCGCAGGTTCTCATAGATAAGAATGTAATAGCCGAAGCTGAAGATGAAGGTGAACGCGACCGCGACCTGGCTCAGCACGCCGAAATGCAGGCTGGTGAGGGCGTCCGCGCTGTCGTAGACCGGCAGCCGCCGCCTGCGGGCCAGCCACGCCTCGATGAGGATCGTGACGAGAAATACCGGAATCGCGTAGACGATGGGGTTCATGTTGTTCCAGCCTAACCGAAAGCCGATTGTGTGCGAAAGCGACTTCCACGCCTGTTGACCGGCGAATTGGCATAATCGGATCAGTTGGTAGTGTAAAGCCCGCGCAAGCGCGGGGCGTCGCCTGTTTCTACAGATCAAATTATTATGGACAAGACAATTATTATGAAGCGGCTGCTCCTGGTCCCACTGTTGTTATGCGCAATCGGCGCGGCAGCAAAAGATGTCGCGGTGTCGCGCGCGCCTTCGGGGCGGTCGATGGTGGTTGCCGCCGCCCACCCGTTAGCAGCTCGCGCCGGGATGGAGATCCTGCAAGCCGGTGGCGACGCCGTGGATGCGGCCATCGCGGTTCAGGCCATGCTCGGCCTGGTCGAACCCCAGAGTTCGGGCCTTGGCGGCGGCGCCTTCATGCTGCGGTACGACGCCCGCACGCGCCGCATCGAAGTCTATGACGGCCGCGAAACGGCGCCGGCGTTAGCTGACCCGCGCATGTTCCTGGACGACACGGGCCGGCCGCTCGGGCGCGGCGTTGCGATGACCTCCGGCCGCGCCACCGGGGCGCCGGGTGTGATTGCAATGCTGTCGCTCGCGCACCAGGAGCATGGCAAGCGACCCTGGGCCGGTTTATTCGCGAGCGCCGCGCAGCAGGCGGAGACCGGCTTTCCGGTGACGGCGCGTATCGATCGCTTCGTTCACAGCCGGTATCCGCAAACCTCGATGCCCGATGTGCGCGCGTATTTCACCAAGGCCGACGGCGCGTTAGTAACCGCGGGCGATGTCCTCGCGAACCCGCGCTATGCGCAGTTTGTCAGGCGGCTGGCCGCGGAAGGGCCGAGCGCGTTCTACCAGGGCGAGGTCGCGGAATCGATTGCGCGGCGCGTGGCGGAAGCACCGCTCGCCGGCACGCTGAGCACGGCTGACCTGGCCGCCTATCGCCCGGTCAAGCGCCAGCCGGTCTGCCACAAGTATCGGATCTACCTGTTGTGCTCGGCGTCGCCGCCGTCCAGCGGTGTTAGCCTGCTGCAACTGATGGCAATGCTGGAGCGCACCGACATCGCGCGTCGCAATGCCGAGGATCCGCAGGCCTGGTATCAGTTTGCCGAGGCGAGCCGCATCATGTATGCGGATCGCGATGGCTGGATTGGCGATCCGGCATTTTCGCGCATTCCGCTCACCGGGTTGCTGGACCGGACCTATGTCGCGCGGCGCGTGGCGCTGATCGGCAAGCAGGCCGGCGCGGTGCCGGTGCCGGGCCGGCCGCCCGGCAGCCCGCCGCCGGCGATGGATGCGACACAGGAGCCGGGTGGCACATCGCATTTTGTCATCATTGATTCCTACGGCAACGCGGTCTCGATGACCACGACCGTCGAGTCGGTTTTTGGCAATGGCCGGATGGTTGATGGTTTTTTCCTCAACAACCAGATGACCGACTTCTCGTTCCTGCCGGTCGGCCCGAATGCGGTGGCGCCCGGCAAGCGTCCGCGCTCGTCGATGTCGCCCGTGCTCATCCTGGATTCAAAGGGCCGGTTGTTAGGCGCGGCAGGGTCACCCGGCGGCAACAGCATCCTCGCCTACGTCGCGAAGACGCTGGTCGGTGCGCTCGACTGGCAGCTGCCGATGCAGCAGGCGATCGATTTGCCCAATCTCGTCGCACGGGGCCCGCAATTCAACGGCGAGGTCGCGCGCATGCCGGAGGCGGTGGTCAGCGGCCTGAAGCAGCGCGGTGTCGTGATTTCGCCTTTCAATGGCGAGGACTCGGGGATCCAGGGAGTCCTGTGGCGCAACGGCCAGTGGGACGGTGGCGCCGATTCGCGGCGCGACGGGGTCGTGCTGGTCGAGACCTTGCAGTCGCGGCCGGAAGTCAGCAGCGCCGGCACTGCAAAATAACGTTTTTGACCAGCGGTTGCGGGCTCAGCGCGCCGTCCCGGAATCCGTGCTGCGTGACGAGACGATGGTCGCCTGCCCCGGTTCGACCAGGATCTCGCGGATGTTAGTCGGCGCGTTGGTCCGGTAGCGGTCGCGGGTCGGGGCGCCGGTGCGGATGAAACTCGCGATGTCGGCCGCGAGCTGGCGCGGCGCTTCCCACGACAGGTTGTGGCCGATGTCGACCGCCTCGTGCTTGTTGCGCGACGCCGGCCGCGGCAGCACGCCGTACTGCTTCCAGTAGAAATACATGTCTTTGTTAGCCTTGCTGGCCTGCCGCAGAAGATCCATCAGTTGGTCCTGCGAGGCGCGATCGAGGTAGTTGTCGCTGCTGCCCCACAACACCAGCGTCGGCATCGTCAGGTTTTCAAAATTTGCGGGCGGCTGGCGCGGGTGGGGTGTCGGGTCGAGAACGCCCCAGCTCGCGAGCGACTCGGCCGCTGTCTGCGCGGCGATGATCGCGACAAACTCCGGCGCGGCGATCGCGGAGATGTCCCAGTTCTGGTTGATGTTGCGGACCGCATCCGGGTCGAAATCGATCGGCCGCAGGTGCAGGGCGCCCTCGGGCCACTTGACGCCCCTGGCTTCCAGCATGCGTCGCCAGCCGAGTCCTTCGAGGCCGGCGAGTCCGAATGTGGGCTGCCAGGCGTTAGCTTCGGCGGCGCGAATGCCGGACATGATCAGGCGGCTCACGCGCTCCGGATGATAGACCGCCACGGTCCGTGCGAAACGCGCGCCCCAGGCGTGACCATAGATTGTGGCCTTGGCGATGCCCATCGTATCCATGAACGCAATGACATCGTCCGCGAGGTTGGTCTGGGTAATGCAGAGATTGGGTTTGGCGCGGCACAGCGGCGTGTCGGGCAAGTCGGTCTCGCCGGCGCCGCGCTGGTCGAGCGCAAAGATATGGATGCCCGGGTCGAGCCTGGCGAGTTCATGCGCGGTCCACGCCCACTCGACCGCGGTGGTCGTGTCGGTGTGCAGCAGGATCAGCGCTTCGCCTGACTTGGGCCCGATTTCGTAATAACTCATGTGCACGCCGGTCGGCAGGTTGACGCGGCAACGCTGGCCGAAGAAGTTGTCGCAATCGGCTGCCAGTGCCGCTGCGGAGCCGATGGCCAGCGCGAGCGTGGTCGTCAACATTGTTAGCTTTTTCATGCGGGATCCTTCGTTGGACAGGCACGCCGGGCTAGGGCGCCACCGCGTGCCAGTATAGAGCGCCGATGCCGAGGCCGACGGTTGTGGCCGCATTGCGGCCGGTTGCAAGTTCGTCCGCGCGTGCGTCGCCGATCTGCACCAGCTCATGCAGGCCATGGCCGCGGGCCTGGCCCGGCTGGTCCGCGGCGTAGGTGTAGAGCGCGAAGCCCTTGTAGGCCCATTGCCGCGCGCCATCTGACCTTGTCGCGATGTCCCAATAGCCACTCGGTGCCGCGCGCGCCGGCGCAAGAAAGGGTTTCCAGTCGCGACTGCACGCTGCATCGCAGCTGGTCGTGCCGAGCGCGCGACCTGTTGCCGGTGAGCCGCGATGCGCGCCGATGATCTTCGGGATTTCGGTCTGCGGTGCGCGGTCGTGCGCATACAGTGTCGCGCCGTCGACCGTGGCGAAGTAGAAACCGAGTTCGGCTGTCCGCCGCAGCGCCGCGCCTGCGGGCATGATGTGGCGCAGCAGCAGCGCGACGCGCAAGCGCGCGTCGACGCCGGCGCCGTTGAAGTCGCCCGCGTACTGGTCTTCATCAAACCGGTACAGCGGCTGGCCGCGCCACGCCCATTGGGTGATGCCATCGTCGCGCGCGATGACC
>JANNVI010000057.1:0-50675 GCA_031414335.1 Gammaproteobacteria bacterium | reverse complement strand
CAGCGCATCGAAACCCGCCAATGACCCAGTATCTGTTTACGCCCCCGGCCCAGGTGGCCGTCCCGATCCGTGGCGTCAGCACGCTCTATCCGGTGCGCCGGATTTTCTGTGTCGGCCGCAACTATGAGGCGCACGCCCTGGAAATGGGCGCCAAGCCGGATCGTGAAGCGCCGTTTTATTTCACCAAGGCGGCCTGTGACTACGCGGCCTCGGGATCAGTCATCCCTTATCCGCCGGGCACCCGTAATTTTCACTATGAAATGGAACTGGTCATCGCGATGGGGGCGCCCGCGTTTCGGATTGCAGCGGCCCAGGCCGCGCAGGCGGTTTATGGCTATGCCTGCGGGCTCGACATGACGCGGCGTGATCTGCAGTACGCAGCGCGTGACCAAAAACGTCCCTGGGATCTGGGCAAAGATTTCGAGTCCGCAGCCGTGCTCGCACCGATCGTACCGGCGAGCGAATGCGGCCATCCGGTCCGCGGACGCATCGAGCTGCGCGTCAACGGCGTGCAGCGGCAAGCGTCCGACTTGAGTTTGCTGCTGCATCCGGTCGCCGCGATCGTCGCCGACCTGTCGAAGTTCTACCACCTCGGTCCCGGCGACCTCATCTACACCGGCACGCCCGAAGGCGTGGGTGCGGTGAATCCGGGCGATCAACTGGCGGGATCGATCGCGGGCGTGGGCGACATTGCGCTGACGATCGGTGCGGCAGAACCGGGTTGAGCGCGCGCCACTTTCTGACCAAGCAGGAAAGCATCGCGGTGGCGGGTGCCCCGAATCTTGAAATCCGCTCGTTGTTCGATCGGCAGCAATTCTACGATCCCGCCGGGCAGGCCGAGGGCCTCGGCATCTCATCCGCGACCTGGCCGTTGTTTGGCCTGCTGTGGCCGTCGGCATTGCGACTCGCGGCCCGCATGGCCGCCCGCGTGCTGATGGCGAACGAGCGCATCCTGGAAATCGGCTGCGGCCTGGCGTTGCCCAGTCTCATCGCGCACCGGCGCGGCGCGAATGTCACGGCGAGCGATCGGCATCCGCTGACCGCCGGCTTCCTGCGCCACAACCTGCAGCTGAACAAACTCCTGCCGATGAAATACCGGTTTGCCAACTGGAGTCGCGCCGCCGGTCCGCTCGCGCCGCTCGCCAGGGGCTTTGATCTCATCGTCGGCAGCGATGTGCTGTATGAGCGCGACGTCGACGGCGACCTGGCGGCCATGATCGAATGCAACGCGCGCCCGGTGGCCGAGATCTGGATCGTCGATCCGGATCGCGGCAATCGCGGGCCGTTCAACCGCCGCATGCTTGCGTATGGTTTTTCATGTCGCGAAGAGCGCCTTGATTGCGCGGCGACGGCACAGGATGATGCCTACAAGGGCCGCTTGCTCGTGTATGTTCGTTAGGGAGAAGTGCTGGTGACAGTTTTGCACGATTTGCGCGACGGCGTCATGACGCTCAGCATTGCGCGCCCGGAGCGCCGCAATGCGCTCACGGCCCAGATGTACGCGGCGCTCGCCGCCGCGCTGGTCGAGGCCAACGCGAATCCCAAGGTCCGTGCGGTGGTACTGACCGGGGCCGGCGGCATCTTCACCGCCGGCAATGACCTCGAGGATTTCATGAACAGCCCGCCGCAGGCGGGCTCGGGCGAATTGAACGCGCCGGTGTTCGATTTCATGCGCGCGCTGCTCGGCTGCGGCAAGCCCGTCATCGCCGCGGTGATCGGGCCGGCGGTTGGCATTGGCGCCACGCTGCTGCTGCACTGTGACCTGGTCTACCTCAGCGACGATGCGCGCCTTTTGATGCCCTTCATCAACCTGGGCCTGGTGCCGGAATTCGCCTCCAGCCGCCTGCTGCCGCAGCGCATCGGCCACGCGAAGGCGGCGGCGATGCTGTTGTTAGGCGAGCCGATGCTGGCGCCGGAAGCCGTGGCCTGCGGACTGGCCAATGCGGCGCTGCCAGCGGCCGAGGTACTGGCCGCGGCGCAGCGTGCGGCGGCCCGGCTCGCGGCCTTGCCACCGGGCGCGGTGCGCGAGTCCAAGCGGCTGTTGCGGGGCGTCGAAGCCGGGGTCCTGACCGAGACCATCAAGGCCGAGGCCAAAGTATTCGGCGAGCGCCTGCACAGTCCGGAGGCGCGCGAGGCGATACAAGCGTTTTTTGACAAGCGCAAACCCGATTTCTCGCGCTTCTAGCCATCATGCGCTGCAGCGCAGGTGCGCATTTGTCCTTATAGGCGGCCGCGAACGCCGGTGCTAGCTTGGGTACTATGGCCATTGAGCCGCCCAAGCACGCGGAAGATTCGCCGACGGTCGTTGTTTTGCATGTCGAGGATGACGCGGCGGTCGCAAACTCTGTCCGGATGCTGCTCAAGACCTGTGGCTACCAGACCCGCACATTCACCAATGCCGCCGACGCCGAGGGCAGTGTGTCGGACGCGGGATTGCGTCCGGATGTGCTAATCGTCGATTACCAGTTGGGCGAAGACGAGACCGGCACCGACGTGGCCGAGCGCATCGCCGAAACGCTGGGCTACTCGGTGCCGACCATTGTGCTGACCGGTAACCTCTCGAATGCCGAGGTGCCGTGGATGCCGGGGGCGCCGATCCTGATGGCGCCGAAACCGATGGACGGTGCGCAGTTGATAGAAACCGTGCAGTCGTTCAGTGCGCTGCATCGGGCGGCGCAGGCGCGCCGCGCAGCAAGAGCACACAGCTGACACTGACGATCGCGCCGAAACTGGCCAGCAACATGTCTTTCTGCGCATCCCAGACGTCGCCCTGGGTGCCGAGGTACGCGGCGCCGAGATCGCCTGCGAACACGGCAGCGGCCGCCCATTCCACCATTTCATAGATCACGGAATGCGACGACACAAACAGAATCGGCAGCAGCCAGATCCACAGGCCCTGGGGCGGTGCGCGTTTTTGCAGCAGTTCCATGCTCGGCAGGGCGATCAGCAGGCCGTAGCAAAAATGCACGAAACGGTCATAGTGATTGCGGGAAAAACCCAGCGCCTCGTTGACTGAAAAACCGAGCAGCGCGTTGAACCACTGATCGTAGGGCACCTCGGAATAGGTGTAGTGCGCGCCGATCGCATGCAGCGTGAAGAAGATAAACAGGCAAAGGTAGGCGGCATTGGAAAAACGCCAGCGATGATAGTTCCACACGAGCAAGGTTGCGGCGACGGCGACGACCAGATTTTCCAGCGCCCAGTCCTGGCGGTAATAGGGCGCAATGGCGAGCGCCACCCAGATGACGGCATACACAGCTAACAGGATTGGCGGCAGTTGCCGGCTGGTGAATCGCATCTGGCGGACCCGCACCCTCGTTTACCGGATGGCATCGTGGAGACTACCTAGTTGCAATGGCCGGCGCCACCTGTAGCCTGTACGCATGAAACGACGTCATTGGCTGGGTGCGTGCGTGGGGTTGTTGCTCAGCGTGAGCGCCCAGGCTGACTGTACGACCTCGCGTGAATACGCATCCGCCGTGGCATTGCGCGGCAACGCCACCGCAGGCTCTGCGCTATACAAGAACTGCATTGCCTGTCACGGCAGCGATGGTGCCGGCGCACGCGATGGCAACGTGCCCGTGATCGCCGGCCAGTGGTTCAAGGTGATTGTCAAACAGCTGGTCGATTTCCGGCACGCGGAGCGCTGGGACATCCGCATGGAGCGCGTCGCCGACCGCCATCACCTAACAACTCCGCAGGCGATTGCGGATGTCGCGAAATTTGTCAGCGAGATGCCGGCGTCGTCCGAGCTTGGCCTGGGCAATGGCAATTACCTGGCGCGCGGCGAGTCGGTCTACCGGGCGCGCTGCGCCGGCTGTCATGGGTTGCGCGGCGAAGGCCGCGAGGTCGGGCTCATTCCGCGCATCGCTGCGCAACACCAGCCGTACCTGGTGCGCCAGATGCAGGATGCGGCCGATGGCCGGCGCCCCAATCTCGCCTGTGGGCACAAGGCCCTGGGCGGCGGCCTGGCCTACGAAGATTTCCAGGGCGTCGCGGATTATCTGGCGCGGTTGCCGGCGCGGACGCGCTAAACCGTTACGCGAGTGTGACGCAGGTCCAGCTTGGGGGCAGCGTCTTGCCGCCAGTCCTGCCATTTGTGAATTAAGTTATCTGCGCACGGGCCCGATCCCGATACATTGCCCGCTGGAAACCGGCACCGTCGCCGCGCCATCGCCGCCATGCAGAAACAGTTCCTCGCCGCGCTCCTGCTCATTGTGGCCGCCACCGTACTGAGTCCGTGCCAGGCGCAGCAGACGCCGATCACGCGCTCTAGCCGACTGCTCGGCAATATCAATTTTGTGGTCACCGGCGGTTCGCTGCGCACGCAGCCCGATACCAGCAACTCCTGCACGGTCGGCGCCACCAGCACCCAGAATCTCAGTGGTGTTCCCGCCGGCACGACCGTGATCGCGGCCTATCTTTACTGGGGCGGCTCGGCGACCACGACCGGCAGCAGCATCAATGTCGACTCGACCGTGACTTTTCGGGGCGCGACCGTCAACGCCAGCCGCACGTTTACGGCCGGGTACAACAACGGCGGTACGCTGTTGCCGTTCTTCGGCGCCGTTGCGGATGTCACCGCGTTAGTGACGGGTAACGGCAGCTATACCTTCGGCGGCCTGACGGTCAACACCGGCGCGCCGCATTGTGCGGTCGCTGCGGTCGCGGGTGGCTGGGGCCTGGTCGTCATTTATCAGGGCGCGAGCGAACCGCTGCGGGCGATCAATATCTTCGATGGACTGCAGTATTTCCGCGGCAGCGCCGTGACGCTGACGCCGGATGGTTTTCGCGTGCCGACATCTAACATCGACGGGCGCGTGGCGGTCATCACCTGGGAAGGGGATCCCGCCAATTCCGGAACATTGAATGGATTTTCCGAAAGCCTGTCTTACAACGGCACGACGCTCGATGACGGCCTCGTGCCCACCGGCAGTGTGCCGACGGTCCAGCAATTCGACGGCACCGTCAACACCCAGGGCGTGCTGACCAGTTACGGCGCCGACATCGACAATTACAATATTTCGGGCCTGCTGCAACCCGGGCAGACCTCGGGCACGACCGTCTATTCCGCCGGCGGCGACCTGGTGCTGCTGACGGCGCAGATCGTCAGCGTCACGAGCGAGCGCTTCATTGATCTCGCCATCACCAAGACCGCGGCGACGCCATTGTCGGTGGGTGCCAATGCCGCCTACACGCTCACGGTCAGCAACCAGCTGAACACGTTCAGCGATCCCGAAATCAACGCCATCCTGGTCAGTGACACGCTGCCTGCCGGCCTGACCTACGTGTCGGCGTCCGGAACCGGCTGGACCTGCGCCGCCGCGGGCCAGGTGGTCAGCTGCAGTCACGCGCCGCCCTTGAACCCGGGCCAGTCACTGCCGCCGATCACGCTGGCGGTCGCCGTCGGCGCGGCTGCGTGGCCGTCGGTGACCAACACCGCCACGGTCAGCAGCGCCAGCTTCGATGCGATCGTAGCTAACAATACCGCCACAGTGACGACGGCGCTCAGCGGCTCGCCGCCGTTGCCGCAGCTGTCGGTGCAGAAGATCAGCGACGTTCTGCTCGACCCGATGAATGGTGCGACGAATCCGAAACGCATCCCGGGCGCCACCGTCCGCTATGAAGTCGTGGTGCGCAACAGCGGCATCGGCATGTCCGACAACGGCAGCGTGGTCCTGACCGATCCCGTTCCGGCCAATACTGCGTTGTACGTGTCGACCACCTCCGGTAATCCGGTGGAATTCCTGGACGGCAGCCCGGTCAGCGGTCTGAGCTTCACGTACGCAACGCACGTCAGCTACTCGCGCCAGGCCGGCGGCGGTCCGCCGTACACCTATACGCCGGTGCCCGACGCCAGTGGTTTTGACCCGGTCGTGACCGGGCTGCGGGTGGCTCCGGCGGGGGCGCTGCTACCTAACAGCGCGAGTGGTGCGCCGGGGTTCTCGATCCGGTTCCGGGTGCGCCTGAATTAGCGCGCCAGCTGCGCCGCCAGCGCCGCGCCCACGATACCGGCATGTCCCGCGAACAACGCGGGACGAACCTCCGCCTGCGAGCGCAGGTGTGGCGCGAACAGCGCGTAATTCTCGCTGACCGCGCCGCCCAGGATGAAGACATCCGGCCAGAACAGCGCGTGCATCTTTGAAAGATAGAGGTTGACCCGCTCGGCCCACTGCGGCCAGTCGAGCCCCTCGGCGGTGCGCACCCGCGCCGAGGCGTGAAGTTCAGCATCCCGGCCTAGCATTTCCAGGTGCCCGAACTCGGTGTTAGGTACAAGGCGCCCATCGATGAAGATGGCCGAGCCGATGCCGGTGCCAAAGGTGAGCATGATCACCAGCCCGGCAGTGTCGCGGCCGGAGCCCCAGCGCATCTCCGCCAGGCCGGCCGCATCGGCGTCGTTCAGCACCTTGACGGGTTGGCGCGTGCGCTCGTGCAGTTCACGCTCGATCGGGAAGCCGAGCCAGCCGGCGTCGATGTTAGCTGCGGTGCGGGTCACGCCGTGCTGCACGACGCTCGGCATCGCGAGGCCGATGGCATCGACGGGGGCAAAGTGCCGCACCACATCGCCAAACACCTCGAGCAACTGCGGCGGCGTTGCCGGTTTCGGTGTAGGCACGGAAAAAGGCGGCGCGAGCAGCTTGCCGTTCTCCACATCGACCAGCGCCGACTTGATCGATGATCTGCCGACATCAATGCCCAGGATTCTTTCTGCCATGGTCTCTTCAGCTTGTTCTCGGTTTAGTGGACTATAACGCACATGCCCACTGTGCTGATCACCGGGAGCAATCGCGGCCTGGGACTCGAATTTACGCGCCAGTACTGCCAGGCGGGCTGGCAGGTGCTGGCGGCCTGTCGCGATCCCTCGGCCGCGCCGGAACTGGCGGCACTGGCCGCGCAATTTCCCGCACTTGAACTGCAGCAGTTGGATGTCGCCGATTTCGCGGCCATTGATCGGCTCGCGCAGTCACTGGCCGGCCGGCCCATCGACGTGTTGCTGAATAACGCCGGTGTCTTTGGCCCACGCAGCGTCGCGGAGCAGGATCCGCGCCAGACTTTCGGCGCAATGGATTACGACATCTGGGCCGAGGTGCTCAGGGTCAATCTCATGGCGCCGATGAAAATGGCCGAGGCGCTGGTCGATAACGTGGCCGCGAGTGCGCAGAAGAAAATCATTGCCGTTTCCTCGGTCGAAGGCTCGATCGAGCGCAGCCGTGGCGGGATTTACGCCTATCGCAGCAGCAAGGCGGCGCTCAACATGCTGATGCGTTCGCTGGCCCGTGACCTCGCGGGCCGCGGCATTGTCACCGCGGCATTCTGTCCGGGCTGGATCCGCACGCGCATGGGCGGCGCGGCTGCGCCGCTCGAAGCGCCGCCCAGCATCGCGGGTGTGCGCCGGTTAATCGACAGCCTGACGCCCGAGCTCAGCGGGCGATTCTGGCTGTGGAGCGGAGAAAACCTGCCCTGGTAGGCGCTGGCAGCCGCGCGGCTGCCAGCAGGGCTAACAGGCATAGAAGTGCCGGCAGGTCGAAAGCGCCGCCACCGCCGCCGCTCGCAGCCGGCGCCACCGGCGGCGCGACGTCGTTGTCGTTGATGGTCACGCTTGCGTTGTTAGGTGCCCCGAGGTCGTAGGGCGCATCATCGACGATCGTCAGCGTCACGGACTCGGCCGCTTCGACCTGCGCGTCGTCGATCGGCGTGACCGTCAGGGTCACGCTGGCCTGGCCGGATGGAAAATTGACCGTGCTCGGCAGTGACTGGTAGTCCACGCCGGAGGTGGCCGTGCCGCTCATGACGATGCTCACGGCAAGCGCACTGCCGAGGTCGCCGCTGCGCGTCAGCGTGAAGGTCCCGGTATCGGTGCCGGGCTCCGCAGCGCTGGCATCGGTGGCCGCGACGCTGATGAGCGGCAGCTGCAAAGGCACAATAATCGCAGCGCGGCAGGCGCTGTTGCCGGCATTCGGGGGTGCAGTGGTGCTCGCGCTGTTACTGCTGAGCGTGATGTCGGCCGCATCCTGGCGGCCGAGATTGTCAGTGACAGTAAGTCGTAACGTGGTGGTGCCGGTGGCCGGTGCAACCACGACCGCAGTCGTCGTGTTAGCACCGACAACGCCCGGTAGTGCGCCGCTCGAGCTCACGACAGTCCAGGCGTAGCCTGTGATCGATCGGCCGCAGGCGGCCGCGCTGCCGCCGCCCTGGAGCGTGACATTGCCGCCGGGTGTGATCGTCGAGCCGATGGCAATTGCTGCGATGGGCCGCAAGGCCGCGGTCACCGCGCCCGCGGCGTTAGCCATGCCGGCGCCGCAGGTGCTGGTGGTGCAGGAGCACTCGGCGCTCTGCACGTCGGACGGACCGATGGGCACATGACAGAGCGGTACCGTGCTATCCGTGGAAACGGGGAAGGGCTTGCTGGCGCCCTCGCGCAGCCGTGCGATCAATTGCATCGATTTCAAATTGCCATTGACCGACAGCATCAGCGCGCCGATCCCGGAGACGATCGGCGCCGAGAAACTGGTGCCGACGTTAAAACTGGTTTGATCCGTATAGGTGTTGTTGCCGGCGGTTGTCAGCCCGTCGTTAGAAGTCGTATCAATCGAGAACAGGCAGGGCCCGCCATTGACGTTGACGCAATTGCCACCCGGGGCGCTGAGCGCAATCTCCGGACCCAGGCTGCTGAAACCCACCTTGGTGCCAATGTGACGCAGCCCGGCAATGGCGGCCACGCCCGGGCAGTTGGCCGGGGAATCCACCGGACCGCCTTCGTTGCCGGCCGAGGCCACGACCAACACGCCTTGCGTACTCAGCATGCGTACCACATCCGCGCTCGCGGCGTCGCAGCTGCCTTCGCTGCCGAGGCTGAGATTCAGGATCTGCGCGGGATATGGATTATCCGGAACGCCGTCGACGTGCTGACCGGCGGCCCACAGCATCGCGGCCAGGATGTCCGACGTCGCGCCACCGCATTTGCCGAGCACGCGCACCGGCAGCAACCAGCCGCCCCAGCTGATGCCGGCCACGCCGGCGGAATTGTTAGTCAGCGCGCCGATGATGCCGGCGACCCGCGTGCCATGCCAGGAACTGTTAGACGACGTGTTGCAACCCGGCTTGACCTCGCTGGTTGCGACCCAGTCACCCGCGTCGGAGGGGTCGGCATCGCGGCCATCGCCGTCATTCGCGGTGAAGAAGCCGCCGCCTGAATTGGCGGAAATGAAATCGTAGCCCGGCAGCAGCCGCCCGCCGAGGCTGGCGCGCCTGAGATCCGGATGTTCGAAACGCGCGCCGGTATCTAACACCGCGATGACAACGCCATTGCTGCCGGTCGTGGCATCCCAGGCGCTGTTAGCATTGATGGCGCTGGGTTGCGCCGCGGTCAGATACCACTGGCCAGGTGCGAGAGGGTCATTCGAGGTTGCGTGCGCATACACGGCCCGATCCGCCACCGCGTACTGCACGTCGGGATCGGCGCGCAGGCGTTCGAGCGCCTGTTGCGCGGACTCGCCCGCGATTTGCGACTCCAGTTCCACGACCTGCAGGTTCTTCGCAATGGCGCGCATCGACCGCAGGCTGAGTTTGCCCCGCGCCTCGATGGATGTCAGCCGCGCATCGAGTGGTGGGCTGGCTGAGGCTTTCGCAACGACGGCGTCGCGCATTTTGACAATAACGCGCTGGCTGCCGGCCTCGGTGGCAGCGCCCGGCCGATTACGCACAGGATTGAATTCCGTGCGCGGCAACGAGGCGGCCGCCGCGTCGTAGCTCAGTGCGGATACCAGGCAGCCCAACAAACAGAGTCGCAACGCGGCCATCGGGATGGACGATACCGCACTTGTGGCGCGCGCGGCGATGCGGGGCTTGGCTAAAGCAGAGATTTTACAGCCGCATTATTTGAAGTCCGTCACATTCGAGCCCCCCGCAGCAGGCGATTTGTGCGCATCGCGTCTCATTTTCCGGCGGCAGAATGGCCGCCATTAATGATGGCTCAGGGCGAAGTCTCATGGTACAGCGAACAGTAAAACGACTGCTTACGGTGGCTGCAATGGCCACCGGTGGCCTCGTACTGTGGATGCAGCTGGAGACGGCGGCGCCAGGCCCGGGGGACCAGCCCGTTGCGAGTCGCGATGCTGCCCTCATGGTCGGTTCTGCGCCGAAATCAGAGGAATCGGCCGAACTTGCTGGCAATGCGTTGATTGCAGGCACCATGAGGCAGCCGCCGGCCGTTCCTGGCTTTCCACCAAGGACAAAACCGAAATACCGGGCGATGCAATCGACCGCGCCAGGCTTCGACGCGCCGGCCGAGGTACAGCTTGCACGCGCCGCGCAGTCGCCAGCGGGTACCGAGCGCATGAGTCCGCGCATTGCGGAATTGGCGCGCAGCAATTCAAATGAGTCCGTACAGACGCTGGTGCGCTTTGCGCAACTGCCCGGCGAGACCGAGCGCCGCCAGATCGAGGCGCTGGGCGGCACGCTGACCCGCAGCTACGCCAATTTCCCGCTCGCGGCCATCCGCGCACCCGCCAATCGCCTGTTGCAGATCGCCAACTCGATCGGCGTTAGCTTCGTCGACGATGACGCGATGGTTTATGGCGCGGCCAATGGCTCGTTCAACAATTCTTATGGCCAGACGTCCCGGGTGCCGGGACGGTCAGCGGGCACAGGTTCGGCGCAGCCGGTTTCCACGACGCTGGGTGTGGCCATCGTTGACTCCGGCGTCGCGACGCACGCGGATGTCAACGTCGCGAGCCGCGTGACGCTGGCCGATGCGCGCAACAGCCTGGTGAGCACGTATCGCGATGACTTCATGGCCGTGCGCTATGACGGCAGCACCGGCACGGATCCCTGGTACGAGTTTGCCTGGATCGAGCGCGGCGACGATAACAACCCTGCCAGTGGCGCGATCACCGTCGAGCAGGATTGGTGCCCCGATCCCGCCAGCACCTGCGCCGAGCTGGATGCGAGCGCGCCGCTCAACACCGCGCTCGAGCGCGAAGTGAATTTATCAGGCGCAACGCGTGCGACGCTGGTATTCGACTACCGGCTGGGCGACCTGCGCAACGAAGGCGATACGGCTGCCTGGGTGGTTGAGGTCTCCAAGGACGGCGGCACCACCTGGATCGCCACGCCGCTGGCTACGTTGTCGAGCGCCGCCGTGAAGTTCGATCAGCGCATCGACCTGACGGCCTCTGTCGCGCGCAATACACGAATTCGCTTCCGCCTGATCGATCAGGACGCGAACGCGAACCTGTGGATCGACAACGTGCGGATTGAATACAAGACCACGACCTGGGCGCGCGATGAGTTCAATACGGTGGCGTACAGCAACACCAATGGCAACGAGGCCTGGACCTCCAACTGGACCGAGATCGGTGACGATAACAGCGCTTCCAAGCCCAGAGGGACCATCAACGTCAAGGTCAGTAACTGCCCCGATGTCGCAAGCCAGTGCGTCGAGATGGACGCGCGTGGCGGCGTCGGCGATGCGATCTGGCGCGAGATCAATCTGAACAACGCATTCTCGGCCGTGCTGACATTTGACTGGCGCGTGGATCGCATCTCGGCCGCGGCCGGATACGTTGTCGAAGTGTCGGCCAATGCCGGCAGTACCTGGACGGTGCTGGATAGTTTCAACCAGGACAATGCGCTGCGCATCGGCGCCCAATACGACCTGACCCCGTACCGCGCCCCTAACACGCGCATCCGCTTCCGTGTCACCCAGGCGGACGTCAGTTCCAGGTTCTTTGTCGACAACGTGCAGATCGATATCGACCGTGGCAACGCCGACGACCGCTACGGGCACGGTACGCATATCGCGGGCATCATCGGCGGCACCGGTAACAAGTCCAGCAGCATGTATCTGGGCGTCGCGCCGAATGTGCGCATTCACCAGGTGCGGGTGCTCGATGGCCGCGGCCGTGGCAGTTCATCGGACCTGTTAGCGGGTCTCGACTGGATCCTGAGCAATGGCGCGTCGCGCGGCATCAAGGTTGTGAACCTGTCGCTCGGTACGGCGGTACGCGAGAGCAATACGACGGATCCGCTGGTGCTGGCGGCCGAGCGGCTGTGGGATGCGGGATTCGTCGTGGTCGCATCCGCGGGCAACCTCGGTCAGTACGGCAACATGACGGTGACCAGCCCGGGTAATTCCCGCAAGATCATCACGGTTGGCTCGGTCACTGACAACGGCACAGGCACCGATTTTACCGACGACTATGTGTCGACCTACTCGTCGCTGGGTCCGACGCTGTACGACCACGTGCTGAAGCCCGACGTGATTGCCCCGGGCAATCGGCTGGTGTCGACACTTGCATCGAACTCGCGCCTGCAGAGTGGTATGCCGGAGCGTATCCCGAGCACCGGCAACTGTGGCGGCAACTGCGGCAACCAGTACCTGGAACTCTCTGGCACGAGCATGGCGGCGGCGGATGTTTCCGGCACCGTGGCGCTCATGCTGTCCAAGGATGCCACGCTCAATCCGGCGACGGTCAAGGCGCGGCTGATGCGCTCAGCGCGCAAGATGAGTGCCGATCCCGTTGCCGCGGGTGCGGGCGTCGTGGACGCGGTTGCTGCGCTGGCGGACACCGGCCGCGTCACCGGCCAGGCGCTATCGCCATTGATGGCGCGTTCCGATACCGGCTCGGTGATTCTGGTCGAGGACACCGCGCGGCTCTGGGGCGACGCCGCCTGGGGCGCCGGCTACCTGTGGAACAACGGCTATCTGTGGTCTAACAAGTACACCAGCGCCGATGGCTATCTGTGGAGCGACGGGTACCTGTGGAACAACGGTTACCTGTGGTCGAACGGCTACCTGTGGAATAACGGCTACCTGTGGAATAACGGTTATCTGTGGAGCGATGGCTACCTGTGGCAGAACTCCATCGGCGGGAACACTACGGGGTCGTCGTTCGCGCTGTCAGGCGACTGACGCGCGACGCGAGCGGTGGCGAATTGAAAGCCGCATGGCGGCAAATGCCGCTGGCTTGTTAGCTGGCGCTCGAAGTGTTGTCGCACAGCGGGCTCGCGCGGTTGATAGTTGTAATTCCGCTGGTGCAATTGCCGCTGTTGCTCATAGCTGGGATAACGATCCCGAGAGTAGGACCGCTGGTAGGAGGGCAGTGGCGCGAGCGTATAACGTGACGCACGATCCCAGCGATCCCAGTCGCGGTGACGCTGGGCCCAGCCGTTGCCCCAGTAATCACCCCACCGCGGCGGACCGTTGGGCGCCCAGCCGCGAAAGTAACGGGGCGGTCGGCGGTAGTAACGCACCGGTACGCGCAGCAGGAAATACGGCACTTATTCGGGTTCGATCAGATCCCAGGGTCCGTCGTACCAGGAGCTGGCGTACCAGCCATCCTGCGTATAGACCCAGTAAACGCCGTCGTAGAAGAACAGGTTCGAGTCGAGACGAGATCTGGCGCGTAGTAGACCGGGTAACCGTGGACCGCAACCAGTTGCGGGTATAGCGGAATATTGATCCCGATACGCACGCTCGGCAGGCGGATGCCGACGCTGATCTGTGCGCTCGCCGGCATGCTGAATGCGGCCGACAACCCGAGCGCGAGCAGCGCCGGGAACAGGATTCGGCATTTGAGTCGTGGGGCCGCATCATGGCGCCCGGTGAATAGCCTGGTCATTTCATCGCTCCTGACAAAAGGCCGCGGTTTGAGCCCGCGCATAAACCCATCTCACTATCCGCGCTTGATGCGACTCGTGTCATCCGCAATGTTCCTCACAGCTTGTCGGTGACCGCTTACAGGCGAGCCTGACGGCGCCGCACGCGCCGTGCCGCACGAACGGCGTAAGATGCCCTTGCCTTCAGCAAGAGGCGCGGAGTGTTAGCCAGAGACCGTATGGATGCGATCCAATCATTGACCGATCCGGTGTGTGGCATGAAGGTGTCGGAGCAATCGCCACATTTCCTAGCACACGCCGGGAAGACGGTTTTCTTCTGCGGCGCGGGCTGCAAGGCAAAGTTCGCGGCCGACCCCGCGAAGTATGGAGTCGCTGTCGCCGCGGAATCCGTCGTAACTGTGCCAGCGGTCGCCGGTGCGATCTACACCTGCCCCATGCATCCCGAGATCCGCCAGAATCATCCGGGCACCTGCCCGAAATGCGGCATGGCCCTTGAGCCGGAAATGCCGGCGCCGACCGCGGGCGAGAACCCTGAGTTGCGCGATTTTCGGCGGCGGTTCCTCTGGACGCTGCCACTCACTCTGGCGGTCGCGGTGCTGGCCATGGCCGGCCACCGCCTGCAGTGGTTCGAAATGGGCACGCAAAGCTGGATTGAAATGCTTCTCAGCCTGCCGATCGTGCTGTGGGCGGGGGGTCCGTTCTTCGTGCGCGGCGCGCAGTCCGTGATTCATCGCAGTCCTAACATGTGGACGCTCATTGCGCTGGGCACCGGCGCCGCGTTTCTGTATAGCGTCGTGGCTACGATCGCGCCGGGCGTGTTCCCGGCGGCGTTCATCAGCATGGGACGCGTCGCGGTGTATTTCGAGGCCGCCGCGGTGATCATCTCGCTGACACTGCTGGGGCAGATCCTGGAACTCAGGGCGCGCGCGCAGACCTCCGCTGCGATCCGATCGCTGCTGGATCTTGCGCCACGAACCGCGCGGCGTATCGGCGCCGGCGGGGTGGAAGAAGACATTCCACTGGCGCAGGTGCACGTCGGTGACAAGCTGCGGGTTCGCCCCGGCGAAAAGGTTCCGGTGGATGGCGTGGTGATCGAAGGCGACAGCGCCGTCGACGAATCCATGCTCACGGGCGAGCCCATGCCGGTCAGCAAGCGCGCCGGCGACCGGCTGATCGGGGCGACCCTGAACGCCCGCGGCGCGCTGGTGATGCGCGCCGAACGGGTCGGAGCGCAGACGGTGCTCGCCGGCATCGTGCAAATGGTCGCCGCGGCCCAGCGTTCAAAAGCGCCGCTGCAACGCCTGGCGGACCGGGTGGCGGGTTATTTCGTCGTCGGCGTGGTCAGCATCGCGCTGCTGACATTTTTCGCCTGGGGTTTGTTAGGTCCGCAGCCGGGCTGGGTTCATGGCCTCATCAACGCAGTCGCGGTGCTGATCATTGCCTGCCCGTGTGCGCTCGGCCTGGCAACGCCGATGAGCATCATGGTCGCCAGCGGCAACGCGGCGACCCAGGGCGTGCTGTTCCGGGATGCCGCGGCCATCGAGAGGCTGGGTACCGTGGACATACTGCTGGTCGACAAGACCGGGACCCTGACAGAAGGGAAGCCGCGGTTCGATCGCGCCGTGGCCATGCCCGGTCACACCGAGGACCAGGTGCTGCGCCTCGCGGCGAGTCTCGATCAGGGCAGTGAGCACCCGCTGGCCGAGTCGATTGTCCGGGCGGCGCGCGAGCGCGGCTCGGCGCTCGACAAGGCCGATGGATTTGAGTCGGTCACCGGCCTGGGAGTGCGTGGGCGGATTGCCGGCTCGGCCGTGGCACTCGGCAATGTGGCATTCATGAAGCAGCTCGGCATATCGATCGCCGCGCTGGAGTCGCAGGCTGAAGCGCTGCGGGCGCGCGGCGCGAGCGTCGTGTTGTTAGCTGTCGATGGTGCTTTGGCGGGACTGCTGGCGGTGTCTGATCCCATCAAGGCGAGCACGCCGGCTGCGCTCGCGACGCTGTGCGCGTCCGGGATACGCGTGATCATGGCCACGGGCGATGGTCTGACGACCGCGCAGACCGTGGGCGCGACGCTCGGCATCGACGAAGTGCATGGCGAAGTCACCCCGGCTGACAAGCTCGCGCTGGTGGTGCAGCTGCAGCAGACGGGACACATCGTGGCGATGGCCGGCGATGGCATCAACGACGCGCCGGCGTTAGCCAGGGCCGATGTCGGTATTGCCATGGGAACCGGCACCGATGTTGCCATGAACAGCGCGCAGGTAACGCTGGTCAAGGGCGATCTGCGCGGCATCGCTCAGGCGCGCACCATCTCCCGCCAGACCGTCGCTAACATGAAACAGAATCTCGGCTTTGCCTTCGCCTACAACGCGCTCGGCGTGCCGCTGGCCGCGGGGGTGTTGTATCCATTCACCGGCTGGCTCTTGTCGCCGATGATCGCGGCGCTGGCAATGAGCCTCAGTTCCGTCTCCGTGATCAGCAATGCGCTGCGGTTGCGCCGCGGCCGTCAGCCAATATTGACGACGACGTTGCCGATCACAGCTCCCGACTCCACCGCCAGGTGAGCCTGGGCTGTCTCAGACAGCGGGAAGCGGGCGCCGATCTGATGCCGCAGCGCACCGGCAGCGAGTGCGCTGTTGATCAGGTCGCAGGCGCGTTTGCGCTGCGCCTCGGTCAGCGCGTACACCAGCAGCATGTGCACCGTGCTGTGATTGAACATCATCGGATAGAAGGGCAGCGTCGGCGTCGGCGCGGCCATCGATCCGTAGGCCGCGATCACGCCGCCGGGTTTCAGGATCTGGTTGGATACCGCGAGATTGCCGCCGAACTCGACTTCGACAATCCGCTCCACGCCGCTGCCAGACGTTAGCTCCTTGACCACGGCGACGACATCCTGATCGCGATAGTTGATCACGTGATCCGCGCCGGCCGCTTGCGCCTGGGCCGCTTTGGAAGCGCCGCTGACGGTCGTGATCACCCTGGCGCCCGACCATTTGGCAAATTGAATGGCGTAATGGCCGACCGCACCGGCGCCGCCGGTCACCAGCACCGTCTTGCCACTGAGCGCCCCATCACCTAACGCCGCGTGACAGGCAGTCATCGCCGGAATGCCGAGGCAGGCGCCACCGTCAAAATCGGTGTTAGCTCCGAGGAATACGGCCTGTGCGCTCGGCAGGCAGACATATTCGGCGCAGGTCCCGAGCGGCCGCCGCCAGGCGGCGTTCCAGGTCCAGACGCGCTCGCCGATTCGTGACGCATTGACGCCACTGCCGACCACATCGATGATGCCGGCGCCGTCCGAATGCGGAATCACCCAGGGCCAGGCCAGCGGACCGCGCGATCCGGCGCGCGACTTGACGTCCGAGGGATTGACGCCCGACGCATGCATGCGGATCCGCACCTCGCCCGGCGCGGGTTGCGGCGTCGGCCGTTCGCCGACCCGGATGACTTCCAGGGCGGGACCGACGGACTCGTAATACGCTGCTTTCATTCGCCTCGGCTCCCGGATCGTCTGCTGGGACTTTTGTGGGCCTGTCGGCGACAATAGCCGGTGCCCTCAGCAACAACAACAAGGATTGCGCAGCGAGTCCTGCAATGCCTGATCATTGGCCTGTTCTCGGTGGGCGCCGCGCATGCCGAGCTGCGCATCGATGGTGTGCCGGATGAGCCCGAGTGGGGCGCGGCGCAGCACATCACCGACTTCAAGATCGTTCAGCCCCTGACCCGGGCTGTTAGCCGTCAAGCCACTGAAGCCTGGATCCTGGCGACGCCCCAGGGTCTGGCGGTGGCGTTTCGCAGCACGATGTCCGCCGACGTTGCGCGCTCCCGGCAGCGCAGCGAACGCGATCAGTTTGCGACCGTGGATCGGGTGAATCTCGTGATCGACTATGACGGCGACGGCGGCACGGGTTACAACTTCACGCTGACGCTGGGCAACGGCTTGCTGGATGCGGTGGTCGTCAACGAAAACGTATTCCGCCAGGACTGGGACGGCGACTGGCAGCATGCGATCGCTGAGCAACCGGAGGGATGGACCGCCGAGATGCTGATTCCCTGGCATGTCGCGCCGATGAAACCGGGCAAGAATGGCAAGCGGGTGGTCGGTATCTACCTCGATCGCGTGATCGCCTCGACCGGCGAGCGCGTGGCCTGGCCGGCCGTTAGCTATTTTGAACCGCGCTATCTCTCGGAGCTCGCCAAGATCGAGATTCCGGCCTATTCGCAGTCCTTGCTGGCGGTGACGCCCTATGCGGTCAGCACCGCCGACCTGGTGAAAGGCGGCACCTCGACAGATGTCGGCGCCGATGTTTTCTGGAAGCCGAGTGGGCGATTTCAGCTGACCGCGACCGTCAACCCGGATTTTGGGCAGATTGAAAGTGATGAACTGGTGGTCAATTTCGACGCCATCGAGACTTTTTTCAGCGACAAGCGGCCGTTCTTTACCGAGAACCAGGGCTTGTTTGACGTGCCTTTCGGGTCTGGCACCAGCAACCTGATCTACACCCGGCGCGTGGGCGACGCGGCCGACGACGGCAGTGGCCCCGCCGATGTGCTGGCGGCGCTCAAGCTCAACGGCAATCTCGGCCGCGTCGACTACGGCTTGTTAGCCAGCAGCGAACGCGGCGCTGCCGGGCGGGATTTTCTCGCCTTTCGCGCCACCCAGGATTTCGGCACACAGGACATGGGGGTTCTCGCGACGCAGGTGCGCTCCGATTACCTGGACCGCGCGGCAACCGTAGTCGGCCTGGATCATCACTGGAAGCCGAATCAGCGCTGGAACGTCGTGACGCAGGTGGTGGGCTCATCCGTGAACCAGCGTGGCGTCACCGAGCGCGATGCCGGGATGCAGATCCGCATCAACAATGAACTCAGCACCCGCTGGCGGCAAAGCCTGTACCTGCTGCATCTCGGCGATGCGCTGCAGCTGAATGATTTCGGCTATCTGGATCGCAATAATTTCAATTATCTGCGCTATGAAATGCGCCGCCGCGTGACCGACTTCGCCAGCAACTCCTGGTATCGCTCGCAGGACTGGGGTTACGTCGCCTCGACGCGGCGCAACGAGCATGGCGAGACCATATTCACGGCGCTGCAGATCAACCGCACGTCCGAGACCAAGGGTGGCGGCAATGAATTCTTCGCACTGACCGGGCTGACATCGGTCAATGATGACCTGATCTCGCGCGGTAACGGCACAGTGTCCTTGCCGGACCGGCTGAACCTGGAATTCTTCCGCAACTGGCCGCGCCGGAATCACTGGGGTTTCAATGCCAGCCTGAATGCCGGGCAGACGGGGCTCGAGGGCTTGTCGAGCACCGCCTTCAACGCATTCGTGCAGCCGACCTATCATGTCAGCGACGCGCTCCGCTTCAATGTCGGCGTGCGGCTGTTCGTGCAGCCCGACTGGTTGTTGTGGCGCGCGGGCACTTTGTTAGGAACCTTTCGCAGCCGCCAGATCGGCATCAACGCCGGGGCCCAGTGGTCGGCCGGCACGCGGCATGAATTGCGCGTAAAACTGGAATCAATTGCGCTCGATGCCCGGGCCAAGCAGGCCTGGCGCCTGCAGCCGGGGGGGTCGCTGGCGGCGTCGAACGATCCGCTCGATGATTTTTCGCTGCGCCGGCTGGGATTCCAGATGCGCTATCGGTATGAGCTGCGGCCACTGTCATACCTGTACGTGGTGTACAGTCGCGGCGGTGCTGACTTTGCCACTAACAGCGATGAGTCTTTGGGCAATCTGATTTCCTCGGCCTTCTCACTGCGCGACAGTGAGCAGTTCCTGGTGAAGTTCAATTATCGATTCCAGCGGTGAATCCTCCGCACAGGGCAAGCTCATGCTGATCCAGATTGCGATTTTCCTGTGTTCCGCCATCCTGATCGTGCCGCTGTCCCGCAAGCTGGGATTGGGCGCGGTGCTTGGCTATCTCGGTGCCGGCATGTTGATCGGGCCGTGGGGCTTCAGACTGATCGATGACGTCGATGCGATCGTGAAGATCTCGGAGTTCGGCGTCATCCTGCTGCTGTTCATCATCGGCCTTGAATTGCAGCCTTCGCGGCTGTGGGTGCTGCGTCGGCAGGTGTTTGGCCTCGGCGGTGCGCAGGTCCTCGCGACCAGCGCAGTGCTGGGTGGCATCGCACTGGCACTCGGCTGGTCCTGGCAGGCGGCGCTGGTCGCAGGCGTCGGTCTCGCGATGTCATCCACCGCGCTGGTACTGCAGACCCTCGCGGAGAAAAAACAACTCGCCGCGCGCCACGGTCGCGAGAGCTTCGCGATCCTGCTGTTCCAGGATCTGGCGGTCATTCCATTGCTCGCGGTGTTGCCGTTGCTGGGCGCATCGCTCGCGGCTGCGGGTGGCGCGCCGCAGCTGCAGGCTGGATGGATCGATGTGCTGAAGGCCGTCGCCATCATTGGGGGACTCATACTCTCGAGTCGACTGTTGCTGCGCCCGCTATTTCGCATCGTCGCCAATCTCGGTGGCCGGGAAATCTTCACGGCGACGGCGCTGTTCATCGTGATTGGCGTGACGCTGCTGATGGACCTCGCGCACCTGACCGCCTCGCTCGGCGCGTTCCTGGCCGGCATGTTGCTGGCCGACTCCGAATACCGCCATGAGCTCGAGGCCGACATCGAGCCCTTCAAGGGCCTGCTGATGGGACTGTTTTTCATTGCCGTCGGCATGTCGGCGAATCTGGGCCTGGTCGCTCAGCAACCGCTCGAGGTCGCGGCCATCGTGCTCGGGTTGTTAGGCATCAAGTTCCTCATTCTGCTGCTGATCGGCCGCGCCTCAGGCAACCAGGCCGCGGCAGCCCGCAAGCTCGGCATTGCGCTGGCGCAGGGTGGCGAGTTTGCCTTCGTGCTGTTCGCAGTGGCCGCCAAGCTGGGCATTTTTACCGCGCAGGTCTCGCAGCTGCTGGTGGTCGCGGTCACGATTTCGATGTTGTGCGCTCCGCTGTTGTTCCTGCTTGAAGAGCGAGTCCTCGAGCCGTGGCTGGATGCCAAAACCCCGCGGGCTTTCGATGCCATTGACCATGCCGACGGTCATGTGGTGGTTGCCGGTTACGGGCGGGTGGGGCAGATCATCACGCGCATGCTGGCGCTGAAGCGGGTGCCGTTCATTGCGCTCGAAAAAGACGCGAATCAGGTCGATAACGTGCGTAATTTTGGCGGCAAGCTGTTTTTTGGCGATGCGACGCGGCTCGAGCTGCTGCACTCGGCTAACACCGCGGCGGCACGACTGTTTGTGATTGCCATCGATGATCCGGAAGATTCGGTGAAATGTGCGGAGCTGGTGCGACGCCACTTTCCGAACCTGCCCATCATTGCGCGGGCACGTAATCGCACTCATGCGCATCGCCTCGCGGATCTCGGCATCCCGCGTTTCTACCGCGAAACCTGGCACACCAGTCTCGAAATGGCGCAACAGGCGCTGCTGCAACTGGGCTTCGCGCCATCAGATGTGTCCATGAGCATCGCCAGGTTTCGCGACCACGATCTGGCGCTCCTGAAACGCCAGCAGGCCGTTTACCTCGATCAGGCCAAACTGGTGCAGACTTCGCGTGAGGCAAGCGCCGAATTGCAAAGCTTGTTCGAGAGCGATCGCGAAGAGCAGCCGCCGCAGGATCAGCAGCGCAACTAGTTCATTTCGCCGGCTTCAGGTCATTGATGCCCCAGAACTCGAGCTCGCGCTCAAAGCTCCAGAGCGGATGCACGCGCTCAAGATCTGCGAGGTCTTCGTTAGATGCAAAGTCGTAGCCGTTCGCACGGTCGTTGTACCACTGCGCGTAGCGCAGCGGGTACACGACTTCTTCGGAGAACGCCGCCAGGATCTGCATCAACCACAGCGGAAACTGGCGGTAGCGGAACCGCGTGCCGTGCCTGTTAGCCCGATTGGCGATCTCGACCAGCTGCTGTCCGGTCAGTGCCGCGGAGGCGATCGACAGGTCCTGATTTGAAAATACTTCCGGGTAGGCAAAGCAGGTGCCGACCCATTTGCCGATGTCGCGCACATCCACCCAGTTGACGAGAAAGTCGGGCGGGGTGATGCCCGGGATGTTGTTCTCGCGGATCATGGTGCGTGACAGGCTGCTGTCGCCGCGAAAATGCTGCTGCGCGGTGTAGTCGACCCGGTGCATCGCGTAGTAATAGGCGGGCCGGTGGATGCAGGTGACGTTGATGCCCTGGCCGCGCAAAAATGCCGAGAGTCGCAGTTTCTGGTCGATCCACCACGGAATTTCCGGCGCCGCATCGACAATGCCGGTGATCTTGTCGGACGGGAAGATCAGCGTGATGACCTGCTGCACCGAGGGGTTGGCCTTGAGTGCCGCCAGCGCCGCCATCACCTGTTGCATCACGACCGGGCGGCCGCCCGCCGGATCGTTGCCATGATTGGTGATCTTGCCGGCGCGGCTGGTGTTAGCCGTGGTGTACAGCACGACGCCGCTGCAACCGGAAAATGCCCGCGTCAGCAGCGCCTCAGAATTCATGTCGACACCGGCCTGCAGCGTCAGGAGTCCCGGGCTGACTGCTTCGGTCTCCCGCAGCAGCGCTTCAAGCCGTGCGGCCGCCTGGGTGCCGGCGGTGCGGTACAGGGCCCGCACGCGGAAGGCGCGCGTCTTGGTCAGTTCCTCGACGATCGCATAACACTCCCACCCGGTGGCGCAGGTCACCGCGATAAGCGGCAGGTCCTGCGTCCTGTTAGCGGCGGGCGGATTTACTGCGCGCGCTGATTGGGCGGCCAGCAGCTGCTCGACCAGGCGTTTGTTGCGCGCCTTGATGGCTTGCTGCGCCAGATGCACAGCGGTGTTTCGATCCATGGGGACGGCGCCATGACGTTACGGACGGGCGCGCATTATCGCACTGCGGGTGCTCGCGCTAGCGCGGTTTTTCGCAGTTCGTCGCCTTGCGTCCGCCGGACGGTGAATCGTGACTGTTACGTATCGGTCCCGCAGTGCTGCAAAAGACTACAATGGCGCCTTCGGATGACATGGCAGATGTAACTATGAAACCGGTTTTGTTCCTGGTCGTGGCCCTGCTGATCGGCGCTTCACTGTCCGGCTGTTCGCGATCGGCGATCAGCGTCGCCGCGGCCACCGTCGATCGCGGCCAGGTGCGCCTCAGCGTGGCTAACACGCGCGCCGGGACCATCAATGCCTGCCGCAGGGCGAAGCTCGCGCCAGCCACCGGCGGGCAGATCGCCAAGCTGCACGTGCGCAAGGGCGACCGGGTCAAGGCGCAGCAGGTGCTGGTCGAATTGTGGAACAACGATCTGATGGCCCAGTACCAGGTCGCGGTGAACGACGCCACCGCCGTGCGAGCGCGGGCGGACGAGGCCTGCACCACCGCCGCGGTGGCGCGCCGCGAAGCCGATCGCTGGGTGCGGATGAGCGCGCAGAAACTGGTGGCGGACGACGTCGCTGAACGCGCCGTCGGCCAGGCCGATTCGACCGCAGCCGGCTGCAACGCGGCGCGGCAGAGCATTCGTGTCGCGAATTCGCGCGTCGATGCGGCTAACGCCATGCTGGAGCGCACCCGGATCCGCGCGCCGTTCGCCGGCACAGTCGCGGAAATCAATGGCGAGCTTGGCGAATTCGTGACGCCGTCGCCGGTCGGTATCCCAACGCCGCCGACGATCGACCTGATCGACAACAGCTGCCTGTATGTGTCTGCGCCGATCGACGAAGTCGACGCGCCGTCGGTCAAGACCGGGATGCCGGCGCGCATCACACTCGATGCGTTCCAGAATCGGCAATATGACGGTCACGTGCGGCGGGTCGCGCCCTACGTGCTCGAAGCCGAAAAGCAGTCGCGCACGGTGGAGATCGAGGCCGAGATCGACAGCCAGAACGGACGGGAAAACCTGCTGCCCGGTTACAGCGCGGACGTCGAGATCGTCATCGCCAGGCACGACGACGTGCTGCGCGTTCCGACCGCCGCGATCATCGAAGGCAAGCGCGTGCTGATCGTCGACGCGGACGGCGTGGTCGCGTCGCGCGACATCAAGACCGGCATCGGCAACTGGGAATACACCGAGGTGCTCGAGGGCCTGGCAGCTAACGACAAAGTCATCACCTCGATCGACCGCGAAGGGGTGGTCGCGGGAGCCAAGGTCAAGATCGAAACCGGGGCCAGCGCGGCCCGGAAATAGCGCCCGCATGATCGAACTGAAAGCCATCGAGCGTACGTTCCAGGTCGGCGATCAGTCGGTGCATGCGCTCGATAATGTGACGCTGACGATCCGCGACGGTGAGTATGTCGCGGTCATGGGTCCCTCGGGCTCCGGCAAATCGACCCTGCTCAACGTGCTTGGTCTGCTCGATAAGCCGAACTCCGGCGTCTACCAGCTCGGCGGCATCGACACGACGCATCTCGATGACAACCAGCAGGCGCAGGTGCGCAGCGCACAGGTCGGTTTTATCTTCCAGATCTTTCATCTGATCGCACGGCTGACAGCCGCGGAGAATATAGAACTGCCGATGCTGCTCGCCGGCGTCCCGGCCAAAGAGCGCGTCGCGCGGGCCGCGGCGCTGATTGCCGGCGTCGGGCTGACCGACCGCGCGCATCATCGCCCCGATCAGCTCTCTGGCGGGCAACGCCAGCGCGTCGCGATCGCGCGCGCGCTCGTCATGAAGCCGAACCTGTTGCTGGCCGATGAACCGACCGGCAATCTCGATTCTGTGTCCGGCAAGGAAGTCATCGAGCTGCTGGAGAAACTCAATCGCGAGGGTTATACGCTGATCGTGGTCACGCACGATCCGCTCATCGGCGCACGCGCGCGGCGCCGCATTGTCATGCGCGACGGCAAGGTGGTTGAAGATGCGGCCACTTGATTTACTGATGTTTGCCGGTCAGTCGCTGCGCCGCGCGCGCATGCGCAGCGGCATGATGTTGCTCGCGGTCGCGATCGGCGTCGCCGCGGTCATCATGCTGACCGCGCTGGGCGAGGGCGCACGGCGCTATGTGACCAGCGAATTTGCCTCGCTAGGCACCAACCTGGTGATCGTCATTCCCGGCCGCACCGCAACCGGCGGCGTGAATCCGGCACTGATGTCCGGCGACACGCCGCGCGACCTGACGTTAGGTGACATGGAAGCCGTGCGCCGGCTGCCGACCGTGTCGGACGCCGCGCCGCTGGTCATTGGCCAGGGCACCGTGTCGTCCGGGCGGCGCGAACGCCAGACGTCGGTACTCGGTACCACGGCGAGCTGGCTCAATGTGCGGCAATGGAAAATCGAGCGCGGTGAATTTCTGCCGGCGCAGCAATCGGATCGCGGCGGGTCCGTGTGCGTGCTCGGCATTCGGGTGGCGCGCGAGCTGTACCCGGACGGTGATGCGATCGGCCAATGGTTGCGGATCGGCGACCGGCGCTTCCGGATCATCGGCATCATGGGCGCCGAGGGCCGCTCGATCGGCTTCGATGCGCAGGACGTGGTGATGATTCCCGTGGCCTCCGCGCTCATCATGTACAACAAGACCAGCCTGTTTCGCATTCTGATCCAGGCGCGCGATCACGACCTGATGCAGGCCACGCGCGCGCAGGTGATCGATGTGCTGCGCAAGCGTCACCAGAACGAAGAAGACGTCACCGTCGTCACACAGGACGCGATGCTCACCACCTTCAACGGCATCTTCGGCGCGCTCACCGCCGCACTCGCCGGCATTGCCGGCATCAGTCTGTTAGTCGCCGGCATCCTGATCATGAATGTGATGCTGGTGGCCGTCAGTCAGCGCACGGCGGAAATCGGCCTGCTGAAGGCGCTGGGCGCCAGGCCCCGCCAGATCACCAGTATTTTCCTGACTGAAGCCATCCTGCTCGCGAGCGCCGGCGCGTTGATCGGCCTGCTGATCGGCCAGGCGGCGACTGCGGTAATGCGCGGCATGTTGCCGATCGACGCGGTGGCGCCGCGGTGGGCGACGGCAGCCGCGCTTGTCATCGCGGTCCTGAGCGGCCTGGTTTTTGGCATTCTGCCCGCGCGCCGCGCGGCGCGGCTCGATCCCGTGCTGGCGCTGGCGCGGAAGATCTGATGCTGCAGCAGGATTTCATCGCGTTCACGTATTCCGCCATCAAGGCGCGTCGCAGCCGTGCATTCCTGACCGCGCTCGGCATCGGGATCGGTGTAGCGGCGGTGGTGTTGCTGACCTCGATCGGCGCGGGCGTACAGCAATATGTGCTGCACCAATTCACGCAATTCGGCACCAACATCATCTCGGTGCAACCTGGCAAGTCGCAGACCTTCGGCGCCAACCCGGGCCAGTTCGCCTCGATGCGGCCGCTGACGATCGACGATGCCATGGCGTTCAAGCGCGTGCCGCGCGTGTTGAATGTCGTGCCGATGATGCAGGGCAATTCGGATGTCGAAGCTAACGGACGGGTCCGGCGCACGACCGTCTTCGGCGTGGGTCCGGAGTTCGACGAGGCGTACACTTTCACGCTCGCGGGCGGCAGTTTCCTGCCCGAGGATGATCCGACGGCGCCGCGCGCCGTGGCAGTGCTGGGTTCTAAGTTGCGCCACGAGATTTTCGGCGACACCAATCCGCTCGGCGCCCTGATCCGGATCGGCGGCGAACGCTTTCGCATCATCGGCTTCATGCAATCAAAAGGATCGATGATCGGTTTCGATCTCGACGATACCGTTTACATACCGACCGCGCGGGCGCTGTCGCTGTTCAATCGCAACGGCCTCCTGCAGGTGGATGTGGTGTATGCGGCGGGTGCGTCGGCGCGCGAGGTGTCCGAGGCGGTGACGCGCGTGTTGCTGGCGCGGCACGGGCGCGAGGATTTCACCGTGGTCACGCAGCAGGAGATGCTCGATACGCTCGGCAATATTCTCGGCGTGTTGACCGCGGCGGTGGGCGCGCTCGGCGGCATCTCGCTGCTGGTGGGCGGCGTCGGAATTTTTACCATCATGACCATCGCGGTGCGCGAGCGCACCGGGGAGATTGGCCTGCTGCGCGCGCTTGGCGCGACCCAGCGCAGCATCCTCAAGTTCTTTCTGGGCGAAGCGGTGCTGCTGTCGGCGATCGGCGGCCTCGGCGGTCTGATCGTCGGCATCGGTATCGCGCTGTTGCTGTCGGCGGCCGTGCCGGCGTTGCCGGTACATATTGAGTTTGGCTACACGCTGCTCGCAGAAGTGATCGCGGTGCTGATCGGACTCATCTCCGGCGTGCTGCCCGCAGTGCGCGCGGCGGGCCTTCAGCCGGTCGACGCGCTGCGGACCGAGTAGCAGGCGCTCAGATACCGGGTTTTTTTACAAACTCCGGATGATCCTTGTCGATACGCGCGCGCAGCGCCGCGGGCATCTCATCCGCCGTCCCGAGCTTGCGGCCCGAGAGGCGCCACAGCTGCTTGCCGACCACGTCGCCCAGTTCAAACCACGACGGCAGACTGCTGAGCTCCTGCAGGTGGAAAGTGCAGGGCGCGCTCGCAAGACGCGGGTTTTGTACGTCCGCGCTGTGCGAGCGATACGAGGTCATCGCTCCCAGCGACAGCATGCGCGGCGGACCCGCCTCGCGCATGCTGGGTGGCAGCGCGTCGCTTGTTAGCTTGGCGAGCATGTCTTCATCGACCCAGACTTCAGTGCCCTGGCGGTAGGGCGCCCAGACGCGGCCCACGAATTCGGACGGCGGTGTGACTTTGCGTTCCGAGCTTACACTGCCATCGGCATTGACGCCGAAGCTCTGTACCGGCGAGGAGAAATGCCTGGGCTTGATCCGCTTGCCGTTCACGCTGTTGGTTGCTTCGTCGACGATTGCGCCGGACATGAGATCGGTGAAATATCCCACCTCGATCAGTCGCGTCATCCAGGAGCCATCCGCCTGGCGTGTGAAACGCGTGTAACTGAATCCTTCGACGCCGAGAATCGGCCGCGGCACGTCATCCTGCAGCGCGACCATCGCCTGGCCGCGATACCAGAACGGCACAAGCTCATCGCGCAGGCTGCAGCGGATCTTGGCGTAGATGTCCATCGGCTTCGTCGGCACGAAACCGGGCGCTGGCGCCCCAGCCGGGACACCGGCGGATGCGGCCGCGGACGTCGCGGCCATGAGTTTCAGGGTGTCGCGGCGTGTGAATTGTGTCGACATGATTCCAGTCTCCTGTGTGTCAAGTTCGTGGCGCCAGTCCGCGCACCAAAGTGTTAGGAAGAAACGCGTCATCCCAGTCGGTGGTCGCGTCGCCGGTGTGAATGATGACCAGCTGCGCTGAAGGCACTACATAGACTCGCTGCCCGCCGGCGCCGTCGAAGTACACGACGTCTGCAGCGATGAACGGTTCGCTGTGCAGGGCGCGCGCGGCGCTGGCTGCGGTATAGCGTCGCTCGCGGGTGAATTGCCGGCCGAGCCAGATCTGATAGCCGTAGTTGGGATTGTGCGGCGACGAGGCCAGCATCGCGTCCATCCACGCCGCAGGAACGAGCTGTCGGTAGCCGACCGCGCCCCGGTTCATGACTAACAAGCCGAGCCGCAACCAGTCACGCGCAGTCGCCTGCAGGCAGCAGGAGGTGTGCACCAGGCCGCCGGCGTGGTCGGGCCACAAATAGGCGGTCGCGGCGCCCAGCGGCTGCCACAGGCGCTCGGACAGGTAATCGCCGTAGCGGCGGCCGGTCGCGTGTTCGAGGATCGTACCTAACAACTCCGAGTTTACCGGGTTGTAGTCGAATTCCTGATCCGGTCGGCGGATCGAGCGGACCTGCAGCAGCTTGGGCCGGCGGTGGGATGCGAGAAACAGCTGCAGTCCCGGCGAAAAGGGATTCAGCGACGTGGGTACCTGCTCGAGCCCACTCGCCATCTGCAGCAGACTGCGCACCGGGATGGCACCGCGCGAATCGCCGGCCCATTCGGGGATGTAGCGTCCGATCGGATCCTCGACCGAACGAATGAAGCCATCGTGTACCGCGATCCCAACCAGCAGTGCGAGCACGGACTTGTGCATCGACTGGGAGTCAGTGCGGCTGGTTTGCGAAAAACCCGCTCCGTAGAACTCGAGTTCGATGCGGCCGGCGTGATACACGAGCAGCGCGGCGGTTGGTCGCGCTTGCGCGTAGCGCAGCGCGACCTGCAGGGCAGCCGCCGAAATCTGCCGTTCGTTGGCCGCAGCGACCGCGAACGCAGGCGACGAAGCGGCGCCGGCGACGATCGTCCTGGGCGTGTACCACTCGGTTGCGGTGACAATGTGTTTCATCGGCAGCGTCACGAGACGCTGCCAGAACGCGATATCCGTCGCAACCAGCGTCAATCCAAAGGCAGCAGCGACACCCAGGCCGAGCCCCAGCAGCTTGAGTGTGCGCATCGCATTCGTCAGAAATGGTAGGACACGGTAATGCCGGACTGCCGCTTACGTGGCAACACGACTTCATCCGAGGCCGGCAAGAACGTGAACGGATCGGTCGCCGAATCGCTCTGGTAAACCGCCGACTCGACATGGTCGTCGTCGAGGAGATTGTCGACGTAGGCCGTGACATTCAGGTTCTTGAAGTCGATGCCGAATTTCAGATTCACCTTGGTGGTCGCGGCGGTGAATGATTTATTGAGAATCGAGTCATAGCGCAGGCCGATGTAGGTCAGGTCGGCGCGCGCAAACCAGGAGTTGCCATTCGTCATCGGCAGCGTGTAACTGCCATACAGCGTGCCACTGCTGCGCGGCACCAGGCCTTCCTGCTGACCGCTCGCATCCAGTGTGCCGAAGTACCGCCGATACAGGTCGTCCTCCAGTTTCTTGATCTTGAGGTGCGAGGTCGCAAAGGCGAGGCCCACCTGCGTGCGGTCGGTCAACGTGGCGCGGGTTTCAAATTCCAGCCCATAAATGTCCTCGTCGCCGGCGACATAGGCCTGGGCGTTGAAATTTTCCTGATTGGCGCCAGTTGCCGCCAGGTCGATGACGCCGTTGTTATTGGTATCAATCTGGAAACCGCGTACGCCCTGTTTGCCTTGCCACTTCAGATAATAGAATGCGGCGTTGGCGATGACGCGGCCCTCGCGCCACGAGGTCTTCGTGCCGAGTTCGAAATTGGTGACGGTCGCTTCAGGCACCACCAGGAACAGTCCCAGTCCTGCGGCGCGCGCCTGGTTTGCGGCCGACAACGGCGCGACCTGGGCGTTGCCTTGCGTCGGTTGATCGCCTTTCGCCCAGTTAAAATAGTATTTAACATGATCGTTGATGCGCCAATCGGCGATCAACCGTGGCAGGAATTTCGTAGTATCGAATACCAGTGGCACACCCGTGGCTTGCGCATTCGACACAGTGTCTTTCTGCCAGCGGCCTTCGAGCGATAACGTCAATGCGTCGCTGACTGCGTAGCTAACAGAGCCAAACACAGCCTTGTTCTTGAGCACGCGGCTGGTCGGGGGCCCCGCGATGACCGCGCCGGGCGGGAACACGGCCGGCAGGATCACCGAAAAAATATTCTGTGAACCGATCATGAAATTGCCGGCGGTCAGGTAATCCTGTTTGAGGTTGTAGACACCTGCCAGCCAGCGCAGGCGCCCTTCCTGTGGCGAGCTCAGGCGCAGCTCCACGCTGGTCGCCTTCTGATGACGGAGGGAATCCGACCACCACACATCCTGCGGGGCGCGCTCGAAATCGGCGACCGCTTCCATGTCTTCCTTCTGGTACCCGGACAGCAGCGACAAGGTGTAGTTGGCCGGCAATTTCCAGTCGACATTCAATGTCGTGGTCTTGTAGGTTCTGTCCAGGCCCGCGTCGTTAAATCCCCATTTGCCGCGTCCGCCGGCCGGCATCGCGGGATTGAGTGAGGGCTGGCCGCTGAAGGTGGTCTCACCACAGAACAGCGTCGCCACGCCACCGCGATTGGTGCCGCCGAACGGGCCGCAGTTGTGCTGCGGCACGCGATTCAGCAGCTGTACCGCCGGGGCGCCATCGCGCTGCTTCGTATACGAGACACGCAGGCGACTGCTCACGTTCTCGGTCGGAGTGAAAGCCAGCGACAACGCGCCGAAATTCTCACGCTGCGCGCCCAGACGGCCGCCGCCCTGCGCATTGGTGTATTGGCCGCCGAAGTCGGAGTAATTTCCGGTCAGTCGCACGGCCAGCTTGTCGGCCACCAGCGGCCCTTCGGCGCTGAAGCCCAGCGCCCGATCGTCGTTCTGGCCAAAGCGACCGGTGAAATTGCCTTTCACCGTATTGCCGGGCGTCGCGGTCACAAAATTGATGGCTCCGCCGAACGTTGCGCGACCGAAGAATGCGCTCTGCGGGCCTTTGACGACTTCAACGCGCTCCAGATCCCAGAACGTCAGTCCGGGCGCCGCGCCCGCGTAGTAGACGCCGTCGATAAAAACCGACGCGATGTCGCGACTGGTGTCACCCGTGCCTGATATCTGGCTCATGCCCCGAATCTGAAACGCGCCGGCAGATCGATCCGTCGACGTGGTAAAGGTCAGGCCGGGCGTTTGCGCCGCCAGATCCCTGACGCTGCGCACGCCACGCTCTTCCAGCTGCTTGGCGGAAAACGCCGTGATGGTCAGGGGCACTTCCTGCAGGGGTTCGGAGATTTTCCGGGCCGTCACGACGATTTCTTCGAGCACGCCGGACTCGGCGGCGCTGGCGATGGGTCCCACGGACACCAGCAGCGCTGTCGCCAGGCAAAGTCCCCTCGACTGCCACGATGGAAAAGTTACTCGACCTTTCAGTGGCGAAATTCGTTTGCTCATGGGTTGCTCCGTGTGTGCGTTCTGCAGATCGGGTCGGACTGTGCCATTACCCACTCACAGGGCAATCACGATTTCATCAGCTGTGTTCGGCATACATGAAACAGGCCATAAACACAGAATTTCGACTTCAAACGGACTCATGCTGCGCGAATTCGCCCAACCAGGGCGCTATTGACGCGTTCTTGGCGCGCCGTCACCATAAGCTTCATGCATGCGAACGGGCCTGTTCACGAGCCGCGAGCATCGCGGCCCACGATCGCGGGCTTGCCGTGGACGCTCGCAATCGTTTTTTTTGCCCTCGTTCCGCTCGTTGTCGGATTCAATCAGGGGTGGCTGCAGGCTGGACTGGGCCGCTACTTCCCGCGCACGGTTTCGATTCTGCTGTGGTCGGGCAATTGGCTGCTGTTCTGGTGGGTCAGTGAGGCCATGACCCGGGTGGCCGGCCGGGTTCTTCGGCCATGGCACTTGCGGCCGTTCATGCTGGTGCTGCTGGGCGCGGTGCTGGCGACCGTATTTTCACCTTTGTACCTGCACGTCTACAGCATCCTGTTCGTGGACTACATGCCCGCCGGTGCGCGGGTCTCTGAAGCCGAAGACTTCGGCCGCATTTTTCAGTCCGGCGTGTTGTTGCAGCTGCTGGCGAGCGGCTCGGGCGGAATCCTGCTGTGGCTGGTAACGAATCTGTTTCTCGACACCTATCTCAATGGCTTGCGGTTTCAATCGTTAGGTATCGCGCGATCGCGGACCACGCGCGGCGCTGCGGGTGCCGAGTCGATGCGGGCTGCGGCGTCCGATGCTCCGGCAAGTTCTTCAGTGCCGACCGTTTTTCTGCGTCTGAGCAAGTTGCCCCGGCCGACGCCAGATACGCTCATTGCCCTCGAAGCTGAGGAGCACTACCTCAAGGTCCACAGCGACCATGGCAGCGAACTAATCTACTACCGGTTTGGCGATGCGGTACACGATCTGCAGGACTGGAATGGCTTGCAGGTACACCGCTCGTACTGGGTCGCGCGCCCGGCGGTGACCGGTGTGACGGCGCACGATCGCAAGGTTTCACTGACCCTGCGAAACGCGCTCGAGGTGCCGGTCGGATCCTCGTACGTGGCGCTTGTCAGGCAGGCCGGCTTGATGGCGGCGGTCGCCGTACCTAACAGCAAGGCCGGCTGAGCACCGCTGCAATTCCGCTCATTTCCGTCCGATGGCGTTAAATCTGACAGCCGCGCCGCCGCCGGGCGCCAGTTTCAGGGCGAGCGTATCGCCGCGCTTCACCAGGCGATTTTCAATCACGATGGAGTGCGGCTTGCTTTGCCAGTCGGCGTCGGCGCCGTCCCGGAAGATTTGCGCCCGATAGCTGCGATTCGCGTCGAGGAAATCCAGGCTGACGCTCAGCTCGCGCGCCTGCTCGTCGCTGCTGCGTGTCTGGCTGCTGCTGAACGCGAAGTTGCGCTCCAGCTTGGGCGCGTCAGCTAACACAAAGCCGAGCCGGGATTCGGCTACGATGCTCCTGCCGTGGCGCGCTACCTGGTAGCCGGGCCGGCCGTCATTGTCGAGCGTGACCGAGACGGTCAGGACCTTGCCGGGCGAGGCGAGCGACGCGACCGTTGCGGCAAAAACCGCAGTGCTCGCCAGCAGCGACGCGGCCATCAATCCGGCGGCAATAAAGATTCTGGGCTTTGGCATTCTTCCCCTCTACACAAGCTGCATTGTGGATGCTATACGTTGAGTGCTGCGGATGCATCTTTGCCGCCGGAATCATAAAATCATGGGCGCGTTGACTCCAAGAACTCTGCTGGTGCTGGCCTCGCTGATCCTCAGCGTCGCGCTGGGTTTGACCCTCGGGCGCGGAGCGGCGGACCCGGCGCGCGACAACAGCCGCACGCGGCTGACGATTGGCTTGTCGCTGGATACGCTCAAGGAAGCGCGCTGGCAGGCCGATCGCGACATGTTCGTGACGCGCGCGCAGGAGCTGGGCGCCGAGGTGCTGGTGCTGTCGGCTAACAGCGATGACACGGTGCAGATCAGCGATGTGGAAAAACTCATCACCCGCAAAGTCGACGTATTGGTGGTGGTGCCGCACGATGGCAGGGCGATGGCCAAGGCGGTGCGCATGGCGCATGACGCCGGCATACCGGTCATCTCTTATGACCGGATCGTGCGCGACAGCGATCTCGACCTCTATGTCAGCTTCGACAACGTGCGGGTCGGGGAGCTGCAGGCGCGCTACCTGGTGGATCATCTGCCGGGAGGTAAGGGCCGTATTGTCCGGATCTACGGCGCCAAGACCGACAACAACGCATCGCAATTGAAGGCCGGCCAGGACAGTGTGTTAGCACCCTACCTGGCGCGCGGCGACATCCAGGTGGTGCACGAGGATTGGGCCGAGGACTGGAAACCCGAAAACGCCAAGCGCATCATGAATGCGGCGATCACCTCCCAGGGTTCGAAGATCGACGCCGTGCTCGCCAGCAACGATGGCACCGCGGGAGGCGCCATCCAGGCGCTGCTGGAAGAAGGGCTCGCCGGTCGCATACTCGTCACGGGCCAGGACGCCGACGCCGTCGCCTTGCAGCGCATTGCGGCGGGCACGCAGGCGATGACCATTTACAAGCCCTTGCGGACCCTGGCGCAGGGGGCTGCGGAGCTGGCGGTGCGCATGGCGCAGCGCAAGGTCATTGTCGCGAAGCAGACGGTCAACAACGGCTCCGGCGAGATACCGTCATCGTTATTCGACGTCGTCACCGTGACCCGCGACAATATGGTCAGCACCGTCATCAAGGATGGCCTGGTGAGCTACGACGATGTCTATCGTGGCATCGCTCCGGCTGCGCGTCCGCCGCGGCCGTGACTGCGGGTTCGTGAGCCTCTTCGTGAGTAAGCCTCGATGAGTGGCGCCGTGGTGCTGGAAGCCCGCGCGATCGTCAAGCGCTTTGGCGGTGTGACCGCGCTCGCGGATGTGAGTTTTGACCTCAGGGCCGGCGAAGTGCATGCCTTGTGTGGCGAGAATGGCGCTGGCAAGTCCACGCTGATCAAGCTGCTCGCGGGCGTGCATCCGCAGGGCAGCTACACCGGAGACATACGGATCGAGGGCCGCGAGGCGCGCTTTCAGTCGACCCGCGATGCCGAGCGCGCCGGCATTGCGATCATCCACCAGGAGCTGGCGCTGTTTCCCGGCATGTCGGTCGGCGAAAACCTGTTTCTGGGCGCGCTGCCGTGCCGTTTTGGACTGATCGCCTGGGACAAGGTCTATGCACAGGCGATTTCGGTGCTGGCTGACTGCGGCATTCGGCTCGATCCCGCCGCCCGGCTCGGCGATCTCGGCGTCGGCCAGCAGCAGCTGGTCGAGATTGCGCGCGCGGTGGCGCGCCAGCCCCGGATCCTCGTGCTGGATGAGCCGACCGCGGCGCTGTCGCAACACGAAATCGACACACTGCTGGCGCTGATCCGCCGGCTGCGCGCGCGGGGCGTCGCCTGCATTTATATTTCGCACAAGCTCGATGAAGTATTCGCGATCGCCGATCGCATTACAGTGCTGCGCGATGGCGCGGTCCAGGGTACGCGCGACGTCAGTGACACGAACGCCGCGGATATCATTCGACTGATGGTCGGCAGGCCCATCGAGGATCTGTATCCGCGGCGTGTCGCTGAAAGCGGCGCGACCTTGTTGGCGCTGCGGCATGTCAGCGTCGCGGCACGCCGTCATGCGCCCGCGGTGCTGCAGGACATCTCGTTCGAGGTCGCAGCCGGTGAGGTGTTAGGTATCGGCGGCCTGATGGGTGCCGGGCGCACCGAACTGCTGATGCACATGGTCGGTCACTGGGGCGTACGCACCGCGGGCGAGGTCGAGCTCAACGGTCAACGATGCGACGTCCGCAGCCCGCAGCAGGCGTTGCAGCGCGGCCTGGCGCTGGTCACCGAGGATCGCAAGCGCTACGGACTGGTGTTGCCGCAGAGCGTGTTGTTCAACCTGTCGCTGTCCTCGCTCGCCGGTATGCGCCGCGGCCCGTTCCTCAACAAGAACCTGGAAGCCGAGCGCGCCAAATCCATCGTGGCGGAACTGCGCATCCGCGTGCACGCGCTGGAGCAGCCGGTCGCGACACTGTCCGGCGGCAACCAGCAGAAGGTCGTACTGGGCAAGGTGCTGCTGACCGCGCCCGAGGTGCTGCTGTTAGACGAACCGACGCGCGGCATCGACGTTGGCGCGAAGCTCGAGGTGTACGAACTCATCAATCGCCTGACACGCGCCGGCAAGGCCGTGGTGCTGGTATCGAGCGAACTCGGCGAGCTGCTCGGCATGAGCGATCGCATCGTGATGCTGTGCGAGGGCCGCGTGGGCGGGACGTTTACGCGTGCGCAGGCGACGCAGGAAATCCTGTTAGCTGCGGCCATGGGCCGGACCCGGGAGGTGGCGTAAGGTGGGTAAGGGCATCACGCGCGAACTGTCGATGGTCATCGCCCTGATCGCGATCTGGCTGTACTTTGCCTGGCGCGAGCCGGTGTTCCTGTCGGCCCGCAACCTGTCGTTGTTGTCCGTCGAACTCTCGGTCACCGCGATTCTTGCGCTCGGCATGTTAGTGGTGCTGATTCCCGGGCAGATCGACCTGTCGGCGGGCAGCGGCGTCGGGCTGGCGGGCGCGGTCGCGGCGGTCCTGGTCTTCTGGCACGATGTACCCGCGCCCCTTGCCTTGTTGATCGCGACCCTTGGCGCGGTGCTGGTCTGGACGGCGGTCGGCACGCTGATCGCCATCGAGAAGATTCCGGCGTTCATTGTGACGCTGGGCGGGCTGCTGGTGTTCCGGGGGCTGCATTGGCTGGTGATCCGGAATCAGACGGTGCCCGTCGTTGAAGGCGGTGGCAGTAACGTTTATTCAGCGCTGACTACTTACTATCTGACAAAGAACACGGGGTTTGTCGTTGCGACGCTGGTGATGCTGGCATTGGTGGCCGCGGCGCTGCGCAGCCGTGCCCGTCGCGGGTCTTTTGGATTCGCGGTCGACACGGCCGAGCTGACTTTCCTGAAGCTGTTCGTGGTGGCGCAGCTCGTGGTGCTGGTGGTGCTGATCGCCAACGGCTACCGCGGCGTACCGCTGGCGTTGCTGCTACTGGGCGCGGTCGCGGCCGTCGTGCATCAGATCACGACCAACACGCCTTTCGGGCGCTATCTGTATGCGATCGGTGGCAACGAAGAAGCCGCGACGGTGTCGGGTGTGCCGGTGCGTCTGACCATCATCGGCGCTTATGCGCTGATGGGGGTGGTCGTTGCGCTGACCGGCTTCATGCAGACCGCGTACTCCGGCGCATCCACATCCACCGTGGGCTCGCTGATGGAACTGGACGCGGTGGCGGCCTGCGTGATCGGCGGCACCAGCCTGCGCGGCGGCCGCGGCACGGTTGTGGGTGTACTCTTTGGCGCGCTGATCATGGCGAGCCTGCTCAACGGCATGACGCTGATGGCGGTGGCGCCTGAAACCAAGTACATCGCGCGCGGCCTGGTGTTAGCTCTCGCCGTCTGGCTGGATTTGCGCCTGAGCAAGAACGGATGACCAGGGATCGGATATGAAGAAGTTCAAGATCGGCTGCGCCATCTTGCTCGCCTCGTATGCAGGCGCGGCTGCCGCGGCTGGCGAAGTGACCGTAGTGACCGGCGTCCTCGGTCCCGAGGGGCCGCTGTATGTCGACGGCAACCTGTACTGGGTTGGCTGGATCTCCAGCACCTTGTCAAAATGGGACGGCAAGTCGATCACGGTGCTCAACAAGCTGGCCGGTTGTGCTCACAACGGGCTCGCACTCACCAAGCAAAGAACTTTTCTGGTGGCCTGCACCGATGAACACGGCGCAATTCTCGAACTCGACATGACCAGCAAACAACTGCGGCGCTGGGACGCCGACGACAAGGGCGTCAAGTTCACCGGCGGCATCAACGACATCGTGGTCACCGCAAACGGCGGCGCCTACGCAACGCTGTTCGGTCCTTACCAGAGCCTGCCGACCACGGTGGCCGGCAAGATCCTCTATCGTGCACCGGGCAGCCAAAAGTGGCTGGAGGTGGCGAACAATCTCAACTACGCCAACGGCATCGGCGTGTCGCCTGACCAGAAAACGCTCTACGTCAGCGAAACGGTTGGCAACTGCATCCTCAAGTTCAACATTGACGCGGATGGGTCGCTTGCAGGCCGGGCGAATTTCGCACTGCTCAACGTGCTGACGCCTAACAAGGTTACATCCTGGTGGCTGGGACCTGACAGCATGAAGGTCGACCGCCAGGGCAACATCTATGTCGCCCAGTGGTTCGGCGGCAAGATCCTGAAAATTTCTCCCGCGGGCAAGCTGCTGCATGTGTTTCCGATCGCCGCGGGCGAGGGCACTACCAACGTCGCGTTCGGGCCCGGTGAGCGCGACCTGTATGTGACGGTCGTCAAGAATCCCGACGATCCGCAGGCGTTGGGCAGTGTGGTAAAGATCGAGAATCTGCCGTGACCCGGGCCGCCGCCGCCAAGAACCGCCCGTTGGTGGAAGACATCCGGTTGTTAGGCCGGATCCTGGGAGACGTGATACGCGAGCAGGACGGCGCGGCGGCGTTCGCGCTGATCGAGCGCATCCGGATCCTGTCGGTCCAGTATCGCCTCAAGCGCAAGACCACCGCGGGCCGTACGCTCGATCATCTGCTGCGCAACCTCAGCAACGAGCAGACGGTCAGCGTGATCCGCGCCTTCAGTTATTTTTCGCACCTGGCGAACATTGCCGAGGACCGGCACTACATCCGGCGCCGCCTCCACCACGAACAGCTCGCGCACACGCAGGCCGGTTCGCTGGCGCACGCCTTCAAGCGCCTGCAGCACGCCGGCATCAGCAGCGAGGTGACCGCGAAACTGCTGAAAAACGCCTACCTGTCGCCGGTGCTGACGGCGCATCCGACCGAAGTGCAGCGCAAGAGCATCCTCGATGCCGAGCGCGGCATTGCGGAGTTGATCGGCGTCCGCGACCAATTGCGTACCCAGCGCGAGCGGGATGACAACGAACTCGCCTTGCGCGCGCGCGTCACGCAACTGTGGCAGACGCGCATGCTGCGCACCGCGAGCCTCAGCGTCGCGGATGAGATTGAAAACGCCTTGTCCTATTATCAGGCCACTTTCTTCAGCGAGGTGCCGCGGCTGTATGCCGACATCGAGCACGGACTGGACGGCCGCGAGGTTGCACCATTTCTGCGCATCGGTCACTGGATCGGGGGCGACCGCGACGGCAATCCTAACGTCACCGCGGTCACATTGAATCGCGCCCTGTCGCGGCAATCCGAGACGGCGCTTCGCTACTACCTCGACGAGGTCAATGCGCTGGGCGCTGAGTTATCGATGTCGACGTCGTTAGTGCCGGTGACGCCGGCACTCCGGGCCCTGGCGGACCGGTCGGCCGATACTAACGAGCATCGCGCTGACGAGCCGTATCGACGCGCTCTGATCGGCATCTATTCGCGGCTGGCCGCAACGCTGCAGGAGCTGACCGGCGCGGCGTCACTGTATCGGGCGGTGACGGTGCTGCCCGCGTATGCCAGCGCGGATAAGTTCCTCGCGGATCTGCGCATCCTCGAGACCTCGCTGCGCGAGCACCATGGCGAAGGTTTGTGCCTGCTGCGACTGCAACCGCTGTTGCGCGCGGTGCAGGTTTTTGGCTTTCATCTGGCAACGCTTGATCTGCGCCAGAACAGCGATGTGCATGCGGCGGTGGTCGGCGAGCTGCTGCAGCGGGCGCGACTCGAGCCCGACTACGCGCAGCTGCCGGAGGCCGCGCGCTGCCAACTGCTGCTGCGGCTGCTGGATGATGTCCGGCCGCTGCGCGTCCGGGGGGTTGCGTACAGCGCGCTGACCCAGTCGGAGCTGGCGGTCTTTGAAGCCGCATACAGCTGGCTCAGCCGCCTGGGGCCCGCGGCGATCCGTCATTACATCATCTCGCACACCGAGAGTGTCTCGGATTTGTTAGAGGTGCTGTTGCTGCAGAAAGAGTGCGGTCTCCTCACCGGCGGCCTGCAGGGCGACGGGCGCGCGGCACTGATCGTCGTGCCGCTGTTCGAAACCATCGCCGATTTGCGTCATGCGGCCGGGATCATGCGCGACTACTACCAGCTGCGCGGTGTGCGCGCCTTGCTGAAGCGCAGCGGCGGTGTGCAGGACATCATGCTGGGCTACAGCGACAGCAACAAGGACGGTGGTTTCCTCACCAGCAACTGGGAGCTCTACCGCACCGAAGTCGACCTGGTAAATCTGTTCGATGCGCGCGGCGATGCCCGCGGCATCACGGTGCGCCTGTTTCATGGCCGCGGCGGCACGGTGGGGCGCGGCGGCGGACCAAGCTACGAAGCGATCCTGGCGCAACCTCCGGGCACGGTCCGCGGTCAGCTGCGCCTGACCGAGCAGGGCGAGGTCATCGCCTCGAAATATTCCAATCCGGAAATCGGGCGCCGCAATCTCGAGACCCTGGTGGCGGCCACGCTCGAGGCATCTCTGTTAGCCACGACGCATGTCGCGCCGCCATTGTTCGCCACGACCGCCGAGGCGCTGTCGCGCGCGAGCTTTGCCGCCTACCGCCAGCTGGTGTATGAAACCCCTGGATTTACCGACTATTTCTACGCCGCGACTCCGATTCGTGAAATCGCAGAACTGAATATCGGCTCGCGGCCGGCGTCCCGCAAGGCGGGGCGCGCCATTGCGGACCTGCGCGCCATTCCCTGGAGCTTCTCCTGGGGCCAGTGTCGCGTCGGCCTGCCGGGCTGGTACGGGTTCGGCTCTGCGATTACGACAGTGTTAGGCACCACCACGAAAGGCCGGGCGCGCCAGCTCAGGCTGTTGCAGCGCATGTACCGGGAATGGCCGTTTTTCCACACGCTGCTGTCAAATGTCGACATGGTGCTGGCCAAAAGCGATCTGGCAATCGCACGCCGCTATGTCGATCTGGTGGAGGATCGCGCGCTGGGGAAGCAGATTTTCGCGACTATTTCCGCGGAATGGCACCGGACCCAGGAGGCGCTGAACCTGGTCACCGGCGAATCGCAACGCCTGGCCTCGAACCCGGCACTGGCCCGCTCGATCGAACATCGATTCCCGTATATCGATCCGATCAATCACCTGCAGGTCGAGCTGCTGCGGCGCTTTCGCGCGCACCCACCGTCCGCGGTCGCCGACGAACGGGTGCAACTCGGCATTCATATCTCGATCAACGGCGTCGCCGCAGGCCTGCGCAACACCGGCTGACGGACTTTTCGGCCCCGGACTTGACCGATCGCTTATGTGACCGACTGCACGGTTTGCAGGCCTGCGACCGCGCGCCGCGCCGGCGTTCACGATCGCCGGGGTCGCAATAATCTTCGCGCCTAGATTCCCTCGACAGGTGGTGCCTGGCTCGGCGTGACATCCATCACGGCGGTGCCCTCACGTTTGACCTACGTTGGTCGTTAGTAAGGTGTCAGGGCTGACTCGCTGTGGCTCGTGTCCGTTGAAAACAGGCATTGTGTGAAATTGCACCAGGGTCCCGCAAAGAAACATAACGCAGCAACCGGCTCTTCCAGCTGCGTCTGGCGCTGGCCGCTCGCGGCCGCGCTGCTGCTGTTCTGCGGCGCCAATGCATTCGCCGAATCCACGGCGCGGTTCACGCGTTTCGGTGCGGATGAAGGACTGTCGCAGGGCGCTATACACGCAATCACGCAGGACCCGGCCGGATTCATCTGGATAGCCACCGAGGACGGTCTCAATAAATACGACGGTTATACGCTGACGCACATCATGCGCGATCGCAATACCGTCAACGGCCTGCCTAACAACTGGGTCGCGGCCCTGGCGCAGGATCAGCAGGGCCAGCTGTGGGTCGGTACCGCGGGCGGCGGCGTGATGCGGCGCGATGCAGTCAACGGACGTTTCTTTCCGCCCACGGACGCCAGCGGCAAATTGCGGGTCGATCCGCGTGCCCAGGTGCGCGTGCTCTATATCGACGCCGCTCAACGCCTGTGGGTTGGTACGCGCAATGCCGGTCTGCGCGTCGTGGACCTGCGCAGCCAAGAGGCGCGTGAGTACCACCGCGACCTGACCAGCGCCGTGTCGCTGAGCGATGACTCGATATTTGCAATCGCCGCGGATATCAACGGCGCAGTCTGGGTGGGCACAGCTGCGGGCCTGGACAGCATCGAACCCGCGAGCGGCCACATCAGCTCGTACACCGCCCGCCTCACGGCGTCGTTAGGTGTCAAGTCGGGCCAGGTCAAAGTGCAGGCACTGCGCGTGGATTCCCGCGGCGCGCTGTGGATCGGCACCGACCACGGCCTGGCGCACTTCGATCCGGTGTCGGACGCGTTCGATGTGATACGGCAAAGACCGGGCGACAGCAACAGTCTGCCGAATGACAGCGTCACCGCGATCCTCGAAGACAACGAACAGCGACTCTGGATTGGCACCACGGATGGACTCGCGCTGCTCGATCGACGCAGCTATCGCCTGACAACGTTTCGCAACACGCCGGCCGATTTGTCCAGTTTGCCAGACAACCATATCGTCAGCCTGTTTCAGGATCGCAGCGGGCTCCTGTGGGTTGGCACCAAGTCCGGCGGCACGGCGCGCTGGAATCCGCGCTCCTGGTCCTTCGGCCATCAGCAACTGGGTGAGGGCGATGAAAACAACATCGCGTCGTTCGTCGAAGACCGGCAGGGAACGCTGTGGGTGGGAACCATGGGTTCGGGCCTGTTCGCGCAGAACCGCGTGACCGGCGCACTTACACGCTACCGCCACGATCCGCGCCGTGCAGCCAGCCTGAGCGACGACAACGTCATGGCGCTGGCGGCCGACGACACCCATATCTGGATCGGAACCATGACGGCGGGCGTCGCGCGACTCAACCCCCGCAGCGGCGAATTCAAGCGCTTCACCTACGATCCCGCCAATCCCGCCTCGCTCGGCGCGCCCGGGGTCATGTCGATGCTGCGCGATTCACGCGGCCGCATCTGGGTTGGTACCTATGGCGGCGGCGTGGCGCGCATCGATGCGGATACCGGCAAGGTGACCCGTTACCCCATCCAGCGCAATGGCGCAGCCGGATTGTCGAGTGACCGCGCAACCGCGCTGGCCGAAGATCGCACCGGCCTCATCTGGATTGGCACCGACGGCGGCGGACTCAATGTCCTCGACCCGGCATCGGGGCGGTTTCGTGCTTTCACACATGCGCCGGACGATCCTAAGTCGCTGAGCGCGGACACGGTCTATGCCGTGCATGTCGATGAGCGCGGCGGCGTCTGGGTGGGCACGCGCGGCGGTGGCCTGGATCGCGTGATCGGCACGCCCGTTGGCAAGCAACCGCTGAGTTTCCGCAACTACTCTGAAGCCGACGGCCTGCCTAACAGTACGGTCTACGGTATCGAGTCCTCGGCTAACGGCCTGTTGTGGCTGAGCACCAACCGCGGCCTGGCGCGCCTCAATCCGGCCGATGGGCAAGTTCGCAGCTTCGGTCGCAGCCAGGGCCTGCAGAGCGACGAGTTCAATTTTGGCGCTCACTACCAGAGTCCCTCCGGGGAGCTGTTCTTCGGCGGCGCGCGCGGCTACAACGCGTTCTTCGCCGATCGGCTGCGTTTCAATGAATTGCCGCCGCCGGTAGTGCTGACCGAGTTCGCCAGGTTCAACACGCTGGTCGATTTCGACCGCTCGCTGCAATCGATCGCGAAAATCAGTCTCGGCTTCCGCGACGATGTCGTGACCTTCGGTTTTGCGGCGCTGGATTTTACCGCACCCCAGGCTAACAGCTACGCCTACATGCTGGAGGGATTCGACAAGACCTGGGTGCAGGCGCACAACGAACGCCAGGCGACCTATACCAACCTCTCCGGCGGCCACTATGTGTTCCGGGTGCGCGCAGCTAACAGCGACGGCGCGTGGAACGAGCGCGGCCTGGCCATGCCGCTCGAGGTGGCAACGCCGCCGTGGCTGAGCTGGTGGGCCTATGCGCTGTATGCGCTCGGATTCCTGCTGGCGTTGTTTGCGGTGTGGGCGGCACAGCAGCGCAAGCTGCAGCGCGAAGCCGCGTACACCAGCCGCCTCAGCGCGGAAGTTGCCGAGCGCACCGAGGAACTGGCGCAGCGCAATGTGGAACTGGAAACCGTCAACCGGCAGCTGCAGGACGCGAGCATCACCGATCCGCTGACCGGCCTCGGCAATCGCCGCTTCCTGCACAATGCGATCTCCAGGATCTTTGCGCAGCATGCCGCCGCCGGCGCGGACGCCAATCCACCGCGATTCGTGTTCATCATCGTCGATCTCGACAACCTCAAGCCGATCAACGACCAACATGGTCACGAAGGTGGCGACAACGTCCTGATGCAGGTGTCCGATATTTTGAAACGCCTGTGTCGCGCCTCGGATTTTGTGGTGCGCTGGGGTGGCGATGAGTTCGTGATGATGTGCCATGGCGCCGACCTCGACACCGCGGCGCTGCTGGCCGAGCGCCTGCGCGCGACCGTTGCCAAGCAAATTTTCCGCGCCCATGCCGGGCAGGCCGTGCGCACCAGCTGCTCGATTGGGTTCGCACCGTATCCGTTTGTCGACTGCGCGCCGGACAGCGTCAGCTGGGAGCAGACGCTGGCGCTGGCCGACTGTGCGATGTACCAGGCCAAACGCGACCGCAACGACTGGCTCGGTTGGGCCGGCACGGCGCTCGCTGCTGAAGTGCCCAATCTCGACAAGCTGGTCGAGACCGATCACGAGGCGCTGAGTCGCCAGGGCATTCTGGAAATTCGCCGCCGGTCGCTGATTACCGAGGACACGGTCGATGGCCTGCGGACCCTGAGCGGTCGCAATAACGGCGATGCGTAATGAGCGATTCGCTGATCCAGGCGCTGCCGGACCTGGTGGCCTTCGTGCGCCGCGATGGCGTGATCACCGCCTGCCTCGGCGGACGGCGCCTGACAGACCGGCCGGACCCGGAACTTCTGGTCGGCCGCAATATCACGGACACCTGGCTCGCGCCGATTGCACCGCGGCTGACCCAGATGCTGCGCAAGGCACTGGCGAGCCGCGTCAATGTCAGCTCGACCTATGTCGACGGCGATCGCAACTACGAAGCGCGTGTCAGTCCACAGGGGCGCGAACGCGTGTTATGCGTGATCCGCGACCTGACCGAGACCGCGGAGGCCGCCGGCACGCGCGCCACCGATGCGCCATCCGTCGCCACCACGGGTGGCATGGAGCGACGCGGATTCATGCAACGCATGAAGCAGTCGATCGCGGATGCAACCTTGAGCGACACGCCGCTGGCGCTGTGCGTAATCCGTCTCGGTGGCCTCGCGGATATCGGCCGCAGCATTGATTTTTCGATCGCCGACCGTGTCGCGACCACAGCGTTACGCCGGCTGCCGCAGTGCACGAGCGAGCCGACGGCACAGGAGCCCAGCTGGTACATCGGTCAGCTCGGTGAAGACCTGCTGGCGGTGGTGGTCGAAGGCGCGAAGGCGCGCGAGGCGATGCGCAGCACCATCCAGACGATTTGCGATTCGCTGCAGTTGCCGGTGGAAGTCGGTGACGCGTGTTTTCAGCTCGCGCCCTGCACCGGCGTCGCGGTTCACGGCGAAGACGCGTCACGGCCGCAGTCGCTGCTCGAGCACGCGCGCGCGGCGCTCGCCGAGGCGCGGCGCAGCGGCGCGGGGTCGCTGCAGTTCTACTCGGACACCATCCGCATGCTGCCCGCGATGCGCATGGATCTGGAGCGCGAGCTGCGCGAAGCCATCACCGGCAATCAGATCCAGCTGCGCTATCTGGGGCGTTACGACCTCAAGTCCGGACAGCTCGCCGCCGTGCAGGCTTACATGCGCTGGACGCACCCGCTGCGCGGCGCGGTCGCACCGGAAGAATTCCTGCCCATCGCAGCAGCGACCGGCCTCGCGCTGGCGTTGTCACGTTGCGCGTTAGCACGCTGTCTGGCGGACGCGGCCGCCGTGCGCGCGGTGGCGGGTGCGGAAACCCGGCTGTCGTTTGCGCCGCTGCGCCACCACCTCGTGGCCGGGACGCTGGTCAAGGATCTTGAAGCCCAGTTGGCGGCGCAGCGCCTGGCGCCCGGCGGCATCGAAATCCGCATCGCCGAGAAGACCATCGCTGCGGTTCCGAAAGCCGAACGCATCATCGCCGCGCTGACCGCCATCGGCGTCAGCGTGATGATCGATGAATTCGGCCGTGGCTTCAGTTCGCTGTCGAACATCGCGCAGCTGCCGGTGCAGGCGCTGCAGATCGATCGCCGCTACAGCCTCGCGGCTGCGCAACAACCGTCGGCAGAGCGATTCTGCCGCGGCGCCATCGCCCTGGCGCGAGCCTTTGGCATGGTCACCATCGCTCCCGGGATCGACGACGAGGCGACCCGCCGCAATATGTCAGATCTCGGGTGCGAGCAGGGCCTCGGCGATTTCTTCCCGCCGATCAAACTTGCGTCGTCGGCTGCTGTTGCAGGCGACGATGGTGTTGCGATCGCGAGTTAGCTCCGAACTCCCGTTGGCTCGTTCGAGCGACGGCTATTTGACACCTGCGTTATGAGAGCCGCGTCACGTTAGCCGGCCGGTACTGAGACGTACCGCACAGCGTCGCTACAGGTCCCGTTGCGGTGAAATGGCCTCACTGAATCGCAACCCACGGACCCGGAACGCACATGAAAATTGGCGGCATCACACTCAAGCTGCTCGGCGCACTCGCGGTAACGGCGTTAACCAGCGCAGTGCCAGTGAGTTCCACGGCCTCGGAGTCTGCGCCGGCGTCTGGCTATATCGTCGAAGGCCGGGACACCGCGACGGTCGCGAAAGCGGTCCGCACAGCCGGTGGCCGCATCACCCACGAGCTACCGATCATCAACGGCGTGTCTGCGGACCTGACGCCGCGGCAGGTCGCGCAGTTGCGCGAGGTTGCTGATCTGCAACTGATCGCCGATGCGTCGGTCAAGACGCAGGCGGTTGGCACGACTCCCGATATCTACCAGCGCGCCATGGTGGGCGCTGACCAACTCGCCGCGCAGGGCATCAACGGCGCCGGCGTCGTGGTCGCGGTGCTCGACACTGGCACGCTGAACTCGAACCAGTACATCTCCCAGGACCTCAACGGCGTCAAGCGAATGGTCGCGCGCTTTGACGCGATCAACAACGTGCTGGTCGACAGCAGCAACGCTGCCGCTTTCGACGACACCAACGGTCATGGTACGCATGTCGCCAGCCTGATCATGAGTTCGAACACCGCGGACCCGGTGCTGAACAACCAGCCGCAGGGCATCGCGCCGATGGCGAAACTGGTCAGCGTCAAGGCCTTCGACATCAATGGCAGCGGCAGCTACGCGAACGTTATCAACGGCCTCAACTGGATCCTGGCTAACAAAGCGACCTACAACATCCGCGTGCTGAACCTCTCGTTCGGCGCGCGGCCGCAGTCGTTCTACTGGAACGATCCGATCAACCAGGCGGTCATGAAGCTCTGGCAGGCGGGCATCGTCGTCGTGACCTCGGCCGGCAACTTCGGCCCGACGGCGCAGTCGATCTCCGTGCCGGGCAACAACCCCTACGTGATTACGGTCGGCGCGACCACCGATAACTGGACACCTAACAACACCGCCGATGACGGCGTAGCGTCCTTCTCCTCCACCGGCCCGACCTACGAGGGCTTCATCAAACCCGACATCGTTGCCCCGGGCGGTCACCTCGCGGGCCTGATGGACAAGGCGAAGCAGTCACTCGCCGCGAATCATCCGGAATTCCAGAGCGGCACCTATCGAATGTTCATCATGTCCGGGACGTCGCAGGCCGCGGCCGTCACCAGCGGCGTCGTCGCGCTGATGCTGCAGGCAAGCCCCTCGCTGACACCCGATCAGATCAAGTGCCGGTTGATGAGCTCGGCGAGTTCGTCGGTGCGTCAGAACGGCACGGCGGCCTACTCGGTGTTCCAGCAGGGCGCCGGAATGGTCAACGCCTACAACGCGGTTTACAACACTCAGCTGAACTGCGCCAACCAGGGCCTCAACATTGCTAACGACATCGCGGGCACGCAGCACTTCGGCGGCCCGGCGCGTCAGGACGCGGCCACCGGCCAGTTCTACGTGCTCGACTACGTCGGCAACCGTATCACCGCCGATGGATATCTCTGGAACAACACGTTTGCCAGGAGCCAGGGTTATCTGTGGAACAACGGCTACCTTTGGAACAATGGTTACCTATGGAATAACGGCTACTTGTGGAACAACGGTTATCTCTGGAACAACGGCTACCTGTGGAACAACGGCTACCTGTGGAACCAGAGCACGGTCGCGTCGACGGCTACGTCGATGGCACCCGAGTCCTGGAATCTCCAGGAGTAGGCGAGTCACCCCTATTACGAGTTCGAGACGGCTGCCAGCGTAGTGATGTCTGTCTGTCTACTCCAGCAGCGGATGCCCGGTGGGCAGCTGATGCGCATACCAGGTCGCGAGGCGATGCCGTATGGTTTTCTCGCTGACCTGTTCCTCGGGCATCGGCGCGATCAGCTTGTCGTGCACCAGCAGGCGATAGACGAACAATGCCTTCTCGCTCGCCGAGTCGGTGGGTTCGAACACGGCGGCCTTGCGCTTCTCGGCATATTGAACACCGGCGAGAAGGGCGGCCTTGAACAAAGCGGCTTCATGTTTGCGTTCCTTCATTGGAGATGTTTCTCGAAGAACGCGATGGTGTGACCGATCGACAGCACCTGGTTGCTGCGCTTGCTCGCGCCGTGGCCCTCGTCGGCGAACAGGATCAGGCCGCTGGGAATGCCCCGATCCGTCAGTGCCTGGTGCATCTGCAAGGCCTCGCCGACCGGAACACGCGGATCATTGACACCCTGGATAATCAGCAGCGGCGCCTTGATGCGGTCCACGTACGTGGTCGCCGACAGCTTGATCAGCGCGGCGCGGTCTTTCACCGGGTCGCCGTATTCGCTGGCGCGCAGCGCCCTGCGGTAGGGCGCTGTGTTCTCGAGGAACGTGAGCAGGTTCGCGATGCCGACCTCGCTGACACCGGCGTCGTAGGTGCCGGCAAAGTAGGTCATCGCCATCAGCGTGGCGTAGCCGCCATAGCTGCCACCGGTGACGCCGACCTTCGGCGCCTTGCCGTCCTTCGCGAAGGCCTTGCGAACGTAAACGCCGCAGTCCTCGATGTCGGTGATGACGTTCAGGCGCTTCGGGCCGTTGTCGGCATCGAGCCAGGTCTTGCCGTAACCCGAACTGCCGCGGACGTTAGGCTCGATGAAAATGAAGCCGGCGTCGACAAACATCTGCGCGTACGGCGAGAAACCGGGTTGCGATTGTCCTTCGGGGCCGCCGTGGAATTCGACCACGACCGGGCACACGGAGTCGGCGCAGGCCTTGGGGCGCCATACGAACATCGGAATCTTCGTGCCGTCGCGCGCCGGATAGGTCTCGAGGCTCGCCTTGGCAAAGGTGTTGGTGTCGATCTCGGGCGTCGACGCCGCGCGCCAGCGCACCAGTTGCCGCGTAGTCCAGTCGTAGAACGCCACGGTCGGTGGCAGCGTCGCGCCATCGATCCCGATACCCAGGAAGCGCCCGTCGCGCGACATGCCGGCTGCAAACACGTTGTCCGCGTCGGGTAATGCCGGGAGCGGCAGTTCTTGGTAGGTGTTTGCATCCAGCACGTGCAGCCGGGTGTAGCCATCCTCATTCGTGGTGTAGGCAATTCGCGTGCGGGCGTCGTCGATGCTGAAGCTGTCGACCTCGTGCGCAACCTGCGGCGAGAGCGGTGTTTCCCGGCCGGCCTGCCACTCGTACAACCGGTAGAAATCCCCGCGCTTGTCGTGCTGCACGATCAGCGTGCCGGGTTTGCGGCCAAAACTGGCCGAGTAGCGGACTTTCTCGCCCTGACCTAACAGCGGGGTGAGTTTCCGGGTCGCGAGGTCGTAGCTGTAGTACTCGACCTGGTCACTGCCGAGCAATTTTGCCAGCAGCAGCTCGTCGGCGCGGTGATCCGCGACTCGCCAGATGCCCGGCTCGCTGAACAGCAGTTCGCGTTTCCCGGTCGCCTTTTCGTAGCGATAGATGGCGTAGGACGCGGGGTCGATGTCATTCGCCGTGAAATAGATCCAGCGGTTGTCATCGGAAATGAATGCGAGTCCCGTCTGTACTTTCTCCTTGCGCTGGATCTCGACCAGCGGGCCGCCCTCGATGTCCATCCAGTAGAGACTCGGGTTTTCCTGACCACCCACGTCGCGATTGACGACGATCCATTTATCGTCCGGAGACATGGCAGTGACAGAAGTATTGTCTTCACCGCCTGTCAGCTGGATCGGGAAGCGCATCGGCCCATCCATGCGCCAGACCTGCGAGTTGCCGGTGACTCTCCAGGTGAAGACCAGTCGCTCACCGTTGCGGGTGATCAGGCCGCCTCCGGCGCCGCGAACGTCGAGCATGCTCTGGATGCGGCGGCTGACCCGCGGGTCGAGCGCCGGCGGCGCAAACCGGGCGATGATCTCCGGCGTGACGCTGTCGGCGCCGAGCCCGGAGTAGGTGGCTGCGGGCTTGGCGTTAGGCTGCGGTGCTGGCGCCTGCGCGCCGCTCACAGCAGCAGACAGAACCAGGGTCAAGCTGGCGACGGCAAGACGGAGACTGAAGTTGTGCATCATGACCTCAATTGATCGCCGATCGGCAGCTGCCGTATGCGCTTGCCGCTGGCGGCAAAGATCGCATTGCACAGCGCCGGCAGCATCGGCGGCAGGCCCGGTTCACCCACGCCGCCCAGCGCTCTATTGTAGTCGCCCGGCACCATATGCACGCGAACCTCGCGCGGCGCCGCCGGCATGCGCGTCAATTCGTACTGGTGAAAATTATCCTGCTGCGCGCGGCCCGCCTTGAAGGTGATTGCGCCCGACAGCACCGCGCTCACGCCCATGACGCAGGCGCCTTCCAGTTGCGAGCGCACGCGCTCCGGGTTGATCGCCGCCCCGCAGTCGATCGCCATATCGATACGCGGTATGGTGAGTTCACCTCGCGCGTCCACCGCAACTTCCACGACGGCGGCGACATAACTGGCAAAACTGTAGTGCGCCGCGATGCCGAGCCCGCGGCCCGTCGGCAGTGACCGGCCCCAGCCCGCCTGTTGCGCGGCGAGTTCAGTGACCGCGCGCAGCCGTCCCGCGTCTACTGGATAACGCTCCGGTGCCAGGCCTTCGTTGTAAGTATCGCCCGGCATTTTCAGCGTCACGATGCGGGCCGGGCCAATCACTTCGAGCAGGAAGTCCTTCGGGTCGCGGCCGGCCGCGGCCGCGAGCTCGGCGACGAACGACTGGATCGCGAACGCATGCGCGATATTGGACACGGAACGGAACCAGCCGATGCGCGTGTGCGCCGCTGCTTCCGGATTCTCGATGCGAATGTTAGCAATGGCGAA